>JBEKZH010000069.1:0-51182 GCA_049510065.1 Bryobacteraceae bacterium
CTCCTTCGTCACCGCCCACCGGTTATGCCGGTGGGCCTTTTCGCGTTCGTCTGACCAGCGCCATCAGTCCGCTCTGGGCACGTTTTTCGCAAAAATGACTTTTGCGCCAGAAAGTAGTTAGCTGGCCGCTCCGGCCGCCCGCGTGCGATACGCGGGGGCGGTGTACGTCCTTCACGCCTTCCAGAAGAAATCGACGACCGGACGCAGATGCCGCGCCGCGACATCGGACTGATCGGACAACGGCTACGCGATGCCGGACAGATAGCAAAGGAAGCGGAGCGATGAGCAAGAGAGGATACGAAATCGGAAGCCGTACTGTGTTCAAAAATCTCGGCATACCGAATCCGGAAGAACATCTGGTCAAAGCGCAGTTGGTGTTCAAGATCGACGCGATCAGGAACGAGCGGTGTTTGAAACAGGTGGAACTGGCCGCTCTGTTGGGCATCCGCCAGCCCGACGTATCCAGGATGCTGCGCGGAGAATTCCGGCAGTTCTCCGTGGAGCGTCTTCTACGTTCTCGTGGCACTGAATCAGGACGTGGAAACCGTCGTGAAGCGCCATCGCGACAGAGACAACGCTCCGACGTTGCATGTCTCCTGAAAGCTGCTTCACTCATACCGCAAAGCCAGGATCGGGTCGATCTTCATCGCGCGCCGGGCCGGGAGGTAGATGGCCAGGGCCGCGGCCCCGAGCAGGGCCAGCGGAATGCCCACGAAGGTCGTCGGGTCGGCGGCGGTCACTCCGAAAATCAGGGACGCGGTGCATGCCGTTCCCAATCGCTACGCGTACGCCGCGACGAAGGCCGCCGTGATCGGCCTGACCAAAGCGGTGGCCACCGACTTCATCCGCCATGGGATCCGCGCCAACGTGATCTGTCCGGGCACACCATCATGACTCCATCGCTGGAACAGCGCATCCGGGCGCAGGCCGCGCAGACAGGGAAAACAGTGGAGGCCGCGCACCGCGAGTTCGTGGCGCGGCAGCCGATGGGCCGGCTGGGTTGGGCGCGCGAGGTGGCCATGCTCGCCGTGCACCTGGCCTCGGATGAGAGCGCCTTCACCACCGGCGCGGTGCATGTGGTGGACGGCGGATGGACCATGTGATTTTTTGTGCACAATAGATAGCATGCAGACTGGAGAAGCCCCCGACCTTCGTTACCCCATTGGCAAATATCAGGCGCCCGCCACGATCACCGCCGAGAACAGGCACGAGTGGATTCACACGCTGGCTCACGCACCGGCGAGAGTGCGCGCCGCTGTCGAGGAACTGGGCAAGGAACAGCTCGACACACCGTATCGTCCGGGCGGTTGGACCATTCGCCAGGTGGTGCACCATCTGCCCGACAGTCACATGAACGCGTACGTGCGTTTCCGCCTCGCGCTCACTGAGGACGAGCCGGTGATCAAGCCCTATCACGAACACCTGTGGGCCGAGCTGGCGGACGCGAAGACGTCTTCGATTCGGGCTTCGCTGGAGTTGCTCGACGGGCTGCACCACCGCTGGGTCGCGCTGCTGAGCGATCTGACGCCGGAGCAATTCCAGCGCACGTTCCGCCACCCGGAAATGGGCGTGCGCAATCTGGAATGGACGCTCGGGTTGTACGCGTGGCATTGCGGCCACCACCTGGCGCACATCGAGACATTGTGCGAGCGCATGGGCTGGCGGTAAGGCCGGTCACCGTCACGGTGAACATGCGACGAGCCTGCGTCCGGCTCCACTTAACCCATGCGCTTGGGAATCCGGTAGAATAGGCTTGTGCCGACCGTTCTCCAATTGAACGCACTGCGGATTGTGATCTATCCGAACGATCACCGGCCGGCCCACGTTCTGTCAGGCGGGCCCCGTAGAAATCAGAGAGAACTATGGATTCTCGCGTCGCGAGATCAGACGTATGGAAGGTACTCTGGCAGAACATTTGGATGAGTTGTGCCGAGCGTGGGAGCAAATTCATGGCGTTGCGTGACGATTTTGAACGGGCAAACCGGCGTGCTCAGGAACTGAAAGCACGCATTCCCCGGGCGGTGTCCGCGCATTACGATCGCAGGACCAGGCGGATCGTGATTCATCTCAGCTCCAGGCTGATTGTGAGCTTCTCGCCCGGCGACGTCGAAGGCTTGGAAGAGGCCCGGCCTTCGCAGCTCGACGAAATTGAGATCAGTCCGTCGGGCTTCGGTATCCACTTTCCATCCGCGGATGCGGATCTCTATGTGCCAGGTCTCCTGGAGGGATTTCTGGGTTCGAGTTCGTGGATGGCATCCAGGTTAGGTCAAGCCGGTGGTCGATCGAGGAGCAAGGCTAAGAAGGCCGCTTCCAGGGCGAATGGACGACTTGGAGGCAGGCCGCGTAAGGCGGTGGAACGTTAGCGTCCGCTCGCTCACGTTCCAGTTCCCTCAATCTTCATCCGGCTCACTCGTACCGCAAAGCCAGGATCGGGTCGATCTTCATCGCGCGGCGGGCCGGGAGGTAGATGGCCAGGGCCGCGGCCGCGAGCAGCGCCAGCGAAATGCCCACGAAGGTCGCCGGGTCCGTCGCCGTCACCCCGAAAATCAGGGACGCCATCAGGCGCGCGAGCCCGTACGCCAGTGGCAAACCCACGGCCAGACCCGCTCCCGTCACCAGCAGACCGCGCCGAAAGATGGCCGCCAGCACACTGCCGCGCGGCGCGCCCAGGGCCATGCGGATGCCGATGTCGCGCGTCTGTTCGGACACCATGTAGGCCATCACGCCATAGACGCCGACGGCCGAAAGCACCAGCGCGATTGCGCCAAACACGCCCATCAGCACGGCGATGTAGTTCAGGCCGATGGCCCGGTCGTGGATGGATTTCGCCATGGTGTGCATCTCGGTGACCGGCTGGTCGGGGTCCACCGAACGAACGGCCGCGGTCACCGAGGGAGCCAGCAGCAGAGGATCGCCGGCGGTGCGGACGCCGATGTCCATCCACAGCGCGGGCTCCTGCTGGTATGGCACGTAGACGGCGGGGCGGGGATGCCGCTCGTAGGGGTTGTGCGGCATGTTGCCCACCACGCCGACGATGGTCCTCCACGGGCCCTTCGAATCGTCCACCCCCATCCGGATGCGCCTGCCAATGGGCGATTCGTTCTTCCACCAACGTTGGGCCAAACGCTCGCTGATCAGCGCCACCAGCGGCGCGGTGGGGCCATCGCCGGGGCGCAGAAAACGTCCTTCGCGCAACGGGACGCGCAGGGTGGCGAAGTACTCCGGACTGGCCACCTGATACATGCCGTTGGGTGCGTTCCCGGGCTCCACGGTGCGGCCTTCGATGACGAAATCCCGCCAGTGGGAATGCGGGCTGTAGGGGAGGGCGGTGACCGCCGCGGCGGAGCGCACGCCTGGCAGCGCCTGGATGCGCTCCAGCACCTGGCGGTAGAACTCCGCCATTTGCGGTTTCTCGTGGTACTTGTTGTCGGTGATGGCCAGCCGCATGGTCAGCAGCGTTTCCGGCTCGATGGCCTTGCCGGCGTCGAGTAGCGTGCTGAATCCGCGAACCATCAAACCCGCTCCCACGAGCAGCACCACGGCCAGCGCAATCTCGGAAGCGACAAGAATGTTGCGCAGCCGCTGCCGGGCTTTGCCGGACGACGTGCCGCGGCCGCCTTCGCGAAGGGCATCTGTGAGACTCGGCTGCGACGATTGCCAGGCCGGCGCCAGACCCGCGAGAACACCGCTGGCCACCGCGGCCGCCAGCGTGAAGAGCAGGGCCCGGCTGTCGAGATGAATGTCATTGAAGCCGAGCACCCAGCGCTCCACCTCGGCGGGCATGCCGCCACGAATCAGGTTGAGTCCCCAGTAAGCCACCAGCAGGCCGAGTGCGGCCCCGGCGAAGGAGAGCAGGACGCTTTCGGTGACCAGTTGCGCGATCACCCGCCAGCGGCCCGCGCCCAGTGCCCGGCGCACCGCCACCTCGCGCAGCCGTCCGGTAGCGCGCGCGAACTGCAGGTTGGCCACGTTGGCGCAGGCGATCAGGAGCACGAACAGCACCGAGCCAAGCAGCATCACCAGGTACTGCCGGGTTTCATAATCCACGATGAACTTCAGGACCGGCCATACCAGGAAGTGGCGGTTCTTGTTCGTGTCGGGATAGGTCTTTTCCAGTCTTGCCGCGATGCCGTCGATCTCCGCCGCGGCCTGTTCCACGGTGCGTCCCGGCTTCAGCCGTGCGATGGACTGCAGGATCTGCGCGCGGCGCGACACGCGCTGTTCGGGCGTGAGCCCCATGGGCGTCCACACTTCGGTGGACAATGGAAAATCGAAGCTGGAGGGCATCACTCCGGTAACCGTGAAGGGCACGTCGTCCAGCCGGATGGTGCGGCCGACGATGTTGGGGTCCCCGCCAAATCGGCCGTGCCAGAGGCGGTCGCTCAGAATGACCTCGTGATCCTGGCCGGGTTGATCTTCGCCCGGTTGAAAGGCGCGTCCGCGCGCCGGCTGCACGCCCGCGACGTCGAAGAAGTTCGCGGTCACCAGAGCCTGCGGGACACGATCGGGGGTCACGCCCGCGCCTGCCAGATTCGCGAGGCCGCCCTCCCAACTGGCCAGATTGGCCAGCGACGTGTTGGCGCGGCGAATCTCTTCGATGTCGGCGGGCGTCGCCGTGTCCCAGTGGTTCGGGTCGTCGAATTCACGTTGCTCCACACCTACCAGGGTGTCGAGATGTGGCAACGGCACGGGCTTCCAGAGCATGGCGTCGCAGGTGCTGAAGATGGCGGTGGTGGCGCCGATGCCGAGGGCGATGGTGAGAGCGGCGGTCAACGCGAAGCCGGGGGAACTTTGCAGCGAGCGGACACCATAGCGGACGTCTTGCCAGAGGCGCATGGGTTCTCCAGTGCAAGGGAATACGCACGAAGCCGAGCGGTGGTTCCGCGAAACGTCAGGGGCGCGTCGCGCGCTCGATCAGATGTAGATACGATCTGTACACGCTTTCGGTAGCGCGGGTCAGGCCGATTTCACAGGTGCGGCTGCTGGAATAGTGACCGTCGAACGCGCCGGCGCGCACTTCGGCGGCTTCCAGACGCATTGCCGATTCGGTGAGCTCCGGGAACAGGTACCCGCGGTCGCCGGCGAATCCGCAACAGCCGGCGCTGGGCGGCACGGTGACCTGCCGGCTGCACGCCGACGCGATGGCTTCGAGTTCCGATGCCAGGCCCATTTTGATCAGCGAGCAGACCGGATGCAGCGCCACTGCGTCAAGTGGCCGCGTGACGGTGAGACCCGGGAGCAGCCGCTGGTGCGCGAAGCGGACGCTGTCGAGAACCTGCATCTGGTCGAAGCGCCGCCGGTTCTCCGGTGTCAGGTGCGGACGGCAGGTGAGCAGCCCATACGTGCACGGGCTGGCGTCGACGACGATGGGCAGGCGGCCCTGGTCCGACCATTGCCAGAAACGCTCGATGGTCCGATTAACGGCGAGCCCGTGCGCCTGGTCGTAGCCTTTCGAAGAAAACGGCACGCCGCAGCAGGTTCCGCGCACGTCCGTCGGGATGAAAACGCGCACGCCCGCGCGCGAGGCCACTTCGACGAACACCTCCATCAGAGACATGTCGTCAGGCTCGCCGCGCAGCCGCCCCAGTACGCGCGAGATGCACGCCGGGAAGTAGACGGCTTCGGCACCGGCGCGCTCGGTGAAAGGACGGCGGCAGCGCGCAGCACGCAACGCCAGGCGCGCCCCGTGCTCCAGCAGCGCGAAGTGGCTCGCCAGGAATCGCGCGAAACGCTGTGCCAACGCCGAATGCCGTTCGCGGCGGAGGCGCTTCGTCAACGCGCCGGTGTCGATGCCGACGGGACAGGCCGTGGCGCAGAGTCCATCCACCGCGCAGGTGTCCAGCGCCATGTACCGGAAATCGGCATCGAGGGCCGCGGCCATGTCGCGACCTCGCGCCATCTCTCGCCGCACCACGATTCTCTGCCGGGGCGTCAGGGTGAGATCGCGGCTGGGGCAGCGAACCTCGCAGTATCCGCACTCGATGCACTTGTCCACCTCGTCCTCCACCGTGGGCAGGCTCTTCAGGTCGCGCAAGTGCGCCAGCGGGTCCGGGTTGATGATGACGCCGGGGTTGAGCAGGTTCTGCGGGTCGGCCAGCTCTTTCACGCGCTTCATCACGCGATACGCCGCGGAGCCCCACTCCGTCTCCACGAAGGGTGCCATGTTGCGGCCGGTACCGTGCTCGCCCTTGAGCGCCCCATCGTAGCGCTCCACCACCAGACGGACCACGTCATCCATGAGCCGCGCGTACTGATCGATAGAGGTCTGCTGGTGGAACGATGGCGTGATCACGAAATGCAGGTTGCCATCTTTGGCGTGCCCGAAAATGATGGCATTGTCGTAACCATGTTTTGCGAAAAGGCGCTCGAGATCGAGGACGGCGTCGGCGAGCCGGTGAACCGGGAACACGACGTCTTCGATAATCGCGCTGGTTCCGCTGCGGCGCACCGAGCCAACCGAGGGGAACATCCCCGCCCGGATCTTCCACAACGCCGCCTGTTCCGCCGCGTTGTGGGTGAACAAGGGCGCCTCGAGGAGCTGCAGTTCGCCCACGGCATCGCAAGCATGTTGCGCGCGCTCCTCCAGCCGGGCGCGATCCGCTTCGTCTGCGCATTGAAACTCCACCAGCAGGCCGGACGCTCCAGCGGGGAGCGACTTCAGCGAAGGCGGGCAACCCGTCTGATCCTCCACCGAGCGCAGGGCCGCGCGGTCCATTAACTCGAGGGCGCTGGCGCCGGCATCGCGCAACGGCAGGATCGCCGCGCAGGCGGCATGGCAATCGCGAAACAGCAGCAACCCGGTGTACTTCACCGGCAGATCGGGAACGGTGTCCAGCACCGCTTCGGCGATAAAGCCCAGCGTGCCCTCGGAGCCGATCAGCAGGCGCCCAAAGATGTCCACGGGCCGTTCGTAATCGAGGAACGCGTTGAGCGAGTAGCCGGTGGTGTTCTTGCTGCGGTACTTCGCGCGAATGCGCTCGCACAGAGCCGGGTCCGAATGGATCTCTGCGCGCAATTGCTCCAGGCCCTCGGCCAGGGCTGGTTCGCGCGCGCGGAAAAGGTCATCGGCCGCGGGGTCGGCCGTATCGATGACGGCGCCCGACGGCAGCACAAACGTCAGCGAGCGAAGCGTGTGATACGCGTTCTGCGCGACGCCGCAGCACATGCCGCTGGAGTTGTTGGCAAGGATGCCGCCCATCATGCAGGCGTGGATGGAAGCCGGGTCGGGACCGATGCGCGCGCGATACGGCGCCAGCATCCGGTTGACGTGCCCGCCAATCACGCCGGGCTGCACGCGCACCCTGTTGCCACCCGCTTCCACCCGTGCGTCGCGCCAGTGCCGCGCCACTTTCACCAAAATGCCGTCGGTGACGGCCTGGCCGGAGAGACTGGTTCCGGCCGCGCGGAACGTGAGCGGAATGCGCTGCTGGTGACTGAAGTGGAACAACGCCTGAATCTCTTCGACGCCGCGGGCGAGCACCACCGCGCGCGGAATCATCCGATAGACGCTGGCATCGGCGGCGTAGGCGGTCCGCTCAATGGGACGCGTGAGGACCCGTACGGGGTCGATCACGCGCGTCAGAAGTTCCACGTCCATGCGAGCCTCATTATAATCGGGTGTGCCCGAGGTTCGGTTCGATCTGCGGTTTGGCGGCCACACGATGTCCGCGCGCATTCAGGTTCCCGCCGAGCCCATCCGGCCCGTAGACCTGTTGCCGGTGCTGCACGAATTCAACGACGCGCTGATCGGCGCCGCCGTGGAGCAGGTGGAATCGCAGGGCAGGCGCGTTTCATGCCGGGCCGGTTGCGGCGCGTGCTGCAGACAGATTATCGCCATCAGCGAAACCGAGGCGCGCTACCTTGCCGACCTGATTGCGGCCATGCCCGAGGATCGGAAGCAGCGCGTGACGGCCCGTTTCACCGAGGTGGTGGAGGCGCTGGCGGCGAGCGGCTTGCTGGAGCGGTTGCGCGCGGAGCCGCCGTCCGACCCGGCCGAGCGGAATCGCCTGGGACTTGAGTACCTGCGCCAGGGTCTGGCCTGTCCCTTTCTCGAAGACGAGGGCTGCAGCATCCATCCGCACCGGCCGGCGAGTTGCCGCGAGTATCTGGTCACGTCGCCGGCGGAGAACTGCTCCACGCCTCGCGCCGATAACATCCTCATGGTGGAGTTGCCGGCGAAGGTGTCCCGCGTGCTGTATCGCTTCAGTGACGGAGAGGGAGACCAGCCCGCGCGCTGGATGGCCCTGCCGCTGTTGCTGGAGTGGGCCGCCGAACATCGAGAGGACGCCCAGCCGGCGATACCGGGACCCGAGCTGTTCGCCAACTTCATGAACAAGCTGGTGAAGAAGTGATACTGATATAAAATGGCGTCTTTCTCTATGCTTCGCTTTATCCGATTTCTGTCAATACTGATCTTGCTTGCCGGCACAACGTGGACGCAGGACACCCCGGCGCCGCCGGATCCGGGCAAGGGCCATGCGCGCGGTGTCATGTTCTACAAAGGCGCGCCGCGGGCCGACGTGCCCATCTACACGAACCGGGTCGAGCTGGGAGACTTTGCTGCAAGCCCGTCCGCCCACACCGACAGCTCAGGTCACTGGTTCGCGCCGAATCTGCCGCCCGGGAAGTACGTTACCACCTGCTTCAAGATAAAGTGGAACGTGTTGCCATACCACAGGTGCGATGTCCACGAGATCAAGGCCGGAGAGGTTACCGACTTCGGCCAGGAAAACACGTTTGCCGCCGACGGAATCAAGTAAGCAGGCCTACGCGGCGACGCCCGCTTTCTTGTACCAGGGCTTCGCGGTGTGAATGGCGGCGTTCACCGCGTTGATGTTCTTCACTCCCTCAGTGGAAAGCCAGTCCTCCAGCGCCTTCACGCCCTGCTTCGCGTACACGGGGATGCCCTCCTTCCACGTGGCGCGGCCACACAGCACGCCGGAGTAATCGGTTCCCGCCTCGCCCGCCATGTTCAGCGATTCCACGAATTGCGCATTGCTCACGCCCGCGCTCAGATAGATAAACGGCTTCGTCGCGATGTCCGCGGCTTCCCGGAAATGAGCGAGCGCCTCCTCCCGCGAGTACGCCTTCTGCCCCTTGTACACGCTGGAGCCCTCCACGTAATTCGCGTTGATGGGCACCTCTACCTTGAGCACATCCACCTTGTATTGCGGCTTCGAGAATTCGCGCATGTAGCCCTTCACCACCTCGGGCTTCTTCCTGGCGAACTCGATGCCTTTCTCATCGCCGCCCTGCGGATCGTAGCCCACGAACTCGCAGAAGAACGGAATCTGGTACGTCTCGCATTCGGCGCCGATGCGCTCGATGAAGGCATGCTTGATGTCGTTGATTTTCTCGTCCTCAAGGGGCGTGTAGTAGATCAGAATCTTCACCGCGTTTGCGCCCGCGTCCACGATGCGTTTCACCGAGTAGTGGGGAAGCAGATCGGGCAGGCGGCCCGGCTGGGTATTGTCGTATCCGCTCAGCTCATAGGCCAGCAGCAGTCCCGCGTTCGACGAGCGCGCCTTCGCCGCGGGAAGACCCCATTCCGGATCGAGCAGAATCGCGCTGGCGTGCGGCGTGAGCACTTTCGACACTGCCACCTTGAACTCCGACATCATTTCGTCGGTGACTTGTTTTGAGTCGATGCCTTTGGCGGAGGCGATGGATTTCTGGAGACTGCCGCGCTGGTCCATGGCGGCGGCGGCGATGACGCCCGCGGCGTTCGCCAGCGCCTTCATGTGTTTGATTTTTCCCGATTCGAGTGACATGGGAACAATTATCCCACGCCGCTCGAATGGAATTGGGCAGGAACCGGCTACGCGTGCACGGGCTGCGCGGCGTAGTGCTTCGCCATATCGGCGAGCGAAATCGGCTGGTAGTCGCCCGCGTGCCCGGCCTGGCCGAACTGCGTCATACGCAGCGCCACAACCTTCTTCATGGCCTCGCGCGCCGGCTTCATGTAGCTGCGCGGATCGAACTCTTCCGGCTTCTCGGCGAACACCTTGCGAATCGCGCCGGTGATGGCCAGGCGGTTGTCGGTGTCGACGTTGATCTTGCGCACGCCGTTGCGTATGCCGAGCTGGATCTCTTCCACCGGCACGCCCCAGGTGGGCTTCAGCTTGCCGCCATACTGGTTGATGATGTCCTGCAGATCCTGCGGAACGCTCGAGGAGCCGTGCATCACCAGGTGCACGTTGGGCAGGCGCTGGTGGATTTTGATGAGAACGTCCATCTTGAGCGTCTCGCCGGTGGGCTTGCTGGTGAACTTGTACGCGCCGTGGCTGGTGCCGATGGCGATGGCCAGAGCGTCCAGACCGGTCTTCTCCACGAACTCCACGGCCTGATCGGGATCGGTAAGGTGAGCGAGACCGTCGAGGCCGGCGCCGTGGCCGTCTTCAATACCGCCAAGGCAGCCGATCTCGCCTTCCACGGTGATGCCCTTCTCGTGCGCCATTTCGACAACGCGGCGGGTTGCGTCCACGTTGTACTCGAACGAGGACGGCGTCTTGCCATCGGGCATCAGCGAGCCGTCCATCATGACGCTGGTGAAGCCCATGTCAATGGCCGACTTGCAGGTTTCCACGCTGTTGCCGTGGTCCAGATGCAGCACGGTGGGGATTTCCGGGTAGACTTCGGTGGCCGCCAGCATCAGATGATAAAGGAAGCGATCCTGCGAGTAGGCGCGGGCGCCCCGGCTGGCCTGAACAATCACGGGCGACTTTGTTTCGCGCGCCGCCTCCATGATCGATTGAATCTGCTCCATGTTGTTGACGTTGAAAGCTCCAACGCCATAGCCGCCTTTGGCCGCCTCATCGAGGACCTGCCGCATTGACACGAGTGGCATATAGTATTTCTCCCTGCAAATGAAATAAAGGACCTAAATTCAACGCTAGCACACTGGCCGTCACGGTGCTGTGGTGCGCACGCCACTAGCAATGCGGGGGCCGGCTGGCAGGCCGTCGCCATCACTTGCCGGGAGCGATATGTTCCAGCGTCGCGATCAAACTAATGGTCTCGGGCACGTCGGTCGCCAACGGAGAAATCCGCACGTAGTTCCGCAGATGCACCAGCGCCTGCTGGTACTCGCGTTTCTGCGCCAGTACAAACCCGAGCAAATGCTCCGCGCGTGGCAGCAGCGCGTGCCTGGTGTCGAGTTCCATGGCTCGTTGCACGCTGGTCTCGGCGGCGTCCAACCGCTTCAGATTGAAATTCGCCACAGCGTGGTAGAACCAGGCTTCGGGGAATTCAACGGGATTGATTGCCAGCGCCCGCTCGCTCAGGCGCAGACCATCCTCCGCGCGCCCCTCATCCAACGCCAGCCGGGCCGCCGGCACGTAAGCTCTGGCGTATTTCGGGTCGGCCTGCAAGGCCCGCTCGTATGCGGCGCGCGCTTCGTGGTCCATGGACTGTTGCCTGTAAACCTCGCCCAGATCCGTCCATGCCGGCGCGTATTTCGGCCAAATGGCGACCGCCCGTTCGAGATCCTTCCGGGCCTTGTCCCATTTTTCCTTGTTGATCTCTTCGACTCCCTTCTCCCAGGCCTTACGCGCTTCTTCCGGCACCTCGAGAGACGAAACAGAGACCGTCGAGGCTTCGCGTGCGCCAATCCGTTTCAAGGCAACCACAGCCTGGTGATGGAGCGTGACCTCGGCGGTTACATACCCCTCCAGCCGGATGGTGACCCGGCAGTCGTCCGGGATTCCCGCGCTCGTGTCGGGAGGGCTGAGGATATCACCGGGCTCGACCCGGTAGACTACGTTGCCATCCCCGAAGATGTGTTCAACGTGGCATTTCCACAGAACCCTGCCCTCGTACCGGGGAATCACGAGAGGAATCGCGGGCAACGATGAGAGCCCTTCCGGGAGGACCTTTGCCTGCCATTTTGCGGTGAAATGATTCGACGGCCGCGTGACCGTGGCGGGCTGATCCAGGGTGGAGGGTGGCTTGTCGGAGACCGGCTGCTCACCGGCGGCGGCAGGTTGCACCGCGGGCCCGTGCTGGTCTGAAGGGGGCACCTGACTCGGGTTGCGCTGAGCCGCGAGTCCGGCCGCGATTAGCGCCAAACCCGCGAGTTGTGCCTTCCATCCCATATTTCCGGGCTGCTGCGCGATTACTTCTTCTCCGGTTGCGGCACGCTCAGGTGCACCTTGCCCGACGGCGCGTACCAGGTCAGGTCAAATGGTCCCTTCGCCTTCTTTGACGGCTTCGGGAAGTACAGGTAGCCGGCGACAGGTTCGGTGACCGTCCCCTCGGGGAATGCCTTGTCGGAGAGTTCCTGCGCCATGGTATCCCGCTCGTACGCGACGGCGCCGGGCGGCGGGGGCGGTGCTGCCGGCGGTCCGCCAATGCCAACGCCCATCCCGCCCCCGGCGTAGGTCCCACTGACCCGCCGGCCCGTCATCGGGTCGATCCCCGTTTCGTAGCCCACGTCCGCGGTTGGATAGAGTGTGACGTCTTTCCCTATGGGACGCCGGCGCTGTGCCTCGCTACTTTGCGTGAGCATCGCCGCGATGGCCTGCGGAGTGGCCGCGCGCGAGCCATTCTCATCCGAGCCCTGGCTCAGGAAGAAGTCCTGCGGCACGATATCGGCGCTCTTGCCGGGCTCGGGATAGACAGCCAGTTCCACCACAACATATCCGCCGCGGTTCAGGTCCGTGACAAAAAGTTGCCGAACCAGGTCTGCCCGGAGCACCCTTGCTCCCAGGGTGATGCCCGCGCCGGCAGCATGCGCGGGATAGTCCGTGGCGTCGCCGCGCGGATGCAATCCTTCGCCTGCCCACAGAGGCAGAAGCCCGGTCGCAAACAAGACCAATGCACCCCGTTTCATTGCCGCACCCCCGTTTTCTGGAATCCGATCCGCTGGGAAAGACGCCGGTCGCTGTCGCGCGGTTCCAGCCCTATTCTATGCCTCCGGGGTTACCGAAGAAATCGCGCGCCGGCCAGCTTCGATCACGCGCAGAATTGACTCGACATCGTACACGCAGCCGCCCCAGCTTCCCCCGCTGATGTCCTGGAGCGCCGCCCACAGACGCGTAGCATCGGGCAGCGCCGGGTCGGCACGCAGGTCGGGCCGGGAGCTGCGCTGCTGCAGAACGCGGGTCCCCTCCTCCGCCCCGAATACCAGGCCGTCGCTGCCAACCAGGTTCACGGTTCCTTCCAGACGATTCCGGTCAACAACGATCTCGATGATATCGCCGTCCCGCAGTTTGCCAATGGGTCCGCCGGCGAGAGCCTCGGGAGAAACGTGACCAATGCACGCGCCCGTGGAGACTCCGCTGAAGCGGGCGTCGGTGATCAGTGCGATGTGCTTGCCGCTTTCAAGATACCGGAGGGCCGCGGTGAGCTGGTAGGTTTCTTCCATACCCGCGCCGGACGGACCGCGACAGATCAAAACCAGGATGTCGCCGCGCCGAATGGCGCCGTCTTTGATCGCGGCAATGGAGCTCGGCTCGCTGAGGAAGACGCGCGCGGTTCCAGTCTTGCGGTAGACGCCATCGCCGTCGACCACCGATGGATCGATGGCCGTGCTCTTGATCACCGCGCCCTCCGGGGCGATGTTGCCCCGCGGGAAACAGACCGTGGACGCGAACCCGCGGCGTCGCGCGGATGCCGCGTCGGCAATGACGTCGTCGGGATCCACGCCATCGCGCTCCTGCAGCACCTGGCGGAGGCGCGCGCGGCGCTCGGAGTGTTCCCACCAGTCCAGAGCGCGCTCCAGCGATTCGCCGGTCACCGTCAGGACGCTGGTATCCAGCAGGCCCATTCGGCGCAGATGCAGCATGACCTCGGGCACGCCGCCGGCCAGGAACACCTGTATGGTGGGATGGTTCCGGGGGCCGTTGGGCAGAGCGTCCACCAGGCGGGGCACGGCGCGGTTTACTTCCGTCCAATCGGCAACCGAGGGGCGAGGCAACCTGGCCGCGTGAGCCACCGCGGTGAGATGCAGGATGACGTTGGTGGAGCCGCCGAACGCCGCGTGCACCACCATGGCATTGCGGACAGCGGCGGACGTGAGAATCTCGCGCGAGCGGATACCTCGCTCGGCCAGCTCGAGGGCGGCGCGCGCGGAGCGCCTGGCCATGTCCAGCCAGATGGGATGGCCCGAGGGCGAGAGCGCGGCATGCGGCAGTGTCAGGCCGAGCGCCTCGGCAACCACCTGCGACGTCGCGGCGGTGCCCAGAAACTGGCAGCCGCCACCCGGCGACGCGCACGCGCGGCACCCCGCCTCAGCCGCCTGCTCGAGGGTGATCTCTCCCTGCGCGAAGCGCGCGCCGATGGATTGGACACGGCCGGCGTCTTCCCCATCCTCGGGCAGCAGCGTCACGCCGCCTGGGATCAGAATGCACGGCAGATCGCGGCTGGCAGCCAGCGCCATCATCATGGCCGGCAGACCCTTGTCGCAGGTGGCCACGCCGATCACGCCTCGTCTGGTTGGCAACGAGCGAATCAGCCTGCCCAGCAGGGTCGCGGCGTCATTGCGATATGGCAGGCTGTCGAACATTCCCGTTGTGCCCTGCGTCCGGCCGTCGCAGGGATCGGTACAGTACGCCGCAAACGGCACGGCGCCGGCAGCCTTCAACTCGGTGGCCGCGGCTTCCACCAGCAGGTTCACTTCCCAGTGGCCGGTGTGATACCCGAGCGCCACCGGCGTTCCGTCCGGCGCCCGCAGACCGCCGTGCGTGCTGAGGATCAGAAACTCGGGGCCACCCAGCTTTGCCGGGTCCCATCCCATGCCGGCATCCTGCGACAACCCGAACAGGTCGCCGGACGGGCGATGGCGCAGCATTTCTTCGGTGAGCGGCAACGAACCCTGCGGGCCCGGCGCGCGGCTGCGTATGTCGTAAAGGTCATCGGTTTTCATATGTGGGGCCGGTTGCCAATCGGCGGCCGATTGGCAATCGGCCAGGCACTGGACCACGGGAAGTCCTCGGTCTCAATGTAGCGTGCGGGCGGACCGATTGAAAATCGGCCGCAGGTTAACAACCTGGTTAACAACCTGCCCCACGGCTCCTGAATTGTGATATTACCCGAAAGGATGACCCATAGTGATGATCGGCCACTCCGGCTACTCAAGAGTGTCGCGCCAATTCGCATCTGCGACAACGGCGGTTGGACCGACACCTGGTTCGCCCGGTACGGCAGGATCTTCAACATCGCGGTCTATCCCTGTGTGGAAGTCCAGATGAAGGTGTACGAGCACCACGGGGGAGAGCAACGCATCACCGTCAACGCCGAGAACTACGGCGAGCGGTACATGATCGGCGAGCCAGGCGGCCACTACACCAGACAGCCTCTGCTGGAAGCCACCATCGACTTCATGAAGATCCCCGCTGGCGTGGCCATCGAACTGGCCATCCACAGTGACGTGCCGGGCGGCTGTTCGACGGGAACGTCCGCGGCGGTGAGCGTGGCCCTTATTGGGGCGCTGGACACGCTCACTCCCGGACAGATGACGCCGCACCAGGTAGCACAGGCGGCACACAAGATCGAGACCGAGCTGCTCAGACAGCAATGCGGCATACAGGATCAGATCGCGTCTGCTTACGGGGGCATCAACTACATCGAGATGTTCGAATACCCGCGCGCTTCCGTGAGTCAGGTAGTGGTGCCGGACCCGATCTGGTGGGAGCTGGAGAGCCGCCTCTCCCTGATCTTCGTCGGAATCGCCCACAGTTCCTCGCAGGTGCACGAGATGGTGATTCGGGAGTTGGAGAGCGCCGGGCCCGAGGCGGACAACCTGCGGCCGTTGCGGGAGACCGCGGCAAGATCCAGGGACGCTCTGCTCGTGGGAGATTTCGCGAGCCTGGGTCGAGCCATGATTGAGAACACAGACGCCCAGGCCAATCTGCATCCTGCTCTCATCGGCCCCGATCATCGGCGCATCATCGAGATTGCCGCCGAGCACGGCGCGATCGGTTGGAAGGTGAACGGCGCGGGAGGAGCGGGAGGCTCCGTCACCATTCTGAGTGGACCTGACCGGACTGTGAGACGGGCGATGCTACGCGAAGTACAAGCTGGCGAGGCGGGATACCAGAGCATTCCCATCCGTTTAAGCCGGTCGGGTCTTCGGGTGTGGGAAGCGGGCCTGGTTCATTAGCACTACAGTGGCTGCAATCTGTGGGGCCGGTTGCCAACCGGCAGCCGATTGTCAATCGGCTCACCTCAGATGGCTTCCAGTTCCTCTTCCAGCAGTTGCTTCTGATACAGGTCCGCGTAGTAGCCGCCGTTGCCAATCAGCTCGGCGTGCGTGCCCTGCTCCACCAGCTCGCCGTGCTCGAGAACGAAGATGCGGTCCGCATGCCGCACAGTGGAGACGCGGTGCGAGATCAGGATGGTCGTGCGCCCGCGCATGATCTGCGCCAGCCCCTCGAGTATCCTTTCCTCGGTGACGGTATCCACGCTGGACAACGCATCGTCGAGGATCAGGATGCGGGGATCCCTCAGGAGGGCGCGCGCGATCGCGGTGCGTTGCTTTTGCCCGCCGGAGAGGGTGAGGCCGCGTTCCCCCACCATCGTGTCGAGGCCGGCCGGAAACGCAGCGATGTCCGAAGCGAGGCCGGCCAGACCCGCGGCGCGCTCGATGGACGCGCGATCGGCGCCCGGCACACCCCAGGCGATGTTCTGGGCCAGCGTCGCGCTGAACAGGAACGTCTCCTGGGGCACGAAGCCGATCTGCCGCCGCAGCTCCTGCGGGTCGAGCGCGCGCACATCGAAGCCATCCACCAGCACGCTGCCCGCGGTGGTATCCAGCAGGCGCGGGATCAGCGAAACCAGGGTGCTCTTGCCGCAGCCGGTGTGCCCCACCACGGCCACCGTCGCACCGGCGGGGATCTCCAGATTCACTCTCTTCAGCGCCGCGCCGGTGGGGTAGCGCACCCCCACGCCGTCGAACCGAACCTCGCCCCGCAACTTCTCCGGAAGGCGCGTGGGATGTGGCGGAGCGGCGATGGCCGGCTGCTCGTCCATGAGCTCCATGATGCGCTCCCACGACGCTTTGCCCCGCTGCATCAGATTCACCACCCAGCCGAGCGCGATCATGGGCCATATCAGCAGTCCCATGAACGTGTTGAACATCACGAACTGGCCGAGCGTGATGTGATGGTTCAACATGCGGTAGCCGCCGGCCCAGAGCACGATGAGAAACATCACGCCCACCAGCGCCTGCAGCAGCGGATTGAACAGCGCGGACAGGCGCGCCAGACGAATGTTCTGGTCGACGTATAAGAGGTTGAGCGACTCGAACTTCTCCTGCTCGGCCTTCTCCTGGACGTAGGCGCGCACCACGCGGACGCCCGACAGGTTCTCCTGCACGCGGCTGCTGATATCGGCGAACAGCGCCTGAATCTTCTCGAAGCGGTCGTGAATGCGCCGGCCGAAATACACCACGACGAAGCTCACCACGGGCGCCGGGATCAGCACGGTGACGGCAAGCACCCAGTCCACCTTCACCATGATGGCGATGGCGAAGATCATCGTGAACACGGTCTCGGTCCAATACATCACGCCGGGACCGAGCGCCATACGCACGGCGTTCAGGTCGTTGGTGGCGCGGGCCATGATGTCGCCCACGCGGTAGCGCGAGAAGAAATCGGAAGACAGCCGGATCATGTGCGCGAACAGATCGTTGCGCAGATCGTACTCGACGTCGCGCGACATGCCCACCAGAATCACGCGCATCCAGTACATGAAGATCCCTTTGGCCAGCGACAAAGCGACGAGCAGCGCCGCGAGCCGCAGCAGGCTGGCCAGTTGGAAGCCTCTCACCAGAGAGTCCACGCCGGCGCCGATCACCAGTGGCAGAGCCGCCCCCATGACGTCCTTCATGATGAGGGACGCCATGCCGAGACACAGTGCGCGGCGATAACGCCAGAGGTAAGGGAAAGCCCGGCGGTAAACCTTGAGCATGGCCGGTGATTACGCCGTGGGCCGCGGTCTGGCCGGCGCGCACTCCAGCGTGGCGGAGGCGCCTTCCAGGCCCGGCGACGAAGCCGTGATCTTCAACGCTCCGTCCTGCCTCGAGGCCTGCACAATGGCCATGCACAGGCCGTTGAACGCCCTGCGCCGGTCGCCCTTGTCGGATTCGTGACTGCTCGGATCGCCGTTGCCCACCGCGATCAGCCGCCCGTTGCCGGCGACGCTGAACGCGATCTCGTTGTTGGCCACGGACACAATGCGGCCCCGGCTGTCCACCACTTCCGCCGCCACCACGGATACGTCTTCGCCGTCGGCCGCGATGCGCGCGCGGTCCGGCCGCAGGACAATCCGAGCGGGCGCGCCGGTGGTCTCGCGCTTCGCCGTGAGCACCTGCTGTCCCCCCTGATAGCCGCGGGCCTCGATCACTCCGGGCGCGTATTTCACCTTCCATTCCAGGTGCGTGTTCTTCACGACATTCTGCGCGCCCAGGCTGCGTCCGTTCAGGAACAACTCCACGCGCTCCAGATTGGTGTGGCACCACACCGAGATTTCCTGGCCTGCCTTCCAGTTCCAGTGCGGAAACAGATGCAGCACGGGCTTCGATCCCCACCACGCCTGGTAGTAGTAGAAGTTGTCCTTGGCGAAGCCGCAGGTGTCCATGAGCCCGAAGTGCGAGTTGATGCACGGCCAGCCGTACGGCGTGGGCTCGCCGCGATAATCGAACCCGGTCCAGACGAATCCGCCCTCCAGAAACGGCCGCTCCGCATAGACGCCCCACCAGCGCTCGGCGGTGGCCGCCCACGGCGGGAAGTTGAGGTCGTAGGCGCTGAGGTAGCCTTTCTCTTTGTCGTTGGCGTAGATGCCGCGCGTGGATACGGTGCTGCCCGTTTCCGAGCCGACCATGGGCTGGTTCGGCATCTGCCTGTGATACGCGTCGATATCCCCCTCGTGGTAGTTGATGCCGCGAACGTCCACAAGAGGAGCGGCGCCGCGCCAGCCGCCGTAGTTCATCGCGACGGTAACGGGACGCGTGGGGTCCAACCTGCGGGCCAGCCGCTTCATGCTGGTTACGATGCGCGCGCCGCGTTCGGTCTCCTGCTCCGGTTCCTCGTTGCCCAGGGACCAGATCACCACGCTGGGATGATTGCGGTCCCGGCGCATCAGGCGTTCCAGCTCGCTCAGGCCCTCGCGGCTCGACGACATCGTTCGCGTTTCATCCATCACCAGCATGCCCAGACGGTCGCAGGCGTCCAGCAGCTCAGGCGTGGGCGGATTGTGCGAGGTGCGGTAGGCGTTCGTGCCCATCTCTTTCAGTCGCTCGACGCGGTAGTACTGAATGCGGTCCGGCAGGGCCGCGCCCACGCCGGCGTGATCCTGGTGATTGCAGGTGCCCTTGATCTCCACGTGCTGGCCGTTCAGGAAGAAGCCATCTTTGGCGTCGAAGCGCAGAGTGCGGATGCCGAACGGCGTCTCATAGCGATCCAACACGGCGCCGATGCTCTCCACGGTGGTCAGCAGCCGATACAGATTCGGTGTGTCCGGCGACCACAGCGCCGGGTTCCCCACAGCGATCTGCTGCTCGAATTCGAGCCGGCCCCACGGCGTTACCGGTGCGGTGGCGGACCGAACCGTCCCCACCACCTTGCCTTCCGCGTCCACCACCGCCGATACCACCTGGCAGGTGCGCTCCTCATCGCCGTCATTCTCCACCTCAGTGGTGACCCGGACCGTTGCCGCGCTGCCCGCAACCTCCGAGCGTACGAACGTGCCCCAGTGCGCCACGTGCACAGGCGACGTTTTCGTCAGCCAGACATGGCGGTAAATGCCCGCGCCTTCGTAGAACCATCCCTCGTTGAGCGAGGCGTCGGCCCGCACCACCAGCACGTTCTTGTCGCCATAGTTGACGAAATCGGTGACGTCGAAACGGAAGGCCGCGTAGCCGCTGAGGTTCCCGCCGAGATAATGCCCATTGAAGGCGACGATGCAATCGCGGAATACGCCGTCGAACTCCAGAGCGATGCGCCGGCCCGCGTCGGCTGCCGGTATGTCGAACACGCGCCGGTACCAGCCGATGCTGGTGGCCGGGTACTTGCGCCCCAGCGGCTTGCACCCGTGCGAGTACAACGCCTTGTCGTTTCCGAACGGCAGCTCCACGGCCCAGTCGTGCGGCAGATCGACTTTTTTCCAGGCGCTGTCGTCATACTTAATGCTGCTGGGTAGAAACAGGTCGCCGGACTTGGCGAACGTCTCGGCTTTCCCGCCGCCGAATCCGAAATCGCGCGCCGGGTCGTCGGCGTGGCCGAGGCTGAAGCGCCAGCCGGAATCGAGCAGCAGGCGTTCCCTGGGCGAGACGCCCTGGCTGGCATCCTCGCCGCTGGCAGCGGCGGACGCCACTTCCGAAGAAAGCGCGGTGCTCGCGGAGACCGCGATGGTGCTCTTCAGCAGATCTCGTCGTGTCATGGTTGCTCAGTCCGAAACCACGATGGTATCGCAATGGGGGTCGTTTGGATGCACGTGATTGCTGACGTTTGTATCATTCCGATGGGTATCGGTGTTTCGGTGTCGCGAGAGATCGCCGCCTGCGAGCGCGTGTTCGCCGAAGCGGGACTCCAAACGAAGCTGCACGCCTACGGCACCAACGTGGAAGGGGAGTGGGACGCCGTCTTCGCCGCGGTGAAGCGCTGTCACCAGGTGCTGCATGAAGCGGGCGTGCCGCGCATCTCCACCAACATGCGCTTCGGCACGCGCACCGACCGCCAGCAGTCCATGGAGGACAAGGTCCGCAGCGTGGAGACGAAACTCGATGCGAAGTGAATCGTCGATAATGGAACTCATAAAGCCTCCCGCACAATTCCAGGCGACCGAAAGCCGCGCGTCGAAGATGCTTCGGGAGATCTTCGAGTCCGGCCGGCCGCTCACCTACGTCCGTTCCACGGAAGAGCAACGAGTAGCGAGAGTGCTGCGCGAAGTGGGCCTGCGGCTGGACCCTTCCGAGCCCGTGCCCGTATGGACGTGGAGCCTCACCGAGGGGCTGCGGCGCGAGGGAGCTGAAGCCGAGGCCGGCGCCCACGATCCTCGCGTCGCGCTGGACTTCATCGACGAGCACCAGCACCCCGCCATCTTCCACCTCAAGGATTTTCACGAGCCGCTCCGGGAATCACCGGAGATCCGCCGCCGCCTGCGCGACCTCTACGCGAACTGTCTCGACAAGAGAAAGTTCATTGTGGTCAGCTCGCCCGTCCGGGCCATCCCGGACGAACTCGATCGCAGCTTCCTGTACGTTGAGCTGCGGACTCCCGATCTGATCGAGCTGGGGGAGTTTCTTCGCGACGAGGGCGTCGATGCGGAACCGGCCATCCTGCACCAGTTCGCGCGCGCCCTGCAGGGGCTCACCCTCGACGAAGCACGCTACGCGCTGCGCCGCGCACAAGCTGCCAGCCGGCAACTGGGACCCGAGTCCGTGCCGTTCCTGCTGGAGGAGAAGCGGGCGCTGGTCAGCCGCGGCGGCGTCATCGAATACATTTCCGGCGGCACCGGCATCGGTGAGGTGGGTGGTCTTGAGAACCTGAAGAAATGGCTGCTGGAGCGCCGCAAGCTCTTTCAGATGCGCGACACGCTGAGCGCGGAGATCGTGCCCAAGGGGCTGCTCATGATGGGCATCCCGGGCTGCGGCAAGAGCCTTTGCGTGAAGGCCATCGCCTCGCATTTCGACCTTCCGCTCTACCGCCTGGACATGATCGAAATCTTCTCCGGGCGGCACGGCAAGCCCGAAGGGGTTTTCGTCTCGTCGTGCAAGATGATGGAGGACCTGGCGCCCGCCGTACTCTGGTTCGACGAGATCGAGATGGGTATCACGTCCACCGAGACCAGCGGCGAACAGGGCCGGATCTTCGCGTTCTTCCTGACGTGGATGCAGGAGAAGACGCGCGGGCTCTTCGTCGCCGCCACAGCCAATCGGCTCGACCTGCTGCCCGCCGAGATGATCCGCAAGGGCCGTTTCGACGAGGTGTTCTTCGTGGACCTGCCGGTGGACGAGGAACGAGTGGAGATCTTCCGCATTCACCTCAATCTCCGCGGCGAGGATGCGTCCCGCTTCAACATCGATCAACTGCTGGAGTTCACCATCGGCTGGACCGGCGCCGAGATCGAGCAGTGCGTGGTATCGGCCCTGACCAGAGCGCGCCTGGCCGACCGTGAGCTTACCGATCAGGATCTGGTCAGCACCGCGGTCAGCATCGTGCCGCTATCGCGCACCATGAAGGAGCAGATCAACCACATCCGCGGCTGGGCCTTTGAGCGTGCCGTGCGGGCCACGCCGCGGCAGACCGGGCGGTAGCCGAGCGGGCACACTTGTGCCTTGGGTTTGGGGAATTGCGCCGAGGGGCCGGACGCCCTTGCGGGCGCCCGGCCGGTGCATGAATCCGGCAACGTAGCGAACGGATCGAGAGGGGGCCGAATCCGCCCGCGTACCTCGCTGCCTTTCAAATGACTTGTGGATGCCGGCATCGTATCCTTCGGCCGCCTCTCGTTTTTCGATCCGGCGGCCTCTCGTTTTTCGATCCGGCGGCTATAGCGACGACGAACGGCGCGGTTTCGGGGGAACGCCCCGTCACCACCTCCGCCGGTTCGCGCGGAAACACCAACTCGCACCGCTTTGTGGGCGATGCGTCAACGCTCAAGCTGGCCAGCCTGCGATTTGAAGATGGCACGGGTGGGGGCGGTCGGGTGTGGATGTTGTTGAGGGGGTTGAGGAGATTATTGTGACGGCGGGGGCGCGTTCGCTCGAATCACCATTCGGTCCGCTCGAGGATGCGCCGTGCGGCGGTTGAAACGAACTCATGCAGCGCGCGAGTTTCCGCCGCTTCGGCGCGTGTCGCACGGCGCACCCGGACCTTCACCTCGACGCGCGACCCGAGCCGGTTGATGATCGAGATGAGGCGGTCCACGGTGAACCGCCCGAGGTCCGCGTTGCGGATGCGCGAGAAGTCGGCCGCCGCGATGCCGGTGCGGTCGTGGGCGGCGCGCACGGTCAGGCGATCCCGATCGAGTGCCTTGATGATTTCGGCCGCCAGGATGGCCTTGCATTGCTCCGCGTCCGCGTTCTTGTGCCCGAGGTCACGAAAGACATTGCCGCTTCCGCGCACCACTTCCAGCTTTTCGGTTTTCATCGCAACATCTCCTTCAGTGAAAATGGGCCGGACCATGTGGGTCATAGGTCATCTACCGCACATTTTTTCTTTCTGATGTTGTCATAGCTGACAACGTCGCTGAGGACATCCGACGTCCCCCCAACCCACTCGGATGCAATCCCTCCCCCGCACCCCCCATGCTATAATCGACTGTGCCGACCAGAATCCTGGGCATTATTCCTGCCAGGTTCGCCTCCTCTCGTTTTCCAGGTAAAGCTCTCGCCCCTCTCGCCGGTAAGCCGATGCTGCAGCACGTCTACGAGCGCGCATCGCTGGCCCGCTACCTCACGAAGATCCTGATCGCCACCGACGACCAGCGCATCGAGGCGGCCGCCCGCGCGTTTGGAGCGCCGGTGCGCATGACGCGGGCCGATCACGCCTCCGGTACCGATCGCATCGCCGAGGTCGCCTCCGCCGAAGCGGCCGAGATCATCGTGAACATCCAGGGCGACGAGCCGCTCATCGATCCCGCGGCCATCGACGCCGCCGTGCTGGCCCTGTGCGACGACGACGAAGCGCCCATGGGCACGCTGAAGCGGCGCATCGAGAACCCTGACGAGATCGCCAACCCCAACGTGGTGAAAGTGGTGACCGACCTCGCCGGCAACGCCATCTATTTTTCCCGGCACCCCATACCGTACGGGCGCGAGCCCGGCGGCACCGCGCACTTCAAACATATTGGCCTCTATGTGTACCGGCGGGATTTCCTGCTGCGTTACTCGGATCTGCCGGTGGGGCCGCTCGAGAAGGCCGAAAAGCTGGAACAGTTGCGCGCCCTCGAGAACGGTTACCGGATCCGCGTTGCGGAGACCGAGTACGACTCGCTGGGTGTCGATACACCCGAGGATCTGGAACGCGCTTCGACGCTGTTCGAAGCGACTGCATTACGCGCGGAAGGAGTTCATTGACGTGGCGAAATACATCTTTGTAACTGGCGGCGTGGTCTCTTCGCTGGGCAAGGGAATCGCGGCGGCGTCCATCGGCTGCCTGCTGGAGAGCCGCGGCCTGCGCGTCACCCTGCAGAAGTTCGACCCGTATCTCAACGTCGACCCGGGCACCATGAGCCCCTTCCAGCACGGCGAAGTCTTCGTCACCGACGATGGCGCCGAGACCGATCTCGACCTCGGCCACTACGAACGCTTCACCCACGCGCCGCTCACCCAGGCCAACAACCTGACCTCGGGCAGGATCTACGAGCGCATCATCTCGCGCGAGCGCCGCGGCGATTATCTGGGCAAGACCGTGCAGGTGATTCCTCACGTCACCAACGAAATCAAAGCCGGTGCGCGCAAGGTCGCCGACGGCGTGGACGTGGTGATTGTGGAGATCGGCGGCACGGTGGGCGACATCGAATCGCTGCCGTTTCTGGAAGCCATCCGCCAGTTGCGGCACGAGCTGGGCCGCGAGAATACCGCCTTCGTGCACGTCACCCTGGTCCCCTGGATCGCGGCGGCGCAGGAGCTCAAGACCAAGCCCACGCAGCACAGCGTGAAGGAGCTGCGGGCCATCGGTATTCAGCCCGACGTGCTGATGTGCCGTAGCGACCATCCGCTTTCGAAGGACCTCAAGGAAAAGATCGCGTTGTTCTGCGACGTCGACGTGGATGCGGTGATCACCGCCAGCGACGTCGAATCGGTCTACGAGATCCCGCTGGTTTTCGCCGAGCAGCGTGTGGACGAGATCCTGCTCGAGCTGCTGAAGATCGACGCGCCCGACCGCAATCTCAGCCATTGGACCGGCATGATCGAGCGCATGCAGAACCCCACCGATGAGGTGACCATCGGGCTGGTGGGCAAGTACGTCGAATACGAAGATTCCTACAAGAGCCTGAAGGAAGCGCTGCTGCACGGCGGCCTGGCGCACCGGACGCGAGTCAACATCAAGTGGATCGTGGCCGAGCATCTCGACTGGCCGGGCTGCGTCGAATCCCTGCGCGAGTACGACGGCATTCTGGTGCCCGGCGGATTCGGCTTACGCGGGGTGGAGGGAATGGTGAACGCCATCCGCTTCGCGCGCGAGCACAAGGTTCCCTACTTCGGCATTTGTCTGGGCATGCAGACCATGGTGATCGAATACGCGCGCAACGTGTGTGGGCTGAAGGGGGCCAACTCCACCGAGTTCGACCCGGCGGCGCCGTACCGCGTCATCTACAAGCTGCGTGAGTTGAAGGGCGTGGACGAGCTGGGCGGCACCATGCGCCTGGGTGCGTATCGGTGCCGTCTGGCCGAAGGCAGCTTCGCGCGCGCGGCCTATGGCGCAGAGGAGATCAGCGAGCGTCACCGCCACCGCTTTGAATTCAACCGCGATTTCGAGAAGGTGCTGACCGACCACGGCTTGTGCCTCACCGGACAGACGCCCGATGGCACCTACGTGGAGATCTGCGAGATCCGCGATCATCCGTGGTATCTGGGATGCCAGTTCCATCCCGAGTTCAAATCGAAGCCAATGGAGCCGCACCCGCTCTTCCGGGCGTTCATTGGCGCCGCTCTGCGGC
This sequence comes from Bryobacteraceae bacterium, assembly GCA_049510065.1. GTDB lineage: Bacteria > Acidobacteriota > Terriglobia > Bryobacterales > Bryobacteraceae > CAWACP01. The sequence goes on from JBEKZH010000069.1 coordinate 25,600, forward strand.
ATCACCGGCAAAGGCCGCACGGCGGCGAGCACATCCATCAGCCGCAGCTCACGCACGCCGAACATGGTTGAGCTCACCACCTCCGCCGGCGTGCCGATCGCGTTCGGCCGCGGTTGTCCGCTGGTGCCCATCGCCGGCCCGTGTGTGATTGAGAGCGTGGAGCACGTCCATTTCCTCGCGCGGGAGCTGAAGCGAATCCTCGGGACCTTCGTCTTCAAGGCCTCGTTCGACAAGGCCAACCGCAGCAGTGGCGATTCCTACCGGGGACCCGGGCCCGCGGAGGGCCTGCGGATTCTGGCCGGGCTGCGCGGCGGGGGCTATGCGGTGCTCACCGATGTTCACGATGTATCCCAGGTGGGCCCGGCGGCGGAAGCCGTGGATATCCTGCAGATTCCCGCGTTCCTGTGCCGCCAGACGGATCTACTGGTGGAGGCAGGCCGTAGCGGCCGCGTGGTGAACATCAAGAAAGGTCAGTTCGTGGCGCCATACGACATCCACCTCGCGGCGGAAAAGGTAGCCTCCACGGGCAACTCGCGGGTGCTGCTCACCGAGCGCGGCTCCTCGTTCGGCTACAACAATCTGGTGGTGGACATGCGCGGACTGGCCATCATGCGCGATGCCGGCTGGCCGGTGATTTTCGACGCCACCCACAGCGTCCAGACTCCCGGGGCCGCCGGCACGGCCTCCGGCGGACAACCGCAGTTCATCGCGCCGCTGTCACGTGCCGCAGTCGCCGCCGGGGTGGATGGCGTGTTCTTCGAGGTGCATGAGGCGCCTGAACGCGCCCTCTCCGACGGCCCCAACGCGCTCCGACTCGATCTGGTTGCCCCGCTGTGGGATTCTCTTCTGCGGATTCGCGCCGCTACTGAACCCGTACCCTGACCTTTTCGTACAGCACCAGCTCGTCGAAGATGGCCAGAACCTGCTTGCGGTACGAGTAGATACGCTGGATAGAATCGCGGAAGCTCGGTTCATAGTGGCGTTTCCGCCACTTGTCCAGCACGGGCTTGGGCACGTCGATGTCCCGGCGCAAAACTTCCGCGGAATGGCCGCGCAGAAAGAGGCCGTAGAACATCGCCGCCTCCCGTTGGGGCCCCAGTGGATCGAAATCTTCCCGAGCGATCATGCCAGACTGCACCGCAGCAAGAAAAGCCAGTATAAACACCGCGAGTGCGTGAATCAAGTGTTGTCGGAGTTTAAACTGTAATTTCTGTTACGATTCCGTTACGCAGGCTCGCTTGAGAAGGGAGAACGGACGCATCGGACCGCTGGCCTCGCAGGCTGGATAGGGCGACCAGCGTCCGATGCGCTTTGCCCGGAACGGGCTGGACCCGGCTACGGCAGCGCTATTCCTGGTCAGGCCCGCGTCCTTCAATTCCTGTACCATGAACGCCAGCACTGCCGCTTCCCGGGGTCCGTGGGAAGCTCGGTAATACTAATGATGAGTCCGGAGACCTAAAAAAAGCCCCTCTGATGCAACCAGCAAGATTCCGAAGGAGCAAGTCAGAGATTGAACACCGGCTCCCGCAAGCACGCCGTTTTTCGCTCCTGCTCGTTTCGTTGTCCTACTCGTTGCAATCAGAGGGCAGGTCTAAAGAGTTACCTCAATCAATTCACTTCTGATGTAGCAATCGGGGAGCCATGGTCCTGGTACCATTTATCAACAACTTACGGGTGTCAGGCGGCCCAGAACCGAGGCGGGCTGTGGCGGGGTGTGTCAGTGGGACACATTGGGACCCAATTTCTGCATCGTGCCCGGATTGGAGCAGTCCGACAGCCATACCCCGCACCTTCGTAACGTACTGCACATCTAATAGATAAAGTTCTTGACCTGCCACTACATATTGGGTCATGATTGCCAGTGCATCCCTGGCTTAATGGTTTATTAACGTACACGAGCGGAAGGCCCGGGAATTTGCGAAAATCGTCAGGTCCCCCGAGAATCTGACAGAGCACCAGGAGTAAAAGAAGATGGGACAGCTCAGCGTTGACCTCAGCACCCGGGTGGGCGAGCTCAGGCACGGGAAACGGTCGCTTCCGACCTCGCAACGCATTGGCGTTACCTTCCCGAGATACTTCACGCAAAAACTCGAGCCCGGCCGGACGCCGTACGACGAGTTGAAATGGGAACTGCGCAACGCGGCCATCGCCAACGACAAGGGCCAGATCATATTTGAACAGACCGACGTCGAGGTGCCGGTGGACTGGTCGCAGACGGCCACGAACATCGTGGTGAGCAAGTACTTCCATGGGAAGGCCGGCTCGCCGGACCGGGAGCGCAGCGTCGCCCAACTGGTTCATCGGGTGGTGGACACCATCGCGGCATGGGGACAGACGGGACGTTACTTCCGCACGCCGGTCGACACCGAGAACTTCCGCAATGAGCTGGCGCACCTGATGCTGACCCAGAAGGCGTGTTTCAACTCGCCCGTCTGGTTCAACGTCGGGGTGAAGGAGGCGCGTGGCTACGGCTGGTACTGGGACGAGGCGTCCGATGCGATCGTACCGTTGAAGAAGGGCGAGAGCCGGCCGCAGTGTTCGGCCTGCTTCATCAACTCCGTAAGCGACACGCTGGAGTCCATTCTGGATCTGGCCAAGACCGAAGGCATGTTGTTCAAGTGGGGCTCGGGGACGGGCACCAATCTCTCCACCCTGCGCGAAGAGAACGGGTTGCTTTCGGGCGGCGGACGAGCTTCGGGGCCGCTGAGTTTCATGAAGGGCTTCGACGCGTTCGCAGGCGTCATCAAGAGCGGCGGCAAGACGCGGCGCGCGGCCAAAATGGTGATCCTCAACGCGGACCATCCGGACATCGAGAACTTCATCCGTTGCAAGGCAAAGGAAGAGAAGAAGGCGCACACGCTGATCGACGCGGGCTACGATGCATCGCTCGACGGCGACGCCTACAGCTCCATCTTCTTCCAGAACGCCAACAACTCCGTGCGCGTGACCGACGAGTTCATGGAAGCGACGGTGGACGATCGCGACTGGTGGACACGCTCGGTGGCCAGCGGCCAGCCGGTGACACGCTACAAGGCGCGCGACCTGCTGCGCGGCATCGCCGAGGCGACGTGGCAGTGCGGCGACCCGGGCATGCAGTTCGACACCACGGTGAACCGCTGGCACACCTCCAAGGTGTCCGGCCGCATCAACGCCTCCAATCCCTGCTCGGAATACATGTTCCTGGACGATTCGGCCTGCAACCTGGCCTCGCTGAATCTGATGAAGTTCGTGGGGCCTGGCGGCGAGTTCGACGTGGAGGCTTTCCGGCACGCCTGCGACACGGTGACTCTGGCGCAGGAGATCATCGTGGACGCCGCCAGCTATCCCACCGAGAGGATCGCGAGGAACTCACACGATTTCCGGCCGCTGGGACTCGGGTTCGCCAATCTGGGCGCGCTGCTGATGTTCATGGGCATTCCCTACGATTCGCCGCAGGGCCGCGACTGGGCGGGTGTTCTTACCGCGGTCATGTGCGGCCAGGCCTATCTGACCAGCGCGCGCGTCGCCGAGGCGGTGGGCCCCTGCCCCGGCTACGCGGTGAACGAGCAATCGTTCCTGGACGTCATTCTGAATCACGGCCGGGCCGTCCACGCGCTCGACAACAAGCGCGTGCCGCAGGATCTGTACGAGGCCGCCGCGAAGGTGTGGAACGACGCCTATGCGCTGGGCGAACAGGCCGGGTTCCGCAACTCGCAGACCACGGTGATCGCTCCCACCGGCACCATCGGCTTCATGATGGACTGCGACACCACCGGCATCGAACCCGATCTCGCGCTGGTGAAATTCAAGAAGCTGGTGGGCGGCGGCCTGATCCGCATCGTGAACAACACGGTTCCGCAGGCGCTCATCAAGCTGGGCTATTCGCCGGAGCAGGCGGAGAAGATTGTCACCTATATCGATTCGACGGGCACCATCGAAGGAGCGCCGGAGTTGAAGGACGAGCATCTGGCGGTGTTCGATTGCAGTTTCCGTCCGCAGAATGGCAAGCGCTCCATTCACCACATGGGCCACGTGCGCATGATGGCGGCGGTGCAGCCGTTCATTTCCGGCGCCATTTCGAAAACCATCAACATGCCGGAAGAGTCTACAGTAGAAGAGATCATGGACGCCTATGTCGAAAGCTGGCGTCTGGGGTTGAAGGCCGTGGCCATCTACCGCGACAATTCCAAGCGCACGCAACCGCTCAACACCGCGGGCAACAAAGACGGGAAGAAGATCGTCCCGGCTCAGGCGCAGACGGCTGCGCCCGAGAAGATCGTCTACAAGGCGGTGCGCCGCAAGCTTCCCGACGAACGGCAATCGCTGACGCACAAGTTCTCCATCGCCGGGCACGAGGGCTACATCACGGTGGGCATGTACGAAGACGGCACGCCCGGCGAGGTGTTCATCTCCATGGCCAAGGAAGGCTCCACCATCTCCGGGCTGATGGACAGCTTCGCTACGTCCATCAGCTACGCGCTGCAGTATGGCGTGCCGCTGAAGTTCTTCGTGGACAAGTTCAGCCACGTGCGCTTCGAGCCGAGCGGCTGGACGGGCAATCCGACCATCCCCTACGCCAAGTCGATCATGGATTACATTTTCCGTTGGCTGGGCGCGCGGTTCCTGGGGCCGGAGTACGCGCTGGTAACGGAGGCGGGCAATGCTCCGGTGCTGCGTCCCACCGAGCCGGAGCCGCAGCAGGCGCTGCAGTTCGATCCGATGGTGACCGACGCGCCGATCTGTTCGGAATGCGGCGGGCTGATGACGCGCAACGGCAGTTGCTACAAGTGCGAGAACTGCGGCGGCACCAGCGGCTGCAGCTAACCGGGACACCTCAAACACAGGCTGAAGCCTGTGCCACCAGGTACTGATAAGCTTCTGCTAAAAGGTGGCGCAGGCTTCAGCCTGTGAAGGCGCTCGAATATCGAAATAAACGTGGTTCCGATGCGAGATTCGCACGCGCCGGATTGAATTCGATGTATCGAATGATACCGTACCCAGCGATCCCGTTAGCCCCGTGCTTCGACAACGCCGAAGCCGGCAGCGCGAAAATGCTGGTCGAAGGTGAATGCCTTCCTGATCCCGAGGCGGCGCATCATGGCGAAGCTGGTGCAGTCCACTCCACCGGCCCCGAGTCCCGCATACCGGGCATAGAGATCCCAGGCCTCCGCCTGAATAGCCGCGTCCACGTACACGACGTGAATGTCGCTGCCCGCGCGAATCTCCCGCAGGAAATCGAGCGCCAGCGACAGGAAGCCGCGCATCTGCAACAGCGTGATCGTCTCGTTGATCACAGCGTTGGAGGTGACCAGATCGAGCGTGGGGTCGTCCGCTTCCACCGCGGCCGCGTGCCACTGATCGCTGGCCTGCATGCGAGCGATGAAGTAGCTGGTATCGACGAATACGGTCACTCGTGTGGATCACCGCCGTAAAGAAGCTCGTCAACCCGGCTGGCCAGATCGGTCTCCCCGGTGTCAATCACCCCGCTGAAGCGCTCCAGAAACCGTGGCTTGCCGTTCTTCTGCTTGCGCAACTCGTTGAGCCGTTGCTGCATGCTCTCACGAATGAACTGCGCTAGAGGAATCTGCAGGCGAGCCGAGACGGTCCGGGCCTCCTCAGCGAAATCATCCGGCAATGTGACTTGGAACTTCATCGTGCACTCTACATATACATATATCATGATATGTGTCGATGTACAATACCCCACTCTCCCCAATGTCCCGATAAGCGCTTCTAATGCACAAGGCCTCTTGCATTTGCGAAACTTCTGTCATAGGCTTGTTCTATGGCCGTGTGCGCGAGTGGAGCCGATGTTCAGGTGACCCAACCGGGTCTCGCCTCATCGCTCTCCGTGCTTACTGGTCAAGTTCCGAAGCTCGTAGCCGTTATTATTCAGGTCGCCGTACCCGGCCCCGCCTGAAGGGCTTCGGATCTGGAATTCGAAAGCCATCGGCGGGACTCCTCAACTGGACCCCGCCGATGGCTTTTTTCGTTTTAGACCCTTGTGGATGAGAAAATCAAAATGCCCATGCCAGCTTCCAGTTCAACCCTGATGAGCGGAGCCAGGATGCTCCTCGAGTGCCTTGTGCACGAAAAGGTCGAGTGCATTTTCGGCTACCCGGGCGGCGTCACGCTGCCGCTTTATGACGCCATGTACGATCACCAGATCCGGCACATCCTGGTCCGGCACGAGCAGAATGCCTGCTTCGCCGCCGAAGGATTTGCCCGCGCTACCGGCCGTGTCGGCGTATGCTGCGCCACCTCCGGCCCAGGCGCCACGAACCTGGTGACGGGTCTGGTAAACGCGCTCATGGACTCCATCCCGGTGGTCGCTCTCACCGGCCAGGTCACCTCGAAGCTGATTGGCAGCGATGCGTTCCAGGAAGCGGACACATTCGGCATCACGCGCTCCTGCACCAAGCACAATTTCCTGGTGAAGACCGTGGCCGACCTGCCCGCGGCGATTCACGAGGCGTTCTACATCGCCGCCAGTGGCCGCCCCGGCCCGGTTCTGGTGGACATCCCCAAGGACGTGTTCCAGGGTCAGGCGCACTACACGCCGGTGGACGCCATCCACTTGCCGGGCTACAAGGTCTTCACCGAAGGCCACACCGGACAGATCCGGCGCGCCGCGCAGATGATGTGGGAAGCGCAGCGGCCGTTTGTGTATGCCGGCGGAGGCATCATCGCCGCGGGCGCCTCCGCCGAATTGCGCGAACTGGTGGAACTGCTGGACGTGCCGGCGGTGAACACGCTGATGGGACTGGGCGCGCTGCCCAGCACGCATCCGAACTTCATCAGCATGCCCGGCATGCACGGCAGCTACGCCGCCAACATGGGCCTCACCGAGTGCGACCTGCTGATCGCCCTGGGCGTTCGCTTCGACGATCGCGTCACCGGCCGCCTTGCGGGCTTCGCGCCGCACGCCCGCGTGATCCACGTGGACATCGACCCGGCCGAGATCGGCAAGAATCGCGTGGCCGACCTGCCCATCGTGGGCGACGTCCGGCGCGTGCTCGAGCGCGTCAACAAAGTTCTGAAGGAGCTGGCGCCCACTGAGAAAGAGAAGAGCGCCGGCGCCCGGCGCGCCTGGTGGAAGCAGGTCCGCGAGTGGAAGAGCGAGCGTCCCATCAAGCCGGAGTTCTCCGACAGCGAGATCAAGCCGCAGCACCTGATGGCGGAGATCGACCGGCTCTCCGGCGGACAGGCCCTGATCACGTCGGACGTGGGCCAGCATCAGATGTGGGCGGCGCAGTTCCTGCGCTTCAACGAACCGCGCCTGTGGCTCAACTCGGGCGGTCTGGGCTCCATGGGTTTCGGCCTGCCCGCCGCCATTGGCGCGCAGTTCGCCCGCCCGGACAAACTGGTTTTCGCGATTGTCGGCGACGGCGGTTTTCAGATGTCCATTCCCGAGCTCGCCACCATCGCCAATCACGCCCTGCCCATCAAGATCGTCGTCATGAACAACGGCTATCTGGGCATGGTGCGCCAGTGGCAGGAGCTGTTCTACAACAACCGCCTCAGCGCGGTGGAGCTGAGCGGCTTCCCCGATCCGGAAAAGCTGGCCGGCGCCTACGGTTTCAAGGGCCGTACGGTGGAGAAGCCGGGTGAGCTTCGCGCGGCGCTGGAAGAGGCGGTGAAAGATCCGGGGCCGTATTTGCTGAACGTGCGCGTATCGTCGTATGAGAACGTGTACCCGATGGTGCCGGCCGGGGCGGCCATCAATGAGATGGTCTTCGGGCCGCCTCAGCCGGTTGCGGTGTAAGGGTTGCACAAATGCTACAGATCATTTCTCTGTTGGTGGAAAACAAACCCGGCGCGCTGATGCGCATTACCGGGGTACTGAGCGCCCGCGGGTACAACATCGAGAGCCTCACGGTGGCGCGCACGCTCGATCCCATGGTGTCGCGCATGAGCATCGTGGTGGACGTGGATCCCAGCCTGCGCTCGCAGGTGATCAAGCAGATGAACAAGCTGATCAACGTGCTGCAGGCGACGGACCTCACCGACGGTCCGGCGGTGAAACGGGAGATGGCGCTGGTGCGGATTCGCGCGGCGCTGAACAACCGCACGGCCATCCTGAAGGAGGCGGAGATCTTCGGCGCGCGCGTGGTGGACCAGTCCACCGAGGGCTTCGCGCTGGAAGCCACCGGCGACCCGGAGAAGCTGGACGAATTCATCGCCGTCATGCAGAGCTATGGCGATATCGACGTGACCCGCTCGGGAACCGTCTCGGTGTCGCTGGAGAAGAAGAAACTGCGGCTGGCGCCGCCCATCCCGCGCGGAGCCGGCGCAGAAAACGGCCGAACAAAAGAAGAAGAAGCGGTTTAAAACACACACATGGCAAAACGCTACTACGAAAGTGACGGAAGTTTCGACGTAATCAAGGACAAGACGGTAGCCATTATCGGCTACGGCAGCCAGGGCCACGCGCACGCGCTCAACCTGCGCGACTCGGGCTGCGACGTGGTGGTCGGGCTCTACAAGGGCAGCAGGAGCTGGCCGAAGGCCGAGGCCGCCGGCCTCAAAGTGATGACCGTTGCCGAGGCCTCGAAGGCCGCCGACATCATCATGATCCTCGTCTCGGATCACCTGCAGGCCGACCTGTATCGCGACGAAATCGCGCCCGGCCTCAAGGCGGGGAAGACGCTGATGTTCGCGCACGGTTTCGCCATCCATTTCGGGACCATCGTGCCGCCGGCCGATGTCGACGTGTCCATGGTGGCGCCCAAGGCCCCCGGGCATCGTGTCCGCGAGCTGTTCACCGAAGGCGTCGGCGTGCCCGCGCTGGTGGCCATCCATCAGAATCCGTCGGGCAAGGCGCTCGAAACCGCGCTCGCTTACGCGCTGGCGCTGGGCTGTCTGAAGACCGGCGTCATCGAGACCAGCTTCCGCGAAGAGACCGAGAGCGATCTTTTCGGCGAGCAGGCCGTGCTTTGCGGCGGCACCAGCGAGCTGATCCGCGCCGGCTTCGAGACGCTGGTGAATGCCGGCTACGCGCCCGAGATTGCCTACTTCGAATGCCTGCACGAATTGAAGCTGATTGTCGATCTGATCCACGAGGGCGGGCTGGAGTACATGCGCTATTCGATTTCCGATACGGCCGAGTATGGCGATTACACGCGCGGCCCGCGCATCATCAACGAGCAGACTCGCGCGGAGATGAAGAAGATCCTTGGCGAGATCCAGTCCGGGCAGTTCGCGCGAGAGTGGATCAACGAGAACAAGACCGGCCGGAAGAATTTCCTCGGTGCGCGCGAGGCCCAGCGCCATCATCAGGTGGAGCAGGTGGGCCGCGAGCTGCGGGAGATGATGACGTTCCTTAAGAAGAAGCGGGAGGCGGGTGTGCCGCAGCAGGAGGCCGCGCCAGTACGCAAGTAGACGGAAACCGCTCTCTCACGTTCGCGGCTCGGTAACGTTACTGAGCCGCGACGGCAGCGGAGCGGTTGATTGAACAAGGGAGCCATGCGAATCTTCACCTTCGATACCACGCTGCGAGACGGCACGCAGGGAGAAGCCGTCTCTTTTTCGGTTGACGACAAGATCATGATTGCCCACCGGCTGGATGAGATTGGCATCGACTACATCGAAGGCGGATGGCCTGGCTCCAACCCCAAGGATCGCGAGTTCTTCAAGCGGGCGAAAGAGGAGAAACTCCACCACGCGCGGATGACGGCGTTCGGGTCCACGCGATTCGCGAAGAACCCCGTCGACCGCGATCCGAACGTGCGCTCGCTGATCGAGGCCGAGACGCCCACCGTGTGCATCTTCGGCAAGAGCTGGGACCTGCACACCCGCCGCGCGCTGGGCATCAGCGAAGAGCAGAACCTGGAGCTGATCTCGGAAACCGTGCGATTTCTGAAGGACCACGGCCGCGAGGTGCTCTACGACGCCGAGCACTTCTTCGACGGGTTCTTCGCCAACCCCGATTTCGCGCTGCGCACGCTGGAGGCCGCGAAACAGGCCGGGGCCGATGCGCTGGTGCTGTGCGACACCAACGGCGGTACTATCCCAGGCCGGCTGGTGGAAGTGGTGGCCGAGGTTCGCAAACGCTTCGACGGAGTGCTGGGCATTCACCCGCACAACGATTCCGACGTGGCCGTGGCCAACGCCATCGCCGCCGTCGAGGCCGGCTGCACGCACGTGCAGGGCACTTTCAACGGGTACGGCGAGCGCTGCGGCAACGCGAATCTGTGCTCCATCATCGCCAACCTGGAACTGAAGCTGGGCCACAACTGCATCGGGCGGGAGAACCTGGAGAAGCTCGCCTCGGTGGCGCGCTTCATCGCCGAGCTGGCCAACCTTCCGCTGCCCAACGAGCGGCCGTACGTGGGCCGCAGCGCGTTCGCGCACAAGGGCGGCGTACATGTCAGCGCCGTGCTCAAGGACGCCAGCACCTACGAACACGTCAAACCGGAGACCGTGGGCAATCGCCAGCGAGTGCTGCTCAGCGATCTTTCCGGCCGCGGCAACGTGCTCTACAAGCTGAAGCAGCACGGGCTCGGCGACCGGCTGGACGACGAGGCCCGGCGGGGTCTGCTGGAACGCATCAAGCAGCTCGAGCACGACGGCTATGAGCTGGAGGCGGCCGAGGGCACCTTCGAGCTACTGGTCCGCGAGGCGCTCCGTCCGGGACTGCACTTCTTCGACGTGGTCAACTATGAGGTGGCCACGCGCATGACCACCGCCGACGACACCCAGACCACCGCCACCATCATGCTGAAGATCCAGGACACGGTGCACTCGGCCACAGCCACCGGCCACGGCCCCATGAACGCGCTGGACGTGTGCCTGCGGCAGTGCCTGTCGGCGCTGTATCCTTCCATCGCCAGGGTTCGCCTCACCGACTACAAGGTCCGCGTGCTGGACACGAAGAAGGGCACGGCCGCCAAGGTGCGTGTGCTGGTGGAGTGGAGCGACCATCGCAAGAGCTGGGCCACCGTGGGCGTCTCCGACAACATCATTGAGGCAAGCTGGCGCGCGCTGCTGGACGCCATCCGGCTGGAGCTGATGCGCCTCACCGAGCGCGATGAAACAATAGAGAAGGTGGTTGAGGACTACTGCTGGGGTGTTTAGATTTCTGAGCCGGCGCGCCGTGCCGTTCACGCGCGTGCTGCTGGTGGAGAGCGGATCGCGCGCCATCGCCGAGAAAGTCCTGGCGCTGTTCTACGACCGGCACTCGGCGGACAACGTCGATCTTCTCACCTGCCTGGGAGGTGTACCCGCTGCTTTCCGCGCGGAGCAAGGGCGAGTGCTGCGAAGTTTCGAGTACGCTGATCGGAATTCGCGCCGCCGACTCGTCCGCGATCTGCGTTCCCACCGCTACGACATCCTGGCCATCATCTGCTCGGGCGAACCCTACCTCGCCCGGTACAAGTTCGCCCTCGCCGCGCTCCTCCCGGCGAAGGTGTTGATCATTAACGAGAACGGCGACTACTTCTGGTTCGATCGCGGCAGCTTCGGCATCCTGGGCAGACTCTTCGCCGCCCGCGCCGGTCTGGCGGGGGACAGCGGCCTACGCACCCTGGCCCGCATCGCCGGGTTCCCCTTCACGCTGGCCCTGTTGCTGGGCTTTGCCGCACGGGTGCACCTGATGCGCCAGCTCCGCCTGCTGTTCCGGCAACCGCGCGGCGTCTGATCCTATTCTTCCCGCACCTGCTGGCTGAGGTAGCGCTCGTAGCCCATTTCGTTCATCTGATGAACCTGCGCCTCCAGCCAGTCGACGTGTTCCTCCTCGTCCTTCAGCAGGCGCTCGAACAACTCGCGCGAAGCGTTGTCGCCCTCCCGGCGCGCCACTTCCACCGCCTTGTTGTACATTTCGACGGCGTTCAGCTCGAGTTTGAGATCACTCTCGATCTGCGCGCGCACGTTGGCGCCGACGTTGATCTCCAGCGTCTCGGTCATGCTGGGCGTGCCGTCCAGGAACAGGATGCGCTCGATGATCGACTCGGCATGCTTCATCTCGTCGATGGACTGCTTCCTGATGAATTTCGCGAGTTTCTCGTATTTCCAGTTCTCACACATCTCGGCGTGCAGAAAGTACTGGTTGATGGCCGTCAGCTCCTCGCGGAGGGCCTCTTGCAGGTGCGCGATTACTTTCGGATTCCCCTTCATAGTGGTAACGCTATTGTACCTGCTGCGGGGCCGTCCGGCGGAAGCCCGAGCTCTCCGTGGAGACGTTAATCTCGCGATTCAAAAAGAACAGCACGTGCAGTTCGAACTCGGAGCCATAGCTCGCCGGGAGCCACACGCCTTCGTCCACCCTCTGATAGTTCAGGTTGTAGCCGATGCCCGGCAGGTCCGTGCCCAGCAGCGTGCGCACCGCGAACGGGATGCGGCGCGACAGCTTCGTGAACACAGTGATGGGCTGGAACTCCTGCTGGTTGATGAGCGCCTCGCCGGCCCACTCGATGTCGTTCTTGTCCGCGGGCCGGAAGCCGATTCGCCAGGCCTTTCGCCCGCGCACGTCCTGCTCGTCCAGCAACTCGAACCGGTACTTCTTCTGTTCTTTGGCGGTGAGCGGAAAATCGTCCACCAGATCGTTGCGGAACGACTGGGTCAGGCTCTCATCCAGACCGTCCCCTTTGGTCTCCTCGTGGGCTGTGAACTCGACGTAGCGGCCGTTCTTCCAGTAGCGGCCGGAGATCGCGGTCAGCTTTCTGCCGGGGCCTTTCGGGTCGGGCGACACTTCGTAGATAGCGGTTTCCTCGCGCGCCAGCTTGCCATTGGTGTGCCGCGACTGAATATGGACCCGCTGCTCGTAGGTGAATTGCTTGCGAAGCTCCACGGCGCGGTCCTGATTCGCTGCCACGCGCGCCATGATCTCATTCGCCGAGAGACCGGGGTCGCCTGCCAGCAGCGACGAGAGCAAAACGGGAATCAGCATACGACTGCCAGAGAATACGAATTCGGCCCGCCCGCGGGTGCAGAAAATGCGCCGCCCGGGGAGAGCATGGGGCGCCGTCACCAACCATACTTACTATGGACGTCTGCACCAGCGTGCGGCGGCTGGCCAGGGACCAGCCCGAACGGCCCTTCTGTCATGTTCTCAGCGGGAAGCGCTCGCAGACCATCGGCTACCGCGAGTTGCTGGAAGCGGCAAGCCGGTATGCGGCCGCCTATCTGAATCGCGGGGTCCGGCCGGGTGATGTGGTTCTCATCATTCTGCGGCATGGTCCCGATCTGTTTCCGTCCTTCCTGGGCGCTCTGCTGATGGGCGCGCTCCCGTCGTTTCTCCCGTTCCTGACCCCGAAGCAGGACCCGGCCCTGTACTGGGCGGTGCAAGCGGCGTTGTTCTCCAGGATTGGCGCCCGTTTGCTGGTGACGTGGGGCGAGAACCTTGCGTCCATGCGGCGTTCCATGCCGGAGTTCTCCATGCCCGTACATCTGGCCGAGGACACTCCCCGCGACGGAGACGTTCCGCGCATCGCCGGCCGGGACTTCCGCGGTCCCGCGTTTCTTCAACACAGCTCAGGCACCACCGGGCTGAAGAAGGGTGTGGTCATCACTCATGAAGCGCTGGCCGCGCAGGTCCGCGCCTATGCCGAGTCCATCGGGCTCAGCGAAGCGGACACGATTGCCACGTGGCTGCCGCTTTATCACGACATGGGCCTCATCGCGTGCTTCCTGATGCCCGCCATGCTGGGCGCCACCGTGGTGGCCATGGACCCGTTCGAATGGGCGATTCGCCCGGCCTCGCTTCTGGACGCCGTGGATCACTACCGCTGCACCCTTGCGTGGCTGCCCAACTTCGCGTTCCATCACATTTCGGCGCTGGCGCCCGAGGGCAGGTGCTGGGACCTTTCCTCCATCCGAGCGCTCATCGACTGCTCCGAGCCCTGCAGGCCGGAGAGCCTGCGGTTGTTTTCCGAGCGCTTCGGCGTCGGACTCGACAAGCTGCAAACCTGTTACGCGCTGGCGGAGAATGTCTTCTGCGCAACCCAGAGCCGCCTCGGCGAGCCAGTGAGCGTGTTCCGCGCCGACGGAGAGTCAGCGGCGATTCTCTCCTGCGGGCGGCCGATTGCAGGTGTACAAGTTCGCATTCTGGGCGCGGACGGACAAGACGCGCCCGACGGTCATCCGGGCGAAATCGCTCTCTCCGGGGCATGCCTGTTCGACGGATATTATGGGAACCCCGAGGAGACGCGCGCGCGGCTGGCGGACGGCTGGTACCGTACGCGCGATCTCGGCTTCCTGCGGGACGGCGAACTCTGCGTCAGTGGGCGCATGGACGATCTGCTGATCGTTCACGGCGGCAACTACTTCGCGCACGATATCGAATACGCGGTGAATCGGGTGCCGGGCGTGGTGCCGGGCCGTTCGGTCGCCGTGGCGGAGTATTGGCCGAATGCGGGGACGGCCGAAATAGTTGTGCTGGCGGAGGCGGACCACCACGAGCCGAACGGCGCGCATGAGCTCGCCCGCGCCATCAAGCGCAAGGTCTTCTCGGAAATGGGGCTGCTGGTGCAGGAAGTGCAAATCGTCCCCCGGGGGCGGCTGATCAAGACCACCAGCGGCAAGATCAGCCGGGTTGAGAATCTCAAGCGATTCCGGGAACACAGAGAGTGGAAAACATGACAGAGCCGATTCTCGCCGGTCTCGAGGAGACTATGCGTGTGACATTCCGCGACCCCTCACTACGCGTCGGGATGGATACGACGGCCGAGGACGTGGACGGCTGGGATTCGCTCGCCCATGCGCGGCTGATTGTCGCGGTGGAGAAGCAGTTCGGCGTCAGCTTCCCGGCCGAGCGGCTGTTCGAACTCAGCAGCGTCGGCGAACTGGTGGAACTGATCGCCATCTGCCGCGGAGATGCGCGACGATGAAGCAGTTCTCCCGCAAAATCGAAGGCGCCCGCGATTTCGAGCTCGGCATTGCGCGCACCAGCAAGGTTACGTATCACTGTACGGCGCCGCCGGAGCGCGGCAAAGGACTGCTGTTTGTCATCCCCGGCTTCGGAGAGGATGCGTCGGCCGACTACAGCCAACTTCTCCGCCGCTACCTTTGCGGACGCTACGGACTGGTGGTCGTCACGGTCGGCTACCACGCCAGCCAGATTCGCCCCCCGGCCTGCAAGGTCGACATCGACGAAAGCGAGATCCATCGGCTGATCGGCTATCTCGCCGCCAGAAATATTCGGGTCAATTTCGAGCCGGGCGCATTCGGCCAGCTCCTCACCGAGCTGAACCGGCTGGAGATTCCGGCGATCGTGACCGCGAAACTGATCCCGCCCAATGGCGACTACCAGAACTTCGGCGTCATGCAGGCCATCGATCACCTCTCCGTGTTGAACGACATTCTGGACTCCGGCCTCGAATTCGACAGGAACAACATCCTGTGCCTCGGTTCGTCGCATGGCGCCTACATTGCGCATCTGATCCACAAGTTCGCTCCGAACACGATTAACGGCATCGTCGATAACTCCGGCTACGCCATTCCGGTGATGAAATACCTCGGCGGCGAACCGGAGTACCTCCACAAGGTTGGTCACGTGACGTTGGCGTGCAGCGCCGTCACCAAATGGAACCTCTCGGGCAGCTACGCCCCCGAGTTCTTCGGCCCGGCTCGATTTGCAATCCGCGATGCGATGAACCAGCGGCATCTCGCCGCGGTTTCGGCAAAGGCCGCCCGCAGGTGCCAGTTCCGCATGGTGAACTCATACCGGGACGGCATCTCCCCCATCGAGGTGAAACAGGCGCAGTGTCGCGCTCTCCAGGCGAATGGGTTCGACGCACAGTTGAAGATTATCCGCGAGAGTGACCTCGACGGAAAGGTTTTCAAGACGCTCGAGCACGGCATGGAGGCGTCGATCGGCGGCCTGTTTGACCAATACGCGGACAGCCTGGCCGTGCGCCCCACAACGCTCGATCGCGAGCTGGAAACCTCGCTGACGTTCGAGTGTTACGACTACGTCTACCGAATCCGGCACCACAAGACTGCGCCGTACTTCGACGCCTCCTGCGAGCGAACCTGGCCGGCGGCGTAGCGAGCTAATGCATCGTCGCGCGCGGCCCGCCCCTAGGCGGCTTCTTCAGCAGAAACAGCAGCGGGAGCATTGCAATAAACACCATCATGAGCAGGCGGAACACGTCGACGAAGGTCAGCATGGCCGTTTGCTGCTGCACCACGCCGTACACGGAAGCCAGCGCTCGGCGATTCGCCAGAACCGGGCTGGCTCCCTGCGCCATGAACATGGAGCGCAGACCCGCCATCATGGCGTTGAACCGCGGGTTGAACACGCTGATGCGCCCGATGATGTAGCTCTGGTGCTCCTGCTGATATCGCGCCGTCAGCGCGGTGGTGGCGGCGATGCCCACGCTCCCGCCAATGTTGCGCATGAGATTGAACAGGCTGGTGGCGTTGCCCATGTTCTCGCGCGGCACCGGCGCCATGGTCACGGTGGTGAGCGGCACGAAGATCAGGCCCAGCGAGATGCCCTGCAGGAATTGCGGCCAGAACAGATCCCAGTAGCCCACGCTCAGGTTCAGGCGCGAGAGGGCGTACATGGTGTACGCGCACAGGCCCAGCCCGCACGCCAGCAACTTGCGATTGTCGAAGCGCGACGAAATTACGCCGACAACGGGCATTGCCAGCATCGACCCCAGACCGCGTGGCGCCAGCGCGAGACCCGCCTGAATGGCCGGATACCCCAGCAGAGTCTGCAGCCAGATGGGCAGAATCACCAGACTCCCATACAACCCGAAGCCGAGCAGCGTCATTAGAAACACACCTACGGCATAGGTGCGCGTTTTGAAGACACTCAGATTCACCACCGGCGCCGCAGCCTTGATCTCGCGCCAGATGAACGCGACAAGGAACACGCCGCACACCACCAGCAGCGTGACGATCGTCGCCGACGAGGTCCAATCCTCCTCCTGGCCCTTGTCCAGCGCCACCTGCAGCGCGCCCACCCACACGGCGAGCATGCCGATGCCCCAGTAGTCGATGCGGTTGCTGGAGCGTTTGATATACGACGGGTCGAAGATGAACGCGCGCGTCATCAGGATGGACGCGATGCCCACGGGCAGGTTGATGTAGAACACCCAGCGCCAGCTCATCGTGTCCGTCAGCCAGCCGCCCAGCACCGGACCCAGCACCGGAGCCGAAACGATTCCCAGCCCCCAGAACCCCATCGCCTTGCCGCGGTCCTCCGGCGGAAACGCCTCCAGCAGAACGGCCTGGGAGATGGGCTGCATGCACCCGCCGCAGGCTCCCTGCAGCAGCCGGAACAGGATCAGCATGGGCAGATTCGGCGCCAGACCGCACAGCAGCGACGCCACCGTGAACCCGGTCAGCGACATCAGGAGCAGGTTCTTGCGTCCGAAGAAGTTCGCCAGCCAGCCGGTGATGGGCAGGATGATGGCGTTGGCCACCAGATACGAAGTGAGCACCCAGGTGGCTTCGTCCACGGTGGCCGACAGGCTGCCGGCGATGTGCGGCAGCGACACGTTGACCACGGTGGTGTCCAGCACCTCCATGAAGGTGCCGAACATTACAGAAATGGCGATGAGCCACGGGTTGACGTGGCGCTCGGATGGCGGCAGAACTCCCCCTGCCTGTTCTGATGTCGAGCGCGCGCTGAAGTTGCGGGAATGCGCGAATTGGACGCGCTGCGACTTCCTATTCTCAGTTCATCGCGCCGGAACTTTGTAGCCCTGCCGCTCCATGTCCTCCACGCTGACGCCGCCGGAGCGTCCTTCCCACCAGTCGAGGGTCTTCTCGAACGCCACGAAACCGGTGGGGCGGCGCAGACGAAACACCAGCTTCGCGCCGTGCTGATTCGTCGCGGGCCATGTGGCAGTCACCGTGTGCGGCGCGCCGATGTCGGGCAATTCGCGCGCACCCTCGGAAACCACCTCGCCATTCGCGCCGTGGACCTCCCACTCGGCCCGGTACCCGCGTAGCGTGTACGAGGGCAGTGCGTCCTCGGCTCGCCGCGCCACCGCCGCCGTGAAACCGGAAGGCGGCTGCCAGTTCCCCTGTTTCCAATGCAGATCCACCACCGCAGGCGAGTTCTCCTCCTTCCACAGGTAGAACGACGGATTGCGCTGCCGATTCTCGTCGACCACTCCAATCTCCACCTCGCCGCTGGTCATGCCCGGCCGCAGATTGCGGTGCGACATGTAGTCCTGATAGCACCACAGGATCGCGCCGCCGATGAAATCGAAATGGCGGAAGACCTCCATCTGAGAAGTGATAATGTGCCGCCGCAGCGCGTCGCCCGCCACTTTGTCCGGCGCAAAAATGCCCGCCGCGCCGAACTCGGAAATGATGAACATCTTGTCCGGGTAGTCCCGGCCCGCCCGCTCGAGCGACGGCGCCAGGCCCTCTTCCGGCCCCGACCACGTTCCGAAATACTGGTTTATCATCACGAAGTCGGCCACGGACGCGGCATTGATCTTCGGATCGGCCCCGCCCGTGATCTGGTTGTCGGCGTAGGAAACATAGCGGTCCGGGTCGAGGCTCTTCACCAGGTTGTACATCGCCTCGAAGTAGCGCCGTCCGCCCGGCGTGTTCGTCTCGCTCTCGTTGCAGACGCTCCAGCCGAGGATGGACGGATGATTCCACGCCTGCTCCAGCATCTCGCCCATCATCTGTTGCGCCAGACCGATGACCCGCGCATCGGTCATCTGGGCTTCGCTGAACTGCCACATGGGAATTTCGGGGATGAGCAGGATGCCATTGCGGTCGGCGAAATCGAGGATGACGGGGTGCTGCGGGTAATGCACGGGCCGCGTCAGCGTCACCTGCAGTTCCTTCATTTCGCGGTAGTCGTGCAGCATGGTGCCGCGCGTTTCGGCGAGACCTTCCCAGGGCGAGTCCTCGTGGCGGGTCATGCCGGTGAGGCGCACCCGCTCGCCGTTGAGAAACAGGTGGCGATCGCGGATCTCGATCTTGCGGAAGCCGTAGTTGTCCTCGATGGCGGAGCCGGGCAGCGTAGCGCGAACGCGGTACACATTGGGCTGATCCAAATACCAGAGTTTCACTGGCGCGGCGCGCATCTGAACAGTCGCAGTGGTCGAGCCGGGCGCGACAAGCACATTCTGCTCGGCAGTTTGTACTGGCGCGCTGCCGTCGGGCGGCAACAGTTCCACGCGCAGGCGTACGGTGGACGCGCTTGTGCCGTGGTTTTCCAGCCGCACCTCGTCCGTAATGTCCGCCGTTTCGCCCGCGAGCACGCTGCGCACATGCTGCCGCCGAATCAGCACGGGTTCGGTCACCGCCAGCCAGACATCGCGCACGATGCCGCCATAATGCCACCAGTCATACCAGACGGCGTCGCCGCCGCGAAGCGACATCGCGTAGCCGGGGATGGTGGCGAAACCGGGCCGGTTGTCGATCTCAACGGCGATGAGATTATCCGCGCGGAGGTGCGGCGTCGCGTCAACGAACCACTCGGTATGACCGCCTTCGTGCGACCCAACCTCCACGCCGTTGAGCCAAACCCGCGCCTTGTAGAACGTGGCGGCGAAGTGCAGTTCCACTCGGTGACCGGCGGGCGAAGTAAAGCGGCGGAAATACCACGCCACGCCTTCGTAGTCGGCGTATTTGCCGATGTTCCAGGTGTGCGGAACGGTGACCACCTCGGCGGCCGCCGGAATGTTCGCGGTCCAGCCTTTCGCGGCGCCCGTGCCGTCGCGATCGAGAGCCATGCGCCACTCGCCATTCAGGTCGATGCGCTCAGCGGCGGACGCGGCTACCAGCGTTGCCAGCAGGAAGAAGAATGTTCGGATCACATCCTTAATTATGGTGGCACAGGCTTCAGCCTGTGCAAAGACTGAGAAACCTCCACAGTTCGAACCACCTGAATCACCTGGAATACCGTCGCAACCTCCCTCACTTTCAGCCCGACGGAGCAGCCCTGTTCATTACGTTTCGACTGTACGGCACTCTCCCTTTGGCTTCCGGCCGCGACGGACGCGCTTTCGCTGCAGCCGACCGAGAACTCGAGCGCACGCCTTCGGGCCCTTCCTGGCTCAAACAACCGCGAGTCGCCGAATGCGTTGCCGAGACCGTTCGGCAAGGCGACCGAATCCGCGCCGTGTACGACCTCGTCGCGTTCGTCGTGATGCCGAATCACGTCCACCTTCTGATCAACCCCCGAGCTCCCGCGCCGAAGATCACACAATTCGTGAAGGGAGTCTCCGCGAAACGGGCCAATGAGTTGCTGTACAGAACGGGTCAGCCGTTCTGACAGGATGAGTCGTTCGATCGCTGGGTGTGGTGTCCGCAGGAGAGGGGCAGTATCATTCGATACATCGAATTCAATCCGGTGTGTGCGAATCTCGCGCTGGAACCACAATTATTTCGATATTCGAGCGCTTTCACAGGCTTCAGCCTGTGAGGCCCAATTACCGCGCCGCCTCCGCCACGAACACCCGGTACGTGTGCGGTTGGAGGAACGTGCGGTACACCATCCGGTCACCTTCCACCTGCCCCTCGAAACGCTGGCCGGTGGCCAGGTCGCGAATCGCCGCGAATCGCTTGTCCAGCACCAGGCGCGCCTGTTCGAAGTGCGGCAGGAAAGACTCCACGATGAAGCTGTTGTTGTCGTAGGCGAACAGGCTCACCTGCGCCGGCGCTTCCACGCGCACAAACAGATCCTTCGCCACCACTTCTTTCAGCCGCGTCAGCGTGTCCGTGGGCAGCTTGTACAGGTCGCCGAAATTGTCGGGAATGGTCAACACGTACAACGTCCCTTTGGAGTAGCCGGCCTCCAGCAGAATCGGATAGCCAACGCCGCTGCTGAGGCAGGTGATGGTTTCCCAGGCGTCGTTCGTCGGATACCGTATCTCCGGAATAACAATGTCCGACTCCGAATTGCGAAACTGCCCGCGGCTCCCAAACTCGTGCGTCACAGCTTTCCGGCCGGTGTATTCCACTTCGACGATGTCCTCGATCCCCTTGCCCTGCAGGGCCCGCAACAGACCCGAGGTGATCACCACGTTCTTCCCGGCGACGAGCTGTTGCTTTATCTTCTCGACGATCGCGGGGTCGAACTTCGCCTGCTCGGTGAGCAGGATGGTGGGCGCATCGGCGGGAAACACCGGCGTCAGCTCAATCGGGATGCCCAGCATGCCCAGGTAGTTCACCAGGAAATCCTCGCCCGAGGAATGGTACGGCTTGTAGCTTTTCACGCCTACCGGCTTTCCCATCGCGCCGAGGAAACCGTCCACCTGCGCGAACGTGTATCCGGCGATGCGGCCCGTCAGCGTGTCCGGCGCCGGCGCGCCATCCGGCCCGCGCACCGGATCCATCAACTGGCGAAAGTCGAACAGCGTGATCTCGGGAGTCTTGGCGAACAACGTCAGCCAGAGCTGCTCGGCGTAACGGTCCAGATACTGGCGGTTCGGCGGGTCCACCCATCCGCCGCCGTTGGCTCCGGGTTTCACGTTCTCCAGGTAACGAACGATTTCATAGCCCTGGTATGGCTGCAGGTGCTGATCGTTATACACCGGATCGCGCGTCTCCGTGCCCGTGTAGATGCCGTCGAAAAGCTTCGGCTCCACTTCCAGGTTGTAGCCGGAGAACTGATAGTGGTCGTACCAATTCGGGTACTTGATCACCAGCTTCACTTTCGGATTCACGGCCCGCGCCGGGCCGATCACCAGATCGCGCGCCACCTCCGCCATCAGGTCCAGGCGGAACTCGGTCCAGCTCCGGTTGCCCTTGGCGCGAATCTCGGAGTCCTTTGTGCAGGATGTGAAGAAGAAGTCGTCCAAAACGATCTCGTCGAAGTGGCGGGCGGTGTTCTCGACAACCTGCTTCAGCTTCTGGCGCTCTTCCGGGTCGGTATAGCAGAAGGTGCGGAAATGGTCCCTTTCGTTCCTCACCGTGGCGATGCCGCCAGCCGTCTTCACCCCGCGCTTCGCGAAGAAGGCCTTCACAGCCTCCAGCGTCTCTTCGTCCGGGGTGACATCGTCGCGGTACGTCTCCACGTAGACCTTGTCCACGTGGATCTCCTTCTCGATGACGCTCCAGCGCGCTTCCAGCCACGCCAGGTCCTTCATCTGACGCACCTCGTAGGAGCGCGCGTAGACCGCGACCTTGAAATTGCGATAGCCGTCCGCGGCGGAGGCGGCGGACGCGAAAAGCAGGATTGCGGCGAACCAGCGGCCGGCTTCTGCCACGGCTCCTAGCCCAGCCGGGCCTTCCTGCTGAGCGGGGCCACCTCGGTCCGCGCAGGCTTGCGGGGCGCGATCTGGCCATTGCCCAGACGCCGCATCTGATCGGACACGCAGACCAGGAACATCGGCTGCCGCGCGTTCTTGAAGATGTCGATGATCCGCTCCTGCTGGTCCTCGAGGTAGATGGACTTGCCGTCGGTGACCAGATGCAGGTTCGCGTTGCTGTCGACTACTTCGTTCAGCCGGTGCCCCATCTCGCGCTGCAGGAAGCGCAGCACGCGGCGAATCTTCTGCAGGGAGAACCCCTTGCGCCGCAGCTCGGCGATAACCGTAATCTCGATTACTTCCTCCGGCGAGTAGATGCGCTTGTGCCCCTCATGCCGGGGGGAAACCACCTTGCGCTCGTCCCACCACTGGAGCTGGCGAAGGCTCACCTGCGCGATGCGAGAAACCTCGCTGCTGGAGTACGACTGTTCTTCCACGCTACTTTCAGGACGGGTTTTCTTTGTTTTGAACATGTCTGGACGCCCGCGTTTCCGATTCCAGGGGACCATTCAAATTGTACCTGCCCCACCGGTGGAGTCAATAGGGCATTTCGCGCCCCTGGAACTGGGGCTGCCCAGGGCGGCGGATACAAATAGCGGTAGCCGCCAGGACACGAAACGCCCCGTCACCCACCCCCGACAAACTGTACGATCTCTAACTGTGCGCCGGCCGGAACCGGAGTCCCCGGCCAGTCCGCCTTGCGCACAATCCGCCGGTCCAGCTCCACCGCCACGCGGTCGGGAACCACGTCGAGCCAGCCCAGCAGCTCCACCACATTCAGGCCGCCGGGCACGCGCCGGCCTTCGCCATTCACGACAATCTCGATCTGTTCCGTCTGTTGCATCCTGGTGAAAAGGCGAGCGCGCGTTTGACACTCCGTTTTGCCCCTCATTATAGTCGAAAGAGGCCCCTGCACATGCCCACTGCCGATCCCACATCCTATTTCCCGGTTCTTCTCCAGATTCTCCTGGCCGCCGCAACCGCCGCGGCGCTGGTGACGCTCTCATACGTGGTTGGCCAGCGGACGCGCAGCCCCCAGAAAGATACTCCCTATGAGTGCGGCATCGCGCCCACGGGCTCGGCGCGCGAGCGTTTCAGCGTCAAGTTCTATCTGGTAGCCATCGTATTCATACTCTTCGATATCGAAGCCGTCTTCCTGTATCCCTGGGTGGTGGTCTATCGCGACCTGAAGCTGTTCGGCTTCTTCGAGATGTTGCTGTTCATCGTGCTGATCGTGTCGGGATTCTTCTACATCTGGAAGAAGGGCGCGCTCGACTGGTCCCACTCCGGCGCTGACGAGAACACGAAACAATAATGCTCCCCGATCAACTAAAGACATTCCCCTCCGCCGCCGCGCTGGAAGCTTTCGATTCCTCCGCCATCGTCGGCGGCCACACCGACCGCGACGAACTCACCCTGCTGATCGCTCCGGAGCGCATCACCGGCGTGTGCCGCATGGCCCGGAACGACCTGGGCTTCATCCGCCTCAGCGCCATCACCGCAGTCGACTGGTTCCCTGAAGAACCGCGCTTCGAGGTGGTCTACCTGTTGCATTCCGTCGACCGCAACGAGCGCCTGCGGTTGAAGTGCCGCGTCGCCGACGGCCAGGAAATCGACTCGGTGACATCCGTGTGGCGCGGGGCCAACTGGTACGAGCGCGAAGTGTTCGACATGTTTGGCATCCCCTTCCGCAACCACCCCAACCTGCGGCGCCTGCTCATGCCGCTCGACTGGGAAGGGCACCCGCTGCGCAAAGACTACCCGGTGCACGGTCACAAGTACAGCTATCCGAGCGAGTAGGAGACCCATGGAGGAGCTGAAAGTACACACCGACACGATGGTGGCCGAGCCCGGCGAGCGGCTCGCTCCCGGCACCGCGGACACCACTCGCCGCATGACCCTCAACATGGGGCCGCAGCACCCGTCCACGCACGGCGTGTTGCGCGTGGTCATCGAGCTGGACGGCGAAACCATCACCAGCGCGGTGCCCGACATCGGTTTCCTCCACACCGGCATCGAGAAGGAGTTCGAGGTTAAGACGTGGCACCAGGGGGTAACGCTCACCGACCGCGTCGATTATCTCGCCAACCTGTCGAACAACCTGGTCTACGCATTGGCGGTGGAGAAGCTGATCGGCGATATCGAGATCCCGCCGAAAGCGCAGTGGATTCGCGTCATGCTGGCCGAGCTGCAGCGCATCGCCAGCCACCTGGTGTGGTTGGGCACGCACGCGCTCGACCTCGGCGCCATGAGCATGTTCTTCTACTGCTTCCGCGAGCGCGAGGACGTTCTGAAGATCTTTGAGATGTTCTCCGGCCAGCGCATGATGACCAGTTACATCCGGCCGGGCGGGCTGGCGCTGGAGCCGCCGCGCGGATGGCAGCAGGCGGTGCGGAAGTTCATCGACGGCTTCGCGTCCAAAGTGGATGAATACGAAAACCTGCTGAACACCAATCCCATCTGGATGCGGCGCACGAAGGGCGTCGGCTTCGTTTCGGTGGAAGACATGCTCGATCTGGGCGTCACCGGGCCCCTGCTCCGTGGCGCCGGCATCGCCTGGGACATCCGCAAGTCCGAGCCCTATTCGTCCTACGAGAAGTTCGATTTCAATGTCGCGGTGCGCACCGGCAACGACGTGTACGCGCGGTTTCAGGTGAGGGTGGAAGAGATGCGCCAGAGCGCGCGCATAGTCAAACAGGCTCTGGAGGGCATGCCCGAAGGTCCGTGGCAGGCCAGCGCGCCGCATATCGTGCTGCCCGACCGCGAGAAAATGAAGACGCAGATGGAAGCGCTCATCTACCACTTCAAGATTGTCACCGAGGGCTATCGCGTTCCCGCCGGCGAAGTGTATCAGGTGGTGGAATCGCCGCGCGGCGAGATCGGCTACTACATCGTCAGCGATGGGACGTCGCACCCGTGGCGCGTGTTCATGCGCACGCCGAGTTTCGGGAACCTGCAGGGGCTGCCGGCGATGATTGAAGGATCGCTGATCGCCGACACCATCGCCGCCATGGGCAGCGTGGATTTTGTCCTCGGAGACGTGGACCGGTGAGCAGGGTCTTAATGGTGGGGCAGGCCCCCGGCCTGCGGCGGCCTCTCAGGCCGCCAGGCGCTGGACCACTCGTAATCCTCCGGTCTCGCCGCCAGACATGCCCTGACAGGATTGTTCTCGATGTACCGCTGAACGCGTCGAAACTCATCGTCGCTGCGAACCACATGGTCGTAGCGCTCGTCCTGCCAGAAGGCCAGGCCGGTTCGCCGCAGCAGCAGGTTGGCTTGTCTGGCAGTGGCCGCTTTGAGCGAGCCGAGAAGCTGCGACACGCTGACCTGCGGCGTGAGCAGGAGATGGACGTGATTGGGCATGATCACCCACGAGTGCATCTCATAGTGTCCAATTTCGGCGCCAAGTTTGATCGAAGCCCGGACCAGTTG
>JBEKZH010000007.1:0-106031 GCA_049510065.1 Bryobacteraceae bacterium
GTGTCCGGCGGGAATTCCAACGAGTTTGTCATGGCCAACCTCTGCCCGAAGCCCCTGGCGGCGGGAAAGAGTTGCACGATTGCCGTGGCCTTCGTCGCGGGTCCGTACTACACTCCGCAGACTGCCACGCTGAGCGTCATAGACAACGCGCCGGGCAGCCCGCAGACGGTCAGCCTGACCGCGACGGTGATAAACCCTCACGCTGATCTCGATCCTCAGAGCCTGAGCTTCGGGACCCATCCAGTCAACAGCAGTACCACGAAGACCGCGACCCTGACCAACACCGGCGCCACGGCGTTGAGTATCACGAACATCGCAATCACCGGCCCGAATACGGCAGACTTCATACAAGCCAGCGCCTGCCCGAGTTCCCTCGCGGCCGGCGCAAGTTGCACGATCTCCGTCACGTTTAAACCGGTATCCAGGAACACGTTTTCTGCCGGCTTGACGGTTACAGACAACGCGTTCTCAAGCAAACAGACGGTAGTTCTCACAGGCACGGGCAAGTGAGAGAATAAGTACAGCAGCGGATCGTCGTTGCGCTTGTCGGCCGTCCATTTCTCGCGTTCGGCAGGCTGAGATCGTCCTGCTGGATGCGGTCGGCGCGGCCGAGGAGCGCGGCGGCGAACCGGCGCGCCAGGGTGGCTTTGCCGATCCCCTCAGAAACCATCCGGAAGGATGGTCTGGGGAATCCGCTCCTATTGCGTCAGAGCGAACAGGGCCGCGGCGGCTTCCTGATTACCGAAGAAGTCGGGGAACATGCGGGTGGTTCGCTTACAGGATACAGGGCGGGGGCGATGAGCGCCTCTGCAAGGAGTCTGCGACACCAGAGTGGTGGGGCCGTCTGAGCGTAGCAGTACTCCAGCCTCCATGGACATGCGGCGGCAGCCGCGTTACTCTCGCCCGGTACAGCAAACGCGTCTGTCGCCGCGTGTCCTTGCGCTACAGCGTTTCCCAGGCCACCAGCTCTTCCAGCTTCTTTTTCGGCTTCGGCTCCGGCCAGCCGTCGGGTACGCCGATGGGCGTGATGCAGACGCGCTGGTAGCGCTCGGGGATTTCGAACGCCTCCTTTGTGGCCACCTCGGGGATGGAGTCGGTGATGAACACGGTGCCGTACCCGAGGGCGCGGGCGGCCAGCATCAGATAGCCCGCCGCGAGAGGCCCGTCCCAATGGTTGTAAGTGGGGTAAGTGGACTTCGAATCGGTGAGCACCACCACGTAGACGGGCGCCGAGAAGTAGCCGGCCAGGGCCTTCTCCATCGTCTCCCGCCGTTTCGCACGGTCGTCCGGGGAGAGGTTGCCGAGATGCGACTCGGCCAGGTCGAGGCAGCGGGTGCGCAGCCGCTCGATTCTGGCGCGGTCTTTGACCACCAGGAACTTCCAGGGCTGCTGGTTCCCGGAGGTGGGCGCGCGGCGGGCGGCGTCGAGGATGAGGCGCAGGTGCTCGTCGGGGACCGGGTCGGGCTTGTAGCGCCGCACCGACTGGCGTTTGGCGAACAGCGCGAGAAACTCGGATTCGGGAGCCGGCGCGGTGGCGGCGGGGGCGGCGGCGCTCAGGAGCAGACTGCTCCCGGCGACCTGGAGACATGCTCTGCGAGTAGAGGTTTTCATTGACTTCGGTTTCACTTTTCGCCGCGCGGCGGCCGCGAACCGAGTGCCTGAAAAGACGAGTCCAGTCCTGGGGTGTTGTGAGTGGTGCAACCGGGCTTCCAAAGTTCTCCCCAATGGCTGCACGGGTTGGGCGCGGGGACAGGAGGCTGGCCGTCCGCAACCGGGACAGTCGGCTTCAAAAGCGAACAACTGGGGAGCGCCGGGCGTCATTCATACCGGAGGGCGATCGCGGGCTCAACGCGGCTCGCTCTTCGCGCGGGAATTGCCGCCGCCAGGAGCGCCACCCCAAGCATCGCCGACACGGCCAGAACAAACGAGAGGGGATCGCGTGGCGCGACTCCGAAGAGCAGGCTGGCGACCACCCGATTCGCCGCGAGCGCACCGACGATCCCAATCGCAATGCCGAAGAGAACGGGAACCAGGGCTTCGCGCACGATCATCCTGATGACGTCGAAGCGTCGCGCCCCGAGCGCCATGCGTATCCCGACCTCCCTGGTTCGCTGCGCCACCGCGTAGGCCATCACCCCGTACAAACCGACTGCGGACAGCGTCAGCGCGAGCGCCCCAAAGCAGCCGCACAAATACGCAATCATGCGCTCGTGCCTGAAGTCGGCACTCACGTTGTCTTCCAGCCTGTCGCTCCCCAGCAAGGGCACGTTCGGGTCCATGTCGCGCAGTTGGCGCTGGATCGCCGCAATCGTCGGAGCCGCCTTTCCCGCTATGCGCACGGCGAGGTAGCGCGCTTCCGCGCCGTGACTCCAACTGGGCACGTAGATGGTGCCGATCTCATCGGCGTACCTGACCGCGCCGTGGCGGACGTCCTTTACGACGCCGACGATCTCGATCGCCGCCTCGGTGGTATAAGGGTCGTCAAAGCTGAGATGGCGCCCCACCGGGTTGGCGCCGCCAAATAGCCGGCGGGCAAGCGATTCGTTGATGATGCACACGCGAGATGCGTTGGCGGCCGTATCATTGCCACCTCCGCCCATCCGTCCCAGCGCCGCAAAGAGACTGTCCCTCGGGGTGACCGCCGGTTCGTCCTGCGGCAGGAAATCGCGGCCGAGGAGCAGTGGGATTCCAAGCGCGGTGAAGTATCCCTCGGTGACCGGATTCGAATAGGCAACGAGTCTCTCACCCGGGTGAGGTTGGTAGCCTTCGGCCGAGAAGGAACGCGACATCGCATACCCACCCATCGGCGTCATCCCGGCCAGGCCGGCGGATCGAACGTTTGGAAGGTGGCGCGTGCGCTCCAATAGTTGATCGTAGAAAGTGCGCAGCCGGTGCCCTTTGTATCCGAGGCTGGAGGCATCCGCGTCGATGAGCACGACGTTCTCGCGCTGGAAACCCAGATCGACCGCCTCCAGATTGCGCAGCGTCCGAATGAACAGCCCCGCGCCCACCAGCAGCGCCAGCGACAAGGCGGCCTGTCCCGCGATGAGCACCTTGCCAAGCCGAACACGAGATCGACCCTGCGAGGAGGATCCGCTGTCCCTGGTGGTCTGGGCCAGATCCACGCGAGTGATCCGCAGGGCGGGCGCCAGTCCGAACAGAACGCTGGTGAGCAGAGTCAGGACGGCTGAGAATGCGGCCAGCGCGAGGCTGGGCTGAAGGCGAAGGTCGGGACTGACGAGATTTGCCCGCGCAATAGCCACGATACTCCAGTGCGCGAGCACGAATCCGGCAGCTCCGCCAATGACCGCGAGAACAAGACTCTCGGTCAGGATCTGCCGGACCAGCCGGGCTCGCGTTGCCCCCATGGCCAACCGGGGCGCGATCTCCTTCCGGCGTCCGGCGGCACGCGCGAGCGTCAGGTTGGCTATGTTGGAGCACGCAATCAGCAACACCAGACCGGCGGCAGCCATCAGCGCCTCCAGCGGATCCGTCGCTTTGGCCTGGCCGGAGGACACGCCGTGCGCGCCACTCGTCACCATGAGCTGCTCTTCTCCGTCGTATTGCCTGGGCTTGCCCCCGGCCCTGACCAGCGCGTGGTTGACCGCATCCGCCACCTGCGGCCAAAGCACGCGCATGTCCGCCTGAGCCTTCTCGATGGAGACTCCCGGCCTCAGGCGAGCCATCGTGCTCAGCCAGTGCATGCTCGGCGTGTTCCAGATGGGCGCAGCCGCGGGCCTAGTGAGCGGATACGCGGTCAGCGGAATGAAGGCGTCCGCCCGGTGTCCGTTGAAGATCCCACCGAATCCCTTTTCGGCGATGCCCGCGATTTCGAGCGGGTATCCGTTCACGGCAAGCCTGCGGCCAATGACGTTGAGGTTGCCCGCAAACCGGCGTTGCCAGTAGTCGTACGCAAGGATCACGACCGGCGATCCCCCTGGCTTCGTGTCGTCGGAATCCACCAGAACCCGTCCCGCTGCGGCGCCAACGCCGAGGGTCTGGAAGTAGTTGCCGCTCGCGAAGGACACGTGACCGACTTCCACCGCTGGCGCTCCCTCCGGCCGGATGCCGACGGTCAGCGGACGGCTGCTGGCGAGCATGCCGGAGAAGACCTGGTTGCGGTCGCGGTACTCGCGGTAGAAGGGGTACGCACCGCTGCGGCCGCCTTCGAGATTCACAAGTTGGCCGGGGTCGCGCGCCGGAACGGACCACAGGAGCAGTTGGTCCACCAGGCTGAAGATGGCGGTGTTCACGCCAATACCGAGTGCCAGCGAAGCGACGGCGACACTGGTGAATCCGGGATTCCTGCGCAGGGAGCGCAGCGCGTAGCGTACGTCGTCGCGCGTGGTGGACATGCTTTAGTGGTATCGCAGAATACCGCGCCGGACAAGGAGGGCTATCCGGAAAGCGATCACTCCATTACTCTGGTAATGGCAAAACCCGGGAATGGCACTCGCCTATTCGAAGGTCACGGCGCAGGGGCAGATTTCGGTCCCCGCCGGCGTTCGTCGAAGACTCGGCATCGTCCCAGGCTCGATCCTAGAATGGGAAGAAGACGGAGAAAACGTCGTGGTGCGGCGCTCCGCGCGGTTCACCTCCGAGGACGTCCATCGCGCTTTATTCCCGAAGCAGGCCCCGAAACCGCGAATTCTCGAAGACATGAAGGAAGGGATACGGCGGCATGCCGGGAACGTCATGCGCGCCGTTGATACCAACGTCCTCGTCCGGCTGATTACGCGGGACGATGTCCGCCAGAACGCCTCCGCGGACGCTTTCATCGGAAAGGGAGCCTGGGTATCGATTCTCGCGCTCGCCGAGGCGACCTGGATACTTGCAGCTGTGTACGAACGGAACCCCACCGATCTTGCCGCGGCCATCGACAAGCTGATGAATCACCGGGACCTGACGCTCCAGGATGCGGATGTGGTGGCGGCGCTCGCGGACCGCCTGAAAGGCGGTGGGATTAGACCGGGCGGACGGAGCTAAAAACTGTGTCCTGGCCCTGAAAATGTCCGAGTTCATGGCCGATGATTGCTCGCAGCTCCCGAACCGAGAGGATGTGACAGAAAGGCTCGCTGAGGTACAACGTCCGTCCACTTACAGTAAATGTCGACTGATCTCATTTAATGCTTGACTTCGACATTCGATCTGGCTAGTATAAATCAGTCCCAAGCATCAATAATCGAACGCTCGCTGGACATAAGCCGCCTTTGAACGAGCGTCGTCACGGGGACATGCTGCCGCCCGGGCATTCGGTCGTGAAGTCATTGGCGCGAAAGCAGGCCGTCCGTCACCCCTTTTCATGTGCGTCCGAGGCAGTTGCGCAGCCTCTGTGTGGGGCCTATAGCGCATTCCGAACGACGACGAGGAGGACTTATGCCAGTACAGTCCGCGTGGCGGTCTGCGCTCGTTCTGAGCGGCATCATCCTTGGCGCTATTTGCTTGTTAGATTAGGGCAGACGGCCCGCCAAGTCCCTATTCCCGCCGATCACCCCGAGCTCTATTTCAGCTATTTCACCCTGCTGGAGAGAATTCGCGGAGAGATAGCCGACAATCGTGATAAACCTGAAAAAGTCGCGCTTGTGCAACGCGCGGCCGCTTCACGCTTCAATATGGATGAGCGCGACTTGGACCGCTCCCGCGCTGTCGCGCACGCTGTCCTGGCCCGCGTCGCGTCTCTGAACTCCGAATCGGAATCCTATCTCCGTTCCCAAATTGCGGCGCGTCTGCAATTGGATCGCAGCACCCTGCAATCGTTCGAGCAGCGCCGAATGGCGATTATTCAGGATGGTGTGAGGGAGTTGCGTGCTCGCCTATCGGCGGGAGGCTGGACCTCACTTAGAGCCTATGTGAACGGCGAACTCCGTGCCCATGTAGTTCGTGTCGAGCTTTCCAATGAGGAGAAGTAATGCATCCGTCAATCGGGAAATGGGTCCGTGCATCTGTACTGGCCACGGCAATGATCGGGTCGAACCTATGGGCTGACTTCGTATCCTACGGCTGCCCTTGAACAACGACTTTCTGGGGATACGCCCCTCCTCCGATCCGAACCGATGGCAACCACGTGAAGACCGAAGGTGACACGTGGATAACCGGTTCTTATGCCGCGCTGTGGACTCCCTGGGTCACCACCTATGGAACACTCAACGGTACAGCGATCACGAGCGGCGCTACATATTCGGCCCCGCCGTTGCAGACCGCCTGGGGGACCTGGTCCAACGCCCTGCAGCAGAACGGTCCAGGCGGATATGGGAGTCACAACAACCACTGGGGGACCTCGACGATCTGCGATCCATACAACTTTGGCGTCGGGTGGACCACGAGTCAATCTCTTTCAATCCTGCGGCCGACACGGCCTGACTATCAGTCCGGGTACCCGAGAGCTCTGATGTTCTTGGGATCTGGTATTGCCTCGGACGGGCCTTACTCGGCGGTTACCCAGTTTGTAACCGGCAACGCGAACGGTGCGCCGGGCACGCCATCGTGGATAGTCTCGTCCGCGAATAACATATCCCGAATCAACCTGAGCTGCTCTCTCTGCGTCAATCCTGCCGTCACCGCCGTTAACAGTAGCAGTGGGTGTCAAGCCTACGACGTCGAGGTTTGGACCAGTTATGCAGGATTCCTCTCCGACCCGTTCTGGCTGTTCATAAACCGGCCCAACAACACGGTTAAAGCCAATGACCCCAGCGGAAACATATGGAATTGGACCACCGCGTGGGGCAACGGATGGCAGTCGTTCATTAACTATACGTCCACCGACCTTTGCGGAACTACCATCTCGAACTACCATATGAACGAGAGCTTTTCAGGCTGGCATTCCGACTACTCGGGAACATCCTGGTCCCCGCCCACTCCGAATGGTTGGTCGGTTGCGAATACCCAATGGCGCGACTGGATGTCATTCCAGTGCCCTGCGGACAACTGCACGCCACCGCCTGTGAATCCGCCAGCCGGTTGTTGGCCGCAGTGCGGCACCATCAAAATACAGAGTGCCACCCAAACGTTCAGGGTCGGGTCCCAGGCGCTCGGTCAGGGCGTCGCCGTACAGCAGGATACGCACCAGCGCTGGAAGGATCACGGATCTCACGAGGATATCGTCACGCCCGCGCCGCAGTAGAGGCGAACAACGCAGGTGGCACAGGAGAAACGAGATGAATCGAAACCATTTCCTCAGGATCGCTTTGGTCTGCCTGGCCGCGGCTGGACTACTGTGCGGCAGTGGAGGAGCCCCGGCGTCTCTGAATCAGTTGATCGCGGCCTCCGACCACATCGTGGTAGGCCATATTGTGAGCGGCAGCGTCTCCGGACCTGTTTTCGTGTTGTCCATTGAAGTCGAACGTACGCTGAAGGGGACCCTGTCTGCGGGCGCAACTGTGCAGGCGGCCGGTCGGTTCTCGGAATCCTCCCCAGCGGGCGACCTGGCCCGCGATGTGCCTCACGAATGGGGTCTGTTCTTTCTCTCCGACGCTGGCGGAGGCGCTCTCAGGCTCGTGCCCGTCTGGAACGGCTATCTGCCTGACGAGCGGACCTCGTTCTTGCCGCTAGCCGATAGCCCCATCCCAGCGGCGCAAGCTGCCGTGAACTCGGGGCTGAAGGAGCGGATCCTGCTCGAGGTACTCGGCGGCGGCTTCAAGAGCTTGAAGCCCGGAGGAACAATTGACGTCTTCGGGGAGTATAACTCCGACCCTAGCCCGCTTGTGCGATCCCTGTTTCGGCAATGGATGCTGGGAAACTCGCCGGAGCTGTTTCGCCTGAGCGCTCGGGCGCTTCTCGCTGAGGGCGATATAGCCGCACTGGCCCGCATCGCCGCCGATCCGGGCAACGCGGACAGCGCTGTATGTGAGGCGATGCGCTCGTACTTCAGAAACCCCGATCCGGCAGCGGTGGCCATGCTCGGCAAACTCGCTGACGATCCGTCGAATACCCCGGAGCTGCGGACCGCCTCCGCCTCTGCTCTCGCCTGGATTCACACCGGCCAGGCTCTGCCTTATCTCGCGCCTCTGCTCGACGATGCCAATCCAGATGTTCGCGGCGCGGCGGTGGGCGGCCTCGCCATGTTCGCAAATAACGTGATCAGCGGAGAAGGGAGTCCGTCGGCTGTTGCCTGGAAATATCGCACCGAGGAGACGATCGCTCATTCCTGTATGGGCCCCACGTGCATGAAGCAGAACGAGGGTTACTACATCGGGTTCTGGAAGACTTGGTGGACCGCTAACCGCAACAGCATCGAGGCCGGACTCGCCACCGCGCCATGATCATCAGCGCAGTGGGCCCGGCGCGGTCGCCGGCAGCGGGGCCCGAGCTTGTGCTCCTGCACGGCGGAGGGCAGGAGCGCCAGGTGTGGTGCAAGGCCGGCCGGTCGTTTTCGTGTGATCGCGGTCGATATTCTCAACGGTTCCCCGCGCAACATGGTACATGAGCCTCTCGACGCTTGAACACATGCCGGGATTTCGGGTCCTTCAGCCGCGCATCCAGTCGTGCCAATGGGTACCGACTCCGATTCGATATTGCGTGAGTGTTACCTGTTGCGGCATAGAACCGGCTAATCCAAACGAGGATATCAGACAGTCGCGTGGGGCGCGGGCTTCCCGGAAACTGACGTTTCCGCGACTTACACCACTGACGCCACAGTGTTTAGGAGCCAACGTGGCTACCGATGGCTATTAACGTCCCTCAAAGTCCGTGACGGCACGGTGTGCCCGAACAACGATATGATTTGCAGTTAGATTCGGGAATGGCGCTCGCCTGTTCGAAGGTCACGGCGCAGGGGCAGATTTCGGTCCCCGCCGGCGTTTGTCGAAGACTCGGTATCGTCCCAGGCTCGATCCTGGAATGGGAAGAAGACGGAGAAAACATCGTGGTGCGGCGCTCCGCCCGGTTCACCTCCGAGGACGTCCATCGCGCTTTATTCCCGAAGCAGGCCCCGAAACCGCGAACTCTCGAAGACATGAAGGAAGGGATACGGCGGCACGCCCGGGAACGTCATGCGCGCCGTTGATACCAACGTCCTCGTCCGGCTGATTACGCGGGACGAAGCCCGCCAGACTGCCTCCGCGGACGCCTTCATCGAAAAGGGAGCCTGGGTATCGATTCTCGCGCTCGCCGAGGCGACCTGGATACTTGCCACCGTGTACGAACGGAACCCCACCGATCTTGCCGCGGCCATCGACAAGCTGCTGAATCACCGGGACCTGACGCTCCAGGATGCGGATGTGGTGGCGGCGGCGCTCGATCTGTTCCGCTCGCGGCCCGCCCTGGGTTTTTCCGACTGCCTCATGCTGCAACTTGCCCGGAAAGCCGGCCATCTGCCGCTGGGCAAGTTCGACCGCCGCCTCACGAAGGTCGAGGGAACCCAGCGGCTCTGACACGGACGCTTTACTTGATAAGTGTCATCCGTTTCAGATCGCTCATCGTCCAGCGGGCTTGTTCCTCGATGATGCTCCGAAGCGTTTTTGGCACGAACGTCGTGTTGGAGCCGTGAAACGGAACCGTGACCCGGCGGCCGTCTTCGTGCCGGTACCGCCGGTGGCTTCCGGCGTTGCTCTTCCGTTCGACAAACCCATCCGCGAGTAGTGCGCGGATGATCTCACCCGCGGTGAGTGCCCGCACCTTCGAGAAATCGATTTCCATCGGAGAGGACTAAACCGTGACCGCTACCCGCGCACCATCGAGGATCTCGGTGTCGTTCGAGGCCGCGGGAAGAGTCTCGCCTTCCTCGCGGAGTTCATCGACAATCATCCGAACGACCTCGTTGATGTTCCGGAGCGCTTCCTCTTCGGTGGCGCCCTGCGTGACGGCACCAAGGTGGCGCAACGCGGGACAGAAGGCATGGTAACCGCCCTCGTCCGGTTCCACCACGACTTTGAACGAATAGGTCTTCATGGAGGCAGGCGATCTCCATTCGTAGTGTAGCAAGGGGAAAAGCGCCCCCAAACAAATCCCTCCTCCACCGTTTCGGGAAACGGGTACTCTAATAAGGAAGTGGTCATCGACTGGTTCCCGCTCTGGCTCAGTCTGAAGGTCGCGGCCGTCTCCACCGGCGCGGCCGTCGTGATCGGACTGTGGGTGGCCTGGCTGCTGGCCAACCGCGAGTTCCGCGGACGGGAACTGCTGGACGCCGCCGTCACGCTGCCACTGGTCCTGCCGCCCACCGTGCTCGGCTACTATCTCCTGGTACTGCTGGGGCGCGCCACGCCGTTCGGCCGCGTGTACGAGTGGCTGTTCGGGTCGCCTCTGGTTTTCACATGGCAGGCGGCGGTGGTGGCGGCGTTCCTGCACGCCATGCCCTTGCTGGTGAAATCCGCGCGAGCCGCCTTCGAAAGCGTCGACCATGTCTATGAGCGCGCCGCGCGCAGTCTCGGCGCATCGGAGCTTCTGACCTTCGGGCGAGTGACCCTGCCGCTGGCCCGCCGTTCGATTCTCGCGGCCGCCGCGCTGGCCTTCGCGCGCTCGCTGGGTGATTTCGGCGTCACCATCATGTTCGCCGGCAACATCCCCGGCCGCACCCAGACGGTGGCGGTGGCCATCTACGACGCCGTCGAATCCGGCAATGGAGCGCTGGCCCGCACGCTGGTGCTGGTGATTTCGGCCGTGTCCCTGGCCGTAATCTGGTTTGCCAACCGCGTGGGTGGGCGGCCGTTTGGCGGACGGCGCGCCCCCGAGCCGTTCTGATTCCCATGCTGCGCGCGCGACTGCGAAAACAATTCCCCGCCGGCCCCGGTTCCGCGGCCTTCTCGCTGGAGCTGGATCTCCGCGCCGAGCCCGGCGTCACCGTGCTGTTCGGCCCCAGCGGCGCGGGCAAAACGCTGACGCTGGACGCGATTGCCGGCTTCGTGCGGCCGGAGGAAGGGCGCATCCTGCTGGACGACGAAATCCTGTTCGACGGCGCCGCGCGCGTTTCTCTCCCGCCGCGCAAGCGCCACTGCGGCTACGTCTTTCAGAATTACGCGCTGTTCCCGAACATGACGCTGCGGCGAAATCTCGAGTTTGCGCTGCACGGCCGGCCGCGCCTGGAACGGCATCGCCGCGTCAATCAGATGCTGGAGCGATTCCATCTGGAGGACATGCAGGGGCGCCGGCCGCACGAGCTTTCCGGCGGACAAAAGCAGCGCTGCTCCATCGCCCGCGCGCTCATCGGAGCGCCGCGCATTCTGCTGCTGGACGAGCCGGCGCGGGGGTTGGATGCGCCGCTGCGCGCCGAGTTGTACGGCATCATCCGCCAGGTGCGCGCCGACTATCGCATCCCCATCCTGCTGGTTACGCACGATCTGGACGAGTGCTTCGAGCTGGGCGACGAAATCGTTGTGGTGCGCGATGGGCGGGCGGTGCAAAGCGGAACGCCGCGCGAGGTTTTCGACCAGCCCGCCAGCGTCGAAGTAGCGCAATTGCTGGGTCTGCACAATCTGCTGTCGGTGGAGATCCTGGCTCTCGATCCAGGACGGAAGCTGAGCCGGCTGCGCTATCTGGACTACGAGCTGGGCGGGCCCTATTTCCCCGGCCACCTGATCGGCGACCGGGTGTGGCTGTGCGTGCGCCCGCGGCAGTTGACTGCGGCGCCGCGCACCGGCCGGCCCGGCGCGAATCAGATTCCCGTCGCGCTGGAGCGGGTTGTGGAACGCGTGCACGGCCTGCGGCTGGAGTTCGCGGGCGACCTCGCGGTGGAGGGTTTCAACGGCCGCGCCGACGAGGCCCGGCGCGTGAAGGACTGGGTGGTGGAGATACCGCCCGCCGCGATGCGCGTGCTTTGAAGTGAACCAATACTGCATCACCGATTCAGTGGAAGTGGCCGCGCGGGCCGCCGCCGCGGGCGCCACCATGATTCAGGTGCGCGCGAAAGCACTCACGGCGCGCGAGCTGGCCGCTCTGGTGAGGTGTGTCGTCGCCGTCGCCCGCGCGGTGCCGGTGCTGGTGAACGCGCGGGCCGATATCGCGCTGGCGTGCGGCGCGCAGGGTGTGCACCTGCCTTCCGATTCTCTGGCGCCGGCTTTCGTGCGCGCCATCGCACCCGCCGGGTTTCTGGTGGGCGTGTCCTGTCACAACACGGAGGAACTGGCGCAAGCGGCGCGGGAAGGCGCCGACTTCGCCGTCTACGGACCCATCTTCGCGACGCGCTCCCACCCAGACACTCCGCCTCTCGGACTGGACGCGCTCGCCGCCGCCACCCGCCTGGTCCGTCTTCCCATCTACGCGCTCGGCGGCATCACGGAACAAAACGCGCCGCTCTCGATTGCGGCGGGCGCGGCTGGCGTCGCTGGCATCTCACTGTTCGAATGAGCCAGTGCAAGCCGGTTGGGTAGAAGCCTGTAGCCCCCGTCTTCTCAACCGGAGGAAATGCCTGTATCATTCGGAATGAAACGAGACCGTTGCATTCTCCCCGGCACGGGCGTCGTCCGCAATCTCTCGCTGAATCCTGCGACTTGGCCGAGAGCGGGCATGGGGCCAGAAAAGCTCAAGCCGGGATCGCCTCACTCGGCGAGAAAGCCTCAAGCTTTGCCAGCCTCTCGTCGATCCTGGCAAGAGAAGCTTCCAGTTGTCCTTGAGGCGCCTGGCTGCAGAAAACGGGGTTGTTGACCCACCAATCCATGCCCATCTCCTTGGCCTTATCCACCGAACAGATCACCAGGCGGATCTGAATGGAGAGCAACTCAATGTCCACCAGCTTGATCTTGATGTCGCCGGCGATGACAATGCCTTTGTCCAGCACCCGCTCCAGGACATCTGACAGAGTCGAGCTCTGCATCGCGTGCGTAACTGCCTGTTGAGGCATAATGAATCTCCTCTTTTAGAAAAGCCTCCCTAAGGGCCCCAGATCGAGGTTCAGGTCGTCCTCTTCGAGGCCAAACTCTCTTCGCAGGCGATCGATTTCTTCCGTCTGGCCCATCAGAGTGAGACCCAGCCGCTCGATCTGTTCCTCGGTGAGTGAGCCGGCGTCGATGCGCCGGAGCGCCTGACGCTCCAGCACCTCGTGCAAGAGCTTGATGAGGGTGAGGACGAGTTGTCCGAGTCCGTTTTTCAGACGTTCCGGATCCAGATCCAGGCGGGCCCGGCCCGGAGTTCCGTTGTGCGGCGCCCGCGGCTGGAGTCTGTCATCCTGCTGCATCACGAGGGCAAAGTCCCGGATCGATTCAGACTCGACCCGCGTTGTTCCGACCGGATCCATTGGTCCTCTCCCTTCCGATATCAATTGCCAAACCGGCTGCTGCTCGCCCATTCCCCAGACTCTCGCGCGCGGTCTCAATGGAGGTCAGAA
Organism: Bryobacteraceae bacterium; assembly: GCA_049510065.1. Taxonomy (GTDB): domain Bacteria; phylum Acidobacteriota; class Terriglobia; order Bryobacterales; family Bryobacteraceae; genus CAWACP01. The sequence continues at coordinate 13,253 of JBEKZH010000007.1, forward strand.
TCAGATTCAGGCCCAGGTAGAGGAGGTCCACGTCGGCGACCGAAATGGTTACCTCTCCTGCCACGACAACACCCTTGTTCAGCACGCGGTCGAGCACCTCGCAGACCGAAACGCGTTCACTTTCCTCCAGTGCGCATAGTTCCGGCGTGAACCTGTCCCCGTCAGGTGTGGCTTCACGCTGCGTCACGGCTCACCAACTCCTGTCTGGCGGACTGGTACAGGGACCACCCGAACGTCTCCAGCCGCTCCAGCCCGGCGATCTCCGGCTGTCTGTAAACCAGCGTCTGTGGCTTCTCCGGGAACGCCTGCCGGAAACTCTTCGCCACCAGCAGCTCTCTTCGCCGCAGGCTCGAACACAGGCGGCAATCGCCTGCTGGCGTCATCAGGTTCAGGAACACGAGCGGGACGGCAATACCCATCCGGTCGCACGCGGCCACCAGATCCCTGGTTTCCTCCAGCGCCATCCGGGTGGGAATGCTCACCGCATACAGCACGGAGGCGGCCGGATTCCGGAGTAGTTCCCCGAGTTTCTTCAAGTTCCGGGAGATGCCCACCAACTGCTCGGCGAATCCGGGCAGTCGCAGGATGCGCTCGTACTTTAGAAAGAGGTTGAAGAAGGCCTTCAGCCACTCGTTGATGAGCTCCGGGAGTTCCAGCAGGCGAATCAGGTGGCCGGTCGGTGCGCAATCAAGAACGAAAAGATCGTAGCTGTCCCGGGCCAGAAACTCCATGATGCGCGTGAGCGCCATGATTTCATCCAGCCCTGGCGGCGCCATGTCCATCATCTTCTCGAGAACCACACGGTCAAAAGTCAGGTCGAAGCCCCGGGATACGGACTCAAGAAAGCGCTCCAGGTCCTCGGCGTAACGCGCTTTCAGCTTCCCGAACTCCGCCTGCGCGTCGATTTCCATGGCGGTCAGGCCGGGGAAAAGCACCGTCGGACGGGGGCCGATCTCCGCTTGCAGGCAGGCGGAGAGCGAGTGGGCCGGATCGGTGGAGAAAAGCAGAATCCGCTTCTCGGGGAAGTCGTGGGCCAGCCGCACGGCGGTGACGCACGAGAGCGTCGTCTTGCCCACGCCGCCTTTGCCGGCAAACAGGACGAACCGCATCTCAGGAGACGGGGGCGCAGCCGGATGCAGCACGGCCGGCTCGTAGGATAAGCCAGGCCTGGCCGAACTCACCGGTGTTCGAGAGATCGGTCGCGCGGGTTCCCAGAATCCGGATAATAGCTCCAGCCCGCGAACCTCTTCCGCGAACAGCTCAATTCCCCAGGCCGAACAAGGGACCGCAATCCCGGCCAGGAGTTGTTGGATCTGGGACTGCTCGACCGAGGCGGCGGCCGAGCAAGCCGGGCAGCCGCTCTCGAAGTGGAGCCGGTTCACGATCAGATCCGATACCGGTATCTTCCGGCCCAACAGATCCTTGAACAGTGCCCGTGTTACATGCACGCCCAGCGGCTCCGCAATCGTGACGGGAACGAATTGGGAATGTGCAGGGTCGCGCAGCAGACTCTCCATTCGCTGCAGCGAGGATTTCCATTTGGCGACAAACAGGTCGAGGCGGTCCAGGCTCCTGTCACGGCTGAACACCCGCCGCATGTATCGGCGCTTGGCCAGCAGCGCCTCCAAAATGCCAAGCCATCGCCGAATCAGTTCGGGCATGGCCAGCAGGCGCAGGGTGTGTCCGCTGGGCGCCGTATCCACCACGATGCAGTCGTACCGGCGGGCCTCCACCCAGGAGGAGATCTCGAAGAAGGCCATCAACTCGTCGAGACCGGGCAGGGAGAGGCTCAGGAATTGACTGATGTCCTCATCGTCCAGGAAAGTGCCGGCGGCGGCAATCTCCCTCAGCATCGGGCCGTTCTGCTCGCGGAATGCGGTCAGGTATTGCTGGGCGTCAAGCTCCAGCACTTGCAGATTGCCTGAGGGCACATGACCTGCCAGGCTGTCCCGCACGGAGTGGGCAGGGTCGGTGGAAACCAACAGCAAAGAACGGCTCGGGGCGAGCGCGGACATGCGCAGCGCAGCCGCCGTGGCGCAGGTCGTCTTGCCCACCCCGCCCTTGCCGCCGAACAGCAGGAGCTGGAGGCCTTGCTTGTCGAAAAATGATGGCATCCGCGGGCTCATGCCGGTCTCCCGCGCCCCTTACGCATTGCCAGTCTCGTCCTCGGTCGCCGCGATGGCCGGTTCCTCAGGTTCTTCCTCGCCTTTCAGACGACTGTCGATTGCGTCCAGCCGGTCCAGCAGGAGCTTCTCTTCGGCATCGAACTGTTGTTCGGTAATCCGGCCGGTTTCCAGTTGCATGTAGAGGAGTCTCAGTTGTTCGGTGATCGACTGGGATTCGCCAGCCAGTTCCTCATGGGCGATCTTGTTAATTTCCCGGAAGATCCAGAGAATGCCGTGGACGGGGAAAAAGAGGATATCGTCCACCAGCAGCATTCACTGTTCCAGGTCGAGCTCGAGTTCGACGAAGTTGTGCGGCGCCCAGGGTCCGCTATAGTCGAAGGCGAAATTGTTGTCGAACAACCTGGCTGCCGCGAACACGCCGGTGGAAAACTCTTCCTGCGCGTTGCGCCGCACCAGGCATGCCACGTTCATGACCTCGTGCTCATTGCGGCACTGGTTCGCCTTGAATTCCACGCACACAGGGGCCAGCACGTGCTGCACGTTCCGGGTGTGGTCCTCCCGGTCCTCATTGAGCAGGCGGTCGAACATCCGGCCCAGTTCGATCTTCTCTTCCTGCGTGAACTCGCGGCGGGCGCCCACCAGGCGGTCCCGCGCCAGGCGCAGTTCAGCATGCGTGTTGACGAAATACTCGAAGATATTCGGTACGTCCCAGGCTACGCGCAACCCCATTTCCACTTTGCCGGCCACCCGTTGGAGTTGCTCCTGGAAGGCGCGCTGATTCCGGACCAGGATTCCGCGGATGGCCTCCGGGCTGGCGGCAATCGTGCCGAAGGCCATCGGCAGCGGGGTCGTGTCGGTCATCAGACACTTGAGCACCGCCTGGTGGGCCGCCAGGTTAGCGCGTTGCGGCCGGATCCTGGAACCGGCCAAACCGCTGACAACAGCGGCCACGCGACCCTCAGCAATGGTGTACACGTCGTTCCCGTCGATGCCGAGAGACGGATAGGACCGTGGTTCACCCCCCGCCACGATGGCGTACAGATAGTTCCCCCCGCAAGCCACCGGCACTGCCGGCTCCCTGACTGGGCTGTCCGACACTGCCGCACGGTCAAAGTCGTTCATCGCTGCCTCCTCCATTGTCCTGACTGGACTCTTCGCCCATGCGCGCTCCATCGATCGTCCAGCCAGAGACGCCGAGACTCCGCGTCCAGCAGCCGAAGCCACTCCCGAAGCAGGCGGGATGCGCCGGCCCGGGCCAGGGGCGCAGCGGTAGAAGCGGGGCAGAGGTGGAAGCTTCTGCGGTGCCGGTTTGTGGGAATATGGGCTGCGGTCCTGACCGTCAGCATGGTCTGGTTCCTCAGTAACGGATCTTGAATCCGCCCGTGCTTCGCCGGGGCGCGGGCCTCAGATCGAGGCCGGGCAGGTGCCCCGGCACGCCCTGGCCCGATGCGGCCAACACCTGGAGCAGCTCCTGCTTGGCCTTCTCGATCTGATCGAGACGAGCGTCGATCAGCGCGATCCGCTGGCTGGCGCTCTTGCGCTCCATACCCCTCCGGGCCTTTTCCATCTCCAGGCAGGTGATCTGCATGTAGCCGCGGTACGGCAAGGAGAGCTGGTCCACCCGGCCGGAGAGGGTGCGAATGTTGTTTACACCTTTCGTGGGGATGGCCATGACATCAGTCCTTTCCGGCGGCCCGGCTGTTTCTCCGCGGCTTGAGAGCGGCGCCGCAGATTCTGGCCATACTCTCATCGATCTTATCCGGCATCAACGACTGCCCGTCGCGCGTGACTTTGGCCGTCTCGGTGGTGAGAACGTCGTGGCAGACCCATTGGAATACCGGATCGTCCAGCCTCGCACGTGCCCGCCGGTGGGCCAGAATCCTGGCGATAACGATGGTGGCGCGAATCGTCGGCCGATGATTGTTGACGCCAGTGCCTCGCAACTCGCGGACGATGTCCACGATGGTCTCGGCGTCCGCGCGGGGCAAACCCGATTTGGCCATCCCAATCTGGATCTCCGTCTCGCGGTCGAAGTTGCCCAGGTGGAGCGTGATCAGCCGGTCCATCAGAGCGTCCTGGGTCTTGTGAACCCCGGCATACTCTTCCGGGTTGGAGGTGAAGATCGCCCGGAAGTTCGGATGCACTTCAAGGTACCCTGCGCCGCTCGGTCGCAGGGCGGGGAGATTCAGGATTCTCTCCTCCAACACGCTCAGCAGGGCGTTGTTGGCTTCGGGGCGGGAGCGGTTGAACTCGTCGTAGATAAGGGTGTTCCCGTTGGCGCAAGCCGTGGTGAGGCGATTATCCACCCATAGGGTGTTCATGTTCTCTTCCGTCTTCAGCACGGAATGGATGTAGTTGTCGATCAGCTTTGACTTCCGGTAGCCGGCATCCTTGCCGACCAGGTCAGAGCTGCCAAACTCATCGTCCCCGTGAATGAGAGTGACCGGTTGGCCAAGTTTGGCCGCCACGTGAAAAGCCAGCGTCGTTTTCCCCGTCCCCGCCGCGCCGGCAAAGTGCACCGCATAACCGACTCCCAGGTACGCGAGCGCCCTTTCGGCTATAGCCTGAATATGCGGGGTCGCCACGAACTCGTCACTGGCCTCAGGCAGGACATCGTCCCCCCGTGACTGCACTCGGACCACCACTCCCTCGAGGTCTTTGCTCTCTGTATCGACCATCGGAATGCTCACTTTTCTACTGGCAGGAATCGGTGCTTCTTCGATCCCTTGAACGGCGGCCTCTGGGCCCGCGGCAAGGGCGTAACAGGCGGTCGCGCAGCCCGCGCCGGGACAGGCTTAGCGGGCTTGTGCCTGTGCGGCTCCGCTTTATGTTTCGCAGGTGGCTGCTTTTCCGCCTGGGGTTTAGCCCTTGCTTCCTTCGCCAGTTGGGGTTCGGATAGCGTCGGACCAAACCAGGCGCGGCGGGCGCCCGCGCGATCACGTGCAAAACCGGCGCACAAAGCGGAAACCCGGGTACGCCGCTCGTCAGTCTGCCGGACCAGATCGGCTTGCAGGGCCACTCTCTCATGGCGCCAGGCCCCGATCTCCCCTCGCAGTCGCATCATCGTCTTGGTTAATACACCCACGTTTACCCTCCCTTTCCAGGACCACCAGCAGCTTCGCTTCAACCAGCCGGGCCCGCTCTCAGGCGCGGCTCCGCTCAAAGAACTCCTCGGCCGAAGGGAGCGGCGCCTCCGTCACGCCGGCACTTTCTTCCTCATATCGTGCCGATGTCCACCAACCGCGGCCAAAGGGAGCGGCACGTCCGTCACGGACCTGACTGCTCGGATGCTGCCCTCCTGGGCCGCGATCTCCAGGATCGCGCCACAGGCGAAGCACTTGATCTGGCCTTCGTAGTCGTCATAGGCGTTGGCGAGGTCCACCTTGTACCCGCAACCAAGACAGTTGATTTTCACCTTACTCTCCTCTTTCCCCTACCGAGTCCCACGGCACGCAGGCGATCTCGTCGCCGAACCGCGTCGCAGGTTCGGTTAATACACCCACCTCTGTCGTCCCCGCTGGCGGGGGACCTGAACCAGGCGCCCTCGGCCACCCGCGCGGCGAACCTGCCGGCGGGCCCTCGATCGGCGCGGCTACTGGTCTCAGGTCAATTGTTCCCGCCCGCTTGAACTTCGCTCCCCACCGATTGTTGCTATGAGCTCTTGCCGGCCCAGGCTCTGCGGGCGCCGGCCAGGTCGTTTCTTATGTCGCGCCGCTGTGTGCCAACCGAGCGCTTCAGGTTGTTCAGAAAAACCACCCGTTCATTCTTGGTTCGCTTCGCCATCGTCGTGCGAGCACGGCCAAGGTGCGCGCAAAGCTTCGTAACAGTGTGCTCCAGCCGCTTGGCGCCGTGGCGCAACTCGCTCATCATACTGGCGCGCACCCTGCGCATCGCGTGGATTTCACCACACAAGCGTGTCATATCGTCTGTCAACATGCCTTCAGCTCCTTTTGTCTCCTGGGTACCCTTGGATTCCCAAGCCGGGAGAGGCCCCTGTTGAGGGCCTCCGACCGGCGACGGGAACCTTGCCGGGCAATGCTCTACGCCGGCGCTGCGGCGCTGGCAGTCAGACCGATGGCTTCGGCGTACTTCAGATACGTCTCCACCGAAGCGATCACAACGCGGGCTTCCACCGAGAGCAGTTCGATACCGACGAGCGACACTTTGACCCAGGCGTCGATCACGATGCCCTTGTCAAGAATGCGGTCGACAACTTCTGCCAGGCTCGATGAATCCGTGGACTTGTTTACTTTCGCCATGTTTCGTTCTCCTTATTGGGGCGTTCACCTTTTGCATGAAAGGGCCTCACGTTTTGTTTGACCCTCGCACGGAAAAAGGCACGTGAAGAACCAGGACGCCCTGGTAGTGTGCTGCAACGTAAGTACCTGATCTTTCAGGCGATAGTACTGAACGAACCAGAACCTTTAGTACTAAGGTGGGGTCCGCGCCATGGTGCCTGTTCCACACAATCAGTCAGGAGACCCCACGAAATTGTACGGCGGCCATGGACCACTCAACATCAGCTTCGTACCGCCGGGAGGACAGATTTGCCGAGCCTTATTCCGAAAGCGTTCCACGTCGGTTTTCGGCGTCAGAAAGTACAGCGACACGAGGCGCCCCTGGTCAGCCGGCGAGATCTCTCTCCGCTGCTCCGTGTAACAGCCGGAGAGCAAACCGGCGATCTGATCGGCCAGTTGAGCCTCCTCCGGAGCGAGGCTGTCTCCGGAACTGTAGCGATTTCGCAGGGAGGCCAGGTATGCGGCGCCGGGAGACAACGGAGATCCGGGGACGGACCCAGGGCGGGCCGGACACAGGACGCGGATTCCCATCTCAGTCATGCCGCGAAGCCGGCCCAGGAGCGCCGCGTACTCCTGGCGGTGGTCTTCCAACAGTCGGATGATCGCCGACTCGCTTTCCATCACGCAGCCGTATCGCAGAGGAATGACGGCCTGTCTGGCGTGAATTGCCTCCACTGCTCTCTCAAAAGCCAGCACGAAGGAAACGCCGGGCGCCGAACTTGTCTCCTCTACCCGCGAAACCACGGCCGCCAGGCCGTGAGCCGCCACGACACACATTCCCGGATCTGGAGGAGGCTCGTCCAGGTCTTGCTGGACGACGCAGTAAAGAAGGTGCTTCATGCCTTCGCGCCATCGGAAAGATCCGGAGCAAAACTATAGGGCGGCCACGGACCGGTCAGCGCCAGCAGCAAACCGGGAAACGCTTCGCCGCCATTGAACCGATCCAGCCGTACCCGGAAATCCTCCAGCGCTGCCGGTGAGAGGAGGAAGGCCCAGTTCAACACGGCCTCGGTGTCCGTTCCCGCAGTAACTGGCGCCAGTGCCTTGCGTTCCCGGAAACTGCCGGCATGCGCTCCCAGTGCCGCCGCCGCCCGGCGGCAGAACTCTTTCAGCCGGAGGTTGAAGTCCCGTTCCAACTGGGCCTTGAGCCGCTTCTCCTGGACGTATCGAGCTCCAGGGGAAGTGGCCAGCGCGCGTTCTTCCGGCGCGAGCTGACCCGATGAGCCCAGCCTCCTCAGTGCGTCGGCGCGATTCAGCAGCCCTTTGACAGCCCACTCCTGTTTGTCGCCGAGCTGAACGAAGAATCCAATGATGGCCTCCCGGTGTTCTAGAACAGTCTGCGTCAAGCTGTCAACGGAAGTGAACAGGGTCGCGAAACGTGCCGGCAGCACTGGCGCCTGGCTCATGACCTCCTCGATAACCGCTTCATGGCGGCAAACCCGCGGTCCCAACCAGGCCAGGTCCTGTAAGCGCGCTTCCGCCGATTCGCCGCAGAACTCTCCCAGCTCTACTTCACTAAGGACTGCGCCAATCCCCCCGCAAGCGCGCACGGAGACAGGACGTTGCCCATCCACCCCGATCGCGGAGGCTTTGATGCCGCATCCGCAAGGCGTCAGGCAATACAGGTAATGGGCAGTCTCGCTATTACTCATTCACCCTCGCTTCTTTCAGAGCCGTTTCCAGGTCGTCAGGCTCGATTATCACCGGCACTTCTTCCGCCGGTTTCCCAATCCTGCTTGTCACCGCGCGCCGCACTGCGCGCAGGGCTGCCCTGGTGCATACGCCCTGGATGTCGGCGCCGCTGAAACCGTCGGTGCCTGCGGCGAGGTCGCTGGCGCTGATTCCCGGCGCCAGCGGCTTGTTCCGCAGATGGATCTCAAAGATCAGGCGGCGGCTCTCCTCGTCGGGCAGGGGGATGTCGACGATCTCATCAAAGCGCCCCGGTCGCAGGATGGCCGGATCGAGCATGTCCGGCCGGTTGGTCGCGCCCAGCACGAGCACCCCCTTCAGCTCCTCGACACCATCGAGTTCCGTGAGGAACTGGCTCAGGACGCGCTCGGCGACGTGCGCATCGGAGCCGCCGGCGTTGCGTGCCGGCACAAGCGCGTCGATCTCGTCAAAGAAGATAATGCACGGCGCCGCCTGCCTGGCTTTCCGAAACATGTCGCGCACGCCTCGTTCGGACTCTCCCACATATTTGGAGAGCAGCGCCGGACCTTTTACGGAGATGAAGTTGACCCTGCTTTCGCTGGCAATGGCCTTGGCGAGCAGTGTCTTTCCGCAGCCCGGCGGCCCCGTCAGCAGAATTCCTTTGGGCGGACGCATGCCGGCCTTCGTGAACAGCTCCGCATACTGGAGCGGCCACTCCACCGCCTCGACAAGCCGCTGCTTAACCTGCGCGAGGCCGCCCACATCCTCCCAGCGGACGTCGGGCACCTCCACGAATACCTCGCGCGTCGCGGAGGGCTCCACCTCGCGCAAGGCGTCCAGGAAATCCTCCATCCGGACCTCGAGCCTGGCCAGTTGTTCGTAAGGGATGCGCGCCAGCGCGAAGTCGATGTCGGGCATGATGCGGCGCAGGCAAATCATGGCTGCCTCGCGGCAAAGTGCTTCCAGATCCGCACCCACAAAGCCATGGGTGATCTCGGCCAGGCGGCTCATGGCCACGTTCTCGGCCAGCGGCATGCCCCGGCTGTGGATGGCGAGAGTCTCTTCGCGCCCGTAGCGGTCCGGAATGGGGATGGCAATTTCCCGGTCAAACCGCCCAGGTCTGCGCAAAGCGGGATCGAGCATGTTAGGCAGGTTGGTGGCGGCGATTACGATCAGTTGCCGCCGTTTCGCGAGCCCGTCCATCAGCGCCAGCAGTTGCGCCACCACCCGTTTTTCCACCTCCCCCACCACGTTCTCGCGCCGGGGCGCAATGGCGTCGATCTCATCCAGAAAAATGATACTGGGGCCCTTGCGCGTGGCCTCCTCGAAGATCTTCCTGAGGTGGGCTTCGCTCTCGCCGTAGAACTTGTGGATGACCTCCGGACCGCTCACCGCAAAGAAGTTGGCCTCGGTTTCGTGCGCGATCGCGCGCGCAATCAAAGTCTTGCCGCAGCCTGGCGGACCATGGAGCAACACGCCCTTGGGGGCGTCGATGCCCAGCCGCTCGAAGACCTCCGGATAGCGCAGCGGCAGTTCGATCATTTCACGGATGCGCTGGAGCTGCGGCTTCAGCCCGCCGATGTCCTCGTAAGAGGTCGAGCGCGCGGCCATTTCCTCGGCCTGCTGCGGGCTGCCGATGACCAGTTGGGTGGTGGGGTTGATCAGAACCGGGCCTTTCGGTGTTGTGCTCTCCACCCGGAAGTCCGCCCACCGGCTGCCGAAAAGCGTTGCGCGGATCCGGTTTCCCTCCTGTACGGGCAGGCCGTCGAGCAAACTGCCGATATAATCCAGGTCGCGCTCGGATGGCCGGACGTTGGCCGGGGCGAGCACGACGCGCTCGGCTGGGCGGCAACTGGTCTTCCGCACCGTCACGAACTCGTCCAGCCCCACTCCGGCGTTTTCACGCACCAGTCCGTCGATCTGGATTCGGGATTGCCCGCGAAGTTCCTTGTGCGCGGGAATCACCTTGCAGACAGTCCCGCGCTTCCCGGCCACCTCGACCGGGTCCCCGATGGCCACCTGGAGTTTGTCGAGGTCTTCCGGACCCATGCGGGCAATCCCTCGCCCGACATCCTTGCTCAACGCCTCTGTGACTTTGAGCTTGAGAACTGGGACTTCGGTGCGCTCTGAGGCGGTCTTCGGCATCTTCATCTCATACACTTGATTTCAACTACTCCGTTGTTGCAGGTGACCTGCGTCTTCTCGCGAGTAGAGCTCGCTGGCAGCAGCACCTCCTTGCGATACTTCTTGTCGCCGCCCTCGGCTGAGATGGTCAGCAGGTCGTCCTCCACCGTGATTTGCACGTTTTCCACACTGATGCCAGGCATCTCGGCCACCACCAATATGTGATCCTTTTCCTCGAAGACATCCACGACAGGTTCGCGAACTTCCTGCACAACGGTGCGCCCGGATTCCCGGTCCTGGCGAATGTTGCCGAACGGCTCGACGCGCGGCCGATCGTCTCCCAGGCCCACCTTGACGGTGAACCCGTAGATTCCTTTCACCTCCTTGCCCGGCCCGTGGATCTCACCGGTTCGGGATAGCTGCTCGCCGGTCCTGCCCAGGTCCCCAAGTTTCTCGACCAGATCCCCAAGGCCTTTGAGAATCCCGCCAAGCCCTAGTTCGAAGCCGCCTTCGGAGCTCTTTTCATCGTGTTTCCTGGTATTGTCTTTCTTAGTCATGTGGTTGTTCATCCTTCGATCTGAATTCCATACTCCTTCACTTTCGAATGAAGGGTCTTGTAATCGACCTGGAGGAGGCGTGCGGCCCTGGCTTTGTTTCCGCCCGTTCTCCGCAGTGTCTGGGCGATCACCTGCCGCTCAAGGCGGCCCGTATTGCGCCCCACGATCTCCCGTAACGGCAGACCGTCCCAATCCCCGTCGGGAGCTCGCCAGCCCGCAGCCAGTTCGTTTTCGGCCCAGGGTCCGCGAGTCATTTTTCTCAGGCCGATGTGCTCCTCCGTAATGACATCCTCGCCCATCAGCACAGCACGGCGGACTACCGACCGAAGCTGCCGCACATTGCCGGGCCAGTCGTAATTTAACAATGCCTCCGTCGTGGACGGGGAAAAGCCCTTGATTGACTTGCCCAGTTCGATGTTTGTGATATCCACGAACCGCTTTGCCAGGAACAGTATGTCCTCCCTGCGCTGGCGCAGCGGCGGGATGGAGATCGTGTATTCGTTCAACCGGAAGTAAAGGTCACGGCGGAATGAGCCGGTTTCGCACAGTTCCTCGAGGTTGCGGTTGCTGGCGGCCAGCACCCGGACGTCCACGTTGATGGACTTGGTGCTGCCCAACCGGTGAAAGGTCCTCTCCTGGAGCACCCGGAGCAGCTTCGCCTGGAAAGGCAGCGCCATGTTGGAGATTTCGTCCAGAAAGAGCGTCCCCGCTCGCGCTGCCTCAAACTCCCCCGCTGTCTGGTGATCCGCCCCGGTGAACGCGCCCCGGTCGTGTCCGAACAACTGGCTCTCCAGCAACGCCTCGGGGATGGCGCCGCAATCCACGGGGATGAACGGACCCTTTGAACGCGGGCTGGCATCGTGGATTGCCCGGGCCACGACCTCCTTCCCCGAACCGGTCTCGCCCACGATGACCACGCTGAAACTCGATCCCGCCACCTGTTTGATAGCGGAGATCAGTCTGCCGACCGCCTCACTGGGGCCGAAGGTCTCTCGCAGCGGGACGGTGTTGCGGACGTGACTTGCGAGGTTCTTCAACTCCAGCTTCAGTCGGCGCTCGTTCAGCGCGCGGAACACGACGCGGAGCACTTCATGATGATCAAAGGGCTTGGCGAGGTAGTCGTGGGCGCCGGCGCGGATGGCCTCCACCGCCCCCCGCACCTCCGCAAAACCTGTGATCAGGATCACCGGCAGATCCGGATCGAGTTCCCCGACTTTGCGCATCAGTTCCATGCCATCCATTGCCGGCATCCTGAAGTCCGTCAACAGCACGTCAGGGTCCCCTGCGCGGACCAGTTGCAGCGCCTCCGCTCCGTCTTTGGCCAGCAGCGACGTCAGCCCCTCGCGGCCCACGAGACGCGCCAGCGCCTGGGCGATTTCTTCCTCGTCCTCTACGATCAAAACCCTCCCCTGAATCCTGCTCACACGCCTCTCCCCTGGCTCGTCGGGGGCGGACCAAGTGGGTACACCACCTTGATACCCGGGTCCAGGTATCTGGCCACCGCATGGAGCATCCCCATGAACAGGATGCCCGTTTCCCCGGCACCCAGGGTCCTGTTGATGCGATCGGCAACATAACGGTCCCGCCTCTCCAGTAGCGTGTCGCGCAGCCGCTTCTGGCGCATCTTCGCCCGAGCAACTCCCCCGGAAGCCAACGCCGCGCTGGCGAGCTGGTATTCTTCAACCAACAGTTCGGGCGACTCCGTACCCATCAGCACCGCGCCGCGAGTCTGAAGGCTCAAAAGCAACCTGTGGTTCCGGTTTCCGGCCTCCGCCAATTCCGAAACGATCTCCTGCTCGCGTCCGCAAACCGGCAACCCGTCCTGATAGACCCGCACCCTCCCGGGGCTCACGTGCAGGTTCCCGACCGCCCGCTCGATCTCCTCCCACGTCTTCTCCACCACGGCCGCATTACGCGCCAGACCCTGCCGCCCAAGCGCTGAGAGTTTCATGCGTTGTATTGACGCACCGAGTGCCCCCATGTCCGCCGGAGTGTGGATAATGGGGATGTACACGAGTCTCTTTTCGCGGTCACTGGATTCGTTATCACTCATCTCCGCAAGACCATGATGCACGTTCTCTCGAACGGAACTCGCCCGCAGCGTAGCCCGTGGTAGAAGCCGCTGCGCGTCCAATTCGGGCAGGCAGCGAGATTCCGCGGCGAACGTTGGATTGGCAGCCCGTGCCAAAAGCGGCCGTTGGGCCAATTCGGTGAGAGGCGACGAATTCCCGCACCGGGAAGCCAGTGAAAACAACCCCCTGCCCGCCAGATACCTCCTTGCGCCTTCACTCACTACCATCGGCACGCTTGCTTGTCTGGAGAAGACACTACGGGCTCTACCTGATGCAAAATACGCTTCGAACTGGATCGCGGTTGTCCCCGTGGCTGAGACAAACAGTACAGGACCGAAGGTGCGCCCCCCGGCCGGCGTCGTTGTGCACTTTCTGACTACAAAACCGGCAGAACTGCCGTCGTTTGAAGCCGGCGCTAACGGATTGACACTGATGCGATTAGGGGGCTAACATGCGACTTGACGAATCGGTCCCGCAGGAGGCCAGCGTATGCAGGGGGCTTTCCAGGTCGCGGAAGCCACGTCCAGGATCTTCGAAGAGAGTTCGCTGCCGATGTGGGTCTACGACCGGCGGACGCTTTCGTTTCTTGCGGTCAACGACGCAACCGTTAAACACTACGGCTACTCGCGTGAAGAATTCCTGACTATGACGGTACAGCAGCTTCATCTGTTGGAGGACAGGTCCAACGTCCTCGATGTGATGCTGATGTCGCCTGTCGCCGCGGAGAACAAAGAGACGTGGCGGCACATGAAGAAAGACGGAAGGGTCGTTTACGTTGACGTCAGCAGATTCTTCACGCGTGTCGCGGGCGAAAGCGCATGCCTGGTCGTCGCAAGCGATGCCAGCGAACGAAAGAAATCCGAGCTGCTCTATCGGATGCTGATGGACGCCATCCCCTCGTCGGTTCTGCTCCTTGACGACGACTTGTGTGTGATTCTGGCCAACAAGAACTTCCTTGAGAAGTCCCGGCAGACCGCCTCCCAGATCATCGGTAAGCGGCTCACCGAGGTCTTCCCGGAGGTGATCGTTGCGGAAATGAGGCTGGAACAGCAGGTCCGGAACGTCTTCAGAGACAACGAGGCGACGCAGGGCCAGAGACTGACCTACCGCGCTCCTGGCGTCCCCATTCGGGTCTACTACTACAGTATCGTCCCCATGCGTTGGGGAGCCCAGGTCGATCATGTGCTGTTTCTCATGGACGATGTCACCGAGCAGACGCAGATGAGCGAGGAGATCCGGCAGATGGAACGCCATCTGGCAAGCGTCGTCGAAAGCGCCAGCGATATTGTCCTCTCCACCGACACCAACGGCAATATCCTGACCTGGAACAAGGCAGTTCAAAAAGCTTCCGGGTACTCCTTCGAGGAGGTGAAAGGCTGCCCGTTTCTCAAGTTCTGCGACGAGGCCGATATTCAAAGGTTCTTCTCCCTGGCGGCGGTGCCAGAAACGTCCTGCATGACCGAAGGCAACTTGAAGACCAGGGACGGGAAGTACCGTTCCGTGTCCTGGGTTGTCTCTCAGATGACAAACGACGCTGGACAAACGGTGGGCTTCGTGATAGTCGGCCGGGACTTGACAGAACAACGCAAGTTCGAGCTGCAAATCCAGGAATCACAGAAGCTGGCCTCCCTCGGCGTGATGGCCAGAGGGATCGCCCACGAAATCCGAACGCCCCTGACCATCGCTTCCTCGGCCGCTCAATTCCTTACGGAAGGGAATCTCGCCCCGGAGTTTCACCGCGAGTGCGCCGAGAAGGTTCACAGCGGCATCCGGAAGGCAAGTGCCATTATTGAAAACCTCTTGCGTTTTGCCCACCCGACGGCGAGCAGGAACAAGACGCTGGTGGACCTCCCGAGTGTTGTGAAAGGGGCCCTGAGTATTATAGAGAACCAGGCCAGGGTTCAGAATATCGAAGTTCGCACGCACCTCCCGCCGGAGCCCTGCCAGATCCTTGGCGTCTCCGGCCTCCTGGAACAGGTGTTTATGAACCTGTTCCTCAACGCCATGAACGCTATGCCAAACGGCGGGACGCTCGACGTATCCGTCGAGCGTCACAGCGGCGATCTACTGGTCCGCGTCACTGACACGGGAGACGGGATCTCTCCTGAAGACCTCGGCAAGATCTTCGATCCCTTCTACACGAAGGCTCTTCCCGGAAAGGGCACGGGGCTCGGGCTTTCCATCTGCTATTCCATCGTCGATCAACACAAGGGCTCCATCAGCGTGGATAGCCAGAGCGGGAAAGGGAGTACCTTCACAGTGAAACTGCCGTCGCTGTCCCCGACAGAGGATGTTAAGCAGTGAGCCTCTTGAATCGGGTCGTCCTGGTCGTGGACGACGACCCTGACATCTGCTGGGTCCTCGAGCATCTGGTGGAGGGCCTTAAGGCTCAGTGCATCCGAGCGCTGGACTACCAGGGCGCTCTCCAGGCAACCCGAGTCAACCGCCTGGCCCTGGTCCTGTTGGACGCCAAGTTGCCGGATATGGATGGTCTGGAGTTGGCCAGACAGATTCGTTGTGCCGACCCCGGTGTTCCGATCATGCTGATCTCGGGTTATTTCTACGCGGATGATCCCACCATACAAGCTGCTCTGGGTGAAGGGCTGATTTGCGGATTCGTCGAAAAACCGTTCTCGCACACCGAGATCATTGCGGCAATTGAAAACACACTCTCCTCACAAGAGCTTGCATCCGGGGCTGCTGGACCTTCGGCGGCCTGACGCGGAACGTCTTCATGGAACCGTCTGCTATCGGAATCTCATGTGCACACGGTGCCGACTTCGGGGATGCCTTCATGTCCTACGCTCTGGTGACGTCAGGTTGATGAATCTCGGCCGGCGCACCGAGGGCCTGCTCCAGATGATGAGCCTCTACACGGTGTGCGAGATTGTCTCCGACGAGGTGGAAGGGATTCGCAGCTTCGGGAATCAACCCAGCTTGTTCAGCCCGTCAATGTAGGCTCTGGCGCTCGCCTCGATCACATCGGTGGAAACTCCGCGCCCCTTCACCCGGCGGCCCGCTTCCTCAAGCTGCACGGTCACCTCGCCCATCGCCGCCGTGCCGCTAGTTATCGCGCGAATGTCGTAGCGTTCCAGTTTGGCGGCGCGTTTCGTCACCGCGGAGATGGCCTTGTACGCGGCGTCCACCGGCCCGTCGCCGATGGCTGCGCCTTCCAACAGCTCTCCGCCGATGCGCACGCGAACGGTTGCCGTGGGGATGGCCGACGTGCCGCTGTAGAAGTGCAAGTACTCGAGACTGAACGTCTCCGGGGCCACCCGATTCTCGTCGTGCAGCATGGCGATCAGGTCCTCGTCGAACACCTCCTGCTTCTTGTCCGCCACCGCCAGGAACCTCTCGTAGGTCCGGTCCAGTTCTTCCGGCAACAGCGTGTATCCCAGCTTTTCGAGGCGATCGCGCAGACCATGGCGTCCGGTGCGCGCTGTGAGCACCACCCGGCTTTCCGCGAAGCCGACGTCCTCCGGGCGCATGATCTCGTAGGTGTCGCGCTGCTTCAGGAAGCCGTCCACGTGGATGCCCGAGCTGTGCGCGAACGCGTTGTCCCCCACCACCGCCTTGTTCGCCGGAACCGCCATGCCGAGCATCTCGGAAACCAGGCGGCTGGTCCGGCAAAACTCGCGGGTCTCAATGTCGGTGTGGACTCCGAAGTAATCGGCGCGCGTCCGCAGCGCCATCACCACCTCTTCCAGCGCGGCGTTGCCAGCCCTCTCGCCGATGCCGTTGATGGTGCCTTCCACCTGGCGCGCACCATTCCGCACACCGGCCAGCGAATTCGCCACGGCCATCCCCAGATCGTCGTGACAGTGGACGCTGATGGTGGCGCGGCCGATGTTCGCCACGTTCTCGCGAATCGACCGGATCAGCGCGCCGTATTGCTCGGGCACCGTGTAGCCGGTGGTGTCGGGAATGTTGACTACGGTGGCTCCGGCGTCGATGGCTACCCGGAGCATCTCGAACAGGTAGGCCGGGTCGGCGCGGCCGGCATCCTCGGCATAGAACTCGACGTCGTCGACGTATCCTTTCGCCAGCTTCACTGACTCCGCCGCCATTTCGAGGATGCGCACCTTCTTCTCGGCGAGCGTGGCGCCGTACTTGTCGTCGCGGAATTTGCCGGCGATGTGAATGTCTGAAACGCCGATCCCGGTGTGGATACGCGGCCTGCGGGCCTTCGTCAGCGCCTTCCCGCACGCCTCGATGTCGCTGGCCACGGCACGGGAGAGCGCGCAGATGGCCGGGCCCTCAATCTCGCGGGCAATCAACTGGACGGCCTCGAAATCTTCCGGCGACGACGCGGGGTAGCCGGCTTCGATCACGTCGATCCTCAGCCGGGCGAGTTGCCTCGCCACCACCAGCTTTTCCCTGCTGCCCAGCCGGGTGCCGGCGGCCTGCTCGCCATCGCGCAGCGTCGTGTCGAATACACTGACTTTCTCGCCCTGTACCATGGAATGGAAAGTTGCCTCTGTTGTTATGTTGTCGCATTTCGATCCGCTGGTGGAGGAGTGGTTTCGCGAACGGCTCGGCACGCCCACCGAACCGCAGGCACAGGGCTGGCCGCGGATTCGCGAAGGCGTGGACGTGCTGGTGTCGGCGCCCACCGGTTCGGGCAAGACACTGGCGGCGTTCCTGATCTGCCTCGACGGGCTGGTCCGCGAGGCGCGCGGCGGATCGCTGGCGAACGAAATCCGCGTGGTCTACGTTTCGCCGCTCAAAGCGCTCAGCAACGACGTCCACAAGAATCTGGAAGCGCCGCTGGCCGAGATCCGCGAACTGGCCGAGCGCCGTGGCGTGAAGCTGGCGCCCATCCGAATAGCGGTGCGCACCGGCGACACCCCCGCGTGGGAGCGGCAGCGGATGGGCAAGCAACCGCCGCACGTTCTGGTGACCACGCCCGAATCGCTGTTCATCCTGATGACGGCGGAGAAGTCGCGCGCGGCGTTGCGAACCACGCGCACCGTGATTGTGGACGAGATTCACGCCATGGCCGACGACAAGCGCGGCTCGCACCTGGCGCTCACGCTGGCACGGCTGGACGCGCTGACGGGATCGCGTCCGCAGCGCATCGGACTGTCGGCTACCGTGAAGCCGCTTGAAGAGGTGGCGCGGTTTCTGGGCCCCGACACTCGCATCGTGAACGTGGGCCACCGGCGCGACATGGATCTGGCGGTGATGGTTCCGCGCGACGAACTGGGCCCCATCGCCACGCATGAGATGTGGGCCGAGGTGTACGATCGGCTCGCCGAACTGATTCTGGCGCACCGCACCACGCTGGTCTTCGTCAACACGCGGCGCATGTCCGAGAAGGTGGCGCACGCGCTGTCGGAGAGGCTGGGTGAGGGCGTGGTGCTTCCGCATCACGGTAGTCTGGCGCGAACGCTGCGCCTGGATGCGGAAACGCGCCTGAAGAACGGCGAGCTGCGCGCTGTGGTGGCGACGGCATCGCTGGAGCTGGGCATCGACATCGGATCGGTGGATCTGGTGGTGCAGATCGGCTCGACGCGCTCCATCGCCGTCGCACTGCAGCGCTTCGGCCGTTCCGGACACTGGGTGGGCGCGAGGCCGAAGGGCCGTCTGGTGGCCACAACGCGCGACGAACTCGTCGAATGCGCCGCGCTGTTGCGCGCCATCCGCGGCGGCGAACTGGAGCGGATTCACATTCCCGAAAATGCCCTCGACATTCTGGCGCAACAGATTGTCGCGACCGCCGCTTGCGAGGCGTGGGAGGAAGAAGCCCTCTGGCAACTGGTGCGCACGGCCAGGCCGTACCGGAATCTGCCGCGTGCCGACTTCAACGCGGTCATTGCCATGCTGTCCGACGGCATTGCCACCTCGCGCGGGCGCAGCGGAGCGTTCCTGCATCGCGATCAGGTGAACGGCATCGTGCGCGGCCGGCGGGGCGCGCGCCTGGCCGCGATCACCTCCGGCGGGGCGATTCCCGACAACAGCAACTTCGCCGTTACCGCCGAACCGGACGGCCGCAACGTGGGCACGGTAGACGAAGATTTCGCAACCGAGAGCATGGCCGGCGATGTCTTTCTGCTGGGCACGCAATCGTGGCGGATCAAGCGGGTGGCCACCGGGCGGGTGTGGGTGGAGGATGCGCGCGGCGCGCCTCCCACGGTGCCGTTCTGGCTGGGCGAGGCGCCGGGCCGGTCGGCGGAGCTGTCGCGGAGTGTGTCGGAGACGCGCGCGCGTATTTTCGAGCTTGCTTCCGCTCCGTCACCGTCGCGGCTCGGTAACTCCCTGCAAACCGGCCCCGCGCAGGCCATGGCATTCCTCATCGGCGAATGCGGGCTCGACGACGCGGGCGCGAAGCAGGCGGTCGCGTACGTGTCGGCGGGCGTGAACGCGCTGGGCGCTGTGCCCTCGCACGCGACGGTGGTGGCCGAGCGCTTCTTCGACGAAAGCGGCGGGATGCAACTGGTGATCCACGCGCCGTTCGGTTCGCGCATCAACCGCGCGTGGGGTCTGGCGTTGCGCAAGCGATTCTGCCGCACGTTCAATTTCGAATTGCAGGCCGCCGCCACCGACAACGGAATCCTGATCTCGCTCAGCGAACTGCACGCCTTCCCGCTGGAGCTGGTGTTCGAGTTCCTCAAGCCGCAAACCGTGGAGCACGTGCTGACGCAGGCGCTGCTGGCGGCGCCCATGTTCACGGCCCGCTGGCGCTGGAACGCGTCGCGCGCGCTGGCCATCCTGCGGTTCACTGGCGGCAACAAGGTGCCTGCGCCCATTCTGCGCATGCGCTCCGACGACCTGCTCGCCTCGGTGTTCCCGGACCAGGTGGCTTGCGGCGAGAATCTTGAGGGCGAGATTCGCATCCCCGACCATCCGCTGGTAAACGAGACCATCGCCAACTGCCTGCATGAGGCCATGGACGCGGGCGGCCTCATTCGGCTGCTGGAAGACATCCAGGCGGGCCGAGTCCGCACGGTGGCCATCGACAACGCGGCGCCCTCGCCCTTCTCGCATGAGATTCTCAGCGCGAACCCGTACGCGTTCCTGGACGATGTGCCGATCGAGGAGCGGCGCGCGCGTGCGGTCCAGTTGCGCAGCTCACTACGCACGGATTTCGTCGGCGGCGCGGGCGTGCTGGACCCCGCTGTGATTGTCCGCATCGCCGCGGAAGCCTGGCCGGACGTGCGCAATGCCGACGAGTTGCACGATGCCCTGCTCACGCTGATCACGCTGCCTCCCGTCGCGGAATGGCAGGCGCACTTTGACGAGCTGAAGGCCACAGGCCGCGCGTCGGTGATCTCGCGCGGTGGCCGGCCGTTGTGGGTCGCAACCGAGAGGCTCGCCGCCGTCGACGATTCCGTGCTCGCGGTTCGCGGCTGGATGGAGTCGCTCGGTCCGGTCACCGTGGAGGCGCTCGCAGAGAGACTCGCGCTCAGCCGCGAGGAAGTGGAGCAGGCGCTGCTCACGCTGGAAGCCGAAGGCCAGGTGCTGCGTGGCCGCTTTTCCGTTCCCGAAGGCGCCGGTGAAATGGAGTGGTGCAATCGGCGCGTTCTGGCGCGCATTCATCGCGCCACGCTCGGCGATTTGCGGCGCGAGATCGAGCCGGTGTCGGCACTCGATTTTCATCGCTTCCTGTGCCGCTGGCAGCACCTAGTGGCCGGCAGCCAGCTCCACGGTCCCGATGGCGCGCTGCAGATCATCCGTCAGTTGCAGGGATACGAGATCGCCGCCTCCGCGTGGGAGACGGAGGTGCTGGCGCGCCGCGTGGCCAAATACAAGCCCGAGTATCTGGATGAGCTGTGCCTCTCCGGCGAGGTGATGTGGGGCCGTTTGTCCGCGCATCCGGCGATAGCGGACGCCAGCGGCCGGCACGTGCGGGCCACCCGCATCGCGCCCATCTCCTTCTTCCTGCGCGAGAGCGTTGGGTGGCTCGCCGATCCGCGGCCCGCCGCTGAAGAGACGCAACTCGCCGCGCTGTCGCATTCCGCGCACGACATTCTGCGGGCGCTCGGCGAGCACGGCGCGTCGTTCTTCAGCGATCTCACGCGGGCTACCGGGCGGCTGGCCAGCGAGGTGGAAGACGCGCTGTGGGAACTGGTGGCCGCGGGCCTGGTGACGGCGGACGGCTTCGAGAACCTGCGCGCGCTCATCGATCCGAAGCGACGGCGCGGCGAAGGACGGGCTCGCGGCAGGCGTCCACGTCATGCGGCCGGGCGCTGGGCACTGATGCGGCGCAGCTTGCCCGTGGCCCCGGTGGCCGATCGCGTGGAAGCGTTCGCGGACCAGCTTGTGCTGCGCTGGGGCGTGCTGTTTCGCGATCTGCTCACCCGCGAAACCACGGCGCCGTTCTGGCGGGATCTGCTGCCGGTTTTGCGGCGCAAGGAAGCGCGCGGCGAGTTGCGGGGTGGGCGCTTCGTATCCGGACTTTCCGGCGAGCAGTTTGCGTCCCCGGAGGCGCTGGATCTGTTGCGAGCGGTTCGCCGCGCCGAGTCTCGCCCGGAAGACGACCTGCGCATCGCCAATGCCGATCCGCTCAACCTGACCGGCATCGTGCTGCCCGGCCCGCGGGTGAGCACCATGATTGCGGGGAGCAGGGTGCTCACGGGCGCTCCGGCAAGTCCGGCACAACGCGTTTGAGCCACCGATGAACGCAGACGAACACGGATAATACACCTCCTTTCTCTATCGGCGTCGATCTGCGTTCATCGGTGGCCGTTGATTCAGGTGAGCGGCGCCTCCTGGGTCGCCTGAATTGGGTTCGTTCCGCAGAGCGGGGCAGGTGCAGGGCGAATAAAGCGCGTAAAGGGAGTAAGCGGAGAGGGAATTACAGGGCCCGTTCCGTCCAGGATAGCCGAGGGATTGGCTTCGTTTTGTCGTGCCGCGTCGCGAGCGGCCTGGGCCTCGAGTTTGCGGAGCGCCAGGAGCTGTTGCAGGGCCCGGTAGCCGGTTCGTTCGGCGGCCGCGGCGTAGCGTTGCAGGACGATTAATGGGCCGGCGGTGTTGTTGACGAGCGCGTTGACGATGTGGAAGTCGGCGTCGGCAGGGTCGCCGGGGCCGACCATTTGCTCGATCACGGCGTTTTCGAGGCGGCGGACGCGTGCGAGGCGCCAGCGGGACTGGACCATTTCCTCGACCAGGAAGCACTCGTAAGCGTTGGTGGGCGCGAAGATGCGTTTGTGCTCGGCGATTAATTCATCGAATTCCTGCTGATTTTCGTTGGGGAAGACGCGGAAAGCAGCGGAAAGGCCGTGTTTGGTGGCGTTGCCGCTGGAAACAGATTTGCCTTCCGGGGTGCGCGGGCCAGTGCTGGCCTGCGCGTTGCTTTTATTTGCCAGGATTTGAGCTTGGGTAGCCATGTCGCACTGACGGTAGCACGGGGTGGGCGGGATGGCCGGGGGGCGCGGGGCGGAAGTGGTGTGTTATGTGGTGGTTTGGGTGGGGTGGATTGTTGTCACCGGGGTGGCGGCGAGGGGCGATTGCCAGACGGTGGCGCGTTTGGCGTTCCTTATCGTGTCTACGTGAGTCTCACCACCCTTCGTCAGCGCGGTGGTCAATTCAGAACCGGTGATCGCTGGGGTTCGGCTCATGCCGCGACGGTGATGCGTTGAATGCCGACGAACTCGAGATTCTGCTCGGGCGCACCTTCGACGTCGAGACACAGTTCGATCGCCTCACGAATACGATGGGCGACCTCGTCGAGGGATCGCGCCTGTGTGTGACATCCCGCAAGCTGCGGGACTGACGCAACGTAGTAGCCTTCCTCGTCGCGCTCTATGATGACATCAAACTGGCGTGGCAATGGCTCGTCCTCAGCTTTGATTTTACGCTATTCGGGTTCAGGGCCGATTGGCAGCGTGCGGAGGAAGTCCATTCACCTCCCCGAACCTCCGGGCGGCACCTCCGAATTCTCCTGCTCACTTACGATAGATTGGTGACTCGGCTTTAAACGTCCACTCAACGGGTCCGGAGATGAACAGCTGCCGGCTAATCACACTTGCTGAGTCGAGATTGAACAACGCCACGTTGTCGCCTTTGTCAAGCGAGCTCTTGAACCTAATCCCATCAAAACCGCATCCACATCGAACATCACCTCCGATAACGGGATGAAGGGCCGGTGCGCGGTAAACCTGCACAATGCGATCACGGTCTCACAGGGACGTATTGCGAACCGGGTCGCCAGCCTGAGTGACGGGCGAATGCACGAGGTTTGCGTGGCCCTCCGGTTCTCGCCTGGATGCGGTTAAACGGTCCGTTGGGGCTGCACTGGCATTTCATCGCCTTTGCGGGGCGTTTTTCCGCCCTTCCGCTTCATGATCTTGTCGAAAGCTCTGAAATCCGCCCGCGCCTGGCGGTCCGCGAAATACTTCGCCGTCTGCAGGGCCGAGACCTTCTCTGCCACGGCCGTGGCCACGAACTGATTGATACTCGTCCGGTCTTCCCGGCTTAACCGCTCGACCGCCTCTTTGAGCGAGCGCGGCAGCCGTAATGGATATGTCCGGGTCTCTTTCATCGCTTGATCCTCGCTATTGCCTCTCGCGGAAGTAAAACCTGCACTCCAAATTGGGACGCGGCGGTTCCGTAGTCCCGCACGTTGAATGTCACCACGGCGTCAGCCCTGCCGTTGACCGCCGCCTCCAGTACCATCTCATCGTTCGGATCGCGCAACTGAGGCCGCCAAAGAAAATGCGTTTTCACGGGCTCTGCCATAGCGATGATGGCATCGACGAAGATCTCCACTTCGCGATCCGAAAGCTGCGCTTCGACCCGGTGCTCGGACTTCCGGCAGACGGCTTCGTGTTCCATGGCGAGGGGCACGCTCAGCAATAGAGTTGCCTCCTTCCGTCGCACCGCCCGAACAATGGCGGCCGAGGCGCCCGCCGGACTCCGCATGGCGGCAACCACCGCGTCGGTGTCCAGGACAAGCCTCACATCGTATACGATATCACATCGCGGGTGATATCACGCGATCTCCGCTAGCCAGGGACACGTACGCGATGGTCGTCGGCAAACTGCACGTATCATGCGGACAGTGATGCGGACATGGTCCGCCGCAGCACGTGGCGCTGCCCCACACTCAATCACACAAGGCTGATGTTCATCCGGCTGAGCACGTCACGAATCGACGCCACCAGCGCGCGCACGTCCTTCTCCGTGAGGCGGCCGATGGTGCCGATGCGGAAGCAGTCTTCGCTGGTCAGCTTGCCGGGATAGATCGCGTATCCGGCTTCGGCGAGGCGCGTGTAGAACTCCTCGAAACGAAACCCCGGGTGGCGTGGATAGCGGAACGTCGTGATGATCCACGAGCGGTCTTCGTCGGCCAGATACGTGTGGAATCCCAGTTCGCGCATGCCGGCAACCAAGGCGCGCGCGTTCGCCTGGTAGCGCGCGGCCCGCCCGGCTACGCCGCCCTCTTCGACCAGTTCGTCCAGCGCCTGGCGAAAGGCCAGCAAAACGTGCGTGGGCGGCGTGAAACGAAACTGGCCATCCTTCTCCAGTCCCGCCCATTGTTCGTACAGATCGAGGCTGAGCGTGCGCGCCTGCCCGCGGCAACGCTGCAAAGCCGTCCGCCGGGCGATGGCAAATGCAAAACCCGGCACGCCCTCGATGCATTTGTTCGCGGAAGAAATGAGAAAGTCGATGCCGGCCGCCGCCACGTCCAGAGGGATTCCACCAAAGCTGCTCATCGCATCCACAATGTACGTGCAGCCGGCGTCGCGCACCGCCGAGCCAATCTGCTCCACCGGGTTGACGATGCCCGTAGTGGTCTCGCAATGGACCACGGCCACGTGGGTACAACGCTCGCGCGCCAGCTCGTCGCGCACGGCCGCCGCATTCACCGGAACATTTTCGGCGAAGGTGAGCTGCCGGCAGCGGATGCCGTACACCTCGGCGATCCGGACCATTCGCCTGCCGTACGCGCCGTTCACCAGCACCAGCAGGCTTCCATCCGCAGGCACCGCGGACGAGATCACGGACTCGATGGCAAAGGTGCCGCTGCCCTGCATGGGGATAGTCTCGTACTCCGGCGAGCCCGGACCGCAGAGAAGCAGAAGATCGCTGCGGATGCTGCGCACGATGGCGAGAAACTCGTCGTCGCGCGAACCGAGATCGCGGAGCATGGCCTGCTTCACGCTCTCGCTGGTGGTAAGCGGACCCGGCGTGAACAGGAGCTTCATGCGCGCGCTTCCCACGGGCCGCGGCCGGCGGCGAGCCTGCACTCGATCTCATCGAGAAGCGGATGGCATTCGGCCACCGAAGCCGCGGTGAAGTGCGCCCCGGCTCCACCGAGCACCCTCGCCGCACCCTCGATTCGGCGGCGGCGCTCGTCGGCGGGAAGAGCGGCTACCTCCTCTTCGCTCAGGCCCACTTCGTTGCCGGTCTCCGTGATGCCGATGGACCACGCGCCCGCGTTCAAGCCCTCCTGCACATCCACTGGCGTGTCGCCGATCTTCACGCACGCCCAGAGCGGCCAGGCACGAAGCTCGATGGCGTTACGGTACATCATGAACGGCAGCGGACGCCCGCCGCCCACCATATCCGGCGTGACGTTCACATCGGGCGTGTAGCCTTGTTGCGCCGCCTTCGCGCGGACAATCTCCATCAGGTCGCGCGTATAGCCGGTTGTGGAACCGATGCGCAGAGCGGCGGCGCGCCACTTCTCCACCGCGGCTGCTACTCCGGGAATCACGTCGCTGTACGCTTCGAGTACGTCGGCCTGCGCCGGGAGAAACTCCGTGAACAATCGCTCGACATCCTGCTCCCGTGGCGCTTCGCCGTGCAACGATTCCCACGCGGCGCTTACGCGTGGCTGCTCCAGAATGGTTCGGATGTGGTCCTTCTTCAGGCGCCCCATACCCTGGCGCGCCTCTGCCGACGAGAGTTGGATGCCCGCGCTTTCAAACACGTGTTGCAGGGCAGTTACGGGAGCGCGGCTGCCGAAATCCACGGCGGTGCCGGCCCAGTCCAGAATCACTGCCTGAATGTGCTGGAAGGTCATGTGGAAAGAAAAAGGGGCCGCCCTCTCCAGGCGGCCCGGCAAATTGGATGGGGTTAGAACTGCACTCGTAACATCATCTGAATCGTGCGCGGACCGGCCTGCGAGGTAAGCAGGCTCGACGTGATCTGTCCGAATCCGCCACTTCCGACATTCATGTTCGGGACATCCTTGTTGAGGAAGTTGAACAGGTTGGCGAACTGCGCCTCGTATCTAACGCCAACGCGCTCCCTCACCTGGAAGGTCTTCCCGGCGGACATCGAGAACGTTATCGTGCCCGGGCCCTCGAGGATGCCGACGCCACAGTTGCCAAACCGGCCGATATTGCTGGCGGGAATCTGGAAGGCGGCTGAATTGAAGTAATCGGCCACGGTTGGATTCGACAGATACCCGGACGTTCCGGCCACGCAATCGGGGCGCTGCGTGGAGACCGAACGCTGGGATGGATTGGTGCCGGACGGATCGGCCAGGCTGCTGGGGAAGTACGGTGTCAGCCAGAAGCCGCTCTGCAGAAGCGTGGCCCCAGTGACGCCCCATCCACCCACCAGCAGGTTCCCGGTACGGCTGACGTTGTTAAAATACTTCTTGCCGCGGCCGAATGGCAGATCATACACGAACGTGCTGACGAAGCGGTGCCGCGGGCTATAGTACGCGTTGCCGGTGTCCGAGGCGATATCAAAGATGTTGTTTGCGTTGCCGCCGTTGTCCACCTGGCCGCCCAGCGGAACCGCCGATGTCGGGGCCACGCCCAGAGCGTTCGTCTTATTCCAGGTCAGCGTGTAATTATTCGCGAAGGTCAGACCGCCGCCAAAGCGCTTGTTCAATTCGAGGGTCATCGCCTCGTACTTATCGCTCGGCCCATTGTCGCGGGTGAGCACTTCGGAGAAGTTCGGGTACTTCAGGTTCTGTTCGCGCAGCGCCGGCGTCGCCGTGAGCGCGGAATACCCTATCGTATTGGGGGCCACCTGATTCAGATTTGGACTGTAAATCAGATTGTAGGTATGCGAGCCCGTGTAACTGGCCCGGGCCAGCGTGTTCCATCCGAGATCGTGATCGACGGAATAGTTCCACTGAATGACGCGTGGATCCTTCAGATGGTAAGCGTTGGCGCGGCGATAGCCGGGATACGGCGGGACCGAACCGCTGCCCGCGAAGATATTGGGAAAGATCAGCGGCTGAGTGGCCGTGGAAGTGTACTGCGCGAAGTAACTCGTGTCGACGCCCAGCAACGAGTAAAGCACGGCGCCCATTACCGGCACCGAGTAGATGCCCCCGGAGGCGCGAATCACAGTCTTGTTGCTCTTTCCCGGGCTCCACGAAAAACCGAGACGCGGCTGAATGTTTCCGAAGTAGGTAAAGCGCAGCGTGTTGGGCAGACCGACCTGACTCGCTGTTACGAAGGGCGTGTTACCCACCGAACCTCTCCAAAGCGCGTTGATCGGCGCCTCGTTGTTCTGCACCACCAGCCGTCCACCGGGGAAGTTACGGTCGAAGTTACCAAGCTGGTGAGTTGCGTCATCGTACGGTGTGTTGACCTCATAGCGAAGTCCGATTGTGACGCTGAGGTTCGGCCGCAAACGCCACTCGTCCGTGGCAAAGCCGCCGAAGTGGTATCCAAAAGGCTTGCCATCCGGGCCATTCTGCGCCTGCTGTGCCGCCGAAACGAAGCCCAGCAGGAAGTCGGCGAAGCCGTTGACGTCGCTATTACCCTGCCCCGGAATGGAGGTGAAAGCGCCGGTGAAGACATAGTCGCCGTACTCGTCGCCGATCAGGAACGTGATGTTGTCCTGATAGTTCACGCGGCGGAATTCACCACCGAACTTGAAACTGTGCTGGCCCTTGATCCATGACAGGTTGTCGCCGATTTCCAGAACTGAGTTCTTCTGGACGCGGGGATGGCCGTATTGATTCGTTACGCCGCCCAGGAAGTCGCCGATATAGAATGCAGGCACGCCACCAAGGCCGTTCGCGGGCTTGCCGGGCAGGCCGGTGATGCCAAGCTCCGACACGATGGAGTCGCCCTGCTTCGCCTGAGGATAACTGAAGTTGAAGTCGGCTTTGGAGAAGCCCACGCGGAGCTCATTCACGAGGTTCGGCTTGACCACCCAGTCGTAGGAAGTCGCGAGATTCCACAGATCGGAGCCGGTGGTGAAAGATCCCATCAGCGGATTGTAGGAGGTATCGCCAGGGGAACCGGTAGCATCGGTCCCTATCGACGTGATGTTCTTCTGGGTAATGCGGCCCCAGACACGGTGTTTCTCGGAGAAGATGTGGTCGAGGCGCCCATCGAAACCGTCGTTGTTGTAAGAACCGGGGAATACATTGACATAGTTGTTGCCGTTCAGCGTCGCAGTCGAGCTGGTGGGGTCGGGGAAGAACAAGGGGAGGATCTTTGCCGAGATCGGGTTGATCATGTTGGAGGGAATCTTGTTACCCGGGAAAGGCTGTTGAGTGAACGGGTTTATGATCACCGATCCAGCCGCCGAGAAATCCCCGGTGCGCCACTGCGAGGGCGGCGTGGTGGTGTTGACCACCGTGTTTTCGTTGAGCCGGACGCCTTCGTAGTCGAAGTAGAAGAACGTGTGATTCTTCCAGATTGGACCGCCCAGCGAGCCGCCAAAGGTATTGGCGTCGCCAGTGGGAATTACGCCGCTGATTTGATCCGGCGAGTTGAAGTCCTTGCGTTGCAGATACCAGAAGCCGCCGCCGTGGAAGTCGTTTGTCCCACTTCTGCTGATGACGGTGATATCGGTAGGCTGCGAGTACTCGGCGCCATTCCCGGCGCTGTTCACTTTGAACTCGGAGATCCCCTCGACGGAAGGAAACAGATCCTTCGTCGGGCCGCCGTAACGCGGCAGTTGCGTGGAAATCCCGTCCAGGGAGAACGCAGTGGCCGTCGGGAGCTGCCCGGCAATGGTCAGGTTCCCGCCCTTGTCGCTGGTTACCCCCGGCGCCAGGTTCGCGACTCCGATGGGGCTCGGGCTGCCCGTGGCGCGGAAATTCAGCGCGAGCGATTCAATGGCCTCTCCCGACTTCGAGTCGGACAGCGTCAGCGCCTCGGTGACCACCGGGGTGCCCACCACCTCGACGGTTGTATGGGCGCCGCCAGCCAGCGGAAGCTGCAGATCGGCGCGAACTTCTTCGCGCGCCAGCAGGGCAACGCTCTTTCGCTCGGCCCGATCGAATCCGTTCGCGACGGCCGACACGTTGTAAGTCCCCGGATCGAGGTTGACAAAACGGAAGAACCCTTCGGGACCCGTTTCCACCGAGCGAACGTCGCCGGTGCTTTCGTTTTTCGCTTCGACCTTTGCGCCGGCGATCACCGCGGAACTCGGGTCGGTGACGGCACCGGTAATGGTGCCATAGGTAGACTGCGCGTATACGGCGGTCGAGAGCAGCATGCATGCCGCTGCAAAGCAAGACGCCTGCCAGCACTTACTTTTCGGGTATAGGATCTGTTTCACTTCGCCTCCCACGTGAATTCAGTTGTAGTCTTGCCGAGGTCCGGGATTGACACCGGACAGACCGTATCCACAGCTTGTTCTGTCGGACCGAGACTACGTGACGTAGAGTGTACTATTTGCATCGTTTCATTCCGGCGACAACTGTTTGAACAAATGATGACTGTGATTTCGGGAGTTATTCCATGGGCCGGCCTGTGCGACTCTGCTTACACTTCCCGGCGCGCCGCTGCCTGGTAACCCGTGGTGGAAGTCACTACGCGGCCACTGGCTCACGCCCTCCTTCGTTCGTGCAGCAGAAACACGCCCGCCGCCAGGCTGGAAAGGGCCGCGATCGCGGCCAGCGCCAGAAACGCCCCGCTCCACCCGAACTGGACGGAAACGCGCGCCACCGTGTCGCCGGAGACCACGCCACCCAGATAACCAACGCCGTCGATGATGCCGGACGCCGTGCCGCTTCCGCGCTTGCCGCCGAAGTCGAGCGCGATGGCTCCGGCCAGAAACGAGTACGGGCCGATGATCAGGAACCCGACCACCCCGATGAAGACCATCGGCAGCCACTGGGAGCCATGCATCAGATCGAGGCCCGGCACAAGGAGCGCCACGGTGGACAGTGCGAGGCCGTAGAACAGGAGCGCGGCACGGCCGCCACGTCCCAGCCGATCGCTCAACAGCCCGCAGAGAATCACCGACGCTCCGCCAAAAAACGAGAACAACGCGCTGCTGCTGGCCCCATTGGCGACAGTCATGCCCACCGCCTGCGTGAGGTAGGTGGGCGTCCACAGGTTGAACGTCTCGCGCAGGATGGTGGTGCCGAGCGACAAGGCACACGCCACCTGGAAGACACGGCTTCTCAGAAGGGGCCGGAGCAGCGCCCCCGGACTCCGCGGCTTCGCGCTGGCGTCTTCGTCGCCGAACAAGTTGGCGGGATTCGAGGACGGTTCCGCCTCGCCGATCTCGGAGGGAGATTCCCGCAACAGGCACAGGCATGCGCCGAGCAGAACGGCCAGCACCACTGCGTCCACCACGAAAACGCTCCGCCAGCCAAGGCCTTCCGCAATCAGCAGCGCCATGAACTGCCGCACCACCGCGTCTCCGAACAGGAAGCTCAGGCTGATGATGGCCATCACCGTGCCATAGCGCCGGAACGGGATCCATTTCGATGTGATCTTCACCATGCCGGCCCAGCCCAGCGATTGAGCCAGACGATTGCTCATCCACGCCAGCGTGAACAATGGCACGCCTCCGGACACCGTGAACAGGAGCGTGAACACGATGCTTCCGGCCATGCCGAAGAGGAAGTTCCGCCGGCCACCCAGATAGTCGGCCAGCCCTCCGCTGGGGAACTTGCCGATGGCATACGCGAGCACGCCGAACGACGCGACAGAGCCCAGCATGATGCGGGCCGCATCGGCGCTCACGCCCCGCCTGGTCATCTCTGCGATGATGAGCGGCATCGCCACGGAGAGGTTCGAGCGGCAGAGATAGTAGCCGGCATACCCCGCCACCAGCAGCGAAACCGTTAGCGCCTGCCACCGCGCCAGACGATGGGTCCGGGCAACCGTGCCGGCCATGCCTACTTGCCAGCGAGGACGTCGTGCCCCTCGGCCTCGGTCAAACGAATACCAAGAATCGAGGCGAGGGTGGGCGCGATGTCGCGCATGTCGATTGTGCCGAGCGAACGGCCCGCCGGAATGCCCGGCCCAACGATCAGAAACGTGGAATCCATGTCCGCCATTTCGGGAAGGTAGCCGTGCATGCCGCGCATGCTGGATTCGGTGACCAGCGCGCCGGTGACGCGCGCTCCAAAGGAATACCCGGGCTGCAGTGCCACGACAAAAGCGGCGCCGGGAAAGCCGCCCAGGCGTTTCACTTCGTCCGCGCCGAGCACGCGCCGAATTCCATTGGCCGGATCTTCGCTCACGCGATCCAGCAGCGCCGCGACGCGCTCTTTCGTGCCAGCGGGTGCGTCCGCGTTGAGGACGATCGCTCCCGAAGCCCCGGCGCCCCAACCGGTGGCCTGCCAGGACTTCACGTTGCCGGCATCATCCACGCTGATGAGGCCGGCTTTGACGAACTCCGTGAGCAGGTTGACATCCTTGCCGATCCGCACGAAGCCGTGGTCCGAGACAATCGCCACCACCGTGCCGGGGCCCGCCCCATCACGCAACGTGCCCACCAGCGTGTCGAGCTGTTCGAGCGTGGCGTTCGCTTCCGCGCTGAACGGGCCGAACTGGTGCTCCACATGGTCGAGCGAGGCGAAGTACACCGTCATGAAGGCGGGGCGTTTTAGCTCCAGCAGCCGCACGGCAAACTGAGCGCGACGCTGGTCGCCAGCCAGACTCTCATCGCCGCCATCGGCGTAGGATGGCAGATCGCGCTCCAGAAGATCGAGCAGGCCGGGGGTAGAGAGCGCTCGCAGCAGCTTCCGGTCGTCCGGCGTGCCAGCCCGCCAGTATTGCGCCAGATTCCAATCGATCCTTGCGCCCACGGTAACCGGCCAATGCACGTTGGCGGTGGTTAGTCCGGCCTTTCCGGCCTCGTCCCAGAGCGTGGGGACCTTGATGTCTTCCGCATACCAGTACCAGCCGCCGTAGTTGAGGTTGCCGGGGTCGAAGGTGGTGTTGGCATAGATGCCGTGACGGGCGGGAGACACGCCGGTGACCAGAGTGGTGTGGCTCGGATAGGTTACCGTCGGCAGCACGCCGTGCACGGCAGTGGCATAGGCGCCGCCGGACACCATGCGCCGCAGGTTGGGGATCTTCAGGCCGTACTCATCGGCTTTCAGCACGCAGTCTGGCCGAAGCCCGTCGATGGAGACCAGCACCACCGGGAGGCGCTCGGCGTGGACAGCCAGCGCAAAGGAGAGAAGGAAGAGGATCGTTCTGGGCAAGTGGACCAGTGTAAGGCGCGAGCGTTACAACGGTGTGAGGATTCGGCAAAACAGCGTGCTCAGGCCGGTCGGAAGGCCGGCTGCGGACAGGATTGCCCGCCCCACAAAACCGTCAGGGCTGATTCATCTCGCTGGAGATCTTCTCGAAGCGGGCTCGCTGCTCGGGCGTCAGAATCTGCAGGATGCGGTTCTTGCCGGTGGCGCGGTAGGATTCCACCTGCGCTTCGAGATCGTGATGGTAGGTTACGAAGTCGTCCAGGATGGAGCGGAGCTTCTCGGCCTGATCCGAGGTGAGGTTCAACTCATGCCGGAGCTGGTCAAACTTGATCGTCGATGCGTCGCTGAGGCGGGGACGCGGGTGCATCATCTGATGGATCTCGTAGCGCATGGTGAGCGCGCCCACGGCGGCTCCCGACAAGAACACGAAAAACAGCATGGCCAGGATCCGCGGATCCTGCCAGCCAGGCCTCTCCGCCGTTTTCATCAGTTGTCCTGGAAACTGGCGAGGCTGGCAAGGACAACGTCCCGATCCTGCGCCATGGCCGCCGGAGTGTCCTGTTGCGGAAGCTCCTGAATCGCTACCATGGCCGAGGACGCGGAAGGCGTGGTCCGGAACGGTTCGGTACTGACGATATACGCGCTGACCACCAGCGCCAGGGCAGCCGACGCCATGGCGACCCGGCGTCCCAGCGTGGGCTCCAGCAGAAGCGACCAGATGGACGGCTTCACGTGCCGTTCAATCCGGCTCAGCACCCGGGCATAGAACCCGGGCGCGGGCTCCATCGTGTCGCTGACGCGCAGTACTCTCACCAGCCGGGCCTGCTCGCGCAGAATCCCCAGCTCGGCGGCGCACTCCTGGCACGCTTCGAGATGACTACCGAAATCATCCGACCGTGCCGGTTTGCCCGCGAGATAATCCTCAAGGCCGTCTCTTACAGGCTGATGCATGACTTCATTCCCTCAAAGTCTACTCGTGCTTGCGGGTCTTTGCCCGCTCACTCCCGCCATCAGGTCACCGTCTGCCCAGTCCGATTCAACCGCTGCGCAGCTTTGAGCAGCTTCTGCCGGGCCCGGAACAGCTTCACCTTGATGGTATTTTCATTCATACGGGTCATCCGGGACAACTCTTCCACCGAATGACCCTCAACTTCCTTCAACAAAAGCAACGTCCTGTCCTCCTCGGAGATCTTGTCGAGGAGCTTCAGGATCAGATCGCGCTGCGCCAGGGCCGTATCCACCGGCGTATGCTGATCTGTCGCGGTGTCCGAGTTCTCCATCCGCAGAGCGTCCTCCTCGGAGAAGTCGCTTTCGTACACCAGCTTCCGAACTCGTTTCTTGCGGAGATAATCATAGCACTCGTTCACCGTGATTTTGTAGATCCAGGTGAGGAGCGAACTCCGGAAGTCGAATTTCCCTATGGAGAAGTAGATCTTCGCGAACACCTGCTGGGCGATATCCTCGGCATCGTTGTGGTTGCGGAGAATGCCGAAGATGATGGAGAAAACCTTGGCCTGGTAGCGTTCCACGATCTCGCGAAACGCGAACTCGTCCCTGGCCTGGATGCGACGGACCAGGACCGCTTCTTCGCTGTTCCTGTGGTCCACTCTGGTCTTAGCCTGGGGCCGCGCGCCGGATACCGGGAACGGGAGAACGCCTGTCAATCCGTCCATACACCTGACGAGACGCGCCCTGGCCTCTCCGGGTTGCGCCGGTTCGTAGCATCCTGAGTCGAAGTTTAGCATCCATTCAAGTGGGAAGGCGGCTTACCGCTGCCGGTTGCACCGGGCCTCCGGGCCGGGGGATAATACTCAAAGGTTCGAGGAGATTCTAAATGGTGAACTTGACAGAACGGGCCGTGGGCAAGGTGAAGGAGATCCTCTCTGCGCAGGAGCCTCAGCCGGCCGGGCTTCGCATCGCGGTGGTGGGTGGGGGTTGCTCGGGCTTCAGCTATTCGATGGCCTTCGAGAACGCTCCCAACATGCTGGACAAGACCTACACCTACGAGGGTTTGAAGATTTTCGTGGACCAGGCCAGCATGCTGTACCTGGAAGGGGCGGAAGTGGACTACGTCGAGACGCTTGAGGGCGCCGGCTTCAAGTTCAACAATCCAAACGTGAAAAGCACCTGCGGGTGCGGCAGCTCGTTCAGCGCGTAGGCCTTCGGCGCAGGGAACTGGCGGAACCACAGAATTGTCTTTCGAGAGCGCCGGCGGGGCCTTCCGCGGCGCTCTTCGTTTGTGTGCCCATGCTGGAAAAGCTTCTGACAGAGCAGGCAAACCCGGCTTCGGCGGGCATTGACGGCCGCTCGACTGCGGAGATCCTCCATATTATCAACGACGAAGACGCCGGGGTGGCGCCCGCGGTGGCGGTCGAGATCCCCCGCATTGCCCAGGCCGTGGACGCCATTGTGGACGCGATCCGGGCGGGCGGGCGCGTGTTCTACGTCGGCGCGGGGACCAGTGGACGGCTTGGCGTCCTCGACGCCGCCGAATGCCCGCCCACGTTCGGCGTTCCGCCGGACCTCTTCCAGGGCGTTATCGCAGGGGGTGAGGCGGCCCTGGCCCGCGCCACCGAGGCCAGCGAGGACGACCCGGCCAGCGGAGAGCGCGACCTGGCGGAGCGCGGATTCCGGAAGACGGACATTCTTGTGGGGATCGCCGCCAGCGGCCGCACCCCCTATGTGCTGGGAGCGGTGGCCGCCGCCCGGGCCATGGGAGCACTGACGGTGGGGATCAGTTGCACGCCGGATTCGCAGCTTGCGCGGGCGGTGGACATCCCCATCACGCCTCTTCCCGGTCCGGAGATCATCGCCGGATCGACGCGCCTGCGCGCCGGGACCGCCACCAAGCTGGTTCTCAACATGCTCTCGACCGCAGCCATGATTCGTCTGGGGTACGTCTACGGGAACCGGATGGTGAACGTCCGCCCGACCAACGCCAAGCTGCGCGACCGGGCCGTTCGGATCGTATCCGAGGCCGGAAGCGTGGACCCGGGCAGGGCGGAAGAGCTGCTGGACGAAGCGAACGGGAGCGTTCGGACGGCCATCGTCATGGCGCGCCGGAAGGTGGGGCTGGCGGAAGCCGAACAATTGCTGGAAGCCGCCGGTGGCCGGGTCTCGGCCGCTCTTGCGGAACAATAGAGGCAATGGACAAACTGTGGATTCGCGGCGGCAAGCCGCTGGCGGGCGAGGTGGGGGTCAGCGGCTCGAAGAATGCCGCTCTTCCGGCGCTGGCGGCCTGCCTGTTGACGGACGAGCCGGTCCGGCTGAAGCGCATTCCGCCGGTGCGCGACATCGGGACCATGGAGAGACTGCTCGCCTGGACCGGTGCGTCCCTGGAGATCGAGGGAGGCGAGGTCCTGGTGCGGGCCGGGTCGCTCGAGAACCCGGAAGCGCCCTACGATCTGGTGAAGACCATGCGCGCTTCCAGCCTGGTGCTGGGACCGCTGGTGGCACGTACCGGGCGGGCGCGCGTGTCCATGCCGGGAGGATGCGCCATCGGCGCGCGTCCCATCAACCTGCACATTTCCGCGCTGGAGGCTCTGGGCGCGCACATCACGCAGTCCCATGGCTATGTGGAGGCCGAGGCGCCGCAGGGGCTGCGTGGCGCGGAGATCCGCTTCGATCGCATCACCGTGACCGGAACCGAGGACGTCATCATGGCCGCCGTTCTGGCCACGGGCGAAACGGTGATCGAGAATGCCGCCCGTGAGCCCGAGGTGCAGGATCTCGCCATCCTGCTGACGAAAATGGGCGCGAGGGTGGAAGGCGCGGGCACCCCGACGATTCGGATTCAGGGTGTTTCCCGGCTGCACGGAACCGAGCACGTCATTATCCCGGACCGCATTGAAGCCGGCACGTTCATGATTGCCGCCGCCATCACGGCTGGCGATCTACGTGTCCTCGACTGCGTACCGGAGCACGTGCACGCTCTCACGTTGCGGTTGCGTCAGGCGGGAGCGGAGGTGAGCGAGGAGGGACCGTGTACGCTGCGCGTTTCGGCGCGCGGGCGCCTGAAATCCGCCGACATCACGACCGGGGAATATCCCGGGTTCGCCACCGATCTGCAGGCCCAGTTCACGGCTCTGATGGCCACCGCGCAGGGGATCGCCATCGTCACCGAGACGATCTTCGAGAACCGCTTCATGCACGTTCCGGAGCTGGCGCGCATGGGCGCCAATATTCGGCTGGAAGGCAGGCAGGCGATTGTCGCGGGCGTCGCGGAGCTGACCGGAGCCCAGGTGATCGCTTCCGACCTGCGGGCGAGCGCCTCGCTGGTGCTGGCCGGTCTGGTGGCAAAGGGGGAAACGCTGATTGACCGCGTGTACCACCTCGACCGCGGGTATGAGAAGATCGAGGCGAAGCTGGCCGCCGTGGGCGCCGACATTCAGCGGGTTCAGTGAAGGAGACAACGATGGGAGCTGCC
This sequence comes from Bryobacteraceae bacterium, assembly GCA_049510065.1. Taxonomy (GTDB): domain Bacteria; phylum Acidobacteriota; class Terriglobia; order Bryobacterales; family Bryobacteraceae; genus CAWACP01. The sequence goes on from JBEKZH010000007.1 coordinate 49,824, forward strand.
GCGAAGCATCATAGTCCGGCATTTCTTGCCCTGGTAAACGAGGCGAAGAGCCGCGTCAGGGAGATCGATATCGACGGATACCGGCGTATGCGGGAAGAAGGCCGGCCACACGTTCTGGTGGACATTCGCGAAGACCGCGAATGGGCCGCCGGGCATGCCGCCGGAGCCGTGCACATCGGCAAGGGCGTTATCGAACGCGACATTGAGGCCAGGCACCCGGACAAGACCACGACCCTGGTGCTCTACTGCGGCGGGGGGTTTCGCTCGGCGCTCGCCGCCGAGGCTCTGGGGCGCATGGGTTACCAGAACGTCGTGTCGCTGGATGGTGGCTGGCGCGCCTGGGAAGACGCGGGACTGCCAAAGGAAGCCTGACTACGCCGTCATCGACTGGTAGCAGGCGTAGAGCACCACAGCGATGACGCAGACTTCGGCGAACTTGAAGACGCGGACCACGTTCTTCCCCATGAACTCAAAACGAAGCATCAGAGCCAGCCCGAGGCCGACATAAAGAGGCAGTGCCGGGATTCGGTCGGCGTACGATTTCACCCAACTGATCATGATGATGTAGAACAGGATGGGTATGTTGCTCTCCAGCCAGTTCTTCGTCCTCGTGTACAGGACAAAGACGGCGAAGATCATCAGCAGAGACGTGGTGAACGTATAGACTGTGACCTGCATACCGCATCCTCCCGACCGGACGCGATCATCCGGTCTCGTGCCGGGCTCAGAATGTGAAGCTCAGGCCGAACATGGGAACGAAATCCTGCAGCCAGCCGCTACCGGCTTTCGTTCCCTGGTTCGGGGTGATGACCTTCGTGGGAAACGGCGTCAGGTAGTCGTGCACCTCGACCCGCAACTGGATATTCGGCGAGATGGCGAACTTGATGCCGCCGCCCACCGAGACCATTGGTTTCAGGTCCTGCATCTTCGTGAGCAGAGCGACACTCTGCAGCGGCCCCTGGTAGGCCAGTTCCTGGCCCGTTCCACGGTAGACCTTCACCCCGGCTCCAGCGGCCACAAACGGGCGCACGCGGGCGGTGCGGGGTGCGAAGTGCAACAGGACGTCGTAGTGGATGGCGTGCGTCTGGCCGGCAAGCGTCTCCTTGTCGCTGCCGGTGAGCTGTGGACGACTCGCCTCAAAGTCATAGCGGACCTCTCCCCCGAGGAAGCGCCCGGAATCGTTGCCCAGCCACACGCTGGCGGCAAGCGCCGTGGTGAAGCTGGCGTCGGCGCTGGCTACGGAGCCGGTGAATGTCTGCGACGTATAGAAACTGCCGCCACCGGCGACACCGACTTCCCACTTCTGGGCCAGCAGCGCGCACGACGAAAGTAAACTCAGAACGATCAATCTGCGGACGTGCATAAGGTATCGGTCCTCGACTATTTCACTACTCTGACATTGACCGTCGTGGTGTTGCCGCCAAGGCTGATCGCCAGCGGCACCGACAGGCCTTCGGTGACGTTCTTCGGCACCGTTGCGTTGATCTGGTTAACGCCGACCAGGATCGGCGTGAGACCGGAGAAGAAGAGATTGAGGGGCACGCCGCCCAGTGTCACCGCCGGCTGCCCGACGGTAAATGACAGCGGCGAGAGCGGAGCGCCCGCTCCCGTGGCCACCTGCGGACTGGTCAGGCCGAGCCCGGTGAGATAGATCACCAGCGTGTCGTTGCCATGGATCGGGTCGGCGGCGGTGACCAACTGGTTGTCGTTGTTGGCGCGGATGATGGTCGGGAGCCCGGTCTGCGGACCGGCGACGCCGCTCATGAACACGCTGGGCGCCGCGCTGGGCACCACGGTGTTGAAGTTGTTGCTGATCCCTCCAGGTGTGCGCAGCGTGAAGGTGACGTTGCCGATCGCCTCAAACGGGAGCTGCGCGTTGATCTGGTTCGGCGACACGAACATCACCGGCACCGCCAGTCCGTCCACCGTGAGACAACTGTCGCCCAGCGCGGTGGGCAGGGGAATCTGGCTGGTGGCCAGGCTGACCGGGCTCAACTGTTCGCCATACAGCGAGATCAGGCTTCCCGGCGCGATCCCCGGCGAGCCATCCGCCGCGCTAACCACTCGATCGATGTTCGGAGGGGCCACCGAGACGTCGTAGGTCCAGGGCAGCACGGTCAATCCGGAGGTGGTGAGTCCCATGATCGCATTCCGGTTGGAGAGCGGCGCCAGAGTGCGGGTGAAGGCAAAAGTGGCGTTGCCGGCGAGAGGCGATTCCGCCGTTCGTGTGGGCAGGCTGGTGTACGGCGTGGGAGTGGAGACATCGACCCTCTCGATCACGCCGGGAAGGCTGGAGGATGAGACGTTGGCGCGAAAGCCGGTCTGGTCGATGAAGGCGAAGCCGGACGAGGCTCCCGTCTGGTTCTCGAACTGCGTAACCGGCACCAGCGACGCGTTGAGGAGATGGTTGTCCACCAGAGAATACCCCCACGAGGAGGTCGCGTAGGCGCCTCCCAGCGTCCCGAAATCCTTGCGCGAAATGGTGAACGTATTCTGCGTGGCGTCGTACCACAGGACATTGCCGTCGGCTTCCGCGGCCATGATGCCGGACCCGTTGGGCGCGGCCACCAGCACGGTGTCGATGTTGATCGTGTTCTGGAACGGACCGAGCGACGGGAGTGTGGTAGCCGTCGCCGAGGCCAGGTCCACCCGATCGATGGTGTGCACCGGGCCCGCCACCCGGTTCGCCGTGAGGATGGCGTTGGCCGAGGCGGCCACCGAGCGCGGATAGTGGCCCGCGGGCATGCGCACCGGCGTGGCCGGCTGCAGCGTGTTCAGGTTGTATACGTACAGGAACTGCGAATTGTCGTGCCCCACCAGAAGCCAGTTGTCGTCGTAGGTGATGGCCATCTGGGTGGGGGTGTTGTTGGTGCGCAGCGTGGCGATCTGGTTGTACGTGGACCCGTCAAACACGAGCACCAGGTTCTGATCCTGGCGCAGGACGTAGAAGCGGTTGCGAACCGGGTCGGGCAGGATATCGACCAGGGTGCCGGGAACGTCCAGGATGGTCCCACGCTGATCCGGGCTGCGCGTGTTCACCAGCACGCGAACGGAATTGGGAACATTGACGGCGGTCGGCGACGCAATCTGCAGCGTTGCGGCAGCGGTGCCGTTCTGGTTGAGGTACGCCGTCGGATCGACGCTGACCTGGACAACCGCCGGCGTGACCCCGTACGCGGGCTGCACCGTGATTCCGGGTGACGTCGTCGTGATGGAAAAAGGCGTCTGACTGCCGCTGGGATCGAACACCGTGAGGTTCTGGGTGGCCACGCCGCGGTTACAGTAGCTGCCCGCGAAGAGAATATCGCCCGGGTTCGTCTGGATCCGCGGGGTTGCGGGCAGCAGAGCCATCGGCAGCACCATGACGCCACTGTCGGAGACTGCGTACATCACCGCGCCATCGCTGCTGAGGACACTCCTGCCGCCGAGATTCTCGGGCAACTGGATCTGTTCGTCGATGGTCAGGTTATCGGCATCCGCGATCAACAGGATGGGCTGCGGCAGGCTCCCCGATCCAGGCGTCGCCCCGGTGGGAGGCATCTGCGCATAGACCTTGTTGCGCGTGGGATCGATCAGAATCGTGCCGGTACTCAGGAGGCCGGCCACGTTCGGAAACTGAGAATAGAAGTTGCCCTGGGCATCGAAAATCGACCACCCGGCGGCCCAGAATGTGCCGTTGCGGTTGACGCTGACGGTGCGCGGCCCCATGGGCGGCTCCGAAACATAGCCATCGGATACGATCCGGTGGTACGTCGCGTTGTAGTAGATGCGAATCGTGTCGGTGATCCCGTAAATTCTGGTGCGGTCTCCGGAAGCGCCCAGCGCGGCGGCGGTGATTTGCGGCGGAAAATTCGCCGGAGGCGCCGGCAGAGTGTTGGCGACAACCTGGGCGACGGTGGCCAGCAGCGTGAAGGTTCCCAGAGACGGATCGAGGACCAGGAACTCGGTGGTGGTAGCCACCAGAGCCATGCCGTCGGCCCCGAAGGCCACGCCCAGTGGTGCGCTGGGCAGGACCAGCGTCCGTTGTCCCCGGGTAGTCAGGTCGATGATGGTCAGAAGATTGGAGGCCGCGAGCGGAGCCGCGAAGTTGCCGAAATGGGTGACCACGAGGTAGTGGCCGTCCGGCGACATGTCCATCGAGCTGGGCTGGGCGGCAACATTGATGGAACTCCGGATCGCATTGGTCGCCAGCGACATGACCTCAATACGATTGGCCGTAAAGTCCGCGATGTAGAGTACACCGCGAGCCTCGTCGAGCGTCAGGTCCGACGCCTCGCCGCCAATGGGCACCACCGCGCCGAAGGTCCCGGCCGTGGCCGCAACAGCCGCCACGGTCGCGACGGCCAGCACCCGCAAACATGTTCTCCAACACATACGTTCACCTCACAAATATTGCCTGCGCTCCATTCCCCTTCGCCCTGCGGCCCGAACGTCGGCGGCGGGTAATGGGATGCGCGACTAACCGGCCACACGACGGACAAATCCGCCGGAGCCGTGGCGAGGCGCGGCTGGGCCTCCGCGCCCCGCGCGATCCTTTTCATGCGCCTGAATACGGCTATTCAGCGCTTTTCTTGCGCCGGAGCACGATCAGTCCGAGGAGGACGATCGCCAGCACCGCGCACACGACGCGAATTACGGAACTATCCATCGTGTTTCTCCTTTCTCACAAAAACTCGCTTCTCACATGTTGTTCATCATGGGGATCAGCTCCCTGACGATGCGCATTACCACCGGCCCGACCGTGACCACGAACAGTGAGGGCAAAATGCAAAAGAAAATCGGGAACACCAGCTTGACGCCCAGCTTGGCCGCCTTTTCCTCAGCCGTCTGGCGCGCCTGCACGCGCATGTAGTCGGAGTGCGCACGCAGACTCTGGGCCACGCCGGTTCCAAAACGGTCCGACTGAATCAGGACCGCAACCAGTTTTTTGAGATCGTCCACGCCGGTGCGGTCGGCCAGGTTCCGTAGCGCCTCCGCCCGGCGCTTGCCGGCCTTCAGCTCGAGATTCACCAGCGAGAACTCCTGACAAATCTCCGGATGGGCATGTTCGAGCTCCTTGGCCACCTGCACGATGGCCTGATCCAGACCCAGTCCCGACTCCACGCAGACCACCAGCAGATCCAGCGCATTGGCCAGACCCCGGCGGATCTGTTTCTGGCGTTTCCTGCCGACCAGCTTCACGTACTCGTTGGGACCGAAGAAGCCGATCACCACGGCGGCGATCACCGACAGCATCTTGTTACTTGCATCGGCCTGCGCGGGCAGAATCAACAGGGTGGTGACCAGCGGAAGCATCACCCCCAGGGACAGCTTGGCCCCGTAGAGAATCTTGAGTGCGTTGGGACCGCGAAAGCCGGCGCGAATGAGCCGGCGCTGCATGACGGTAACATCCTTCGGCGAGACCGGGACTATGTTGCCGAGTTTCCGGATCATGTCCCGGAACACCAGACTGGGGTGCACCGGCTGCTCGCCGTTCTCGATGGCCACCGCGCCAGTAACGCGGTCCATGGCTTCCCTGGGCTGGACCCACAACTTCATCCCCACGAAGGAGGCCCCAATCGCTATCACCACGAATATGACGCAGGCAACCAGAATCGGCATATCAGACCTCGATACTCACGATCTTGCGAATCACCAGGTAGCCGATCAGTTGCAGCAGGACCGCTCCACCCAGCATCAGGTTGCCCACGTCGTCCAGAAAGAAGAACCGGATGTAGTCGGGATTGACGTAGAACATCATGACGGCGACGCCGATCGGAATACAGGTCAGCGCAGTGCCGGTCATCTTGCCGTGCGCGCTGATGGCGCGGATCTTGCCCCGGAGCTTGAAGCGTTCCCGGATCACGTAGGCCAGCTTGTCCAGAATCTCGGCGAGGTTGCCGCCGGTTCGCTTCTGCAGCAGAACGGCCGAGACAAAGAAGTGAACGTCCAGAGAGGGCACGCGTTTGGCCAGTTTCTGCAAAGCGACGTCGAGCGGAAGGCCGAGATTGTGCTCTTCGAAGGTCCTCCGGAACTCTCCGGCGAGCGGCTCCTGGAATTCCCGGTGAATCATCTCGAGAGATACCGAGAAGGCGTGGCCCGCGCGCATCGAGCGCGCCACGAATTCCAGGCTTTCGGGGAACTGCTCTTCAAAGTGCCGCAGCCGGCTGGTCCGTTTCCGGCCGACCACAAGAATCGGAATGGCCCCGCCCGCCACCACGGCGAACCATGCGAAGTTCCGAAGATGCGGCGGGAGCAGGAACCAGGCGACACCGAACGCCGCCAGCCCCGCGGCCATGCAGGCATGCACCAGGCGGGCCACGGTCATCTTCATTCCCGCCTGCTCCAGCATCTCCTGCAGGCGCTGTTCGAGGTTGAAGCGGCTGATCAACTGCACCAGCAACGTCTGTGCCGGCCGATCGGGATGGATGAGCGCGGGTCCCTGCGCCGACGATTTCTTTTTCTCTTTCGTGGTGCCCAGCAGCCGGGCCTTCAGACGGTCCACGTCCGCGCTGCGGAAGGCCGAAGAGGAGACCCACCAGATGGCCAGCACCAGCACCCAGACCCCGGCGACGATGAGCAGGAATATCATTGGACCTCCAGCACCTCGTCGAACAGATCGGGCCGCAGCCGGATTCCGGCGGCCAGCAGCTTTTCGTAGAATTTCGGACGGATGCCGGTTGCGGCAAAGCGCCCGACAACGTGTCCATCGGCGTTCAGACCGCGCTTCTCGAAGACGAAGATGTCCTGCAGGGTAACCACCTCGCCTTCCATCCCGGTGACTTCGGTGACGTTGACGACGCGGCGCGAGCCGTCGCTGAAACGGGCGGTCTGCACGAGCACGTGCACGGCGCTGGCAATCTGCTGGCGGATGGACACCAGTTGCATGTTCGAGTTGGCCAGGGAAACCATGACCTCGAGGCGGGAGATCGCGTCGCGCGGGGTGTTGGCGTGCACCGTCGTCAGCGAGCCGTCGTGACCGGTGTTCATGGCCTGCAGCATGTCCAGCGCTTCCTCGCCGCGGACCTCGCCCACCACAATGCGATCGGGGCGCATACGCAGGCTGTTGACGAGCAGTTCGCGCTGCCGCACCGCGCCATGGCCCTCCAGATTCGGGGGGCGGGTTTCCAGGCGCACCACGTGAGGCTGTTTGAGCTGCAATTCGGCCGCATCTTCAATGGTGACGATGCGCTCGCGCGGAGAGATGAACGCGGACAAGGCGTTGAGCAGCGTGGTTTTGCCGGAGCCCGTGCCGCCGGCAATGATGATGTTCAGCTTGGCTTTGACCGCCGCCTCGAGCAGTTCCATCATCCCCGGCGTGGTGGCCCGGTGCTCCACCAGATCGGGCGGCATCAGCTTGTCCGTACTGAAGCGGCGGATGGAAAGCAGTGGCCCGTCTACCGCTAACGGCGGTATGATCGCATTCACGCGCGAACCGTCGCTCAGGCGGGCGTCGACCATGGGCGTCGATTCGTCCACCCTGCGGCCGACCTGCGACACGATCTTGTCGATAATCCGCAACAGATGCGCGTCGTCCCGGAAGGAAACGTTGGTCAGCTCGAGCACGCCCTTGCGCTCCACGTAGACCTGCCGGTGCGTGTTCACCAGGATGTCCGAGATGGTGGGATCCTGCAGCAGCGGTTCGAGCGGCCCCAGACCGAAAACCTCGTCGAGCACCTCATCGCTGATTTGCTGCTTCTCCATCGAGCTGAGCAGCGTGGGCTCGGCGTCGATCAGCGACAGCAGCGCCTGGCGAATCTCCGAGCGGACCCTCTGGTTGTCGATGGTGGCCAGAGCTTCCAGGTTGATCTTGTCCACCAGCTTGCGGTGGAGCGTGAATTTCAGCTCCTGGAACTCCGGCTTCAACCCCGGCTTCTGCTTGCCGGAGTTGCGCAGCAGGCGCTGCTCCCATGTGATCTGCTGCGACGATTTGGACTCCACCGATGGATACATGATGAACGCCTGTTATCGGAGAGAGAGCGCCGTCCTCGCCTCCGCCGCTTCCGTCTTCGATCGCTCGGCCGGCGCCGCCGCCAGCCGCCCGGCCAGCGCCTCGACAGAGCGGCCCAGTTCACATTCGGTCCCCAAAGGCTCGGCCAGCGTGACCGCGCGATGCAGAGCCAGAACGTCGTTGGGAAACTTCGAGTGGATGTGGCGGTTGAACAGTTTTTCCATGTCCGCTACGGTGACACCGTTCCGCTTGTCCATTCGGTTGACCGCAATCTGAAACCGTTCCCTCGGAAACCCGAGTTGCTGCAGCATGGCCACCGCTTTGCGTGCCAGATGCAGGCTGGGGAGCTCGGAGGTCGTGATCAGAAACGCCTGATCCGCCTCGGAGATGGTCATCAGGCTGATCCGCTGGAATACCACCGGCAGGTCGATCACCACCCAGTCATAGGTGAGCCGGGCGAATTCGATCACGGTATGCAGGCGGTCCGGTTCGATCAGGTCGGCCCCCGGCGTCTCCGGCGCGGGCAGAATGTCGATCCCGCCGGAGTTGACCACCAGGCCGCCCCACAGGGCGGGATCGATATGGTCGGCCACGGAAAGCGCGTCCAGTAGCGATCTGGTGTGGGTGAGCTTCAGATAGAAGCCGATGGTGCCGCCCATCACATCAAAGTCGGCGAGAAGGACTCGTTTCCCGGTACTCTGCATCAGGGCAAAGGCGGTCTGCGTCGCCAGCGTGGAGGCGCCCGACCCCGGTTTCGCGCTCGAGAAAACGAGGACGTTCCCGGCCGGGGTGGGTTCGGACGTATCCGGCTGCCGCAACCGGCGCAACCGGGCGATCGCTTCTTCCTGACTGGCGGGATCAAAGGGTGCGTGCAGAAACTCGCTGGCGCCCGTACGCAACGACCGCAGAATCGCTTCCGACTCGTTGCTGTGATGCAGGCCGACAATCTGAACCGACTCGGAGAACGAGACCACCCAGCGGATCACTTCGCAGGCCGCATCGAGATCGGTAGCCACGTCGAGGAGGACCACTTCGGGCCGGAGCTGGCGAAGGCGAATCTCCAGAGCCTGCTGCGTGGGCCATGATTTCAGGTCGGCCATGATCTGGAACGCGCGCGTGCGTGGCAGAGTCGCGCTGAACTGACGCGCCAGCTCCCGGTCCGGCGCGATCATCAACGCTACTAATTCCTGCGGTCTGCTATGCATATCCCGCTCCATGCCGCCAGCCGATCAGTTCCCGCCGCTCGCGGCTACTGCCTTGTTGGAACCCAGGCTCTTGCTTCTCCCGGAATTCGCGCCGTGCATCGGCTCCACCTGCTGGGGTGCAGCGGGCCCCAGAAACTCCCGCGGCATCATCGGAAGAGGCAGAGGCTGCCCCGACTGTATCGGGGTCGTGATTTCCGGAGTCACCAGCACGATCAACTCGCTGCGGGACTTCGTCTCGATGCGGCTCTTGAAGAGCGATCCCAGAACCGGCAGGCTGGCCAGCCCGGGAATGCGCGAAAACTGCTCGTTCACCTCGTTGTCGATCAGGCCCGCGATGACAAAGCTCTGCTGTGCGCCGAGCTCTATATTGGTCTCGATGCGGCGGGTGGCCAGCGCGGGGATGGAGAAGCCGCTGATGGTGACCGAATGCGCCGTGTCGAGGGTGGACACTTCCGGCTTCACGTGCATGCGAATGGTGTGATTCTCGGTTAGCTCGGGCGTGAAGCTGAGGCGTATTCCATACTCGCGAAACTGCACGGTCACCGCCCCCGAGTTCGCGCCGCCCTGAATCACCGGCACCGGAAACTCGCCGCCGGCGAGAAAGCTGGCTTCTTTCCCGTTGGTCGTGACCAGATTGGGTTCGGCCAGAATCTGCAGAACACCCTTGGCCTGCAACGCGCTGATGACCGCGGCCAGGTTCAGGTCGGGCCGAAATGCAAAGATGTTCAGCGCATCCGAGAGACTGAACGTACCAGTGCTGCCGCTGCCGCCGCTGCTGCCGCTGTTCGCTGCGCCGATGCTCGACGCCTGCGGCGCCGCTGCCTGGCCGGTGGTTGTTCGGCCGATAGTGTTCGCGGCGCCGGTGGAGACCAGATTGACGGCGAACTGGTTGCTCACGCTCCGGTCCAGAGAGGCGAATCGCACGCGCAACACGATCTGCTTCTCCACCGGCTGCGTATCCACCTGCAGATTGCTGACAATCTGCTTGGCAAATGGCGCGGCCAGAGCCATGGCCCGGTCCGCGACGTCCTTCGAAGGAACGCGGCCGGTCATGGACAGAGAGTCCCGGGAAGACTGCACGTGGATCTCGGCGTTCGGAAAAGTTTCCGCCAGCAGCCGGCGAAGCGGATCGAGGTTCTGTTCGATGGTGATGTTGTAGAAGTTGCGCTGACCCGTTTTGCTCCACACCACCAGCGTCGCGATACCGGACGACTTGCCCTGCAGGAGGATCTCGCGAGAAGTGACCGGCGAGGCATCGACCACGTCCGGATTGCTGGTCGAGATGCGCGTGACGTCCACCGGATAGTCGATCACCACGCTCTTGCCGACGGTGAGCCGGAGATCCTCGGCGGAGCCTTGCGCGGGCAAACGGATCGCCGAGGCACATGCAATCAGCATCACCGCGGCACTGATCGTAAGAGTTCTTTTTGGCGCCATGACTATCTCCCTGTCTCGCCCGACCGGCTCACGGTTTCCACGCTCCGCTGGGTGCCCCGGAACACCACGATCTGGTCCGGAGGCGGGGGCGGAGGCGGAACCGCCGCGGCTTGTGGCGACGCCCTGCGGGGTCTGGGCGCGCTCTGCTCCGGTTTGGCCTTATGGATGCCGTAAAGCTCACTGAGTAACTTCCCGGAGGTCTTTACCACCGTCTGATCGCTCCCGTTCCGCAGGACCAGTTGTATCCGTCCCTCTCCGTTGGCCAGGGTCAGAGTCTCGGCCTGCTCGGGCGTCGCCAGCAGCGTCACAGTGGGAGCCGGGATGGCGTTGCCCTTGGCGTCCGGCTGCATGGCCGTGCCGGCGGAGAGGATCATCATGTTCTGCAGGCAGGTGGTGGTTATGGTGTCGTTCAGCGACGCCGGTCGCCCGGTGACCTGCACATCCACCCGCATCCCCGGCAGGACGAAGCCGGCCACGCCGGTCACGTCGTTCACCCGGATCGATACGGCGCGCATGCCCGGAGGGATAATGGGCGCCAGGCCCACGCCGCTGCCGCGCGGCGCGAGCCGGGGATCGAGGATCGGCTCATCCACCAGGATGTTGCTGATCACGGACCGGTCCACGACTTCCTCCATCTTCGAAAACGCCCCCTTCGGGAATGCCGCGGGGACGATCTTCTCGATTCTCAGGTCGGCCGGCTTGATGGTCACACCCACCGCAAGCGGTCTGGCAGCCACCACCACGTCCTTCGTTTCCGACGGCTGCTGCGATTCCGCTTTCTTCGGGCCGCCGGCGCGCGCCGTTATCTGGTAGAAGATACTCGCTACCACCAGCGCAAACACCAGGCTGACCCCCAGAACGGTTAGAAATCTACGGTCCATATGCCCTTCTCCTGCTGCCCGGTCATGGAACAAGACTCAGCAGCGCGCCCATGGCGATTGCTGGCGCGTACGGGATCGACTTGTCCGGCTCGTTGTCCGGCTCCCTGTTGTCCCCAACGCCGTCCCCATCGCTCTGCTGCCGCCTCCATCGCTTCCACCCACGGATCCCCAGCGCGGCGCACGCCATGATGCCGCCAATTCCCGCCGTCCAGAGTGCCGCCGCAAGCAGCCGCTCGATGCCCACGATCGCGCCGAAACCCGCCATCAGTTTCACGTCACCACCACCCATGCCACCCAGCAAATAAAAAGCGAGGAAGACGCAGAACCCCGCAACAAAACCAAGCGCGGCGCTGACTGCCCCTTTCCATCCGTTGCCGTGGATGTGAATCGCGAACCCTGCCAATGCCGCGGCAATCGGAATCCAGTTCGAGATCCGCCTTTTCGCCAGATCCTCCACCGAAGCGGAGAGCCCCACCGCGAGCGATACCAATGTCAATGCCGTCACGCTTCCACCTGCGCCGTCACGCTTCCGTCTGCGCCACCACGCTTCCGCCTGCGCCACCACGTTCCGCTCTATGCGCGTTGAACGCGTTTGCGACTCGGCCCGTCGCCGCTCTCGCCCGCCGATGTCCCACGGCCAAACCAACCGGATCGGAATGCCAGCGGCGCCAGAAACCCCGCCTGCAACGCAAACTCCGCCAACGCCTTGCCCGAAGGCAGACGCCAGGGCCCGCCGCCTAACCACTCCACCGGCACGGTCGGAATCCTCAGGTCGGAGCTATTGTTCAGGAAAGCCGAACAGCCCGGGCTCGCCTTGCGTCTCATGCACAATCCTTTCCTGTGTGTATTTCGACCGTTTGGGAGCTTTTCATTAGGGGCGGCCATGGCGATTTCTTAGTACGTCCGCCCCGGAGCGTCCTGAGGCGCCGGTGGAAGAAGCCGCCTCGCCGCCGCCTGCCAGGGCTTCCGACGGCGCCCCGAACACTCTCGCGAACAGGACCGCCTGCTTGTCGCCACCAATCTCACGCCATGCCGGATCCTGCCGCAGCAACGCGCAAAGTGGCCAATCTGGCGGGATTAGCGCCGTCTGAAAGCCGTACTGGTCGAGGAGGGCGCGCCACCGGCCCTGGCCGTGCCACAGGTCGATGTAGTCACCCCCAATGTGGGACCCGTAGAAGTCCGTACGTCCGTCCACAAACACCTTAGTACTCGGCCAGAAACGATACAGCAGGTAGTCCGCCCACTGATCCGTTGTCAGTACCCGCGAACCCGCGATCCGTTGCGCATTCGCCGCGACCATCCCAACCGGAAACATCCGCTGAGGAAAATCCGCCGGCCAGGCGGTGATGCCCGGCACGGCAGCAATCGCCAGAACCGCCAGCGGACCGAACAATGTCCAGCGCCGGAAGTTCGCCGACGCGCCGGCCGCCACGGCTCCCAGAATCCGGACCACCGAGCGCGGCTGGCTCCGCTCCACCAGGCCGGACCACAATCGCGTCCCTTCTTCCGCAACGATGGGAGCGGCTACCACCGCGAACAGCGGGATATGCCTGGCGCTGGTCAGCGCCAGGTGGGCAAATCCAACAACCAGAAGAGGTTGCGTCAGGGACAAACGACGGAGGCACGCGCCCGCCGCCAGTATCCCGGCCAGAAGCAGGATCTCGAACTGCAACTGGTTCTCGGAGCGGAACGTGGGCGCCTGGAACTCCTGCACCACGCTGCGGATCCAGTCCGAGCGCAGATACTCAACCAGATGACGATGCAATCCCCAGCCATATGGGTTGACCAGCGTGGCCACAGCGCAGCCTGAGAACAGCAAGCCATACCGACCCGCGCGCGGCCATCCTCCCCTCCCCTCGACGAGCGCGCCCAGCGCATACAAACCCAGTACCACAAACACGATAGCGAACCCGCCATGCAGGTTTGTCCAGAGCGCGGTGAGAGGGACCAGCAGCCATACCGCGCGGGATGGCCGCTCGCGATCGGCGTCCAGCAGCCACAGAGTGGCCACAAAGAACACCAGCGTGAACAGGTGGGGTCGCGCCAGGAAGTGTATGCTCGAAGCGCCAACGGCAACCAGGCACACCATAGCCGCAATCAGACCGTTGGCTCCCCGCCAGACCATGTAGCGCACCAGCATCGCTCCGAACGCCGCGATCAGAACCCCGGCGAACAGGACCACGCCCTTCAGCCCCGCCGCACCGTACAAAAGCGCGAAGACAATGTCTGACAGCCACTCCCAGGCGAACCACGGCTGCCCCGCGCGAGAGAACGAAAACAGATCGGTATGGGGCACCGTGTGCGTGCTCAGAATGTACTGGCCGGTGCGGATATGCCAGCCGATATCGCCGTCGGCCAGAAGTCCGCTCCAGCCATACGGACCGGCCATGAAGAGCCAGACCAGCAGCGCCACAAAGAACCAGTCGGCGAAGGAGGGCAGCAGGAATCTCCGCAACAAAGCGGGCAACGCGCGTGCGGGAGCGGCGACGGCTTCATGGACAACAGGCGGTGCGGCGACGACAGACATCGATGGCGAGGACAGCGTCCAGATGAGCCATCGGCAGGCGGAGTACCAGGCTTTAGCGGCTGCGGTCGTGCCCGGGGGGCCGTCTCACGTACTCATGCGCGAGTAGAAGTAGAGGCCAGCCAGGGCGAACAGGGCATCGGGCGACCAGGCGGCCGCGGCGGCGGGCAGCAGGTTCACGTTCCCCACCTGCTCGAACAGGGCGCTCACCGACCAGCAGGTGAAAGCGATGCCCAGGCTCACCCCCACCCCGGCCATGGCCCCGCGGTTCCCGGTGAGGAACGCAAACGGAATGGAGATCATGGCCATGATCAGCGCGAACAGCGGCACGCTGAACTTCCGGTAGAACTGCACCTGCAGGCTGATGGTGTCGAACCCGCCCTGCTGCAGCTCGTCAATGTAGCCGGCGAGCTGGCGGAAGTTCATCTGTTTCGACGGCACCACTTCCTTGAGGAAGTAGTCGGGTCCCTCGTTGAGTTCGGCGAAGCTGGTCACGCGGCCGGAGAAGTCGTTCAGGGTGTCGCCATTGACGGCGGTATCGCGGCTCCAGCCGTTTTCAAAGATCCAGAGATTGAGTCCCGGCTCCCAGTGCGCGCGCTCGGCCGCGATGTAGCGCACCAGGCGGAACGTGGCCGGGTCGATTTCATAGACGTTGACGCCGGCCATCACGCGCTGCCTCGGATCGAAGTACTTGTAGTAGTAGACGCGGGACCCCTTGCCCCCGAGAATCCACTTGCGGTCGGCGCGCTGCGAGCTCTGCGGAGGGCGTCCCTTGATCTCATTGCGGATGGCATCCTGCCGCTGGTTGGCGCCCGGCACATAGTAGTGATCGAAGGCGAACAGTGCGCCGCTGAGCGCGGTGGTGGCCACCAGAATCGGAATGGACAGGCGGTACAGGCTGATGCCGCAGGCCTTGAAGGCCGTAACTTCGTTGTATTTGGTGAGAATGCCGAAGCAAATGAGCACCGCCACCAGTACGCTCACCGGAGTCAGATCGTAGATCAGATGGGGCGCCAGAAAGAACAGGTATTCGCCCACCCTGGCCATGGCGATGTGATTGCGAATGATGTCGCTCAGCAGCTCAAAGAACGTGAACACCTCCGCCATGGTCACCAGACTCACCAGCAGCACCACAAAATAGAACAGGAAGCTGGACAGAACGTAAGTGTCCACCAACTGCGGAAGAAAGGGAATCCGCAGCAGCAGCCGTGAAGGGGCCGCGCCCGGGCCCGCCGGCACTACGCCGCGCAGGCTCTCGATCAGGGACGTGAACCACCCGCGCACCACGGACATCCAGTCGCGGTCTCCGGGATTGTCGAGGCGCAACAGCAGAAACAGCGCGATGAGCGCGAACACGATATCGGGCGTCCAGACGGCCAGACCGGTGGGGAGCGTCCTCTGGCGCGCGAGTCCGATCAGCGTGATCAATCCCATGTAGTACAGGAACGCCAGTCCGATGGTCAGCACGAACGCCGTAGACTTGCCGCCGCGCCGCGAGTAGACTCCCAGCGGGACCCCCAGAAGCGCGAGAAGAATGCACGCGGGCGGGAGCGCCAGCCGCTCGTGAAACTCGATCCGCGCTTCGATCCGCTTCAGCGGATCGACGTTCCTCTCCTGGTAGGCCAGCCGGTACAAAGGACGCGTGTCCATTTCGGTGACGGCCCGGATGATCTTCACTTCCCCGGGCCGCTGCGCCTCCAGCAACTGCTCGCCGCGCTTGAAGCGGGTGGAATAGAAATCCGCGACGCTCCTGCCCACATCGTACGTACTGCCGCTCTGCATGGAAAGCTGGATGCGGTTGTGCTGCACATCGGGCGCCGCCAGAGCCTGGGTAGCCACGGTGATCCGAGGCAGGGCGCCGCTCTCGTGGCCCTGCGATGTTCGGCTGTCGGGCGGGGTCAGGTCCGCCATGAAGATGTTGCGCCAGCGAAAAACCTGGCCCTCCGGAATGACGTCGCCCACGTACAGGATGGTATTCGGGAACTGCTCCTCGAATACGTGCGGCTGGACTTCGGCGGTAAGCTGCGCCGCCACCATCCGGTTCAGGGCGCGATCGGTTTGCCACAGCGACCACGGCGTCAGCCACAGCGTCGCGAACGCGGTCACCAGCAAACCCAGGGTGGCCAGCGTCAGCACGGGCGCAATCACCACCCGGCTGGGAACCCCGGCCGCGCGCATGGCCGTGATTTCGCCGTCGCCGGCCATCCGGCTGAGCGCGATGAGCGTGCCCACCAGCACGCCCAGTGGAACGGTGAAGGTGAGGGTGAACGGAATCGCCAGCAGAAACAGGTGCGCCACGGTGGCCGGCGGCGCCGAACTGCGCACCATGATCTCGAACAGCTTGCTCAGCCGCTGCAGAAACAGAACGAACGTGAACAGGGCCGAGCCCAGAATCGCGCTCGACAGTACCTCGCGGAAGATGGAACGGCTGAGGATGCCCATACCACGCTTACCGCGGCCCCGCCAGCGGAGGCGGCCCAACGATGGGAATCCGCGGCACTTCTTCCGCCAACGGCTCCAGTTCCATTTCATCAAACAGAACGCCCGGCGAAACCACGGTGGAATCGTTGACGTACGCGCCCGCCCCCATCATGGCGAACGGCGAGTTGTTATCCAGGTAGTTGAAGACGGCGGCCTCGCCGGAGGCCCCCACAATGTCGCGAAGCGATCGCGTGGAGACGCCGCGGAATCGAACGCCGCGAATCAGCTCCTCGCGCCCGTCCGGGTACACACGGTAAACCTGAATGGGCAGAGGCACGGGCCGCGTCCCGCCGCCGGACCGCGTCATGGCCACCAGCATCTGCTGCAGGTCCTCCGAGTTGGCGGAGGTCGGAAAGTCGATCTCGCGCACCAGAATCCCGTACGGCTTCTGCCGCTCCTGGCAGAGCGCGATGAGCTTCTTCTTCAACTCGGCAAGGGGAGCCGTGGTGGAGGCACGGACGAACAGATTCCCCAGCCCCGTCCCGCTGGCTCCATACGGACCGGGAAGACGAGCGGCGCCAGTGGATGACTCCAGCCCCTTCTTCACGGGCGTCCGGGTCAGCAGAAAACCCTTGAGCATACCCTTGTCCACCACCACCAGCGGTTGCGCTGCCACGCCCTCGTCGTCGATGTCGTAGTGGCCCAGCAGTGTGCTGCCGTGCCATTCGGTCTGCTTCGGGTCGTTCACCACATCCATCCACTCGGGCAGGATGCGCGACCCGAGGCGGCCTTCGAGTTCGCTGGGCGACCAGGGCACCGGCTGCCCCGGCTGCGGGACCGGCTTGCGGGTGAGCTTGAGGTTGCCAACCAGCACGGCCGCAAACAATTGCGCCGCGGCGCGCGGCTCGAACAGCATCGGACCGCTGAAAGCCTCCCCGCGCGGAGCCGCCGCCAGCGACGTCACCGTGGAAGCGACACTGGCCACGGTACGCCGCAGGTCCAGCTCGGAAGGCATCTTCGACGGCTCGAACGCCTCGTTCACGGCGCCGTCGCGCACCACCATTCCATCGGCGGCCTGACCCCACGCGCGCACGCGCACGAACGTCAGATGGTCGGGCCGGCGCATGGTGGTCCCCTCCGAGCTCATCATGTAGGAAGTGGAGTTGACGAACTGGCATTCGACGCTCGACCCGAGAACCTGCGGGTAATCCGCGAAGATGGCCGACAGCGCCACCGTGCGCGCGGTCCACGCGGCCTCGTCGAACGGAATGTGCAGCACAGGCTCGATCAGACGGACGGGCGGCGACTTCGTGTAGTCGGCCAGCGCCTCGGTCACGTTGACATTCTGCAACGCCGAGCGTTTGTGGCCGATCGCGTCCAGCGCCGTCTTGAAAGCGGCATCGGTGGCCAGCCAGATTTCCTGGCGGACCGCCCGGTAGTCATCGTCCAGCGGCAGAGTACCGCTGTCGAAACGAACGCCCGAGGGGTAATCGGAGTACACGTAGTTGGTGTTGTCGAAAATGTAGTCGCCCACGCGGGCGTGGACGCGAAACAGACGAAAACGCGCTCGCCCCGCGGAGAGCAGCCCCCCCAGCGACGCCGTGGCCGAAAAGGTGTCCGCATCGTCCAGCGAGTATTGGAGCAGATAGAGCGGGTCCGATCCGCCCACCACTCTCAGCTCCGGTATCCGTTCCATTTCGTCGTGCATCGCCAGCAACAAAACGTCGTTATCCTGAGCCAGGGCGGGCGCGGCAGCCAGACACAGCAGAACCAGCAGATGGGATAGACCGCTCCATAACTGTCGCGGCTCGGTGGGTATGTTTCCGAGCCGCGCGTGTGAACAAGCGGTTTTCGGAGCAGGCCCGGCGATCACGGCTTTGCCTCCGGTCGTGGCAGGAAGGGAGGACGATCGAGCGAGCGCTCCTTCTTTTGCACCTCGATCTCGGAAACCAGCAGCGCGGGAGAGATGGCCGACACCGGCACGTTGCCCGATTCGGCGCCGCAGATGCCGTTGAAAACCGAGGCGTGGTCGGAGGTCGCCAGTATCCGCGAAAAGCTGGCCAGCGGCGTTCCCACGATGTCGACTCCCCGCACCAGCTCGTCCGGGCGGCCGTCCGGGTACACGCGATACACCACCACCGGCACTACTGTGAAGGCCTGCAGCCCGCGGCGCCTTGTCGTGGTGTATCCGCTGGTGACATCGCGGAAGTACAGCCCGTACGGCTTGCCCTGCCTCCTGATCTCGGCGATCAGCATCTCCCGAAGTTTCGCCTCCGGCACCTGATTCTTCGATTCCACAATCAGGTTCGACTGCCGCGCTACGATATCGAACCCGGGCTGGCGGCGGCCGTGCCCGTTGGAGTGATCGAACCCCTTGATGGGCATGCGCGACATCAGAAACGTCTTCAGGATGCCGTTCTCGACGACGGTCACCGGCCGCGCCTTCACGCCCTCGTCGTCGTACAAATACCAGCCGCTGAGTTCGGTGCCATCGAAGGCGCGTCGCGTCGGGTCGAAGACCACCGAGAGAAAGTCGGGCAGCACCGGCTTGCCGACGCTCTTGGTGAAGGTCTGGCCTTCGTCTTCGTCTCTCTGCCGCTGGCCCTCCACGCGGTGCCCAAAGATCTCGTGGAAGAAAACACCGGCGGCACGGCCGGAGAGGATCGCCGGCCCGACAAACGGTTCCACCACCGGGGCATCGATCAGCTTCTCGAGATCGGAGGAAACCTGGCGGGCCGCGGCCTCCAGCTCGGGGAGCTTCGGCAGGCGTTCCGGATCCACGGCTTCGAATGTCGCCCCGGTGCCCAGATCCATCCCGTCGGCGGCCTTGCCGCGGGCGGTCATCACCAGCCGCGCGTAGATCCTGCCGTGTTCCACGCGCGTGCCGTCGGTGGTGATCAGCGTCCTGGTCTCCCGCGTCACCGCGACCCCTACATTCGATGTCAGTACCGCGGACGAATGGGCGAGTTGGGCGGAGACGCGACGAAGCCGGTCGGTCCACTCCTGCTCGGCGAAACGGTAGTGCGGCGTGTCTTCACTGAACGTGGCCGGATCTTCCGAGGAAAAGTCGTCGGAGTTGTCCTCCTGCGCCACCGTGGTCTGCGCGTCGGTTTTCGCCTGAGTGAATCTCTGGGCCGCCGCCCGCCACGCGCGGTCCGTTTGCAGCCATAGCGCATAGCGAATCGAGTTCGCGACGTCGTCCATGGCAATGACCGTGCTGACCCGGAACTGACCACGCTGACCGCGGATGGGATGGTAGTTGTCGAACTTTGGGCTGCCTACCCGTACCGAGACATCCAGAGTGCGGCCTCGCCTGTGGCTGTTGGCGTGGATGGCCCCGTTAGCCGCGGTAATCGTGTCGCTCTCTTCCTCGGTGACCGAGTAGGCGATGTAGTAGGGCGGCGGGTTCGCTTTCAGCCGGAGGGCCGCGAAGTTGCGCTGCAGCTCGTCCTGAAGTATGCCGGTGAGATTCGCCGAGAAGGCCACCGGAACCAGCAGCGCGAACAGAAGGTAGCGCACGAGCTACCAGAATAGCAGCCAGGGAGTACGCAATGGCCGCGTCTGGCAGCGCACGGCGCCGCCCCACATCAGCAGGCCAGCGAAACGACGCCCTTCTCGCGCAGGCCGGTTAGGGCCAGCCCGTAGCGGCCGCGCACGCCGGTCTTTTCGAAGATGTGCTTGAGGTGGATCTTCACCGTCCCCGGCCGGATGCCGAGCTCGGTGGCGATCTCGCGGTTCTTGAAGCCCTGCTCCACCAGTTGCATCACCTGCTGCTCGCGAGCCGTCAACTCGGAGCGGCCGCCGCGGTCCCGCTGCCAGGAGTCGCGCAGGACGCGATCCTCCATCCAGCTCCCGCCCTCGGCCACGGTGCTGAGGCAGGAAATCAGCTTTTTCACCTCGGTGGTCTTTCGGATGATCGCCTTAGCGCCGCCCTGCAGGAAGCGCAGCGCTTCTGCTTCGGTCACCGAGATGCCCCAGATCACAATCGCCGGGGCGTGATCGAGAGCCTTGAACCGGATCAGCCAGTCGAGCACTGTGTGCATGCCGAAAGCCTTGTCAATCAGCAGGATGTCGACTGCACATTCTTCCGCAAGCCGCCATCCTTCTTCCAGGGACTGAACGGAATGCGTGAGGCACAAGTCTCCGGATTCATTCAGCAGGGCTTTCAGACCCTGGACGGCAATCGGCTGAGTATCGCAGATACCTACTGTTTTTGTCTTTAGTTCCGTCATGGCGACCGTCGCAAGCCGGCTCGTGGCTCGAGCGAGGCGACGCCGCGCCCGCTCCCGAATCACGCCGAGCTTATCGGCAATGTCCTTCAGATGTTTAGTCACCCAGGTAGAAAAAGGTTCTCATGTTATCCTCTCGGGCCGCCGATGTAATCGATAGTGGTGCGCCTGGATCGCATGTCCTCCGAAATGCCGAGATCCACCGGGAACTGGAAGGCGTTGTTCATCAGCCCCAACAACCAGTTGACGCTGGAACTGCTGCCTCTTGTCTCCCACCATCCGGCGGTCTCGCCGGCCTCTCAGCTCCGCACCTATCCCACCCCCCGCGAACTCCAGGACAACATGGCGGCGCACGGCGCCAATCTCTGCTTTCTGGACGTCACCAGCGACCCGGATCGCGCGCTCGAGTGCCTCGCGGACGTGCTGGCGATTAACAGTGCGATCCCAGTGATCGCCGTCCTGTCCGGCGACGATTCCAACCTGATTCTGCGCTGCCTGCGGCAGGGCGCCACCGAGTTCCTGGGGCAGCCGTTTGCGCAGGAACAACTGGACGCGGCCATGGCCAAGATCGCGCGGCTCAATCCGGCCAGTGTGGCGAAGAGGGCCAGGGTCTATCTGGTAGTGCCGGCCAAGGGTGGTTGCGGCGCCACCACCATCGCGACCAACCTGGCGTGGCAGTGGAAGCGGCTTGGCGCAAAGCGCATTCTGCTCGCCGATCTCGACCCCCTTGCCGGGACTCTCTCTTTCCTATTGAAAATAAAAGGAACATTCAGCTTTCTGGATGTCCTGCACCGGTCCGGGGACATCGACGAAGACCTTTGGAAGGCCATGGTAACATCGCAGAACGGCGTCGACGTGCTGCTTTCGCCGGACAACCCGGGCGAAGGACAATCGGACCTGTCCGATGCCGCTCCGGTGATCGAATACGCCCGGTACCATTACGATGTCGCCATTCTGGACACCAACAGCGTCTACGGGCGCTGGAACCTGAGCCAAGCGCAGGCCGCCGACGAGGTCCTGCTGATTACCACCAACGAGTTACCCGCCCTGCAGGCGGCGCAGCGGTCGCTCGCCTACCTGCAACGGAACCAGATTGGCCGCTGGAAGACGCGCGTCATCGTGAACCGCTACGAGCGCGGGGTCGGCCTGGAGCAGGACGTGATCGGAACGGCGCTGGATGTGGACATCTGCCATGTCCTGCCGAGCGACACGGATGCCGTTCAGAAGTCTCTGATGGACGGCAAGTTGATCCAGCCCGGGAGCGCCATGGGCCGGAGCGTGCACGCACTGGCGGACCGGCTGGCCGGACGCGAACAGAACGGCAACAAGTCGGCATCGCTTGCCTCCAGCCTGCTGTCGCTGTTCTCGCGCAGCACTTCCTGACACAGCACCGGACCCTCGCCGGCCCTCACCTCGCCGGCATTGTATCGAGCGGCGTTTTGGCATATATTTGAACCGCAACACATGGCTCTGACAGCGAAGCGGTTCGCGGGCAATCGCCGGCTGCAGGCCGTCTCCAACAGCAGCCCCTCGATGAGGTGGGGTGAAACCGGGGAGGCGGTCGCGATCGTGCAGCAGGCGTTCATCGATCTCGATTACCCCATGCCCCGGTCCACCGGCGGCGGCGCCGGACCACCGGATGGCATTTTCGGCGAGGAGACAGCCTCCACCGTCAGGCAGTTCCAGCGGCAACAGGGTCTCACGGTGGACGGGGTCATCGGAAAGGAGACCATGGGCCGTCTCGACACCATTTTCGCCAAACAGGAGGAGAACCTCGATCGGCCGCCCGACCTGCGTCAGTGGAAGATGACCACTGCGCGTCCCTGAGCCGCCCGGCCAGGATTTGGAAGCGTGCGGCCCGTTTTGCGCGAGTTCCACAAGAGAGCGTAAGCCATGAGCATCGTCGTCGACGAGAATAGCGCAGCAATTGACGACCCGGCGGCTCAGCCGGGGACCGGCGTGGACCTGACCAATCCCGAGCGCGCCGTCTGTCATCTGGTTCCGGGATATTCGAACGCGGACGCGGTGAGCGCGGCCTTCCACCGGCACGGTCACGTGAAGGTGTCGGCGGGTCCGAATGACAAGCTGGCGCAGTGGCAGTTTGGATTCGTCCAGTTTCAGAAGGTTCTGTTTGCCGGCTACTACTATGCCGGGAAACGGCGTTCCGAGGGCAGCGTCTCCGTGCTGGTGCACACGCAGATGCCGGGGGGCTGGATCCTCGACAGCAAGACCGCATATCAGCCCTGGACACGCCCGCCCATCCAGCACTATTCCGGCGGCACGATAGACGCGGAGACCGGGGATCATCCCATGTCCAGGGTCGGCCTGAAGCTGACCAATGCGAAGACCAACCGGGAGAACTATCTCTTCCATGTCGTCGACCGCCGCGAATACTGGAGCGTGTTCGCCGACTCCGACGATACTCCGAAGATGCACCCGCTATGCGCCTTTCACTGGACCCTGACCTACGACATCAAGTTCGTCTGGCGAAATGGCCGGGCCGCGGTGGCGGCGAATAGCTCCAGTGCGCGCCTGGGGTCGGGGACCAGGAGCATTCCCGCCGACATCGCCCAGTTGGCACAGCACCCCACCGATCCCATGGCCAACGACGTGATGGCGAGAGCGGTGGAGCGGGCCATGTTCGGCGCCCCGCCCACGCGGGTGGATAACGAAGAGTGGTTCGTCGTCGTGCCCGGAGATTTCTACAGCTAAGCGGCGGCCCTACTCCTTTACTCCGTCCGCCAGCGCGATTCGCCCGTGCGCGTCAATTCGGTACAGCCGGCCGCGCCAGCGAATGGTGTTCCCAAAGAACCCGGCGATCCAGAAGAAGAAGCTGACAATGTCCTGCAGGGGAATGGTGAGCCAGGGAACCGGCGCCGCAAGAGCATGCCGGCACACCGCCCAGGCAGCCGCGGCGCGCACCGCAAGGACCGGACCCAGTACCGGAAGCCACGCTGGATTCACCGCGCACAACACCAGCGCGAGCGGCAACGGGTAGGTGAACACCTGTCCGAAATATCCGGCAGGGCGCGACCGGCGCGTGCTGCGGGCCCAGCGCAGACGGTGTGCGGCGTTGCGCGAGAATGTTTCGCTGCCCAGGTGATGCTCCACCACGGCGTGCGAGAGAACCACCTTGTACCCGGCGTCGGACACCGCTCGGCCAATGACGAAATCGTCGGCGTGGTACTCGCGCATTGTCCTGATGCCATCCACCTCGCTGAAGACGCCGCGGCGCACGGCCAGTGTCGGTCCCAGAGCGAAGGTCATACCTTCCAGCAACCGCGCGGCCATCACACCGCCGAAGAACTCGGTGTTGCTGAACGCCTGCTCCAGGCGCGACCAGAGGGCGGGCCCGGCCACGGCCCGGTAGGGGCAGGTGACCAGTCCAACGCGGGCGTCGCCGAACTCGGCCGCAATCGTGGCCAGGTCGTGACGATCCAATCCCACGTCGCTGTCGCTCATCACGATCAGGTCGTGAACGGCACGCGCCAGCATGAGTTCCAGGCTGAAAACCTTCGCGCTGGGATACGGCGGTTCCCCGGTGATGATGACGGAGGAAGGAACGCTCGGGTATTCGGCTCGCAGCGCCTCGACAACCGGAAGAGCGGAGTCGTCCGCGTTGCGCACGGCAAATAGGATTTCAAACTCCGGATACTCCTGCTCGAACAGGCTGCGCAGGTTATCGGCAAGGCCGGGCTCGGCCCCCGCGAGCGGCTTGAGAACGCTGATGGGTGCGCCGGCGGCAGTAGTGATCTTCTGCCTTCGCCAGCTCAGAACGCCCAGCATCACCAGCAGGCAATAGCCGACGGATCCCGCCAGAAGCACCGCCAGCGCAATCGTCAACATATCGGTCATTCAACCGGGGTTTTCCCGGCAACCAGCCGGCCGATGTCCACGAGGAACTCCTCCACCGGGCGGACGCCCTGATCGGCATGCCGGCGGTTGCGCACGGACACCGCGCCGGTCTGCGCTTCCCGGTCGCCCACCACGAGCATGAACGGAACCTTTTGTAGCTGCGCTTCGCGGATCTTGAGGTTCACCTTCTCCTTGCGATCGTCCACCGTGGCGCGGATGCCCGCGTCGCGCAGCTTCGCGCAAACCTGATTCGCGTATTCGAGCTGCCGGTCGGTGATGGGCAGCACCGCGGCCTGCAGCGGGGCCAGCCACACCGGAAACGCGCCGGCATAATGCTCCAGCAGAATGCCGAAGAATCGCTCCACCGAACCGAACAGCGCCCGGTGCACCATGAGCGGCTGATGTTTCTTCCCGTCTTCGGCCACGTACTCGAGCCCGAAGCGGCGCGGCAGCGTGAAATCGAATTGCACGGTGGAGAGCTGCCACAACCGGCCGATGGCGTCCACCAGTTTCACGTCGATCTTGGGGCCGTAGAATGCCGCCTCGTCCGGCATCACCTTCGCTTCCATCCTGAGGCGATCCACGGCTTTGTGCAGCGCGCTCTCCCCCAGTTGCCATTGTTCCGGCGCGCCGTCGTATTTCCCACTGGCGCCGCCATCCCAGGTGGAGATTTCCGCCTGGTAGCTCTCGAACCCAAAAGTGCGCAGAACGTCGAGGGCGAACTCCAGACAGCTCACGATCTCGTCTTCAATCTGCTCCGGCGTGCAGAAGATGTGCGCGTCGTCCTGAGTGAATCCGCGAACCCGCATCAGGCCGTGCAGCACGCCCGAGCGCTCGTAGCGGTACACGGTTCCCAGTTCGCCCAGCCGCACCGGCAGATCGCGATAGCTGCGCAGCTTGTCGGCATAGATAAGGATATGGCCGGGGCAGTTCATGGGTTTGAGCTGATATTCGGCGTCGTCCAGCTCCATGGGCGTGAACATGTTCTCGCTGTAATAGTTGGCGTGGCCGGAGGTTTTCCAGAGTTCGCGGCGCATCACGTGCGGCGTGTACACCAGCGAGTAGCCGCGCGCAAGATACTGGTCCCTCATCCAGTCTTCCATGAGCTTACGCACGATTCCGCCCTTTGGATGAAAGAAAATGAGGCCCGGACCGGCCAGCTCCTGCACGCTGAACAGATCCAGTTCCTGCCCGAGCTTGCGATGATCGCGCTTCTTGGCCTCCTCCAGGCGGTTGAGATACTCGTCCAGCTCCTTCTTTGTGAAAAAAGAGGTACCGTAGATGCGCTGGAGCTGGGGGTTCTTCTCGTCGCCCTTCCAGTAGGCGCCGGCAATGGAAAGCAGCTTGAACGCCTTAATCCTCCCGGTGGAGGGAACGTGCGGACCGCGGCAGAAATCGATGAACTGCGGCCCCAGCGTGTACTCGGTGAAGATCTCGGACGCTTTTTCCGCGATGAGCTCGCGCTTCATCCAGTCGTCGGCGTACTTGCGCAGGCCGTCGTCCTTGCGGGTGAACTGGCGCTCGTAGGGCAGGTCGCGGCCCTGCAACTCGCGCATGCGCTGCTCGATTTTCTCGAGGTCGTCCGGAGTGAACGGGGTCTCGCGCTGGAAGTCGTAATAGAAGCCAGTATCGGTGGGAGGTCCGACGCCGAGCTTCGTCTCCGGGAACAGCTCGAGGACGGCCGCGGCCAGCAGGTGCGCGGTGGAGTGGCGGTACACGGTGAGCGCCTCGGGACGCTTCGTGGTGAGGATCTCCAGCTTCGCGTCGGTCTCCAGAGGGCGGGTCAGGTCGTACAACTCGTCGTTGACCCTGGCGACAATGGCATCGTCGGCCAGGCGACTGGAGATGGAACGGGCCACATCGATGGGCCGCGTTCCCGCCGGAAAGGCCTGCACACTGCCGTCGGGAAGCGTAACGTTTACAGTTTCACTCATTTGTTCTGAAGGCGCACCCGTTATACAACAGGTTAGCAAACGGCCTCCGGACACAGTACCGCGGACGCGTCTGTACGCACCGGCATGCCACGGCCAGTGCTGCTGGGTGACCCGAAACTGGGTTCGTTTCGTAGCGCAGGATTCTCGACAACCCGCCAGCCCGTGTGCGGCGCGTCTGCACGCACCCGAATGCCACCAGAGCTCCTGGGCGACCCGGAATTGGGTTCGTTTCGTAGTGCAGGGTTTTCGACGCCCCGGCAGGCCGCCGTTGAAGTCACTGCACGACCCCTGTTGACCCGACGTATTGACGGTAACACGGGGCGGGCGGAATATGCGGGCGGCGATGCGTGGAAGGGTTGGCCAACGAGGGTGTCCCAGGTTTGGTTGAAGGTTGAGGGCGGCTGAGTTTTACGCCACCTTCTCGGAGGAAGCGTAGCGAAGTCGAAGGACCCGCGCGAACAACGCTCGTGCGAAGCCTTGCGGAGCAAGGCCCGCTTTGTCGTATACGATCCCAGAGCACCTACTCCGAAATCATCCCGATCGTCCGCAGCCAGGTCTCCACCAACTGAGGCCATCCCGTTATCGGAAGCTTCGTGGGCCGCAGCCCAAACGCATGCCCGCCTTGTGCATACAAATGCATCTCCACGGGAACCCCGGCGTTCTTCAGGGCAATGTAGTACACCAGCGACTGGTTCACATTGTCCACGTGGTCATCCTCGGCCTGCAGCAAAAACGTAGGCGGCGTGTGGCGGGTGACAGGAACATCCGGATTCAACTCAAACTTCTTATAGTCAATCCAGAGATGCCCCGGATAAACAGGTATCGCAAAATCCGGGCGGCAGCTTTCTTTGTCGGCCGCATCCACAGCCGGATACAGACGTTTGTCAAAGTGCGTGCTGATCGCGGCAGCCAGGTGCCCGCCCGCCGAGAACCCAAGCACGCCGACCTTGTGCGGATCGATATGGTACTCCGCGGCGTGGAAGCGGAGCAGCCCCATGGTTCTCTGCGCATCTTCGGTGGCCATCGGGGCTTTCGGATTCATCTGACATTTGCAGCGGTCATCCCAATGCGGCCCCGTGTTCGGAACGCGGTACTTCAAGAGCACACACGTGATCCCCTTTGACGTCAGCCAGTCACAGACCTCCGTGCCTTCCAGATCGATGGCCAGAATCTGATAACCCCCGCCAGGAAACACGACCACCGCAACGCCGGTGTTCTTTCCTTTGGGCGAATAGACCGTCATCGTGGGTCGTGAGACGTTGTCGACCTCTCCCGGTTCCGTCGTTTCGGTGTTGGCCGGCGGGCCAAACTGCGCGTCAGGTGCAGTGCCTGGCCATATCGGCACTTGCGTGTGTCCCGGCGATGGCTGCCAGCCAGGCTTCTGGGCGAACAGACTGCTCGACGCAAACACAACACAGAGAGCAAAGATCAAAGGCTTCATCGCAATCCCCTATACACATAAAAACGCGTTAGCTCGCACCGCGAGTGACGCGGGCATGGTGTCCGCTGAGGTTGAGGGCGGCTGAGTTTCATGTTACGCCACCTTCTCGGAGGAAGCGTTGGGTGTTTGCGTTCTCTCCCGAGAACGACGGCCAGGGCCCGGAGATCTCGATGGCCAACAATCTTTCGGAAGTGCTTCTCGGTCAGCAGCCAGGCGGATGCGACCTGACGTTCGACCATGGCGGCATCACGTTGGCGGGTCACGTTGTGCGTTCTCTTTTGAACGCCACTTTGCGGGCTCTCATGCCGCTCGCGCGGTGGCCGTCCTGACTCGCGAATCCGGACCGGACGGCATCGGCACAATCTGGGCGAAGGCGCGGTTGTCCGGTATCTATCTGGATGACGGAAAAACGAGGGAAGCGGAGGACATTCTTCCGCAGGCGGTGGGACGGCAGCGCCGCTTCTACGACCAGCCCAACTGGCGCGTTGCGGCGAGCATCGGCGAGTTGGCCCGCCTGCGGGCGGCGCAATCGCGCGGCGAGGCCGAGGCCCTCTATCGTGAATCCCTGGCGATGTTCGAGGCGACAGCGCCCAACAATCCCGAAGCCGCACGGACCATGCGCGGCTATGCCGATTTGCTGAGGGCGGAGGGAGGATCCAAGCGGGCGATCCGCCGGCTGATGGCGAAGGCGAAGTCTATCCTCACGACGAGCGAAGTTGCGTCGCGGTGAGCGATCCGGTCACGTCCGCCGCCAAAGAACAGCGGCAACCGGATGAGTCGCAAGGACTTCGCTGCGACCGCAGCCGAAGAAACGCCCATCTTCATCCTCGGTGGTGAGCCGGAGATCATGACGGAATCGGTAGAATGCCTTGCCGAGCCGCGACCGTGAGGCGGCGGTTTCCGCCAAATCCCTGGCATCTGACACGTTCTGGACTAAAGCGCTGAAACACAAGGGACGATAGGACTACTGGGATCATCTTAACGTCCATGCCCGGAATGCCACGGTCGACCCGCCGCAACCTGCTTGCAGCAACCCTGGTGGCAGCCCTGCTACCACTTGCCTGCCGTGTTTCACGGCCGGAACACCGTATTGCGACCACGGCAGAGGAGATCGCTCATCGGAAGGCCGAGGAATCGGGCAGCCTTCCTGCCGCGCGCATTGACGGGATAGTGACTTTCTTCGATCCAGCGAACGGTCTGCTGTTCGTGCAGGACGCCACGGGCGGCGTGCGTGTGAGTCTCGGCGAGGACGGACAACGGTATTCGCCCGGTGAGCGGGTTACGGTTTCGGGTGTCGTCAGCGACGCGGAACTTTCGCCGGTCGTTCTCAACCCACAAATCGTGGTTCACGGCGACGGCCCCCTGCCGGCGGCGCCCCCGGTTACGGCGGCGTCCTTCGGAACGGGGAAGGTCGAGAATCGTCTGGTAACCGTGGAAGGCGTGGTGCAGAGCGCCCACGCCAGGCAAAGTGGCGGACTTATGGTAAGGATCAGTCAGGACGGGACGCCGATCGACGTCTATTGTCAGGACTACAGCGGGGTAGTTGGGGACGAACTCGACAGGCGGGTTCGCGTGGTGGGGGTTGCGACCTCGGATCTCGATGTCGAGCTGAAGCCCGTGGGAAGAACGATTTGGAGCGCGTCGTGGGCCAACACGGTCTATCTCGATCCGGTCCGCTCACCCAGGTCGGCGCCACTGGTGAGCGCTTCCAGTCTGCTGGGCGTGCCCGCCGATCGTCTCCCTGAACGTCGTGTGCGAATCCGCGGAAGGCTGGAGGCTGCCGGAGAGGCGGGAGCGTTCCGCATCCGTGATGGATCCGGATCGCTGAACGTCGAGTTCGATTTCACCAGCGCGGTCCGTCTCGGCGACGGTGTTGAGGTGGCTGGTTTTCCTCGGCACGACTCCAATGGCGTTTATCTGGAAAGCGCAAGGATGCTGGTAGACAATGTTGCTCCAATCAGCGATGCCTCCGCGCCCGTTCTGACCAGCATTCATCAGGTGCGGTCGCTGCTGCCAAACGAGGCGATGAGAAGGCACCCGGTCCATGTCCGCGCCACCGTGACCTACTATGAGCCTCGCAACTACATCGTTTTTGTGGAAGACCGGAACGACGGCATTTATGTAAGCCCGCACGATCTGCCGGTCACCGGGGTGCGCGTTGGGGACCTGGTGGATATTGAGGCTGTTTCGCAGGCAGGTAATTTCGCCCCTATTCTGGGTGAACCGCGCGTGCGCGTGGTAGCGCACAACTCGCCGTTGCCCCGCCGCCAGACGTCCCTGGACCGGATTCTGGCGGGCACCGAGGACAGCCGCCTGGTGGACATCGAGGGTGTGGTTCGCAATGCCAGCGCGGACAACGGTGCGGCACTTCTCGATCTCGTGTACGCCGGCCACCGTTTTTTCGCTCATGCGCCGGGCCTGGTTCATCCCGAGCTTCTGCTGGATGCTCGCGTGGCCATCCACGGGGTGTGCGGGACGTTGTACAACGAACGCCGCCAGCTTGTGGGCATTCAACTGTTCGTGCCCGGCCCCGATGACCTGCGTGTAATCGAGCCGTCAGGCGGGGGCGCGCGCGTCTCTGTCGACCATGTACTGGACTTTGCAGTCGGCCGTCTTCCCGGACATCACGTGCGTGTCCGCGGAATCGTGACCTGGTCCTCGGGCTCGCAGCTTTTCATCCGCGATGCCAACAACGGACTGCAAGTGCGGTTGCGCAGACGCTGCCAACTGGCCCCGGGCGATCTGGTCGAAGTGGTGGGTTATCCGCGAGCCGACCGTCTGGTGCCACTGCTGGAAGACGCGGAGGCATTCCCGAACGGCCATGGCCGCCTTCCCGCGCCGGAAGTGACCAGCGCACAGGACCTGGTGCGGGGCCTTCATGTTAACCAGCTCGTCCAGTTGGACGCGTATCTGCGCGGCAGCACGTCCAGCATCGCCGAGGAGTTGCTCGAACTGCAGTCTGGCACTACGATATTCCATGCGGTATTTGACAAGACCGCGGGACAGCGCGTTCGATTGCAGCCGGGCTCGAAGCTTCGCCTCACCGGAATCTTCGACGTACAGTCGTGGCAGCCTCTGACGCGTACCGGGACCACCGACTTTCACATCCTGCTGCGCGCGCCCTCCGACGTGGAGACTCTCGTTCCCGCCCCCTGGTGGACCACGGACCGAGCCCTGCAAGTGATCGGTGTGGCCGCCCTGCTCGCGCTCGTCGCGTTCGGCTGGGTGTTCGTGCTGCGCAGGAAGGTGCGTGAGCAGACTGCAACCATTCGCCAGAAGCTGGAAACGGAGGCCTCTCTGAAACAGGCGGCCGAGGCGGCGAACCGGGCCAAGAGCGAGTTTCTGGCCAACATGAGCCACGAGATCCGCACGCCCATGAACGGAATTCTCGGCATGACCGAGCTCACGCTGGAAACCGAGCTGACGCCCGAGCAGCGGGAGAATCTGACGGCGGTGAAGTCCTCCGGGGATGCACTCCTGACGGTCATCAACGACGTCCTGGACTTCTCGAAGATCGAAGCCGGCAGACTGGATCTGGAGTCGATCGAGTTCAACCTGCGCGACACACTGGAGGAATGCGTTCGCAACCTCGCGTTGAAGGCCCACGAGAAGCGTCTGGAACTGGTTTGCGGGCTCGCCTCAGACGTGCCCGAGAACGTCGTCGGCGATCCGATGCGACTGCGTCAGATTACGATGAACCTGATCGCCAATGCAATCAAGTTCACCGAAAAGGGAGAGGTCGAGCTGGAGGTCGCCACCGAAGCGAGTAACGAACAGACGACGATACTGCATTTCGTGGTCCGCGACACCGGCGTTGGCATCCCTTCCGAAAAGAAGGAAGCGATCTTCGAAGCATTTACCCAGGTGGATAGCTCGACGGCGCGGAAATACGGCGGTACCGGGCTCGGCCTCACCATTTCATCGCGCCTGGTATGTGCGATGGGCGGACGAGTCTGGGTGGAGAGCGAACCGGGCCAGGGCAGCCGATTCCACTTCACCGCGCCATTCGGCGTCAGCAGCCGGCGCGGCGCCGACGCGGCTCCGGCGGAAGAGCCCTGCCTGCACGGCTACCGCGTCCTGGTGGTAGACGATAACGCCACCAATCGGCGAATCCTCGCCGAGACAGTGACCCGTTGGGGTATGAATCCGACCATGGCCAGCAGCGGGCCGGAGGCTTTCGACAAGCTCCGTCAGGCGGCGTCGGAAGGGGCTCCTTTCCCGTTGGTTCTGAGCGACGTCCAGATGCCGGAGATGGATGGATACACTCTGCTGGAGACGATTCGCGACGGCTACGGCCTGGGCGCGCCGCGAGTCGTTCTGCTGACTTCCAGCGGACAGGGCGGCGCCCTGGGTCGCAAGCTGGGCGCGGCCGGATACCTTACCAAGCCGGTTCGGCAGTCGGAATTGCGTGCGGCAATCCTGCGGGCGCTCGACACGAGCGTAGCGGCGGAGAGCTGGATTCCCGCACGCACGGAGCATTCGACCGGGGGAAACTCGCGGCAACTGCGCGTCCTGGTTGCCGAGGACAATGCGGTGAACCAGCAGCTTGCGCGCCGGCTTCTGGAGAAACGCGGCCATACCGTCGTGCTGGCAGATAACGGCAGGGAAGCTCTGCGGGCGCTGGATCGGCAGGATTTCGACCTGGTGCTGATGGACGTGCAGATGCCAGGCATGGACGGTTTCGAGGCCACGGCCGAGGTCCGCCGCAGAGAGAAGGCCGGCGAACGGCATCGGATCATTGTTGCCATGACCGCCCACGCCATGAAGGGCGACCGCGAACGGTGCCTCGAATGCGGCATGGACGACTACATCGCCAAGCCGCTCCAGACGCGCGAGTTGGACGAGGTTCTGGCAAAACTGGAGACCGTGGAAACGGGCGAGCAACGCCTGGCGGGCTGATCGGAACCATGCGATGGCGGTCTCTGGCCGGACGCATGCTCCCGACTTCCTGAAGCGATTCGATGAGACGTGGGGAAACCGAGTGCCGGTCCCGGCTGTTTCATGAAGGCTGGTCGACGGCGCACTCGCGACGTGCGCGCCAAACAGCGCCAATCCGTGCGGTCCCCGTGGAATCGCCAGACTGGACGGTATGACCCGCGCGGAAACTCAATGGCGCCGACCCGGTGTGTTCTGGTGTCTCCGGAGTATCCGTTTAGTCATTCCGATTTGACCCGCATCCGTCGCCACCGTATACTTCCTGGTGCGATGTGCTCTTACGGCACGGAGCGCGGCCGCGAGCCGAGGATGGATTCCTTGCGTCAGGAGTAGATCAGTGACGAATACGGATGGCTGCGTGCGTCTGGACAAGTACTCGATCGGTGTGGGCGACCGGTTCGCCAGGCAGGGGCGAGCGCAGTTGCTGGCCTGTCAACAGGCGGCGGCGCGCGACGTGGCGGTAACCCCGGTATGGAACAAATCCTGGCGCGAGCACCGCATCACCGGCTCGGAACCGCCGAGTGTCCGGACCGAAGCGGACCAGGCCGTACAGGATCTCCACTGGAGGGGACCCTGGTTCGTGGACGCCGACCACATCAACCTGGAGACGGTCGGCCGCTTTGTCGCCTGCAGCGACTTCTTCACCGTGGACGTGGCGGACTACATCGGGCGCTCGCCCGGGAAGGATGCTGTCGATGCGTTCCTCGGGCGGCATGACGAGTTGATCGGGCGGATTGAGATCCCCGGCATCGGCGAGCCGTTCGAGATCGGCCGCGACACGGCGGCGAGGGCCGCGGCAAAGTACCTGTTTGCGGTGAGTGAAGCTGGCCGCATTTACCGGCATATCGCGCGGGAGAAGGGCGAAGGCCGCTTCATCACCGAAGTCTCGCTGGATGAGACCGACTCCCCACAGACGCCGCCCGAGCTAC
Source organism: Bryobacteraceae bacterium (assembly GCA_049510065.1). Taxonomy (GTDB): domain Bacteria; phylum Acidobacteriota; class Terriglobia; order Bryobacterales; family Bryobacteraceae; genus CAWACP01. The sequence continues at coordinate 83,545 of JBEKZH010000007.1, forward strand.
TGCTGATTCTGGCGGCCATCGCGGACGAAGGCATTCCGCTTCAAACCATCGCCCCACGATTCACCGGGCGCTTCAACAAGGGTGTCGATTACGTGGGCGATGTGGAGCGCTTCGAGCGGGAATTCGCGGCCCATCTCGCGGTGATCGCTCAGGCCCGGCGCCAGTATGGATTGCCGGACAACCTGAAGCTCAGCGTGCATTCCGGCAGCGACAAGTTTTCCATCTACGCGCCCATACGCCGCGCCCTGCGGCGATTCGACGCCGGGATCCATCTGAAGACGGCCGGCACCACGTGGCTGGAGGAGCTGATTGGCCTCGCCGAGGCCGGCGGCGAGGGGCTGACCATGGCGAAGGAGATCTACGCCAGCGCGTGGGAACGCCGGGAAGAGCTGTGCGCGCCATACGCCACCGTCATCGACATCGATCCCGCCCGCCTGCCATCCCCGGATAAGGTGCGTGGGTGGTCCAGCGACCAGTATGTTTCCGCCCTGCGCCACGATTCCCGCAACCCCGCCTTCAATGCGCACCTGCGGCAGCTATTGCACGTGGGCTACAGGATCGCGGCCGAAAACGGTGAGCGGTATCTCGACCTGCTGTCCGCGTGCCACGATTCCATCTCGCGGAACGTGACCGGCAATCTCTACGACCGGCACATCGAGCCGCTGTTTGTGCGGGCGTGAACGGTGACCAGGCCGAGCAGTGGCGCGGACAGCAACCGCGGGTTCTTGACGACGGCGAAGATCGAATGGCCCTCCCAGCCAGAAAGTCGGCGTAGTGACAGTGCATGCAAGTTATGGGAAAATAAGGGAGTCTGATTCGGTGAGGTGCGAGAGTGGTTGAATCGGGCGGTCTCGAAAACCGACTCCCGACCTTTGCCAAGTTCTTCAAATCCAACCAAATCCTCTGGCCAGCCAATGACTTGGGCTGATTCGGGTTTCACTGGTTTTCCCGCAGTTTCAGCAGCTTTGACGCGTCTGTAGTGACAAAATAGTGACACCTGACATTTACAGGTACCGATCAGGCGGGACTGTCACTGATTGATATCTCGACAAACACATCTCATTCGTCGACCGGTTCCGAGACAGCTCCAGTTCCGGCGCATTGTACAGGTTATCGGCCACGTGGACGCATGATGATTTTCATCCCGTCAAGCGCAACCACACCAGCACGATGAGCAGCACGACGGCTCTAGGTGAGGGCCACCGGCCACAGGCTCCACTTCGCGCCAGCGGGTTCCTCGCATGGGGATCGCCAGCGGAGGAGGCCCGCTCGGCCGCTGTCTGGATGCAGCCGAAGCTGGGAATCTCTCAAAGCCAGTCTCGCCACGCGAGCTACCGGCTCATGCAGGTATTGCCGCCCGTAGTGCAGGAATTGCTACGAATGACGCTGCAAGGACTCTGCCGCCAATGCCGAACCGATCACGACTCATCTCGGGACACCGGCCTGAGAACCGGGACGCCAAGGGGCGGAGTCGTCAGACTTAGCGAATATGGCCTGCCATGCAGCGGCAGGGGAACCGCTTCACCACGGCCGCGGTTTCCCTGCCCGCTCACGCCGTAAAGCAGAGCGTCGCTTTCAGGGCTTCTCTCCAATCACCATTCACGGGCGCCCCGACGCGATGGTTGTGCCGAGGCACCGGGGTGAAATTGCAGATGAAGAAGGTTGGCCCGCCTCGTGCATATGATAGTCGGCGAGAGGAGACATGATGCGTATTTGCTTCATTCGTTCGCTGTTGTTGGCAGGAGGAATGCTATTCCTGTCGACGGCGTCTTTCGCGCAGGTCGGCGTATCCGTCACAATCGCGCCCCCCGAGCTGCCCGCCTACGAGCAGCCTATTTGCCCCGGCGACGGTTATATCTGGACGCCAGGATATTGGGCTTGGGATGGTGAGTATTACTGGGTACCGGGCACATGGGTGATGGCTCCCGAAGTCGGGTTCCTCTGGACTCCGGGCTATTGGGGTTGGGCCGGCGACCGTTTTATTTTCAATGAAGGCTACTGGGGCACGTCAGTAGGTTTCTATGGTGGGATCGACTATGGCTTCGGATACTTCGGTAATGGTTATGAAGGCGGACGCTGGGACAACGGGCATTTTTTCTACAACACGGCGATGAATCGAGTGGACGCCAATGCCATTCACAACGTTTACAACACAAGGATGAACGAGAACGTTAACCGCGTAAGCTACAACGGCGGTAACGGCGGGATCAACGCGCGCGCCACTTCTGAGGAAGAGGCTGCTGCTCGTGGCAGACATACTGGGCCTGTAACCGCTCAGACTCAACACGCGCACTCTGCCCGCAATAACCCCCAGCAACGGTTTTCCGCGAACCACGGCGCGCCGCTAGTTACTGCGACTCCTCGCGCCACCCTTGCGTCCCATCCTAAGGAGTTGCCGCCTATCGAGCGCTCCGCTCCGAACACGGGGAACCCGAAGCTGGACCAGAAATACCAGAAGCAGCAGGGAAAGCTGATCGCGCAGCAGAACCAGGATCGGCAGAAACTCCAGCAGAAGCAGGACAATGAACATCAGCAACTGTCGAAACAGAAGGCTGATCAAGGGAACACGCAGCAAGTGGAGCAGCGACACCAGCAACAGACGCAGCAATTGCAGCAAAGACACACTCAGCAGATGCAGCAGATGCAGCAGAGACAGCAGCCAGCTGGCGGCGGAGAATCTCGTGGCGGCGGGCGTCGGTAATCGAAGTTTCGCTATGCCAACACGATAAGCTTGTCGAGTTCGCCAACATACCCTTCGAGAGTAAGGCCCGTGTGCTCAATCAGCCCATCGCCCAGGCGGCATGCAGGTTGCATGGCAGGTCCTTCCCTGCAACGAAAGGGCAACACCAGCGATTGGATTACGGTCAAAACAGAGTAGCTGCGAGGTCGCGGACCTAAGCCGCTCATCGCTGGAAGTGATCCTGCATGTCGGCAAGGCTCGACAAGAGGGTAGGTTATGACGATGGTGACCTGCCAGTCAGCGATAACGATGCCAGTCGCCGTTGCGCCCATCTTGAGAGCGCCACCAGCCCCGGGAGCGGGTCCCTCCACGAAGCGCTGGGCCAACAAATCGGATGCCCCCAGCACAATGCGGCATGGTGCCGGACCACAGCCGCCGGCGATTCCCCGCACCGCAACCTAGTTTGTGCATCTCCTATGCCGTCGCATGCAAGGCAATTGTCCCAGAAGCCGCACCCTGCAAGGCTTCCGACATTGGCTATTACGTGGGGAGTCGCTGTCACCGAGGAAGGCGTACGATAGCTCGGGCCGCGTGCTGCGGGCTCGAAGGACTAAGCTCAGGTGAAGAACGGCTGATACCGACAAGGGCGATGGTGCTCGAAGCGCCCCGAGCTCGAACCAGTGGCCAATACACGGTCCCATCAAGTCGGCTTGCGTGTAGAGTGTCAACGGGAGTTCCCGGGAACGCAGGACCACCACCTCAATTGCCTGCTCACCTTCTCCAGAGTGCGCTCCCCAAAGGGCTTTCGTGCAATGCAGCGTCCTGCGGGCGGCGCATCAAAGAAAGTATGGTGGAAACATGTCGCGAAGACTCCGCAGTCGATTCCTGCGCAATACCACTCTCCAGCTTGCCCGTTGTCGCGAATGCTGGATTCTCCTGGCGCTGTCGCTTTGCGCGCTCGCGGTGAATGCGCAGGCGCAGACCGCTCATCCCAACTGGCCCGGCAAAGGGCAGCTTTTCGTAGGAACCTGCTACCAGCCTGTCGACCGCTCGCAGGACGAGATAAAGCAAGACATCACGCTCATGAAGGCCGCGGGCTTCAAGATGGTGCGGATCGGCGATCTGGCATGGGATTCGATCGAACCCTCGGAGGGCGACTTCCAGTTTGCGCTCTATGACAGCGTGATGGAGCAGATGAATCAGGCGGGCATCAAGGTGATCTTCGACATCAGCGGTCTGCCCGCGCCTGTATGGCTGCATCACAAATACCCATCCGTCGATCTGGTCAACGCGGAAGGTGCAAGGCTGCACGCCGCGGAACGCTACATGGAGGACATCACCGACCCTGTCTATTGTCAGCATGTGAAGCTGCTTGCCGAGGCGATCATGAAGCGCTATGCGCATCATCCGGCACTGATCGCTTTCGGTTATGACAACGAGATCGGCGACGGCCGCATGTCTTATTCGGAGGCGGACCGTCAGCGCTTCATCGAGTGGCTGAAAGCACGCTACGGCAGCATCGCCAGCCTCAACGCCGCGTGGGCCACACAACGCTGGTCAAGACATCTGAGCTCTTTCGACGAAGTCAACCTGCCTTATGGCGACGGCCCCGGCGCGCCAGAGCCTTGTCTGGATCTGCACCGCTTCTGGTCGGATGAATCGATCACCGCGCTGCTGGAGATCGATGCCGTGCGCGAGCGCTATGCGCCCGGGGTGCCCACCGCTTCCAACCTCTGGGATTACGCTCCGCGCCGGGGCTTCGATTACTTCAAGTCCTACAAGAAGTTCGTCACCTACGGCGCGGAGGGCTTTTATCCCGGCACGGCTCTGGATACCGTCGCCGGTGCTCTGCTCACCAAAGGCGATCTGCCGACGCCAGTCTGGTTCAACGAGTTCATCACCGGTGGTTCCGGGTCCTACGGCGGGCCGAAGGGCAGCATTCGCATGTGGGCCTACCTGGGACTGCTCAACTACGGGCAGACTTTCCTGGCCTGGACCTTCAACACGCATCGGGGCGGCGAGGAGCAGGCGCTTTTCGGGCTGCTCGATCATGACGGCACGCCTTCGTGGAAGTATGAGGAGTTCAGGCAGATCGCCGCGGAGTTTGCGCAACTGCAGAATCTCGGCTTCCCGCGCTTCCATAAGCCGGAGGTAGCGATCGCCTACTCCTTCGAAAGCTCGATCGCCTCGCATCCGCCGAATGGCACCAGTGTCCGGAATTACTACAGCACCCCTTACCGGGAACAGGTGAACAGCGCATTGCAGCCGTTCTTTGAGGACAATATCGACGCCGCGATCATCAACGTCGCCTACGATCCCCTGGATTACAAGCTGCTGGTCGTTCCTGGCGACTATCTCATGGATGAGGCCAGCGCGACGGCGATCCGCAACTATGTGAAGGACGGCGGCACGGTCATTATGACAGCCTTCTCCGCGAAGGTCGACGAGCACAATCAGTGGTTCAATACTCCACTGCCCGGACGTCTGAGCGATGTCTTCGGTATCCGCACTTCGCAGTTCTATCGGCCGGCAACTCCGCCGGTGGTTTCATTCGAAGGCCGGTCCTTGCAGGCGTCGAACAGCTTCTACGAGGTTCTGGAACCGCGCACAGCCAAGACGCTGGCGCGCTTCACCAATCTCGGCGAGCCTTCGCCCGCGATCACGGTGAATGAGTACGGCAAAGGCCATGCGATCTATCTGGCGACTCCCGCGCAGATCTCGATCGTGGGACCGCTGGTCGAGAGCCTGTATGCAGAGTTGAAGATCGAACGCGGCCCGGTGACGCCCGCGGGCGTTTATGCCAGAGTCGTGGACGGTCGCACGCTCTATGTCAACAGCACAGGGGAGAGGAAGACGGTCGCCATCGACGGCGATAAGCGCGGAGTTATCACCAACAAGCAGTACAAAAACTCCCTCACGCTGGCGCCGTATCAGGTCGATCTGCTGCAATAGTGGTTTGCAGGTGTCCGACAAGGTTGTCTACAGGTGGCGACGCGCAGCAGTCGGCGGGTGGGAGTAACTCGCGAGGCTTCGAGTTGGCGTCACACCCCGTGCGTCAAACGCGACCCCGTACCGTGCGGATCTCCGAGGCCATCATCGGGCAGCCCACGAGAGCGCGGCCTCCAATCAAGTGCGCGCATCTTCACGCCGTCGGCGGGTGGCAGGTTGACCCGCGCACGATCAACTCCGGGTAGATGACGACGCTCCGTCCTCGTGACGAGCATGTGTCCCGCTTCAACCAGGAAGCACAGAACATGGCAATCTCGTCTCGAGGAACGTGGACCGTGGTTAAGGGTGGTTCACAGAACCCAGTCAAGGGAATGTTGTCGAAGCCCGTCACCGAGATGTCGCGGGGTATACTCAGTCCCCTCTCGCGGAGCTCTCGTAACGCTCCGATTGCGATGTAGTCGTTGTGACAGACGATTGCTGTCGGGCGAAACCCCATAGCAAAGAGTTCCCTCGTGGCCTCCCGGCCACCATCCAGAGTGTCCGGGCAGACGACCGTGCGGGATTGAAGAGCCGGCCCAAACCGAGCGATGGCCTCCTCAAATGCGTGGTCGCGGAGAGTGTTGGTGCCCAGGGTGGCGTGATGTCCGATGAAGGCCATCCGCCGGTGTCCAAGATCGCGCAAGTACCGAATCGTTCTTTCCGTACCATACTGATAATCGATGGATATGCATGCGGTGTTTCCGGTCACATTGCAGCTATTCAGAACAACAGCTGGCGCGCCGTAAGAGTCTAGTAGATCCATCACTACAGGGTCCGTCTCTGATACGAGGATGACCAAGCCCGTAACGCGGTGACCAATGAGCTGGCGGACGCCGGAGACCAACCTCCCCGGTCGGTAGTTGGTGCTGATCCCGATGACTTCCTGACCGGACGTCCGCAAGTGCGACTCGATCTTGTGGATCGTGTCGAGAAGAAACGGATTGCCAAGATTCGACACAACCACGCCGACGGCTGACGTGTTTCCGGACGCAAGCGAACGAGCATGGAGATTGGGATGGTACTTCAGATCCTCAATTGCCTTCAGCACCCGTGCTCGGGTCGAACGCTTTACTGGCCCGGTGCCGTTCAGAACACGGGAAACCGTCGCAACCGAGACTCCTGCCCGTGTGGCGACGTCCTTCATGGTCGAGTTTCAAGGAGGCGCGACATCAGAACAGCCCATAGTATCGTCAGAGAATATCGAAGGAAAGGCTTGATTCTGGATCACAACCAATCGATTTTGTCGATATATCGTCGGCAGCCGATTCTGGGGAATCGGGATGCTCGCCGTTGCTCGGCGTGATCATCCGCCCCACTTATTCCAAAGGAACCTGTCCCGGATCGACTCGGCGCGCGGCGTCTCGCGAATGGCACGCGCTGGTTCAACAGGCTGTGATAGGCTGCGCCTGTGACCACCCGTCGAGCATTTCTTGCCGCGGTGCCCGCGGCCACTTCCGTCATCTCTCTTCAACCGCGCGCCGTCGCCGCTTCCGGCTTTTCGCCGCAACTGCAGCCGCTCAGTGTCGGACAGGTGAAGCTGCTGCCCGGCCCGTTCATGGATCGCGCCAGGCTGAATCGAGACTACGTCGTCAGCCTCAAGGACGAGAACCTGCTTCAGAACTTCTACCTCGAAGCTGGCCTGTGGAGCCCGGTGCTGCGCATGACGTCGAAGGACGCGCGGGAGCGCGGAGAGGACATGCACTGGGGGTGGGAGTCGCCCACCTGCGAGCTCCGGGGGCATTTCCTCGGCCACTGGCTCTCGGCAGCGGCTTATATCGCGGCATCCACATCGGACGCCGAACTCGACGGCAAGCTTGCGCGCGTAGTTTCTGAACTCGCTCGTGTCCAGAAGGAAAACGGCGGGCGCTGGGCAGCCTCCATTCCAGAGAAATACCTGTACTGGGTGGCAGAGAAGAAGCAGGTCTGGGCGCCTCACTACACCATTCACAAGACCTTCATGGGGCTTGTCGACGCGGCGACGGTGGCGGGAAACAAGCAGGCGTTGGCGATCGCCGAGAATTTCGCGCTCTGGTTCCACGAGTGGAGCGGGCGGTTCTCGCGCGAGCAGTTCAACGACATTCTCGACGTGGAAACCGGCGGCATGCTGGAGGTGTGGGCCAACCTGTACGGTGCCACAGGCAAGAGCATGTACCGCGAGCTGATGGATCGTTACTATCGGCCGCGGCTGTTCGACCGTCTGCTGCGCGGCGAAGACGCCCTCACCAACAAGCACGCCAACACAACAATCCCAGAGGCGCAGGGAGTTGCGCGCGCCTATGAGGTGACCGGCGAATCAAAATGGCGCGATGCGGCGCTGGCCTACTGGAAATGTGCGGTAACGACACGCGGCGCCTACGCCACCGGCGGCCAGACCAGCGGTGAGATATGGACTCCGGAGGAGAAACTGTCGGCGCGCCTGGGAGACAAGAACCAGGAACACTGCGTCGTGTACAACATGATCCGTCTGGCTGACTACCTGTTCCGCTGGACTGGCGAGGCGCAGTACGCCGACTACATCGAGCGAAACCTGCACAACGGAATTCTGACCCAGCAGCATCCGCAGACCGGAATGGTGACCTATTTCCTGCCTCTCGCTGCGGGATCGAAAAAGACGTGGGGCACGCCCACCGACGATTTCTGGTGCTGCCACGGCTCGCTGGTGCAGGCCCACAGCCGCCATGATCGATACATCTATTACGCCGATCGCAGCGGCATCGTCGTTGCTCAGTACATTCCGTCTGAGGCAACCTGGTCTTCGAACGGCACGCCGGTTCGCATTTCCCAGAACATGCTTCGCGAGGCTGACGATCATCGCGTGGATATCGAGCGGGATCCCGACAGCCGGCCGAACCACTGGGCCATCGAAATCCGCATCGATGCCGCCCAACCGGCCGAATTCTCGCTGCGGCTGCGTATTCCGACGTGGCTGCGCTCGTCGGCCAGCGTGAGCATCAACAGCCAGTCCCAATCGGTGGAAGGATCGGCTCCCGGCTTCCTATCGCTGAAGCGCGTGTGGGAGCACGATCAGGTGCGCCTCGTTTTCCCAACGGGCCTCACGGCCAGCCCGCTTCCCGATCGCGTGGATACGATGGCGTTCCTCGACGGGCCGGTAGTCCTGGCGGCACTAGCCAGCGGCGAGGTGAGTCTCACCGGCGATCCCGGGCAGCCGTCCGCGTTTCTGGTTCCTGACAATGAACGGGAGTGGGCGAACTGGCTGGGCGGATATCGCACCGTGAACCAGAACCCCAATGTCCGCTTCGTTCCGTTGAACACGGTTACGGATCAGGCCTACACAGTCTATTGCCAGGTGCGCCGCTCAGGTGTGTGATATGCGGCCCACATTCCTCATGTCTGTCTTCGCCCTGCTGGCGTTTCCGGGCCGAGGCTGCGCCGGGGACGAAAATGCGCTGAAGCTCTGGTACCGGCAACCGGCCCGTGAGTGGACACAGGCTCTGCCGGTAGGCAACGGCCAACTGGCCGCGATGGTATTTGGCGATGTCCACAAGGAGCATCTGCAACTCAATGAGGACACCATCTGGTCGGGCGAGAAGCGCGACCGGAGCAATCCCGCGGCACAGAGAGCCGTGCCCGAAATCCGCAGGCTGCTTGCGGAGGGACACCCGGCCGAAGCACAGGAACTGGCCAACCGGGCCATGATCAGCATTCCGGCGGCGCTCCCCGTCTACGAGCCGCTCGGCGACCTGTGGCTGGAATTCGGCGGCGACAATACCGACCCGGCCAGCTACCGGCGTGAACTGGACCTCGATACCGGCATCGCTTCGGTCCGGTACACCGCAAACGGCGTCCACTATGTGCGCGAGGTGTTCGCATCGGCGCCGGGACGATGCATTGTCGTGTACCTGAGTGCTGACAAGCCGGGCAGCATTTCGTTTCGCGCTACGATCAGCAGAGCCGCCGACGCGACGGCGGAATCCGCGCCGGGCCGGCTGATCCTTGTCGGCCAGGCGCTGCCGAAGAACGCCCCGGGAGAGCGCGAGACCGGAATCCGGTTCCGCGGCGAGGTGAAGGTCACCGCCTCTGGAGGCCGCGTGGAAAGCGCCGATGGCCACCTGGATGTGACTGGCGGCGACAGCGTCACCCTGACGATCGTCGCGGCGACCGAATACCGGGAGAAGGACCTTGCGCGGGCCTGCGAACGCGATCTGGCGACGGCTTCGCGCGCCTATGAAACGCTCCGGAGCGACCACATGGCCGATCACCAGCGCTTCTTTCGGCGCGTGCGGCTGGAGCTTCCGGTGGATGCCGCCGTGCGAGATCTGCCCACCGACGAGCGGCTTCAGCGGGTCCAGCACGGCGCCACCGACGAAAGCCTGCTGGCGCTCTATTTCCATTACGGCAGGTATCTGCTGATTGCCAGCAGCCGGCCGGGAAGCATGGCGGCCAATCTCCAGGGTAAATGGAACAACAGCCTGACGCCGGCCTGGGGCAGCAAGTACACCATCAACATCAACACAGAAATGAACTACTGGCCGGCGGAGATCTGCAACCTGTCGGAACTCCATGAGCCGCTGTTCGACCTGATTGACGCAGCGCGCGAAGACGGGCGGCGCGTGGCGGGATTCTACTACGGTGCGGGCGGCTTCGTGTTGCATCACAACACCGACATCTGGGGAGATGCCGTTCCGATTGACGGCGCGCGCTGGGGCGTCTGGCCGATGGGCGCGGCCTGGCTCTCGCTCCACCTGGCAGAGCACTACGACTTCACGCGCAACCGCAGGTTCCTGGCCGAACGCGCCTACCCGGTGATGAAGGAGGCAACACAATTCTTCCTCGACTACATGGTGCCGGACGGCAAGGGACACCTGGTGACCGGACCCTCCACCTCGCCGGAGAACGAATACCAGCTTCCTTCGGGTGAAAAGGCGGTGCTGTGCATGGGGCCAACGATGGACACGGAAATCCTCCATGCGCTGTTCGGGCGGGTGATCGAGGCCAGCGAGGTTCTTGGGATTGACACGGAGTTCCGGGCAAAGGTGGCGGCGGCGCGCGCGAAACTGGTGCCGCTGCGCATTGGCCGGTTCGGTCAGGTGCAGGAATGGTCGGAAGACTACGACGAGGTGGAGCCGGGCCACCGCCATATGTCGCAGTTGTTCGCGCTGTTTCCGGGCGATCAGATTACGCCGCACGGCACGCCGGAGCTGGCTCGCGCGGCGCGCGCCACCATCGAGCGGCGGCTGGCCCACGGCGGCGGTCATACAGGTTGGAGCCGCGCATGGATCATCAATTTCTGGGCTCGGCTCGCGGACGGCGAACAGGCCCACGACAATCTGGTTGCACTGCTGCGAAAGTCCACGCTGCCGAACCTGTTCGACAACCACCCGCCATTCCAGATTGACGGCAACTTCGGCGCCACCGCAGCGATGGCCGAGATGCTGCTGCAAAGCGAAGCGGGCGAGGTCCAGCTCCTGCCCGCGTTGCCACGCGCATGGGACCACGGCAGCGTTAACGGGCTTCGCGCGCGCGGTGGACTGCAGGTCGATCTTGCCTGGAGCGGAGGCCTGCCTGTGACCGCCACGCTGAGGGCGGCGGTGGACGGTATGCAGCGGCTGCGGCTCGCGCCGGGTGTCCGGTTCAAATCGATTCGGGACGGTGGCGCGCCGATCCATTCACTGGTAGCGGTCGATTCGATTTTGCCGCTGAGCGTGAAAGCCGGGCACGTCTACGCGGTCGAGTTCGAAGCCGCGAAGTAGCGCTACTGCTTCGTCAGCACCACCAGAAAGATGTCGTTCTCGCGGAGCGGCATATCGCGGACAAACGCGCCGCCGGGGTGCTCGATCACACTCTGCTCCATCGGAACGCCGCTTGCGAGTTTGTCGAGCGCCTGCACCTGCGCTTGTGTGAGCTGGCTTGGCGCGCCCATGCGCAGGTACGCCGTGTACGCGTCGTTCTTCTGATAACCGACGGCGTAGGTGCTGACGCTATAGCGTCCCTTCGCCAGTTGATCGAGCTCGATACGCAACGTGCCTTTGTTCGCCGACGGCAGCTCCTTGCGGTAGAAACTCTGGTCCGTCTCACCCTTCGGAGGAACGATGGGCGTGTAATTCCACACCAGCGCCTGAACGCTTCCGTCGGACGATCGCGTCACCCACGACTGCGCATCGCTTGTCTCGACATCCTGCTCGCCAAGTTGCCGCAAAAAGCGATAGGCGAAGTACGACGGCTTGCGGATCCCCTCGAGATTCATCAGGCCGAATCCGCCGTGGAACGGCGTGAATGCCGGGCCGCCCTCCTCGAAGATGTCGGTAAAGGTCCAGTAGGACATGGAGTCCACGTAAGGCGCGGCGCGCTTGATCTTGTCGAGGATGTAACTGGCCTGGTGATACTGATCGTGCATGAAGTCGGTCGGCGTATAGGCGGAGCTCCATTCGGTGAAGTGCACCTCCATGCCGGGCCGGCCGGATTTCGCCACTAGTTCGCGCGAATGCTGCATGCGGCCGCTGACGGCGTCGGGATCGGGATCGAGGATGGTGCCAGAGGAGCCGTCCGCGTCCAGGAAGCCCTGTTTGACGCCATACGCGTGCGTGGCGACGAACTCCGCGGGAACGTTGTTGGCAACCACGTACTTCTCGAACGCTTCTTCAAACGCATAGGGAATCGCCGAAGCAGGCCCGCCAACGCGGCAGGCAGGGCACTCGGCTTTGACGGCCTCAACCGTGGTCTTGTAAAGCGCGAGATAGTCCTCCAGCGTTCCGGTGAAGAATCCGTTGTGCAGGTCGGGCTCGTTCCACACCTCGAAGTACCACCTTTTGATTTCGTCCTCGCCATAGCGCTCGCGGTAATGCGCGACAAAAGCGCGGATCAGCGCCGACCACTTTGCAGGATCCTTCGGCGGCGTCACGTTGCCTTTCCACCAGAAGATGGTCCGCGTTCCGCTGGCCAGCGCCGAGGGCATGAACGACAGCTCCACGAAAGGCCGGATGTGGATCTTCAGCAGCGCGTCGTAGAGCGCGTCCACGTACTGGAAGTTGATCTCGGGATTGCCCTTTTTGTCTTCTTTATAGACGCCCATGTCGTCATGCAGGATGCCGTGCATGCGGATGTAATCGAAGCCGAGCTCGCGCTGCACAGTGGCAAGCTGCTGCTGCCAGTCGGCTCGCAACCCTTCGTTGGCGCGGCCCGCGCCGATGCAGCGGAACGGGACGGTGGTGTGGGGTCCAATCGTGTGGGAAATGTCAGCGCGCACGATGCGCGTCTGTGCGGAGGATACGCCTGCCAGGGCGAAAGCGCCCACCAGGAGGAGTGCAACAGGAAGTCTCATTGCTTTCTCATTCGCATTTCGCGCCCGCGCACAGATTTCTGCTGAAGAAGGGCAGGACGTGGTTCTGGAAGCGATCGGCGACCGCGCTCGTATGGGTACCGTGATAGATCTCAAAAGCATTTGCGATCCCGTACGTATCCAGTACCTCATGCAGTGTGACGGTGTCGGTCTTCAAGCCATCCTGATCGCCCACATCGATGGCGATGGCGCGATACTCGCGCAGGTTGCCGATGTACTGGTCGATGAACGCCAGCGGTGCATTCGCCGCCCACTTCGCGAGAACCTCCGGTTGAGGCACGCCGTTCTTCGTTGGCAGATCGAAGTAGAACGGCGGGTTCTTCGGATCGGGCGACCATGCCGCCGCTGTGGCAAGCTGAGCTCGCGGAAAGAACCCCAGGTTCGCGGTGTCCGCGGGCGTCTTCGCGGCCGCCACCACTTTTTCTAGGTCCGCGTTCGCGGGGGCCATCGCACGGGCCGAAAGGCAACACGGGCTCATGATGTACAGGCTGCCGAACACATCCGAGTGCTTCATGCCGATTCGGGTTGCGCCGTAGCCGCCCATGGAATGACCAACCAGGCCGCGGCTGGTCCGCGCCGGAATGGTGCGGTAGTACGCGTCGATGTAGGCAACCAGATCGTGAGAGACGAACCGCTCAAAATCTCCCGTGGTCACCGAACTCGAGTACATGGAGCCGTTGTGCACCGTTCTTGAATCGGGCAGCACGACGATCATCTCCTTAGCGCCCTGAGCGAAAGCTCCTTCGACGGTCTGCGGCACGTGGATCTCATGCGTCCACTGCTCGGCGCCGATCGAGTAGCCGTGCAATGCATAGACGACCGAGTAACGCCGCGTTTTCTCTTTGGCGTAGCTGGGCGGCAGAAATACGAACACGTCACGATCTGCCGAGTCGCCTTCCAGGCTGCCTTCGAGGGCCTTGCCGTGCACCTTGATGAGTTCCACCGCAACGGGTTTTGCCCCCACTACTGGCGAAGGTACCTCGGTCTGCACCTGCGCCAGAACCGGCATCGTAAGAATCATCGCGATCGGAAGCGCGAGGATGGTCGTTGTTGTTGTCATTTTCAAGCCAGCTCCTCGTCGAAGCACACGGCTACCTTGCCGCAGCGTCCCGACGCCATCAGAGAATACGCCTCGCTCACCCGATCGAGAGAGAAACGATGGGTGATCAAATCGGCGGGATGCAGATTCCATCGGACGAGCCGTTCCACCAGTTCCTCCATCAGCCACGTGGAGGTTACCCACGAACCGTAGATCGTCTTCTGATCGTGAATGATGTCGGGTGAAGGATTGAACTCCACCGTGCCGCCTTCCCCCAGCATGACCATCTTTCCCCACTTGCGCGTGGCCCGGATCGCGGTCGTCCGCGCGGAGGCGTTCGCCGAGCAATCGATGCTGCGTTCCACGCCGTGCCCGCCGGTCAGTTCACGGACCTGGCTGACGTTGTCGGGGCCGGCAGGCAACACGAAATCGCAGAGCTTCTGCTCCAGCGCCAGCCGCAGGCGCTCCTCGATGACGTCGATTCCGATGATCATCTCCGCCCCGAACTTGCGGCACAGCGCCGCCGTTGCCAGCCCAACCGGCCCCAGCCCGGTGATCAGCACTGCGTCCGCGCCACTGATCCCGATCTTGATGAGGCCCTCATAAACGGTTCCGAAACCGCAGGCAACCTGGGCGCCGTCGGCGTACGAAAGCTCGTCGGGCAGGAAGATCAGGTCCTTTTCCTCTGCGAGCAGATAGTCCGCCATGCCTCCGTCACGCTGCCAGCCGTAGGCCCTGCGATATCGCTCGCTGGTGCAGGAGATCATGTAACCGCGGCGGCAGTCGTTGCAGACGCCGCAGCCGGAGATGTGGTACACGATGACGCGATCACCGATTTTGAACCGCCGGCAGCCGGGGCCCGTTTCGACGATCTGTCCGGCCGGTTCGTGCCCGGCGATGACGCCCTGGTAGCCTTCCGGCCCGCGTCCCAAGTGCTCCCGGTAGATACAGCGGATATCCGAACCGCAGATCGTCGAAGCCTTCATTCGCAGCAGGACTTCGCCGTGGCCGGGCGCCGGAACCGGCACGTCCCGAAGTTCAGTAGCACAACCGCCAGGCAGATAAGCGCCTTTCATGGTTTTCATGCTCGTTCCTTGTCTACGGAGGCGTGATCTCTCCGTTCACATCCCACAGGTCTTCCCAGCTCTGTCCCGCCTTCCACAGAAATACCTGCCCTTTGATGAGCCGGCAGTTTTTGTCTATCGCCGCGATATTGTGCATATCCGCGTCTGTCAGAGGATTGTCAACCACAGCCTTCAGATTCGCGATATAGTTGGCGGGCTTTGTGGAGAAGGGGATTGGAGTCTGTCCGCGCTGCACTGCCCACTTGATGCACACGGCAGCCGGATGAATGGCAAGCCTTTCGGCAATACACCGGATGACCGGATCGTTCGTGGGAGAGGTGTCGCCCGGCGTGCGATCGCGCTCGGGCCGATTCGGCGAACCCAGCGGACAGTAACCGATGGGCTCGATTCCGTTTGCCCGGACAAAATCGAAAAGCTCGGGCTGCTGAAAGTGCGGATGCAGCTCCATTTCGTTCACCGCGGGCTTGATTCTAGCGTCGTTAAGAAGCAGCTTCAGCTTGGGGATGGTAATGTTGGACGTGCCGATGTGCCGCACCAGCCCCATGTCCACCAGGCTTTCCATCTGCCGCCAGGTTTGCAGGAAGTTCGCGTGGATGTACGGCTTTGCGTCGGGATTCCTCGAATCCACCGAACATCCCGGCGCATGGTAATTGGGAAACGGCCAATGCACCAGATATAGATCGAGGTACTCCAGCCGCAGATCGGCGAGCGATTTTCGGAACGCGGGAATCACATCCGCCTCCCCATGCTTGTCGTTCCACAGCTTCGACGTGATCCAGAAATCCTCGCGGAGGAAGCCTTCAGCGAACAGCCCGGCAAAAGCATCGCCGATCCGGGACTCGTTCCCGTAGACCGCGGCGCAATCGAAGTGGCGATAGCCTACTCTCGCCGCCCCACGTACCGCCTCGGCTACCTGTTCCGCGCTGACATGATCCGAGCCGAAAGTGCCAAGCCCGACCGCGGGCATTCGCGCGCCCGTGTAGAGGATGCGTTGCGGTACATGATCAACCGCAAAGCCGGCTGCTTCGGTCCCAAATGACGGCACTATGCCCTCCCTACTGGACTGCAAACGAATAAACGTTGACGCTGAATGGCGGGATGGCCATCGTATCGGGTATGGTCACTTGTTCGTGCTCCTCCGCCGCGACGCCCGGCTTCTGCCCCACCGTAATCGTTGCGTCCACAGTCGGCGGCGCCATGCGCCACAAGTGTCCCTGGCTCGCCAGCTTCACTCCGTTGACCGAGAGCTTCAGGTGCTGCTCGGAGTCCGACGGGTTCAGCACCGCGAACGTCAGCGTCTTCCGATCCTCGCTGAAAGCTGCGCTCACATCCAGCGGAAACGTGTCGCTGCCGGGATTGACTTTCGGCTGGTCGCCTCCGGCCGGCCAGATCGGCTTCGGCTGCGGCGAGTCTCCCGATACCTCCACCGGAATCGAACCGAAGTGCTCGCGATACATCTTGAACAGCAGGCCTGTGGGATTCAGAACGGCATCGGTCCGGTTCGCGCTCATCATGGCCGTCGCGAACGTGAATGCCCCCAACTGGTACAGGTCGGAATGCCGGAACATCTCATGAAACGCCCAGGCATAGGCGGGCACAACCTTGTAGGAATTCGGCGGAGCCCCAATGAAGGCCCATTCGTCCAGGCTGATCGGCACCGGCTTCGCGTTCAAACCGGGGATGCGTTTCAGGTACCCCTGATAATGTTCGTATTTCGCGCGGACCAGGGAAGCCGGCGCGCGCTCCCATTCCACCAGCGTCAGCGGGCCCGTTGGAACCTTCTCGCCTTTTTCGTTGTCGAAGCGCTGGCCGGCGCTGGCGTAGTAATGTTCGCTGAGCATATCGATGTTGTCCAGGCAGTGGGCCAGCAGGTTGCCGCTCCAGTCGCCCGCCGAGAGATAATTAGGCACGATCTGGCCATTCAGCCGCTTCGCCTGCTTGGTGCTGGCCATGTCGTCGGGCATAGCGCCGGCGGCGATCAGCTTGATGGTCGGGTCCACCTTCAACATCGCTTTGGCGAACATGTTGTGTTTCAGCTCGAACTGCGCAACCGGAATGAAGCCCAGTTGCCAGTCGCCCCAGGGCTCGTTGCCGACGCCCCAGAACTTCACCTTGTACGGCTGCGGATGACCATTGGCAGCACGCAGCCGTCCCATCGGCGTGGTCACCGCGCCGTTGGCATACTCGACAAGCTGCGCCGCCGACCAAGCATCGCCGAAGCCGGCATTCACGGTGATGTAGGCTTCAACGTCCAGCAGCCGGCACAGCGTCATGAACTCGTCCGTACCGACATCGTTCGGCTGCACCGCGTTCCAAACGTGGTCCATGACGGGCGGACGCTTGTCCGGATCGCCGATCGCGTCACGCCACTCGTGCCCCGAAACGAAGTTCCCTCCCGGGAAGCGATATACGCCCGAATGAAGCTGCTTAAGCGCGGCGATCACTTCCGCGCGGAAGCCCTGTATGTTATCGGCGGGCATCAGTGATACCGCCCCCACGTGCAGGACGCCGCTGCCCGTTGCCACAATCTCGAGCCGGGCGTTGTCGCTATCGCCCTCGGCTTTGAATCGCAGCGGGAACTTCTGATATGCCGCACCGGCTTTGGCGATCACAACGGTTTGCCGGTCCCCTGCCGCATCTCCCCACGCCAGAGTGACCTTCACGGTTGCGCCCGGCGTCCCCGCGAGCACGATGCGTCCCGTGTAGGACTTACCTTTCCGCACGGCGAGGCCGGTCTGCCGAAACCCGTGCGCCTCTTTTGCGCTCAGTTTCACCACTGGCGTCTGGTCGCCCACGTACGGCTGCTTCGTGTCCATGGTGATGAACTCGTCACTGCCGATCGGGGTCCAGTGGCGCACGCCCATCCGCATGAAGCCGCGGGGAGGATCTTCGGCCGGCTGATGAGAATTGATCGGATAGTAGAACTTCCGATCGTCCAGCATCTCCGCCCACACGCCGTTGTTGACGATTCTCCCGATGTGTTCGAGAAACTGCCCGTAAATGTACTTCGAGATCGGGGCTCCGGTCTTTGACGCGCCGATCGTCGCGCTTACTGGCTTGTTCTGAGCGGAACAAAGAAGTGCCGCAGTGAATAGAAGTACTGGTGTCCGGTGCACAGCATTGTCCTCCGGCTTATTGTTCGACCGAGACCATGGTCACCGACTTCGGTTCCAGCTTCAGAGCCACCTTGCCACCCTGAACTTGCGCCACGACGGGCTTGGGAACGACTGTACTCGGTGCTTCGAAGGTATTGACGCTGTCGACCCCCGATGCCGTTAGCGTCTCCCCGGCGGCAGCCTTCGCCGTGACGCCAGCCACGCTCGCCTCGATTTCCACCGCCTGGTTGGGGTCGAGATTCGTCACTTCCAGCCAGAGCTTGCCGTTGGTGTCCTTTGCCGCGATGGCATCCACGCGCGGCAGATTGATGTCGCCGTGCGTGTACGTGCCGGCGTTGAACGCGACCGGTACGAAGGTGGCGTCCTGGAAAGGCAGATACATCTTGAAAACGTAGTAGGTCGGCGTCAGAACCATCTTTTCCTTGTCGGTCAGGATCATGGCCTGCAGCACGTTGATCATCTGGGCGATATTGGCCACGCGCACGCGGTCGGCATGCCGGGCAAAGATGTTCAGGTTCAGCGCGGCCAGGACGGCGTCGCGCATGCTGTTCTGCTGGGCGAGGAAACCCGGATTCGTGCCGGGCAGCGGCGCATACCAGGCGCCCCATTCATCCACGACAAGCGCGATCTTCTTTTGCGGGTCATACTTGTCCATCACGGCCGACTGCTTGCTTACCAGCTCCTCCATCTTCAGCGTCTCTTTCAGAATTTCGCTGTATTCTTTCTCTCCGAATCCCTCGGATTTATACGACGGCGGCCAGT
This sequence comes from Bryobacteraceae bacterium, assembly GCA_049510065.1. Lineage (GTDB taxonomy): Bacteria > Acidobacteriota > Terriglobia > Bryobacterales > Bryobacteraceae > CAWACP01. Next base: position 102,512 of record JBEKZH010000007.1, read on the forward strand.
GCGGCACTGTGTAGGAGTGCATCGACAGACCGTCCATGTCCCAGCTCCAGTGGTGATTCTGCCAGGCCTTCATGACCGCTTCGGTCCAGTCCGTTTCCGGCCCGCCCGGGCCGACGGCAATCCTCAGCATCTGCTGCCGGTCCTGCTGCGCCGGATTGAAGTTCCTCACAAAGCGCGTGTAGATCTTGAGCTGGCTCAGATAGTAGTCGGCGGTCATGTTGCCGCCGCAGTCCCAGCTTTCGTTGCCGATGCCAAGGTAGCCGACCTTCCACGGAGCGGGGTGGCCGTTGGCGGCGCGCTCCTTCGCCAGTGTCGTCGGCTGGTCCGCAGTCATGTATTCCAGCCAGTCGGCCGCCTCCTTTGGCGTACCGGAGCCAACATTGACCGAGAAGTAGCCCTGGCTGCCGATCTGGTCGAGGAAGTCCATGAACTCGTGTGTTCCAAACGTGTTCGGTTCGGTGACACCGCCCCAGTTGGGATTGAGTGTGACAGTTCGCGGGGTGCCGATGCTGTTGCGCCAGTGGTACTCGTCCGCGAAACAACCGCCCGGCCAGCGAACGTTCGGCACCTTGATCGCCTTCAGCGCGGCAACCACATCGTTGCGGATCCCGCGGGTATTGGGGATGGTGGAATCCGGCCCAACCCAGATCCCTTCATATACTCCGTGACCGAGATGCTCGGCGAACTGGCCGAAGATGTTGCGGTCGATCTTCGGGCCGGCTTTGGACGCGTCAACCGACAATTCAACCTTTTCCGCGGCAATGACAGGCGCAGTCAGGGCGACAGCGATGAGGGCAAAACTCATTAGAAGTGCACGCATATGATCCTCTTGGCAGTCCTACTATACAGAGGCTCTGTCGGAGGGTACAAGCCAGGCAAGTCGTTCTGTTCCAATCGAGTTTGTCGATATGGGCCGCACGTGAAGCAGATTCAGATCGCTTCTACGGGGCGATTGAGGCCCAGTAGATCCGCAAGCGCGTTAAGCTCGCGGCTGCTGGTGCTCAAGTCCTTGCATACAATACTGAGTCGAACCTGTCTGGTCTGGCCCGCCGGTATATGCAGCGGAAGCAATTCTCCGTCTTGCAGATGTGGCTGAATGCGATACTTCGGCAGCCACCCGAAGCAAAGCCCGCTGCGAACGGCGACAATTGCGGCCTCAATCGTGCTGACAGCCAGGAAACGTTGAGCCGGGCTGCGCGGCTGATGCTTGGTCAACGCCGGCGTCACTGCCTCGATAATCACCAGCATGTGTTGCATAATGTCGGCCCGGGACAGCTTCTTTCTCTGCGCGTGCAGCGGGTGATCCCGACGCGCGACTGCGAGCATCCCAATGTCCAGAATCGGCTTGACGAAGAACTCCCGCGACATCAAGCCTGCGACGCAGAGTTGGGAGTTATGAGTCGAGAACTCAAGATCCGGGGACAGAAAGGTGCCTTGTCGGAGTCTTGGGCGGACATAGGGGAACTGCCGGGTGAATTCGGCGAGAGCGGCAAAGAGCCGGTCGTTGGGGAAGATACTGTCCACCGAAAGTCGAATCTCCGACTCCCCGCCACGGGCGAGCGAGCGCGCCCGTTGCTCAAGCTGACGAAAGCCGGACAGGTGGGGCTCCGCGTCGGCAAGCAACACACGCCCGACCTCAGTCAGGTGCGCCTTTCTTCCTTTGAGTTCAAACAACCTGATCCCGAGCTGCTCCTGCAGTCGGGCGATCGCGTAGCTGATGGTGGATTGAGAGCGATTGAGTTGTTCTGCTGCCGGGGCAAAGCCACCCAATTGCACGACGGTGTGCAGGATCTCCCATTCATCGAGAGTGGTGTTCATGACATGATGTTACATCGATAAAATCGATGACTGTTGCCCCAAAATGTGACTTTCTCTTCGACAATCCCTGAGCGTAGGATGGGTCTGTTTGAACGGACGCCGTATGGGTACCGCCGGTATACGCGGCTTGCGGCACGTTCGAAATCGGAATCGGAACAGGGAGAGACTAATGAAGCGCGTTGCAGGTGCGATGCTTCTGACGGTGGGCTTGTGCGTTGCGCAGGAGTCCGGCGACTTTCAGCCGGCCGCCACCAACGTCTGGGGAGCCGAATATCCGAGGGTGGACAACAGCCTCCGGGCGCAATTCCGGGTGAAGGCGCCGAACGCCGCGAAGGTTCAGGTCAACTTCTGGAGCGCGTCGAAACTGGACCTGACAAAGCAGCCCGACGGATTCTGGACCGGTACAACGCCACCCCTTGTCCCGGGATTCCACTACTACACGCTCCTGATCGACGGCGCGGAGGTTACGGACATCAACAGTCATACGTTCTTTGGCGGGGGCAAGGACGCGAGTGGAATTGAGATTCCGGAAGCGGGAAGCACTTACTACCTGCCCCGGGACGTGCCTCACGGCCAGGTTCGTGAGAACTGGTACTACTCGAAGCTGACCGGGAGCTGGCGGCACGCGCTGGTCTACACTCCCCCCGACTACGACACCCGAACCAGCGCACGCTATCCCGTGCTCTATCTGCAGCACGGCGGTGGCGAAGATGAGACCGGCTGGACGAAGCAGGCGCACGCCAACTTCATCCTGGACAATCTTCTTGCGAGTGGAAGCTGCAAACCGATGATCGTCGTGATGGCGTACGGTTATGCCCGGCGCGCTGGCCAGCCCCTTCCCGATCTGACTGGCAAGCCCTTCGGCTCACCCGAAATAATGCGGGCGATGCAGGAGATGGCCGCGGCATTCGAAGACGACATGACGCAGGTCCTGATTCCCTACATCGATTCGAATTTCAGAACGATCGCGGATCGCGATCACCGTGCAATGGCCGGCCTTTCAATGGGAGGCATGCAGACTTTCCAGGTGACGTTCAATCACCTCGATCTCTTCTCCTATATCGGGGGATTCAGTGGCGCCGCCGGACCGCTGGTGCTTGGCAACGAGAAGCTCGATCCGAAGACGGCCTTCAACGGTGCGCTGGCGGACCCCGCCGCATTTGCCAAAAGGGTTCACCTGCTGTGGGTTGGCGTTGGCACTGAGGAACCTGCCCGGATGCGTGAAGGCCTCCTCAGACTCCACGCGTCCCTCGACGAGGCTAAGATCCAGCACGTGTTCTATGAATCGCCGGGTACATCGCATGAGTGGCAGACGTGGCGCCGCGATCTGAAGGATTTCGCACCGAGGCTCTTTCAGCCGGTCGCTCAATGACGTCTATTCCTTTGCCGCTGCGAACATCAGCGATTCCGCGGTATGAGTCAGCAGCCGGGACTCGCTTCCCGCGCTCTGCTTCGCGGGCCGGCATTGACCCTGGGCGGCGTTTCGCTGCTCGACGGCCCGCGAAGCAAGATGCGGGGCAGGCGGCAGCGTAAGCGGCCTGCGCGTCGCGAAGTTTCACCGATTCGTCGTCGGTGAAAGCGTCCTCCCCTCTATTGTGACTGTTTCCGAGTCTGTGCCGGATCGGAGGCAATAATCTCCGAACTGCCCGGAATTGCCGTATCGTCGCAGTCGAGAGGGCGCGCCCTCGTGGTGGCGCAAAGC
>JBEKZH010000070.1:0-28182 GCA_049510065.1 Bryobacteraceae bacterium
CATGTCCATCCTGACAGACCGTTCGGCGGTTCGCCGCCGGCCTGTACGCCCCACACGTTTCGGTTACTTTCTTACATGACCCAACGAGAGGTCTTTCAGTGACATTTTAGACGACCCAATTCGCACGGTTGCGTGCGCGCGCTTCAATTGATACCATTGGCCCGGCTGGGAGGCGATCATGCTAAGGCAGTGCTGTATCGGTATCGTATGCGGAGCGATGCTGTTCTCGGCGGCGGCGCAGAACAAGCCCATGTCGAAGCAGGCGGAACGGGGGCGCGAGCTGTTTCTCAACTCGCCGAAAGGCAAGCCCTGTGCGACTTGTCACACCATGGCCGGCCTGGGAAACGCCGTGGGACCGGATCTGAAGCCGCTGGCGTCCGTGGTTCCCCCGCGTGGCATGCTGATGGCCATCAAGATGGATATGACCCAGAACGTGCAGGAGGTCAAAACCGCGGCCGGCTCCTTCCCGGGCATTCTGAAACAGAAGCAGGGCGACGAGGTGGAGATCTGGGACCTTGGCCAGTCCCCGCCGGTTCTTCGGAAACTGGCCTCGAAAGAGATCCTGTCCATGGCGCGCGCGGAGAAGTGGGGGCACCCGCCGACGGCGGCCGGTTATACGTCGCAGGAAATGGCGGACATTATCGGCTTCCTGAAGTGGGCGGCCAGCGGCTCGACCAGGGAAGTCAAGGTGGACGACGTCGAGTAGGTTCTTCGCCGAAAACGACAGAACCACTTGAAAATGTTTGTGCTTGCGGGTTATTCTGGACGAGCCGTCCCTCGCGGCCGGCCAGAGCTGGAGAACCTATGGCAAGCACCGTCTGGAAAGGTCATGTCACGTTCGGTCTGGTGTCGTTTCCGGTAAAACTATACACCGCCGCGCGCAGCGAGACCATCAGTTTCAACCAACTGCACAAGGAAGACCACAGCCGGGTGAAGCAGGTGCTCTACTGCCAGGCCGAGGACAAACCCATCGCGCGCGCCGACATCGTCAAGGGCTACGAGTACGAGAAGGGCCGCTGGGTTGTCGTGGAGGACGAGGAGATCAAGCGCATGGCGCCGCCCAGCGCGAAGACCATGGAGATCCTCGAATTCGTGAAGTCGTCCGAGGTGGACCCGGTTTACTTCGAAAGCTCGTACTACATGGCGCCGGACGAGGCCGGCGAGCGGCCCTACGCTCTCCTCTATGAGGCCCTCGAACGAACCGGCTACACCGGCGTGGCCAAAATCACCATGCACAACCGCGAGCACATCGCCCTGTTCCGCCCGGGACCGACGGGGTTGATGATGCACACCATGTACTACGCCGACGAGGTGCGCAGCGTGGAGGAGTTCCGCACCGACAAAACCCTGGTGAAGGAGAAGGAACTCGCGCTGGCCACCATGCTGATCGAGTCTCTGGCGGCGGAGTTTCAGCCGGAGAAGTACAGAGACTCGTATCGCGACAACCTGCGAGCCATGATCGACGCGAAAATCCAGGGCAAAGAAGTGGTGTCACCGCCGGAGCCGGAGACCGCCCGCGTCATCGACATCATGGAGGCGCTCAAGCAGAGCCTGGCCATCGCCAGGAAACCCGCCGCCATCGCCGAGGCAGCGGACTCGCAGCCCACCGAGATGCCGAAACGCATCCGCGCCGGCACGAAACGAAAAGCCGCTGGCTGAAACGCTATTCGTGGGCCAGGACCCCGGTTCCGCTGCCGGCTCAGGACGCATCCGCTGACCGCAGCAGCTCCTCCGCGTACAGCGCGCCGGCGGGTGTCTCCTCGTGCTTGAAGAACACGTAGCAATCCCGGCCACCGGCCCGTAACTGGCGCACTCGTTCCGCGATCTCCCTACGTTCGTCGGGCGAGTAATCCGGCTTGCGCAGGCGCGAGTACACGAAGGCCGCGGTCAGCACCTCCGGGATCGCCAGCTTCTCCGATTCGGCCAGACACAGCGCGGCGCCGTGACGCGCCAGCGCTCCGTAGACCTCAGTGTTCAGCCATGACTGGTGCCGGAACTCGAACGCGCAGGCGAGGCCATCCGGCAGTCCGTCGAGGAATTCGTTCAGCACCGCGGCATCGGCCCGAAACTGCGGCGGCAACTGGAACAACACCGGCCCCAGCCGCCGGGCGACGCGCAGCGGTTCGAGGGCCCGGAAGAACAGCTCCGTGAACTCCGCCTTCTGCAGGCGCTGGATGTGCGTAATGCGCATGTGCGCCTTGGGGCATAGGACGAAGCCTGCGGGCGTCGCCCCGACCCACGCTTCCAGCGTCGCCGCCGACGGAAGGCGCCGGAACGTGTAGTTGATCTCCACCGCATTCAGACGGCCGGCATAGTATTCCAGAAACTGCTTCGAGGGCAGCCTGGCCGGATAGAACTCCGGCTTCCAGGAAGCGTAGGCGAATCCCGAAGTGCCGCAAAACAGGCGGGCCATGTTGCTTATGGTACGCCAGAACCGCAAAGGAAGCCTGCGGTAAGAGCGGTAAGATCGGAGGCTGGCCATGAGGCTCATCCACTTTCTCGCTCCGCTTTTCCTCCTGGCCGCACCGCTGGCGCAGGGCGCCACATACCGGATCGATGCAGAGTGTTCATCTGCTCGTACTGCATAGATACGTCTGCCGATACCGAACCTCAAAACCAACAGGGTGTTGAGAAAGTTCGAAGCCCGCTCGCTGACGCGCGCGGCTCAGAAACGCAGCCTTGTGCGGGATGACAATCCAGGCCCAGCTTGTGCGATGGCTACTGCGGTTTGGTGGCGCCGAGGCCGGGGGTGGTGATGGAGAAATAGGTCAGATCTTCCCGCAGTTGCGGTTTGACGGTTCCGGAAATCAGCTCCAGACCGACGGAATGTCCGTCCGGCTCCGGCTCGCAGTGGGCCACCGTGGCCACGAACAGATCGTCTCCCACTTCGAGACTTACTATGTCCCCCTGCGGCACCGGGGACTTCACGGAAACGCTGGCGCCGTGCTCGGAGGCATTGGAGATGGTCCCGGTCTGGGGCGGGTCGTTCTCGCTGAGGCGGCTCAGCACGCAGGGACCTGCAAACGTGACCCTCGGTTCGGTGCGGCGCTCGGGTTGCTCTGGCATATGCTTCTCCTTCCGGAGTGATCGGTCAGTTCGATTGTGCCGCCGGAAATAGTGCATTTCAATAGGAGGCTGGTAACAGACCGCGCGATTCACTGTACCTGGAGACGCCAGGGTAAAACCCCTGCCCCGCGGCTCAGGCGGCGGAGCGTTCCGGGTAGCCGGCCTGTTCGGAAAGGCTGTGGAGGAGGTTCATGATCCCAGCGCTCTTTCTCTCGCCGGAGCGGATACGCTTCTGCAGGTCCGGAATCCTCTTCAGCAGCCGCGCGTGCGTTGCCGAACGGGCATCCACATGCCTGTATCCGTAACGCCGGAGCACCCTTTCTTCAGTGGCAAAATGCTCGGCGCAGAAGCGGGCCAGATCGTCCAGAAGCGGTGCGATAACGTCCGCGCTTCGGCGGTCCAGAACCGCGTCGTGCACTCGATCCATCGCCGTCAGGAGGATGTCGCGCCCGCCGCCGGACGAGTCACAATCCCTCATGCCCGGTGGATCGGCAGCCCAGGTGTTTCACTTTAGGACCGTCAGGAAATCGTACTGGTACCCAGTCTCAACCGGCCACCTTCTCCAGGTACGATTCCACCTTCGCTTTCACGGTGCGGCGGTCGAGGCCCAGCCTTCTTGCCGCTTCCTCGTAGCTTCCGGCCTGCCGGTAGACCAGCGCCGAGTACCACGCCAGCAGCTCGCCAGCCGTCACCTGGCCGCCCTGAACCCGGGCCGTGAAGGGGTCTGCGGCCGCGGGCGCTTGTTGGGCAATGGGCTGGTAGGAGCGGCGGATGATGATGTTGCGCACGCACTGTTCGAGTTCGCGATAGTTGCCCGGCCAGGCGTAGTCGCCGGGCAGATGCGCGTTGATCCACACTTCCACTTCCGGCAGGCATTGCTCGGCTTCGTCGCCCACGGCCCGGCGAACCATATAGAGCAGCAGATCGTGAAGAACCTGCGGCGAGTCGTGGATCTGCTCGCGCAGCGAAGGGGTGCGGATCAGGTCGGCGCAAAGCCGGTAGTAGAGGTCTTCGCGGAAGCGGCGCGCCTGAATCTCCTCGGCCAGGTTGCGGTTGGTGGCGGCGATCAGCTTGCCCCGGAACACGCGGAGCGCGGTGTCGCCGACGGAGGAGAACCGGCGCGTCTCGATCACCCGCAGCAGCTTCACCTGCAGCGACAGTTCCATTTCTCCCAGCTCGTCCAGAAACACGGAACCCGGCTCGGGGCAGGCGTCGAGCCATCCCTTGCGATCGCCGGTGGCGCCGGTGAACGCCCCGCGGCGGTGGCCGAACAATTCCGATTCGATGAGCGTCGGCGAGAGCGCGGCCAGGTTGATGGCGAAGAACGATTCGCCAGGCGCGTCGGCAAACTCCAGGCGCTCGGGGTCGAAAGGAACGTAGCGGGCGGCGGCGATGGCCCGGGCCACCAGTTCCTTGCCTGTGCCGGACGGTCCCGTGATGAGCGTCGGGAAGTCGCCCATGCGCACGTACAGGATGCGGCGGTAGCGGCGCATGTCGTGCGTGAACACCGACTGCCAGACGCTGGCGCGGAGCCGCGCGGCGGGCATGGAATCGCCGATGATGTTGTCGAAGATGTGCAGGAATGCCCGCCGAATCTGGCGGTAACAGGCGAACACGTGCGCCGGCTGCAGGGCCGTTTCGAAGCGCTTGCCGGCAATGCTGAAGTAGCGTTTCCAATCGGCCAGAAACTGGCGGTAGAACTGCCAGCGCTCCTCCGCCGAGCCGAACCTCTTGTAGTAACGCTGGTAGAGCATCTCGTGCACGGACTCTTCATAGATGGCGAGGTCGGCGCCGGTCATGTCCGAGGCGTGCTCCAGCCGCCCGTGGATGCTCTCGATCAGCGGTTCGAGTCGGGCGTGGATTCGGGCAATGTTGGGAAACTCGGCGTCGGGGTCGGTGACGGACGCGCTCCACACCGGGCCGCCGGGAACAAATTCGCGCCCCAGCGCCGCGCGCTCATGCTCCACGCGCTCGGGCAGGAACGGGTTCGAGTAGGCCAGCCTGGCCACGGCGGTGAGGAAGCGGCGTTCCACGGGTGAGTAAATGTCCATACATCAATTGTATGATCATGTACAAACGATGCACCAGGCCGGGCAGGAGCCGGCGCGCAAACCGCAGAATATACTGAATCATTCAGGCACATCGGGCTGGCATGCGGCTTGCGCTACGGGAGGTCATGAGCAACCGGACAGTGAGCGCGGAATCGTCGGGAAGCTACGCCAGACTTCTCGCCGATGGCGGCTTCCAGGCCTTCCTCTGGACCCAGTTTCTCGGCGCCTTCAACGACAACGTCTACAAGATGATTGTCTCCATCATGGCGCTGCGGCTGGCGTTGGATCAGCAGGCGGGCAGCCGCTATCTCGCTCTGGCCGGCGCGGTGTTTGTGATTCCCTTCCTTCTGTTCGCCGGCCCGGCGGGACAGCTTGCCGACCGTTTCTCCAAGACCCGCGTGCTGCAGAGCACCAAGGCGCTGGAGATCGTCATCATGCTCACCGGCATCGGCGCGCTGCTCTCGCATCGCATCGACCTGTTGCTGGTGGTGCTGTTCCTGCTGGCGGTGCAGGCCAATTTCTTCAGCCCCGCTAAGTACGGCATCCTCCCGGAAATGATGCCGGAGGCGCAACTGGCGCGCGCCAACGGTCTGCTGGAACTGACCACGTTTGTGGCCATCGTGGTAGGCACCAGCTTCGGCACGCTGCTGTTCGAACACTGGCAGGGCACGCCGCTGAAGATCGGGTTGACGCTGCTGGGGATCGCGGTGGTGGGGTCGGCGGCAAGCTTGTTCATCACGCGCACGCCGCCTTCGGGCTCGCACACGCCGTTTCGCTGGAACCCGTTCCATGAGGTGGCCATTGGCATCCGCAGCCTGCGCGGTCGCAACACGCTGTGGCTGACGGTGGTGGGCATTTCCTGGTTCTGGTTCGTGGGCGGTCTGTTTCAGCTCTCTCTGCTGCTGATCGGCCAGGAGACGCTGCACGCCTCCGAGACGCGCGTCGGCCTGCTGGTGACCGCGCTGGCGCTGGGCATTGGAGTGGGCAGCGTGGTGGCCGGGCGGCTTGTGGGCGATCACATCGAACTCGGGCTGGTGCCCCTGGGATCGGCCCTGATGGGCGGGTTCACCATCGCGCTGGGATGCACGCACTCCTACGAATGGGCGCTGGGCTGGCTGGCCGCGGTGGGCTTCTCCGGCGGACTGTTCATCGTGCCGCTCAACGCGTATCTGCAGGATCGCGCCGGCGCGAAGGAGAAGGGCCGCGTGCTGGCCACCAACAATTTCCTCAACATGGTTGGCGTGGTGCTGGCTTCCGGCATTCTCTGGACCCTGCACGACAAGCTGCACTGGAACGCGGCGCATGTGATTGTGGCGCTCGGCATAGCCACACTGGCGGCAACCGTGTACGTGGCCACCGTTCTCACCGATGTCACTCTGCGTTTTGTGGTGCTGGGCATCATGAGGGCGTTCTTTCGCGTGCGCATCCTCAACGGCGAGCGCATCCCAAAGGAGGGCGGCGCGCTGCTGGTTGCCAATCATGTGTCATACGTGGATGTGCCGCTGCTCGGCTACACCACCACGCGCTTCATCCGCTTCATGATGTGGAAGCGGCTGTTCGACGTCAAACCGCTACAGCCGTTCTACCGGCGGCTGCACGCGATTCCGCTGCCGACGAACTCCCCCAAAGGCTCCATCCGAGCGCTACGCGCCGCCCGCGAAGAATTGAAGAACGGCGAGATGGTGTGCATATTTCCCGAGGGCGCCATCACGCAGACCGGGCACATCATGCCCTTCCAGCGCGGTTTCGAGAAGATCCTGCAGGGGACGGACGTGCCCATCATTCCCATTTTCTTCGATGGCCTGTGGGGACACCCGCTCAGCTATCGCGGTGGCGGGCTGTTCCGGAGCTGGCGGTGGTTGCGGTGGAACGTCACCATCCAGGTGGGTGAGCCCATACACGGACCGGTCTCGCCCACGCGACTGCACCAGCGCATCGTCGAAATGGAGAATCAGGCGATGCCGCGGCGCAAGCGGGCGGATTCCACGCTCCCGCATCGCCTCATTGCCGCTGTCCGTGGCAACTGGTCCGCGCTCGCGCTGGCCGATTCCACCGGGAAGAGCCTCAGCTCGGGGAAGACCCTCACCGCCGCCCTGCTGGTGCGCGACTGGTTCGACGCGCGACGGCCGGGTGAGCAGCGCATCGGCGTGCTGCTGCCATCTTCGGTGGGCGGCGCGCTGGTGAATCTCGGGCTGGCGCTGGCGGGCAGAACCGCCGTGAATCTGAATTTCACCACCGGCGAAGAGAGCATCCGCGCAGCCGCGCAGCGGTGCGGGCTGCGGACCATCGTCACTTCACGGCGCTTCCTCGAAAAGATCAAGCTGACGGCAACGCCGGAGATGGTGTGCGCCGAAGACATGCTGCAGTTCAGCAAGGCCGCGAAACTGCGCGCCCTGCTGGCGGCACGCTTCGCGCCGGCGCGGAGCCTTGCGGGAAAGGCCCGGCCCGACGACGTCGCCGCCGTCATCTTCACCAGCGGCACCACGGGCGAGCCCAGGGGCGTCATGCTCACGCACTGGAACCTGATCGCCAACATGGACACCACCGCGCAGGTCTTCAACCTGAGCCGGCACGACTGCATGCTGGGCGCGCTTCCCTTCTTCCATTCTTTCGGCTACACCTACACGCTCTGGTTTCCGCTGATCCAGAGCTTCCCCGCCGTGTATCACCCGAATCCGATGGACGCGAAAACCATCGGCGAGCTAGCCGCGAAATACCGCGCCACCTTCCTGCTCTCCACACCTACGTTCTGCGTCACCTACCTGCGGCAGTGCACGCGCGAGCAGTTCGCGGCATTGCGCTACCCGGTGGTGGGCGCCGAGAAACTCCGGCCGGCGCTGGCGCAGGCGTTTTACGAGAAGTTCGGAGTCCGGCCGCTCGAAGGTTACGGATGCACGGAGATGGGGCCGGTGGTGTCGGTGAACACCGTCGATGTGCCCACCAGCGAGCCGCCGCAGATCGGCACTCGTGCGGAGACGGCAGGTCGCCCCATCCCCGGCCTGGTGGTGCGCATCGTGAATCCGGAAACGCTGGAGCCCGTTCCTGAAGGCGAGGAGGGTCTGCTGCTGGTGAATGGACCAGCCCGCATGGCCGGCTATCTGGACGATCCCCGGCGGACCGCCGACGCGTTGCACGACGGCTACTACATCACCGGCGATATCGCGAGAGTGGACGAGGATGGGTTCCTCCACATTCTGGATCGCATCGCCCGCATGAGCAAGATCGGCGGCGAGATGGTGCCGCACCTGAAGGTGGAAGAGGCGCTCGCCGGAGTTTTCGGAGATTCGCCGTGCGTTGTCGTGGGCATTCCCGACTCATTGCGAGGCGAACGTCTGGTGGCCATGTACACGTCGGCGGAGGTGACTCCGGCACAGGCCTACGAACATCTCGCCGGCAACGGGTTCCCACCCTTGTGGACTCCGAAGCGCGAGAACTACTACCGCGTGGAGGCCATCCCCACGCTCGGCACCGGCAAGCTCGACCTGCGCAAGGCTCGCGAGCTGGCCGAGCAGAACGCTGCCGCAAAGGCGCACATCGTCGCATAGTCACCCCGCTGAGAGGCACATATGGAATTCCTGATTGCGGTTTTGTTCGTGGCGGTGGCTGTTGGCTGGCTGGTCGCTCGCTCGCGCTTCAACCGGCTCGAAGAACGGTTCGAGCCGGTGGAGGCAATGGAGATGTGGAGGGAGCAGATTCGCGTCCTCACGGCGCGCGTGCATGCGCTGGAAGAGCGGCTCGGCGAGAGTGCGACGCCGCCGCCGCCGGCTGTTCCGGAACCAGTGGTCGAGGTGCAAGAGGCTCCGGAACCCGTGGCTGTCTTGGAGGAGCCGATTGCGGCGAATCCGGAGCCGCCCGCGCTCCCGCCGCCGCTGCCTGCATACGTCGCGCCGCCGGGCCCGTCGTTGCCCGATCGCCTCCGCCAATCCTTCGGCAACGAGGAGTGGGAAACGCTGGTGGGCGGGAGCATCCTCAACAAAATCGGCGCGGTGGTGCTGGTGATCGGCATCGCCCTGTTCCTTGCCTACTCATTCGCGCGCATGGGACCCGTGGGCAAGGCGAGCATCTCCATTGCCCTCAGCGCCGCTGCGCTGGCGACGGGCGTGTGGGTGGAGCGCAAAGCGAAGTACCGCACCTTCGCGCGCGGGCTGATCGGCGCCGGATGGGCCGGGCTGTACGCCACATCCTACGCCATCTACGCTCTGCCGGCGGCCCGCATCATACAGAACCCGTTCGCCGGCTCCGTAGTGATGCTGCTGGTGGCCGCCGGCATGATCGCGCACTCGCTTCGTTACCGCGCCCAGGCGGTGACCGGAGTAGCCTACGCCGCCGCGTTTGCCGCACTGGCGGCCACGCCCTCCACGCCGTTCGCCGTGATGAGCCTGATTCCACTCGCTGCCTCCATGCTGTATCTCGCCGGGGTGTTCGAGTGGAACGCCATGGCTTTGTTCGGATTGGTGGCCACATACGCCACATGCATCGCGCGCGGCAGCTCCGATGCGCCGCTGGCTTCTACCCAGACGCTTTTTCTCGCCTACTGGGTGCTGTTCGAGGCGTTCGACCTGCTGCGCGTTCATCGGCGCGCGCTGACGGGCGGCGTCGAGTGGATGTTCCCGTCGAACTCGGCGGCCTTCCTGGGCTTGTCGTACCTGGCGTGGTCGCACCACGCGCCGGATCAGCTATGGCTGGCATCGGCGTATGCGGCGGCGCTGTACCTGGCAACGGCCATCGCCCGCGCCGTGATCCGTCCGCCGTCCAGCTTCGGCCCGGACGATTCTCTGTTTGTGCGGCTGCGTGCTGGCAGTTACGAAGGTGCGCTGGTGTTTGCCGCGGTGCTCGCCGCGCTGGCGGTGGTGGGCCGCGTGCCGGGCGTCTGGAAGAGCGTGGGCCTGGCCATCGAAGCGGAGATCATTTATCTGGCGGGCGTGCGCTTTGGCGCTCCCTTCCTGCGCCGCCTCGGCGGACGGGCGTTCGCCGTTTCGCTGGCCAGTCTGGCCTGGAACAACCTTCCCGCCGGGAAGACGCCCGTCCTTGGCCAGTCCATCTGGAACTGGACGCCGCCCGCTCTGTTCCACGCGTTCCTCTTCTACGGCAACCGCGGGTTGTTCCGCGCGCACGCCGCTTTCAGCTATGCGGCCGCCGGGTTGATCATGCTGGTGCTGGGCGCGGAATGCCCGGATTGGTTCGTGGGTACGGCATGGCTGCTGTTCGCGACCGTTCTGTTTGAGATCGGCGCACGCACGCGGCTGCGGGAGTTTCGCCTGCAGGCGTATGTACTGGCTGCCAGCGGGACCATCGTTACGGCCCTGCTGCACGCGGAAGGCTCACCACACCGCTTGTGGATTCCTCTGGCCATCAGCCTGGCGCTGGTGTATGGGAATGTCCTGCGCTGCCGCTTTCTGCCGCAGGTCGGGGTGGAGGGTCGCGAGCGAACCGGGCTCTCCAACGCCTGCGCCGTGGGCACCGCCGCGCTCTCCATCCTTCTGCTCTGGCGGACCGTGCCGGCCGGGTATGTCGCGTTGTCGTGGTGCATGCTCGCCGTGGTGCTGTTCGAGCTGGCCCTGCGGAACCTGCCCACGGAGCTTCGCGCCGTCTCGTACGTGGTCGCGATGTTCGGTGGCGCCGCAGTGGTGGTGACGCACGCCGAGGGATTCGCCAAGTTCCCCGAGGTTGCGGTTTCCGTGTCGTGGTTCGGAGCGGCGCTTTGCGCCTGGCTGTTCTCGGCGCGCGTGCTTCGCGGACCGGCTATCGTGCGCGATCTTACCGCCGTCGCCGGTGCGTTGTTCATTCTTCCCGCGCTCTGGATGGTGGTTCCCGACGTGGGCGTAGCGGTCTGCTGGGCGGCGCTTGCCATCGTGTGGCTGGAACTCGGCCTCCTCTACTCTTTGGCATCGTTCCGCTGGCTGGGCAACGCCATCCTGCTGCCGGTGGCCTTGTGGGAGCTCGCCGTGAATCTCCCCGACCCGCATCTGCGACTCATCACGATGAGCGCCGGTGCCGCGGTCTTCTGCTATGTCTGGTTCCGGTCGACCAGGCGGGAAGTCAGAGGAGCCGAGCTGGTCGCCGCTCGCCTGCAGTTGTGGGCCGCCGCCACCCTGATCGCGTGCCTGCTCGGAGCCGAATTGCCGCGCCACGCCATCCCGGCCGGGTGGATGCTGTTCGGGCTGGCATTGTTGTTTCTGGGCACGCGCTATCGCATCTCCGATCTGCGCTTCCAGAGCTACGTCGTCCTGATCCTCGCATTCAGCCTCTCCGTGATTCAGGTATTCTCGCTCGAAAGGCGGCTTTCGCTGACCGCCGCCGTGATCGCCGGTCTCTATCTGGCGCAGTTTCTGTCGGAGACCGTGGAGCGGCGCGCGCGAGCGATGTTCTCGCTGCTCGGCACCGCCCTGCTGACCGTGCTCCTCTACCACGAAGTTTCCGGCGGGCTGCTGACGGTGGCGTGCGGCGTGGAAGGTCTCGCGCTGCTGGGCGCCGGGTTCCCGCTGCGGGAGCGCGTGCTACGGTTGCAGGGTCTGGTGTTGCTGCTCGCCTGCATCCTGAAGCTGTTCCTCTACGACCTGCGCAACCTGGAAACCGCGTACCGGATTCTCTCGTTCGTGGCGCTGGGCCTGATTCTGCTGGCGGTCTCGTGGGTTTACACCCGGTTCCGCGAGCACCTCCGCAGGATTCTGTAAGGAAGGAAGACAAATGTCCCGACCACTGAAACTGATCCTCGCGGCTGTTCTGTTCGCGGGCGCGGGTGTCCTCTCGGAAATGCTCATGGACACCGCAGTCACGAAGACGTTCCTGGGAGTCGCGCCGGCGGTGCTTCCGTTCGCGATTCTCGCTGCCATCCTGTGTGTCCGTCCGGCTCTCCGGATGCCGGTTGTCGCGATTCTTCTGTGCCTCGTGTGGACCGGCGCTTTCTGGGTGGCTGTTGCTCTCGACCATGGGATTCCGCACGCGAACATGTGCGCGGCCGGATTCGTTGGAGGGTTGGGCGTGGCAGCTTCGACGGCCATCGGCTGCCGAAAGCTGATCCATATCCGTCCGCTCCTGCTGTTGGCTGCGGCCGGCGCGGTTGCAGCGGTGCCCTTTCAGTTGCCGTTGTTCACGCAGGGGTCCGACATGGACATGGCCGGGGCTTTCGCCATCTGGCAGGCCGTAGTGGGCACGCTGCTGTACGCGATGTCCGAGCGATGACCCTGCCCGTCCACGTTCTGCTGCTGGCCACCATCGCCGCCATCGCCCTTCTGGTCTGCAGGCTGTGCCGGAGAAATCCGGCGCGGTCGCGCACCATGCGGCTGGCGCTCGGCTACGGGATCGCCGTCAACGAGGCGGTCTGGTGGGTGTTCCGCTACTGGCATGAGGGGATCCGCGCCAGCAACCTGCCGCTGCAGCTTTGCGACGTGACCCTGTGGGCCACGGTGATTGCCTGCATCGTGCCCTTTCCCCTCCTGGTCGAGTTTGCGTACTTCGCCGGTCTGGCGGGCGCGGGAATGGCGCTGCTGACGCCGGACCTCTGGTCGCCGTGGCCCTCATACCCGGCCATCTATTTCTTTGTGGCCCACGGCGGAATCGTCATCGCCGTAGCCGTTCTGGTATTCGGCCGAATCTGCCCGCTCCGGCGCGGCGCAATGTGGCGCGCCTTCGCTCTGCTGGCCGGTTATACCGCGCTGGTTGGCGCATTCAACGCGCTGTTCCGTACCAACTACATGTACCTGTGCCAAAAGCCCGGCGGCGGGTCTCTGCTCGATCTTCTGGGACCATGGCCGGTGTACCTGTTCGGCGGAGCGGCCGCCGCCCTCGCGCTGTTCGCGCTCCTCTCGATTCCGGTCAGACGGCCGGCGCATGAAGCTGGGAACTGACCTCCGCGTCACTCGCCCAGGTTCAGTTCCTTTCGCAGCGTATCCACCACCGAACGGCTGTCCTCGCGAGAGCCGGATTCGAGCGCCAGGTCCAGATACAGGCCTTTTCTGGTGGCGATGTGGAACGCTCCCATCTCCTTGCCAACCACCGCGTTCATGCGGATCTCGAGGATCCCGGAGGCGGGGATCACCTGCGGCTCGTCGCCGCAAGCTGAGGTGAACGTGAGGTCACCGTTATCGACGTTCAAGAGCGCTCCACAGGCCGTGGCGAAGTAAGCCTTGTCGCCCAGCCGCGAGCGATCCTGCACCACCTGGATCGGCTTGAACTCCGCGCCACGTGTTCGGCGCGACGCGTACCGATGTGGAGCGGGATAGGGGGCCACACTCGGATAGCCCTGAGGCTGTTGTGGCGCGTAACCGCCTTGCTGTGGATAGCCCTGTGGCTGTTGTGGCGGAGCGTAACCGCCCTGTGGAGGAGCGTAACCCTGCGGTTGTCCGGACGGGTTCGGCTGAGGTGGCGCCCCTTGTTGTTGCGGATAGCCCTGTGGCTGCTGTGGCGGAGCGTAACCGCCCTGTGGAGGAGCGTAGCCCTGCGGTTGTCCGGACGGGTCCGGCTGAGGCGGCCCTGCTTGTTGTGGCGGATAGCCCTGTGGCTGCGGTGGCGGAGCGTAACCGCCCTGTGGTTGTCCGGACGGGCCCGGCTGAGGTGGCGCTGCCTGTTGCGGCGGATAACCCTGTGGCGGAGGAGCATAACCACCCTGTGGGGGAGCGCCCTGCGGAGGAGCATAACCACCCTGTGGGGGAGCGCCCTGCGGGGGAGCGCCCTGCGGCGGTTGCCCATAGGATTGCTGAGGCGGCCCGGCGGGCGGATACCCCGACGGCGGGGCGTAGCCTCCCTGCGGCGGCGGCTGGTAACCACCTTGCGGCGGCATGCCACCCGGTGGCGGCGCTGCGTTCGGATCGTAGCCGGGCGCTGGCTGATACCCTCCGGCCGGTGGTTGGTAGCCTTGCGCGCCAACCGGAGCGGGCGGATACTGGTAGCCCTGCGGCGGTGGCGCCCCATATTGCGCCGGTTGCGGTTGCATCTGCTGTCCGGCGGCCTGGCGTTGCTGCTGATACATCTGACGAGCCTGCTGGATCGCCTGGAAAGATTGCATGGCGGCGCCCATGATCGCCATCACCTTGTCGCCGCGGTTGCCGCCCCGCGTGGTGGGCTCACCCGGCTGCGTCTGCTCCAGCTTCGCGGGCAGCGCCGGATCGATGGCGGTGGCCACCGCGAGATACTCTTTGGCCGCATCGGCGTTGCCCGCTTTCTCGGCGGTGGCGCTCATGGCCACGTACAGCCGCGCACGGAGGACGGGTTCATTCGGGTACAACTCCACCAGACGGCGATAGTCGCGCATCGCCTCCTCGTAATTGCCCTCCTGTTGGGCCGTGCGGATGGCGGCCTCGATCCTCCTGCCGGCGTCCGCATCCACCGTCGCGACCAGTTGGACGGCGCTCAGCAGAGCGGCCGGCGCAGCCAGCAACGCGGCGAGAGCAACAACGCCCGCGGTTCGATTTGTCAGTGTCATAGTCCCTCTGCGACGAACCCTTCTTTGTCCGTCTTGTTTCGTCTTACCAACTACCGGGCGCCAGTCACAATAAACGGCGCCCAGAAAAACGGATGCGGGTACTTCTCGCGCACGTCCAGCGCAGCCTCGCGCATGGCCCGGGCCGGCTCCATGTTGGCGCGCAGACGGCGATGGAAACCCTCCATCAGCAGCGCGGTGGAATCGTCGCTCACCTTCCACAGACTGGAGACCACCGTGCCGGCCCCGGCCAGCAGGAAGGTCCGGGTAAGGCCGGCCACCTCGTCGCCGCCCAGCAGTCTGCCGAGTCCGGTTTCGCAGGCGCTCAGAACCACCAGGCGAGCCTTCAGTTTCAGGTCCATCACTTCGTACAACGAAAGGCGCGATGGCTGCCCCGGAGCCGGGTCCGTCAGCAGAGCGCTGAACAGCGGCGCCTCCTCGTCCAGCAGACCGTGCGTGGCGAAGTGAATTTTCGAATAGCGCAGCAGGGCGTCGCGGGCGGCGTCGTGCGTAAAAGCCCGTTCGGAGGCCCGGTGCGATTCCGGATACACCGTCGCGATGGCGTCGGTCTCGCGCAGCGTGCCCGGCAGGGGAGCCATGCCTTCCACCGAAACAGCGCCCAGCGCGCCCAGAAACAGATCGCCGGCGGCCGGCTTCGCGTCGTCCTGTAAGAACTCCAGCGTCGAGGCGCTGGGCAGGTAGCCGATGGCGTAGGCATCGATCATTCGCCGGCCGTCGGGCAACGGCAGCACCTGAAACGGCAGATAGTAAAGATGCCCGGCGGGCACAATCAGCAGGCGGTCGGCGTCCTTCGGCAGGTCGTCCCACAAAGGAGCGATCACCAGCTTCGCCACGCCGGCGAGCATGGCGTCCACTTCGCCGCCCGAGTTCGGATTCGCCAACATGACGCGCAGGCGCAGCACCTGCCGCCGCAGATCGGCGCTCGCCACGGGCCAGGTTCGCTGCACGAAACCGGAGGGCGTGACTACGAACGCGGTGAGCTGGTCGTGCAGCAGCGCGTATTCGATCAGGGCCGAACGGGCGGGCAGCAGCTTGCGCACGCGTTCGATGGCGATCTGCTGCAACGCAAGGGTCTGGCCGGCGCGCGTGGAACCGAGCGAAGCCTGCTCCCGCGCCAGAGTAAACTGCGATTCCAACTCGCGCAGCCGCGCCTGAATCTGCGCCGGTTCGCGGCCGGCGGCGCGCAGCATGGTTTCGTTCTGCGGAGTCAGGTCGACGCGCAGGTCGGCAATCTGCTTCTCGATGGCGCGAAGCTGTTGGACGTTCGCGGGGTCCTGCGAATCGGCGGTGAAGCGGCGCCCGCCGAGCATCTCGAGAAAGGAGCGTGCCTTACCGCGTTCCAGGAATTGCCATGCGTCGGCGTGCTGCCCGGTTGCCGTCAGCAACGCCACCAGCCGCTGGTAGAGCTCCTGGGCGCTGTCGTTATCCATGAACGATTGCCGCTGGTCCTCTTCCGAGAGCCCGGCGCGGATCTGGTCGAGGCGGGCGACCGCTTTCCGGTATTCGGCGATCGCCCCCGCGTTGTCCGGGCGCGCTTCCGCGAGGATGCCGAGCACGAAGTGAACGCGCCATTGCGCATCGGCGACGTTGGTGGATTGCACCCGCGCCTCCACCGTTTGCACCTGGTCGCCGGCATGCGCCAGAGCGTCGGGAACTTTGCCAGCCGCCTCCGTCGCCAGGAACTTCGCGAACTCCAGGCGGAACGCCACTTCATTGTGATCTTCGCGATTCGCGCGGAAGGCCTCAACCGCGGAGTCGTATAATTGCGCAGCCTTGTCCAGGTGCTCCTTCAGATCTCTTTCGAGGCGCGCATACTGCAACAGGGCCCAGGCGTCCTTCGGGTGCTTCTTCAACGCGGCGTCCAGCAGGTCGCGGGCGGTATCGGGATCGTCGTCCAGTCCGGCGACGCGTGCCTTCCCCAGCATCGCCTCGTCGTAGAGCGAATCGAGTTTCTGGCGCAGTGCCGCCGCGGTGATCGGCTCGATGGCTTTGGTCACGCGATCGAACGCGCGGCGGGCTTTGGCAATCTCGGAGGAATCGGCGTACGCGGATCCGAGCGACAGCAGCGTGGTGCAGAAGGAGTAAGCCGACGGGTAGTCCGCGGGGATGCCGCTGGCGGGCAGCAGCGGCTCCTCCAGCGCAAGGGCCTGTTCCAGCAGTTGGATCTGCTGCGCTTTCGCGTGCATCGCGGAATACGTGACGGAAATCGATCGCAGCGTCTCGATCTGGCCGTAGACGTCGCCCGCCGCTCTTGCGCGTTCCAGACGCGCGTTGTCGTCGCGCAGCACACCGTCGAAATCTCCCGCCAGGCGGCGGCGCACCTGAATGGCCTTCTCCGCGAACGGCGCGATGGGGAAAAGCATCCCTGGGAACTCTTCGTCCATGCTCCGCGCCAGCTTCAGCGAGTCGTCGTACGACAACGTGTGCATAGCGGTTAGAACGAACGTCATCAACTGCACGCCCGCCTCGACGTTGAACTCCTCGCGTTCCTTGGGATCGGCGACCAGCACCCGTGCCTGTTTCACGGTCTCCACGGCATCCGTGTACTTGCCGTCCGCCGCCTGGACATCGGAGCGCGTCAGTAACGCCATGGCCCGAAAGCGCGATGGCGCGGTATTCGAGAAGGCAACGAATCGCTGCGCGTCCTCATGAGCTTCGCCGGTGTGGCCCAGAGCGATTTCCGCCAGCACCATGTGGCGCCAGATGTCGGCCGCATGCCCGTCGGTCGGGTTCGAGACCAGTTCGTGCGCGCGCCGGTATTCCCCCAGCGCCTCCTCGTTGCGCCCGAGACGCGTCAGATCCACGGCGACGGCCCGGTGGTTGATGAAAGCGGTTGCCGTCTCCCCCGAGCGCTCCATCAGCTCCAGAGAGAGCCGCGCAGCAGCCAGGGCCGACTCGTAATCGTTTTCGAAATCGCAATAGAAGACGTCCTGAAACGATGCGTAGACGCTCGCTTTCAGAAGGTCGCCATGATGCACGTGGAGTTCGATCAGACCGGCGATGGCCCGATGGAGGGCGGTCCAATCGTCCCGCGTGGCGTCCTTGCGCGCGCCATCCACCATCACTGCGTTGAGCAGCGCCGCCGCCCGATCAAAGCCCGTGGCGTCGAACAAGGCGTTGTCCTCGTCCCGATCGAGCTTGAGCGCAGCCGTGAACTGGCGGCCGGCATCGAGCAGCGCCGTCTTGTCGGGCGGTGGAGGCGATTGCGCCAACAGGCACACGGGCAGCAGAATGGCGAAAACTGGGCGCATCACGAGATCCCCGATGGGGCCGCGCCGGTCGTCGGCGACAAGCGCGGCCGGGAGAGAGGCTACTTCTTGTCGTCTTTGGCGTCGGCCGCCGGAGCGGGGGCTGGCACCGGCTTCCATTCATGCACCGCCGTGTTGATCTGCTTCACCTGATCCGGGGTCAGCTTCTCGCGGACGGCCTTGCGCTCGTCGGCCGCCTCGGCAACGCCATTCTCAACGGCCAGGCTGAGCCATTTGTAGGCTTCCGGCAGGTTTTGATCCTTGCCTTCGGCGGCCAGCTTCTGGCCGGTATGGTACATGGCCTGGGGATCGCCCTGCTGGGCCAGCTTCATGTCGTCGCCGCCCCGGAAATTCCCAGCGCCCGCAGCGATGATGTTCCCAGCGCCCGCAGCGATGATGTTCCCAGCTCCTGCGGCTATGATATTGCCAGCGCCTGCGGCTATGATACTGCCACCTGCCCGCCCATATCCTGGCTGGGCCAGCGTCGCCGGTGGAGGCGCTCCGTAGCCGGGCCGGGCCGCCACCTGAGCCGGGGCGGGCGGGTGGAAGTGCGCGTAGACCTTGTTTACAAGGTCCTGATAGCTGCTCCACTGGCCGCCACCATAGTTGCCTGCCCAACATTCGTTGTAATCGCCATACCCGCTGGGCGCCCGGCCGGTAACCTGCTGCACGGCCGACCGGATCCACGAATCACGGCACACCTGGAAATGCGCATACACCTTCTGCTGCAAGTCCGAGTAGCTGCTCCACTGGCCGCCACCGTAGTTGCCAGCCCAACACTCGCCGGTATCGCCATACCCGTTGGCGTTGCGGCCCAACGCCTGACTAACCGCCTGACTGACCCAGGCGTCGCGGCACTGGGCCGATGCGACGGCCGTGAAAACGATTGCAGCGGCCGCCAACAGTAGGAACTTCTTCATGTGCTCTCCTCCTGGGTGATAAGTGGTTTTCACCAGGAGGTTTGTGACAGTTGATTCCGCGGAAGGCCGAGGCCCGTGCCGAGCAGTGGTTCGAGGATCGGGGCCTGCCTGCTGGCGTAGAGCCGCCTTGGGGTGTTTTGGTGGACTTGGTGAGATTCGAACTCACGACCTCTTCCATGCCATTTAAGAAATATCAATCACTTGCAGGCATCCTGACGGAAAACAAAAGACTTAGCGAAACGCGATTTGGACGCCAGTGGACGCCACGGGGCGGCTTTTGGGGCCTCTGGACTCCACGCGGACTCCAAAACTTTACACCGGAATCAGGAATCAGCATCCGGCGTGCTTTCCCGCGCGCGGCTGTAGGCTGTTTTGATTATCGTCTGCTGGAGGAGACAACACTGGGTTTCCCCATACGGATGATGCCCACCCAGAATCTCCAAGTGTGGCCACCTCCGGCCCATGGGTAGGTTTTCGGGGGACGGCTCGTCGCCCGGTCGTGCAACCCCGCAGCGCCTTCCTGCCGCTAACGCCGAGGGACGTCAGATGCCGACCGGTTCCAAGTCGACCGAGGATCATCACTTCTTAGTGGCCTGAGTCTGCAGGAGGATGTTGACTTGCTGTTGCAGGCTCTCAAGTCTTTCGTCGGACTGTCGGCGAAGCTGAATCTCCGTCTCGACTATCTTCTTCTCCTGATTAAGAGCGCTAATTGCTCGGGATGCCTGTTCTTTGGCCTGGCGAACCTCCAGCGCTGAGACATGAGCGTGCCAGATATGAAAGCCGAAGCTCGCAAACACGATCATGCTCGCGATCACGACCTCAAGAGGCCTTGGCAGCAGCAAAGTGTACCATTTTTCGGTTGAGGTGTCCTGCTGCTTCGCTTGTGCCTCTGTGGTTCGGTGGGTCTGCTTTCGATCCTCACGGTTTCGCTCGAATGCAACAACGTATGGCCGCAGCGCGAAATACAAAGCGACCACGGCGACCCAAACCGGAGAGCTCACAAAAGATGGATCATCAGACCCTTTCGTCGCAATGATTCCCAGCCCCGCAAAGAGTACCGCGACGACCGTAAAGGCAAGAGTCATGAAGGTGTCGATTCGTGATTGAATGCTCTCGAATCTTTGAGACGTCCCGCCGGCCGCTTCCTGCAACCGTTCAGAGGTCTTCTTGTCTGCTCGGTCGATTTTCTCGTCCATCTTCCCCAATCGATGAGCGACACCGCTTTGCAGCGCGATGTTGTACTGCTGAAACACGATCTTCCTGCGCCACCATTGAAAAGCTATCGAATCGCTTTTCACTGGTGTGGTCACAACAAAGTCGATCATTGCTAACTCTTCGCCATGCTTCAATGTCACTGGTTCCGTGGACAGATTGTAGATCGGGCAAGAAAGGCGCCCGCGAAATCCGGGATCGACTTGTGCTCCGCCAACCCATAGAAGACCACGATATGCAAGCCCGACTCTAATATTCCATCTCCCGATCAGAAAATCAGGCAGGTTTAAGGTCTCGAGAGTTTGAATCACGGCAACTTGATAAGGGTCGATCGTCAGCACTCCGCCGTCATTGAGGGTGTATGGTTTCCCGCTCATCGCGTAGTTGTTGCCGACACGGAGGTCATATCCTGCTGGCCTGAGGAACTCCCGACAGAAGGGTGAGATCAACTTGGAGTCGGGCCCGCAGTAATGCTCGATTCGATCACTGAGGAGCACGCCATGGTCGAGATCGCCCGGAACGCCGGCGAAGTACGGGAGATCAGCTAGGCGTTCCTTTTCCCTTCGCAATAGACTGTCGATCTCTTCTTTGTCAGCTGAAGTCATAGCAGCGCTTGGAGATGAGGACGCGAATACCCCGGTTGTTCGCCGAAAAGATCGGAACCGAATCCTGGGCGAATGTTGTCGCTGAGCCTCGGCCCAGTACCGACGTAGCATATCGGCACGCCAAGCTGTCCGAGACGGTCGATAAACCTCTGCGCACAATTGGTCAGTTCAGCAAGGCGCGATGTGCCACGGTTCTCGAAACCAAGATAATCTACGAAATTCAGAGCCAGCCTAGTGGGCCGGTTCAGCATTAGAGCACGGCTCGCGGCGTCCCAATCAAATCTTCCCAAGCGCCGTAGCTTGTGAGTCACGCTTGTATACTCATGCAGTGGAACTGGCGAGCGTGACTCAGCTTGGAGTTGCTCCCATGTGAGTTCCTCATGGAGCGGACCGGCCTGCGCTCCCGCAACCCTAATCGGGAAAGTCCGGAACACGACAACAATCTCTGAAACAAGCCTTGGACTCAGACCAACCTCGCTCAAGAAGCCCGCCGCATTCGTGTCGCGCGAGGTTGCCTTTGGATAGTGCGAGGTGTGGTACAGTGACAGCCCAGATCCTTGGGTTCCCTCTATGAGCACTTTCTTGCCGCGGTCGACTGCCAAATTGGACTCGGCGGAAACGTCCGTAAGGAACGGACGCAGCCATTCGTTGCTCATCGCGGCATTTGCCGCGAGGTCGACGTTGCCTGACCGCAAGACTCGTCGCGCGACGGCAGATCCTACGCCACACAAGGTGGAACTCAGACGTTCGCCTAGACCCAGTCGTCGCTCCTGGTCGCGGTCATCAGGTGTGATGACCATTGCATTTCGATCGACACCGACGCGGCGCGCATCGAGTCCTAGCGCCGCGATTTCGGAGCGTAGAACCTCCAAGTCCACCAATCCGCCGGCCGGGATCAGAAGCCGCGTTTGGGGTCGAACAAAGCCCGTAGGCAACTGGCGCAGCAGGACCATTTCGCCATTCTGCCCTTGGAACGAATGCCCGGAATTGGGCCCACCGCACCGAATGCAGACATCGATCTGCTCCTGAAGGGTAATGATTGCGGAGATTTTGCCCTTGCCCTCAGAACCGAATTGCCCACCCACCACGACCCAAACACTCATTCCCGATCCCCTATTCCGCAGGCTGCTGCCCACGCGTCGAGCCGCTGGTAGAAGTCTTCCATGGACGCCTCATTTGAGATTGTCGTACTCGCTAGGGCCTTCAGGCTATCAATGTGCGCCTCGACGGGCGCCGACTCGGCTGCTTGAAATGCGTCGCAGTCGGAGAACCTTGAGAGCAGCCGTTCGTAACGAACCTCCCGGTGGACCTCAAGAAAGATCATGCGAAAAGAGGCGCCAAAAGCGTCGGACAGGCTGGCATGATCGATAGAGTGCCTGATGCCATCAATTGCGGCGCTTCGCGAGCGATCGAGTCCCGCTATGAGGCGCGCATTCAACTCCACCTGCCGTCCTCCAGACATTACCTCCCAGCCCAACATCCGCACTCGGTCCCTATCAGCTGGGCCTGGGAACAGCCACTCTCGAAGGATCTGGCTGTAGCGCGCGTATTGGAAACCGTACTTGGAACTCAGGTATTCGGCTGCACACGTCTTGCCGGCGCCGATGCGGCCCGCAAAGCCGATAACCATGGCCTTAGTCTGCGAATGCCGGGATGGACGCTGGTCTGGCCTCAAGCTTGCATTCTAACCCACCAGTCTCAATGGTAGTCAGCTCGTCTAAGCCCGTACGGGAGAGAATCTCGGAGAGCCTTGAGTAGTTGATCTTCGAGGACCTCGGAACGATCAGGTAATCCTCCTGAGGGGTTCCAAGGGCAATATAGTCGTCTGCCAAGTAGAACAACCCTACGAGAGCAGAGGTGATGGCATCGACTTCGTCGTGAGTCACGCGACCCCAGAGGTAGTTGCCATTGATACCCGCCCGATTCAGCCCCCATTTGAGTTCGTCGAGGCTAATGCCCTTTCGCGGGATTCCCAGAATATCCTGCGCCGCCCCAGGGTAGCTTTCGATCACCTGCAGTCCGTGCTTCCGAAACTCATCGGCAAGACGCATACCGCGCATGGTCAGCCCCTTCATGGTCGGCAGGAGGCACCAAAAGACGGAGATCCCCATCCGCTTCAGTGCCAGTTCGCACTTCCGGTAGATCGGCGAATTATCAACGAGTTGCTCCTGTGAGCGATTCCACCCTTCTGGCACCGATAGCGGCGAGTCGATCGAAACGATGTCGGGTTCAGCGGCTAGCGTTTCCCGAATGAGGTCCTGGTCCGTAACGAGGCTCTTGGTCTCTGCCTGAGCGCCGTGGAGCAACGCCCAACCGGTTGCTCTACGCTCGCTGCCAGTGAGATCAATCCCGACAATTCTGGGTTCGGGAATTGTGCTGCGTCCTAGGAGTTCCCCGACCAGCGACTTGCCGGGCGCGTCGGATCTGCGCTTGCGATACTTGGGAGCCTTCGGGAGGTCGGCTACGCCGTCGTATATTGTTTTCTGATCCCAGAGCGCGCCGGAAAGCTGCTTCGAGAGCTTGTCATACGCCATCTCCATGATGGCCTTCAGGTGAACGACGTCCTCCGTGTTGTAGGTGACGAGCTTCTGGAGGGCAGCGCGGTCGCCGCGGAGGTAGCGTGACCAGAGAACGGTGGCATCAAAGCCATTAACGTCCTCAACGGACTCGTCTCGGGAGATGCCAAACTCCTTCTCGATAGACTTCAGTCCCCCGCGGTATCCCAGGCGCCGTGTTACCCAACGGAGGTCGATATGGATGGGCGGCAACTCGAGATCTGGGAATGTGATTCTGAGGAAGCGAAGGTCGAAGCCGGCGCCGTTGAAGGTGACGACAACGGAGTACTTCTTGAGCCGGTTGGGGAGGTCCTGGAGGTTTTGGCCGTCAATGAACACTTCGTACCGATGGCCGTCAAAGAGACCGACCATAGTCACGGTGTCAAAGACCGGCGAGAGGCCCGTAGTCTCGATGTCGAGGAAGACGCAGCGGGACGCGAATTCCGGAAAGAGCCTCCATCCCTCGCCCAGAGCTGACAAGCGCGAAAAGAATCCGGCGTCCCGGTTCTTGACGGCTTTGATGGACTGAGGGATGTAGTCCTCAAGACGGCGCCGGAGCGATGGGCTAATCGGGGCGGGTGGTCTGAGGATGGCTGTAAAGTCTTCCCATGACCTGATCCCCGAATGCCACAATTCACGTTCCGTCTTCTTCCCGATGCCCGGAATGTGAACGAACGTCTGTTCCAGCACGGCGTCAACTCCAGACTCGCGTAAGCGAGTACGTGCAGGCCTCCTAAGGGGCCGAACCGGTCCGTAGGCCTATCTGCTCTCCCTCACTGCGGCAGTTGTCATTATGTGGAACCAAAACCCGCGATCTTGGTTTATCCTCAGAATTCGTAACCCTCTTGCGTTCAACTATTTGGAGCACAACAGGCTGTCAAAATACTGTGTACGGACATGCCTGTCTGTGCATAAAACATTCGAGCCCAGTCTGCAACCGCGTGGCCAACGCCTCACTGGCTATTATAATAGCCCACTCAAGCTATTACAATAGAAGAACGATGGCCGCCAGTCAGCGAGGCATTCCGCGTCCCCGAAAGACGCAGGCAGATCTGCAATTGAGAGAAGCCATCTTGGAGACGCTGACAAAGCTCCAAGGCACAAGAACGCTTTCAGCCCTTGCGGACGATTTGCGCATCTCGGTTAAGACACTCAGCCGATACCGCAACCCCAGCGATGGTAAGGCTGCAACGCTGGGAGGTGACATCCTTTTCCGAATATGCGAACTGTGCGACGAGCGGGACATTTCGATTGCCTGCCACGGCCGCATCCTTCGCCTGCCAAAAGGCAGCCTCTTCCGGCTTTCGGCGGCATCACCGCCGGAGCAGCTTCGGTTCACTTTTGCGGGGACCATTGATGTTGATGTTCCCACCCGAAAAGCTGTGATGAAGGTAGCCAGTATCGCGATGGATGACGACACAAAGACCGCCTAATCCCTTCGCAACCGGCCCGGCGGTTCGGGTTCTTTACTGCACCACCGCTGGTTGCTTCTCGCCGACGCTCGCCAGTCGCTCCTGAATCCGCCGCGTGAGTTCTTCCTGCCGGGACAGTTGGATCTTCGTGTACTCCTCCGTCATCCGAATCGTGCTGTGGCCGGCGATTTTTGACGCCTCGATGCTTGATCCGCCCACTTCCTGCCGCCAGGTGATATTGGCCCGTCGAAACGAATGTGGACCAAGACCAGGGAAATCGCAGCCCTCGGCGGCGGCCGCTCGCTTCAATGCCTGGCGCACCCCGGAATCCCACAGCGGAAGGCCGCTGCCGTCGGCCCGTACGAAGACCCACTGGTCCGGCAACGCACCGTCGGCCGCGGACTTGGCCCGGTACCGTTCGATCAAGTATCCCAACGTCAGCGGGCGCTTGCTGGTCTTCGATTTCGGATCGGCGATGTCGCCCCGCCAGTTGCGCTGCACGATCTGCACAATGCCTCCCCGAAGATCGACGTGCCGCCACTTCAGCCCGAGGATCTCGGAGATGCGCGCGCCGGTCGCGATTGCCGTTTCGATTATGAGCAGGTTGGGACCGCACAGCCGCGCCAGCACCCTGACAGTCTCCTCCTCCGTCAGAATTCTTTCGGGGCGCACACTCCACTTCTCCCCGATCTTCACGCGGGACATCGGATTGCGCCGACCTTCCGGCCAGTAACCCCATTCCTCCGCTTTGGTGAATATGCCCGACATGATCCCGCGCAGATCGTTCATCATGTGCCAGGATTCGCAGGTCGCAAAGAGCCACTGCTGGACCTCATCGGGATTAATCTCGCACAAGCGCCGGTCGCCCCACTGCGGTACGATGCGTTGCTCGAGGTGGATGACGTACTTGTCGCGCGTCGGCTTCGCCAGCAGGAAGCGCCCGGCGGCCTCAGCTTCAACATGCGCGGCCCTGTATTTTTCGACCATCTTGCTGAACAGGATCAATCCGTCGGCGACCTTCTCCTGGATGGTGGGCCTGTTGATCGTCGCCAGGAATTTGTCGCGCGCAACTTCCGCCTGCTTCTTCGAGAGCTTAGTGTCGCCCTTGCTCGGGCCGACGGTGTGGAACTTCCGGATGGCCTTCGTCGTGCCGTCCGGCTGCAGGACGTCGTCCCAATAGCGGAAGAACCAGTATGAACCGCGGCGGTCGGTTCGTTCGTGGATACCAGGGTGCTGAATCCGCACTTTCAGTCGCAGGCCTCCGGTTAGCGACTGAAGGTTACCTTGGGTTCCGAGAATCATTCAAGTCCAATCGTTCCAACTGGTTGCATCGAAACTGCCTGCTTTGACCAGTCCTTACTCACAATCCTCAGAATCCTCAGAATTCGGACCCATCCCCGTGTTCTGAGGATTGTGAGTGTTCTGAGAAGCCCACAACGGATTCACCTCGAACGAGGGGCTGGGTTTGCGCCCGGGGCCGGCATTCGTCGGTTCCGCCAACCTGCGGATGTACTCATGGAAAAGCAGCAGGCCCAACGGCGCATCCAATACCTCAACCCGCTTGAATCTTGCTCTCAGAGCCTGGTGCACGTCGCGTTTTGTGAACGAGCGGGCATTCTGATGTTCGATCCAACGTAGGATCGTTTTTGCCTGCTCGACGACGGCATCGGCACCCATCTCTGCGAAGGCCGCCTTCGCGTGGGGGATTAGATACCTGCCGATGGAAATGGCGCTGGCAAGGCACCCCCTCAGGATGGGCGTTTCCCAGGGGGCGCTTCTGTCGGCGAAGAGGGCCATATGCAGGATGCCCGCGATCCGGCCCACCGCGCCGACGAGTTTCCCGGCCCAGTCGGTCATGCCACCCAGTTCCCCGAATTCGGAGAGCTGTGGTTCCAGCCGGGCTTCGAAATCTCGCAGAGTTGCCTGGGCATCCGAGCTGAGGCGCAACAGATGAGGTTCGGGGTCTCCGTTCTCATCCGTCCCGAACGGGAGCCTGAGTAATGCGGTGATGTTAGCGTGGTACGCCGCACGGATCTCATCCGGCACTGGTGGGGCGTCGGGGTCACGATGGCCCAGCAAGCTGACGGGCAGCGCGTATAGAAATCGCCCCAGGAGACCCCGCCCGCGGAAGCCCGGTTTCTCCGCCAGTCCGCGTATCACGTCGGGCTGGACGGCCAACCCGATGGTAATGGCCGGCGCCTTCACGAATTCCGACCGTCCAACGCGGTCCACACGGAGCGTGTCGCCGGCATGGCCTTTGAGAAACACGCCAAAGTTACCCATCGCCTTGCTGGAGTAACGGCCCGCCATGAGGTCGAAGACATCCCCTTCCGCGCTCATCACGGCGATCCGGCCGCCCTGGTCACGCAGCAGAGTGGCAAGCCGCTCGGGGGTGCAATCATCCGCGATGTAACGGGTGGGCGAGCCCGTGGTTGTGGTTTCTAATTCCACGGCCAACGCCGCTGCCTCCTGCGAAAATCGCTCCTGATCCTTAGCTTTGGCAGAGGCAGCCTGGTCCTTGAGCTTTCGCAGGAGGGACTCCTTGATTTGCCGCTCGGCGCGCTGCCTGGCAATCTCGACGGAGGTGCGTTTGGCTTCCGACCGCTCGTGATCCTCCAGCGGTTTTGTCACCGCCGCGAATACGGCGGTCTTGCGGTTGCCGGACGGGAGCGATATCGCCGTAAACAGGTTCACGGGCTCGACATAGCCTTCCCGCATGCAGACAGCTACCTTCTTCGCGCAGCACGCCGCAATGACGGAAAGAGCCAACATTCCGGCGAGATCAATCGGAGTCTGGGTTGCTGTTGCCTCCGCCTCTATAAATGAACGCAGCCAAACCGGCAGTGCCTCCGCTGGAAATGCGGGCAGGTCGATCTGGTGAAAGGGAAGAGGCGGTTCCCGTCGAGTATCGCTGCGGCGCGCCTCCTCTGAGGCCGTGCGCTGGCCAGAGGAGCACCAGCCGGGTTCCACCTGATCGCGCAGAGCATGCCAGTTCTTTCCCACACATCCGTTGTGATGGCAACCGGCTGCGATAGCTCCGTTTGGAAGCTGCACAACGTAAGCGGATCTGTTCGTGTGAGCACTATTCCACGGGCAAGTGCGGAAGATCCATCGTTTGCCCCCTTGCCACTCCTCGGGACCTTCTACATCGAGATGGTGGGCTTCGATCCAGGACTCGAGGTCAAAGCTCGCCGCCGGCATGCTCGCTAGAAGGGGCCCCGTACCTTCTTCGGCTTCATCCACCAGGCCTTTCAGCAACTCGACCGGAACCGGCGTCACGGCGCCTCCAGAATCCGGGCCAACCGGTGAGGGCGTTCCGCAACGTTGTCGCCCTTTCGGCTGACGGTGCCGTAGAGCTTCCAGATCCGCGCAGGGTTGAAGACCTTCTGATCGACTTTGACTTGATCGTCATCGAACCGACGAGCCAGCGCCTGGAGACACTTTTTCACCAGTTCGTCATCGCCGGTGGGAAGTTCTACACGGTAGAGAAGATGAGCACCGTTTCCGGAGTCGCCGACAATTGGGTCGGGCCAGCCTTCCTGGCGTAGCGCCTCTCGCATCTGAATCGCTCGTTCGACGGCAAGAGAATGTTCCTGGTCTGTCGATGAAATACCACTCGGACGTACGGGATCAAGGTCAATCGGCAGCCAGCGACGCTTTGTGATGTCTGCATC
>JBEKZH010000071.1:0-28072 GCA_049510065.1 Bryobacteraceae bacterium
CGGCTCACCTTCATCACCTGGCCGACCAGGAACTTCAGCACCACCGCTTTGCCGGCTTTGTACTCGGCCACCT
Source organism: Bryobacteraceae bacterium (assembly GCA_049510065.1). Classification (GTDB taxonomy): domain Bacteria; phylum Acidobacteriota; class Terriglobia; order Bryobacterales; family Bryobacteraceae; genus CAWACP01. The sequence goes on from JBEKZH010000071.1 coordinate 74, forward strand.
GCTTTGGGTTCGCCGCGATCACGTCGTCCACAATCTTCGCCAGCGCGCCGCTGTCGCTGATCTGCTTGAGGCCTTCACGCTCCATGATGGCGGGCGCGGAATCGCCGGTTTCGGCCATCTTCGGGAAGATCTCGCGGGCCATCTTGCCGGAGAGCTCGCCCTTCGCCACCAGACTCACCAGTTCGCCCAGGCGTTCGGCGCTCACCGGCGATTCGGCGACGTCGCGCCCGGCCAGCAGGCCCAGCAGATCGGTGATCACCCAGTTCGCCGCCGCCTTCGGATCGTCGGAGGTGGAAGCCACGCGCTCGAAATAATCGCCGAGGGAGCGCGCCGACGTCAGCACCTGCGCATCGTATTCGCGCAGGCCGTAGTCGGCGATGAAGCGCTGGCGCCGCTCGGCGGGAAGCTCGGGCATCCGGGCGCGAATGCCGCTCAGCCACTCCTCGCTCACGCGCAGGGGCAGCAGGTCGGGCTCGGGGAAGTAGCGGTAGTCGTGCGCGTGCTCTTTCGACCGCATGCTGACGGTCTCGCCCGTCGCCGGGTTGTAAAGGCGCGTTTCCTGCGCCACCGTCCCGCCGCGTTCGATCAGCTTCACCTGGCGCGCAATCTCGTAGTCGAGAGCCATCTTCGCGAAGCGGAACGAATTGAGGTTCTTCACCTCGGCCTTCGTACCGAATTCCTCCGCGCCGCGCGGACGCACGGAGATGTTCGCATCGCAGCGCAACTGTCCCTTCTCCATGTCGCACTCGGACACGCCCACGTACTGCAGCACCTGCTTCAGCTCGGTGAGGAAGGCGTGGGCTTCGTCGGACGAACGCATGTCCGGCTCGGTGACAATCTCGATGAGCGGCGTGCCGCTGCGGTTCAGGTCAACATAGGTGTAGGAGGCGGAATCGCGAAAGCCTTCGTGCATGCTCTTGCCGGCGTCGTCCTCCATGTGCACGCGCGTGATGCCGATGCGCCTGGCGCCGCCCACGTTCACCTCCACCCAGCCGTCCTCGGCCACGGGTTGATCGTATTGAGAGATCTGGTAGCCTTTGGGAAGATCGGGGTAGAAGTAGTTCTTTCGCGCAAATCGCGAAGACGGGTTAATCTGGCAATGCAGCGCGAGCGCAGCCTTGATGGCCATTTCCACGGCGGGCCGGTTCAGAACCGGGAGAGCGCCCGGAAGGCCCAGACATACGGGGCAGACATTGGTGTTCGGCGGAGCGCCGAACTCGACGGGGCAGCCGCAAAAGATCTTGGTCCGGGTGGCCAGTTGAACGTGCACCTCGAGACCGATGACCGGCTCCCAGGCGGCTGCAATACTGGTGGACATGTCCCATTATAGGAACGCCCTGCGGGACATCCTTCTATTGGCGACGATGTGCCTGCCGCTGGCGGCGAGCGAGCCGGACCTCATCCTGAAGGACGGGCGAATCTGGACCGGCGACGCCAGCCAGCCGTGGGCCGACGCGGTGGCCATCCGGCGGAACCGCATCGTGGCGGTGGGCGACAATTTCCAGGTGGCCGCCACGGCGGGGCCGCACACCCGCGTCATCGACCTCAATGGGCGGCTCACCATTCCCGGCTTCGATGACGCGCACACGCACCTGGTCCGCGGCGCTTTGCGCCTGCTGCACGTGGACCTGGGCGGCGCCTGCAACATTGGGGACATGCAGAAGCGGATTCGCGACTTCGCGGCGGCTCATCCGAAGGACCCGTGGATCGTGGGCGGCGGCTGGGCGTACTCCTGCTTCCCGAACCATGCGCTGCCCACGCGCGGCGACCTGGATGCTGCGGTGAAGGACCGGCCCGCGTACCTGACCGCCGAGGATGGCCACACCGCCTGGGTGAACACAAAGGCGCTGCAACTGGCGGGGATCACCAAGGCGATGAAGTACACCGGGCCGGGCCACATCGCTACCGACGCCGCAGGCGAGCCTTCCGGTGCGCTGAGTGGCGGCGCCGTGGCGCTGGTGCACAAGCTGGTCCCGGAGGTCCCGCGCGAACACAAGCTGGCGGCTCTGGAGCAGGCCGTTCGGATGCTGTCGTCGCTGGGCGTGACCAGCATCGAGAACGCTGGAGGCGACGATGAGACCCTGGCCCTGCTGGAGGAACTCGAGCGGCAGCACAAGCTGAGTGTACGAGTGGCGGTGTACATGAGCGTGAGCCCACAGGGCACGCCGGATGTGATCGACCGCATCCTCGAGCTGAGACAGGCATCGCGCGAGCCGCACGTGCGCATCGCTGGAGTGGATGTGGTGCTGGATGGGCGGATCGAGGCTCACTCGGCGGCCCTGCTGGAGCCGTACTCGGACGCGGCGGGCGTGACCGGAAAAGTGATGTGGTCGCAGGAGGCGTTCAACGAGATGGCGACGTTGTGCGACTCGGGTGGGCTGCAAATGTCCACGCACGCGGTGGGCGACCGCGCCGTGCACATGGCGCTGGACGGCTACGAGTACGCACGCCGCGTGAACGAATCGCACGATTCGCGGTTTCGCATCGAGCATGCCGAAACGATTGCGCCAGGGGACATTGCCCGGTTCGCGCGCCTCGGTGTGGTGGCGTCCATGATTCCGGTTCACGCGGACCCGGGGGTGGTGGACGCGTGGAGCAGGGCGGTGGGTCCGGAGCGCCTGAAACTCGCCTTCGCGTGGCACTCTCTGGAGCAGGCCGGCGCCCGGCTGGTGTTCGGAAGCGACTGGCCATCGGCAATCAGCGCCGACCCCATCCGCGGCATCCATGCCGCCGTGAACCGCCAGACCGTGGATGGATCGCCCAGGGACGGCTGGGTTCCCGCGCAACGCATAGAGGTGGAAGACGCCCTGCGCGCGTGGACGGTGAACGGCGCGTACGCCAGCTTCGACAACCGCGCCTGCGGCAAGCTGCGTCCCGGCATGGCTGCCGATATCGTGGTGCTGTCGCAGGATTTGTTTGAGATTCCGCCTTCACAGATCGGGAAGACGCACGTGGACATGACCGTTTTCGACGGCCAGGTGGTGTACACGCGGCAGTAGATCAGAGTGCCTTTCCGTGCCGGCTTTCCTATTGGTTCCAGTTCCAGGCTGCCAGGATGCCGCCGCCCTCGCCGATGAGCAGCAGCGCCGCGCGGCCGGGCTGGAGCTTGCCGGCGAATTGCTTCCCGCTGGCCTGGTCGCGAAACGACACCTCGGTTCGGTCCGATTCCGACGTGAGCGTGTAGAGCGTGGCGTGCGGAAGACGCGTGGGCGCGATCAGGATACCCGGGTCCTGAAGATCCGTTGTGTAAGTCGGTGCGACGCCCGCGGTCTTCGCGGCATAACGGTAAATGTCGCCGATGGCGTGAAGATTGTCGTTCAACTCCAGTGGCAGCGGCGCGAACAGGATTCGTCCTTTGCCGATGGACTTCTCGGCCCACGTGGTGCCTTCCGGCAGGAACGCCCGGTCGAGGTTCGTGGTTGCATCGCCCGAGTACGTCAGCCGCGCCTCGCCGGCCGGCCACTTCACGACATTCTCCCGGATGGTCAGCGGACCCGGCCGGTAATCCAACCCAACCTGACTCTGCCTGCCAGTGGCGTGGAAGTGCGCATCCTCATCGAAGCGTCCGGAGACCAGCAGCGTGGCGCCGGCTTCCACCTTCGACAGAATCGTCTGCCAGGCGCTCGCGGTCAACGCGAAAGGCGACGGAAGAATGATCAGCTTCGGGTTTCCCAGGAGCTCCGTCTGGTACTCACCGACGGCGTACGCCTCGATGCGCGCGTAATGGTAAAGGGCGCGGATGGATTGTTGCTGTGCCTCGATCGCGTACCCGTTATAGACGGAGAGCTGCAGCGATTGGGGCAGGACGACGGCCACCTGCGGCTGAATCAGCCCGGTGGCCCAGGGCGCGGCCTGCTCGGCGAAGCGGCCGATGTCGCGCAGCAGGTTCTGCACGGTTTTTGCCGACCCGTCGCTGCGCTTGATGCCGAAGTCGACCTCGCGATCCCAATCCCAAGGCAGGACTCCGCTGTTCGCCGCAGCGAATCCGAGAGCCCACTTGCGCTCCAGCAGCGGATACCCGGTGATCTCGTCGTAACGCCAGGCGCCGTCGGGAGCCCAGACCGGCTGATAACCGGTCTCGCCGGCGATGTTGGGTATGCCTGGCAGCTTCGCCACCACGGAATCCCAGAGCAGGGCGTCATCGCGCCAATAGTTGTGGTTGGTGGTGAAGGAGACGCCCGCTCCGCCGTAGAACTGGTTCAACACGCGATCCGCGACGCCGCCCTCGTCCTGGCCCACATTGACGAGCTGCCGGCTGCCGGTAGACCGGATGGCCGCCACCATGGAGCGGACCCACTGGCTGAACATATCCTGCGCGAACAGGTTGTAGTCGAGCGCGCGCACTTCTTTGGCGTTGCCGTAGCGGCTCTTCGTGAGATCCGCCACGTCGGGGAGAGGAACGCTGTCGAAGCTTCCCAGTTCTTCGGGTGGAACCGACCAGGCGGCGCCGAGATCCCTGATGTCGGCATACTTCGCCCGCAGCCACTTGTGCCACTCAGCGACCTCGACCGCGTCGCCATTGGGAGTGTTTCCCTTCCAGAGACGCCGCGGGTTTGAAAAGCTGGGTTCGTTGATCAGATCCCAGCAGATCCAGGGCGCGTCCTTGAAGCGGTTCACCACGGAGAGGATGTAGTCCTGCTCGGCGTTGATGGCGCCGGGATCGAGATAGGGATTCGGCCCGGTCTCGTTGTCGGCGCGTCCATTGGTTTGCGGGGCGAACGCGAAGAAAGTGAAATTGACCGACACGTTGTGGTGCCGCGCGCAAAGCAGGAACGCTTCCAGGTTGCGCAGGAATCGTTCATTCACCTGGCCGGAGGAGGGCTCGACGAATCTCTTCTGGCCCATCCACACGCCGGTGCGCACCAGCGTCACGCCGTGGCGGGCCATGTCCGCGAAATCCCGTTCCCAGATCCACGCGTTCCGCGGGCCGGAGAAGTCCCAGTCGTGTTCCGCGGTGGTGAAGTAGTTCGCGCCAACCGGGAAGAACGGCTTGCCGTCGCGGGTGAGGAAATCGCCCTTTACGCCCAGGACCGGCCCGGAGTTGAGCAGCTTTTCATCTTCCACCCAGAAACCGTTTTGATGGAACTCGCGCGGTTGTCCGTCCTCCGAGTACACGCCGCGAATCATATAGTAGCCGGGGGCCGGATTCTGCCGGAAATCCACATTGCCCGAACCAACCAGACGAGCCGTATCCAGCACAGTATTTCCCGACATCAACTCCACGCGAACTTCGCCAGCCTGGCCGTGGCTGCGGAGATGCACCGCGAGTTCAGGGAACTCACCAGGCTTCAGCGTGGAGAACAGCGTCTCAATCCAGAAAGAGGTGGCGCCGCGCCGGGCGTAGTTCGCGGCTTCGTGAATCAGCAGGACGCCATCGGCCGACTCCCAATACCCAGGTTCGGGCTCGAAGTCCAGCATGACCATCCGCGAGCCGTCGCGGTCCGACACGATAACGGGCGCGGCAACATCGACGCCGGCGGAATCGGCCATGTAGCCGAGACCGTCGACGTGTCCTTCTACGGCGAACCATCGGCGCGCGCGAATCTCCGGCGTGCGGAGAAAGGAATAGCCTTCCCTCCACGCGAACTTCGCACCGGCATCCACGCGCGGGATCTCGTAGGAATGAGGGAATCCAAGCTCGCGCGAGTACGTGTCCTGCGGCGGCAATTCGTTGTTCGCCACCACGGGAACGCGCAAAGGCTGGCCACCGATAACCAACAGGTTTCCGCCCGCTTTCAGATAGCCGTGGATACCGCCCCACACGTCGGCGGGGAACGCGGAACCATAGGGCAACACCAGCAGATCGACGCCCTGGAGAGCAGCGGGGTCCTTCAGCGCGTCGATACCAAGGAAGACCGTGTCGGGGCCGTCGAGCGCTTTGACAAGCGTTTCATGGCTGACGGGCTGACTGGCCACCGTTGGGAATCCTGACTGCTCAAACACGGCGACCCGCGCGAACACGGTGGACGCACCAAGGACGATAAGAAGGAGAGCGGTACGCGAACGATGCATGAGGAGTCCTCAGTTCGGATTCTATTACGCCGGGTCAGCGAAAGCGCGGCCTTCATCGTCTGTCATGGCAGGTGATCAAAATGGGATGGTTCTTTGCAGGAGTGTTTCTGTTGGTAGCACTTGGCAATCCTGGAATTGCCGTGCGCTGGTATGCCCGCGGCAAACACGGGTCGTTCCTTCCGCTCGTCGGAGGGCTGGCAAGGGTCGCAGCCTGCTTCACACTCCCATTTCCGGCCATGACCGGCCGGTGGTGGATACCCCTCGTCGCAGATCTCGGCACGGCCTATCTTCTGTCTGCGACGGTCGTGTTTTTCATTCAACGGGCATGCAGGGGCGCCCATCCACCGGACTCTGGAGCATGACCCGATGTCACCGACCTGCCAAACCTGGCAGGCCGCCCAGGGACGGAGCCAGGCGGACGGCACGCAGAATGGCCTGCGACACCGCCTCAGCCGCCGCCACTCCCAGCGCGTTCAAATCCGCGTCCAACGTCCCGCAGGAGAAGGCGAAGGTGATGTCGCCGTCGAAGGTGGTCCACACTGGCGCGATGGTGCGGGCTACGCCGAGGCTGCCGAACTGAGCCAGCTTCGTCGCCCCCACCTTGTTCAGCCGCGCGTTCGTCGCCACCACTACCAGCGTCGTGTTGTGCGCGCCGCCGCGCTGCTCCAGAATGCTGGCGCTGTTGGCGAACTCCATGGAATCGCGGGCGGTGCGCGTGCCCGCCACCACGCGGCCGGTCTTCGGGTCGATGACGTCGCCCAGTGCATTCACCGCGGCCAGCGCCGACACCAGCACACCACCAGGCATCTCCACGGTAGCCGTGCCCAAACCGGATTTCATGGCGTGGTCCATGCCCAGCAGCTTGCCCACGGTGGCCCCCGTGCCCGCGCCCACCGCACCTTCCGGCACGGCCGCGCTCGAAGCGGCTCCGGCGGCCACTTCGCCCATTTCCCGCGAGGGCCGCGCGCTTGCCTTGCCGATGGCCAGGTCATAGAGAATAGCCGCGGGCACCAGCGGCACTTTCGCCGCGCCGGTCTCGTAGCCGATGCCCTTGTGCTCCAGGTAGCGGCGAACGCCGGACGCCGCCTCGAGGCCGAACGCGCTGCCGCCGGCCAGCACCACCGCGTGAACGCGCTCGGTGAGGTGCAGCGGGTTGAGCAGATCGAGCTCCTCGGTTCCGGTGGCCGAGCCGCGGATATCCACCCCGCCCACGGCGCCCCCGGCAAACAGCACTACGGTGCAACCGGTGAGTCCGTCGTAGTCGGACGCGTGGCCGACAAGGATGCCGGGAATGTCCGTAAGCCCCTTTGTTGACATGAGTTATGCAGTTTCATGGTAGCATCGGATTGCGCGGGGAGATTGCTCGCCCGCATGGAAGCAACCTCAGGGAAACGGCACGGCTCGCATCGAGAACACAATGGCCGCTGACATACAGCATGCCCATCAACTGCTGGAGCAGCTCGGTCCCGGCCAGCTCGCTGCCGTGGTTCATCTGCTGGAAACCATGGTCTCGCCCGAGGAGGACCGCGACACCCTGAGCAATGCCGAACGTAAGGCCGTCGCCGAGGCCGACGAGTGGCTCAGGCACAACGAGCCGATCCCGCATGAAAAAGTCCTGGCGGAGTTCGGCCTGACCATGGCCGATTGGGACAGGATGGGCCAGGAGCCGCTGCAGGAAGAAACGCCCCGCCGCAATGGCTAAGCGCATCGTCTGGACCGAACAGGCCACGGTCGACGTTCGCGGCATTGAGCAGCCCATCGCCTTGCAGATCCTCAGAACGCTGGCCCGCTACGCCCGCACCGGCGAGGGCAACACCAAGCAGCTTCGCGATATCGAGCCGCCCCTGATCCGCCTGCGTGCCCAGCAGCACCGCGTTTTCTTCCGCGACAAGGGCGACTACCTGGAAATCTCCCGCGTGCTTGATCGCAAGGAAGCCTACCGCTGACGTGCAAGGGGCGTTGTTGTAAGTTCTGTGATCTCCTCAATTTGAAGCGCGCGAATTCGCCCGTCCCACAAGAACGTTCCCGTAAATGTAGCGGATACTCGCTTGTACGCCGTGCCTCTTGGCTTGTCAACGAAGATCGAATCCCTGAACTTCTGAACATCGACACGTTCACTGGCCTCTTCCGAAATGCGCGGAACAATGTGCAGTTTACACTTCGGATCAGCAAGTACCGTATGTTCCATCCCGTCACTGATCACCGACGCTCGAAACCGCACTCGTTTACCACTGAACCTGTCGCTGTGATGGACAATGTCGCAAACAGTTGTCACCTCGGGCCCCACCGTGGCCTGCACCGACTGCGGTTGCCTCGCGCCAATCCTGCCTTACGCGATCGCGAACAATATCACAACGACGAGTCATTTGTCCCTCGAAACTGATACTTGTCTGTCTATTCATCTCGGCTCGATCCTCGTCCCCAGCCTGTTGCCAATGCAGCCGCGGCAGAGGATCAATACTGGTGAAACGGCCTTGCGCACCGGAGAAACATCGTGTTTTAAACCAATCGAGCCCGGATTCGTTGCCGCGTAGTTTGCCGGTGTACCCGGCAAGCCCGCCATAATGGTACGCCCGCCCCACCGGCACTCCGCCAACCCCCATAAGCCCCTTCATTAACATGACTTATATCGTCCGCATGGTAGCATCGGATTGCATGGAGGGGTCCGCTTGCTCGACTTCCTGAAGCTGCCCGTAGCGGGGTTTCAGGACTTCCTCGTGCTGTCGGGGCGAGCCCTCAGGAACGTCTTCCGCGCGCCGCACTACTGGGACGACGTTTTCCAGCAGATGAACATCATTGGCGTGGGCGGTCTCCCGATTGTGCTGGCCATCGGCTTTTTCAGCGGGCTGGTGATCACCATGCAAATGTCGCGGGCGCTGTCCACCTATGGCGCGGTGGGCCAGGTGGGGCCCATCGTGATCCTGACTCTGGTGCGCGAGCTGGGTCCGGTGCTTACAGCGGTGATCGTGGCTGGGCGCACGGCATCGGGCATCGCCAGCGAGCTCGGTTCCATGAAGGTGAGCGAGCAGATTGACGCGATGCGCGCGCTGGGCACCGATCCGATTCAGAAGCTGGTGACGCCGCGCATGATCGCCACCGCATTAATGCTTCCGTTGCTCACCGTCATCGCCGATTTCATAGGCATGTTCGGCGGCTTCCTGATCGCGTATTTCACCCTGCGGCTAACACCGGGACAATACTGGACGCCGGCGTATCAGACTCTGGAATACAACGACATTGTGCAGGGGCTGCTCAAACCCTTCGTGTTTGCCTTCGTGATCTCGCTGGTGGGATGCTACTACGGCATGCAGACCACCGGTGGAACGCAGGGCGTAGGCCGCGCGACGACGCAGGCGGTGGTGGTCGCGAGCGTCTGGATCTTCGTGCTGACGGCGTTCATCGGCCGTATCTTCGTGCATATGGGATAGCCAATGAGCCCCGCCAATGGACAGCCGCAAAGCGTTCTGCGATTCGAGGATGTCTCGCTCGCTTTCGACGAAACCATCGCGCTGGACCACGTCTCGTTCGAACAAGCCGCCGGGGAAACGCGGGTGGTGCTGGGATCGGCGGGCAGCGGCAAGACAGCCCTGCTTAAGACCGCCATCGGTCTGCTCAAACCCGACTCGGGCCGTGTCTGGCTGCTGGGCGAGGAGATCACCGGCCGCAGCGAGCACGATTTGTTCCGCCTGCGCAGCCGGGTGGGAGTATTGTTTCAGGAGGGCGGACTGTTCGACTCGCTGACCGTGGCCGAAAACGTCGCCTACCCGCTGGAGAACCAGCAGGTGGGCAACACGCTGGCGCCGGAGGAGATCGATCGGCGGGTGGAGGAGGCGCTCCGTTTCGTCGAACTGGAGCACACCCTGGACAAGTCTCCGGACGAGTTGTCCGGTGGAATGCGCCGGCGCGTGGGCATTGCGCGAGCCGCCGTCACCGAGCCGCCCCTGGTGCTGTACGATTCGCCGACGGCTGGTCTGGACCCCATCACCGCCAACACCATCGTGGCGCTGATCGCCAAGGAGCGCGATCTGCGGGACACCGCGAACCTGATGGTGACGCATCGCTACCAGGATGGGGAAATGATGGCCAATTTTCGCTACAATCCCGACAGTGGGCAACTTGTGCCGGTTGCGCACGCTTCAGGGAGCAACGGACTAAAAACGATGTTCATGGTGATGGAGGCAGGCCGTCTCGTGTTTGAAGGAAGCCAGAAGGAGCTGGAGGCGTCGAACGACCCGTACGTGGCGCGATTCGTACGCCGCTGATCACTCATGCCGGTTCACAAGAAGACGACCTGGGCGCGACTGAAGGTGGGGTTGCTGGCCATCGCGGCGATGATCATCCTCGCCATAGTGATCGTGCTGATCACCGGCGACACGCCGATTTTCGAGGGACACACGACCCTGTATACCTACATGAACGACGCCACGGGTCTGACCGATGGCGCCCCGGCGACCCTGAACGGCATCACCATCGGCAAGGTGTCGGGAGTGGAGCTCTCCGGCATGTCCGATCCGCAGCACGTGGTCAAAGTCACCCTCTCGATTGAGAACCGCTACATGCGCTCCATCCCCGACGACTCAAAGTCGGAACTGACCGCCCCCAACCTGCTGGGAACGAAATTCGTAAACATCATCAAGGGCGCAAGCCGCACCGCGGTGAAACCGAACGCGACCCTGCCCGGACTCGACACGCGTGGGTTTGAGGATGTGGTGAAGCAGAGCTTCGGAGTGCTCACCTCGCTGCAGAGCGTGGTGGATCGCGTGGACCGGATTGTGGGCATCGTCGAAAACGGCAAGGGGAGCATTGGCAAGCTGCTGATAGACGAAGAGCTGTATAATCGCGTGCTGTCCATTGTGACCGAGGTGCAGAAGATCGCCATCGCGCTGAACAGCAATCAGGGAACGGTGGGCAGGCTGGTGTACGACCCCGCCTTGTATAACGACATCCATGGGTCCGTGCGGCGGCTGGACAGCCTGCTGGAGGGACTGCAACAGGGCGAGGGAACCGCGGGCAAGTTTCTGAAGGACCCCGCTGTCTACAACGACCTGCAGAAGAGCGTCGCCGAGCTGCGCCAGATTATCGCCGATCTGAATGCCGGCAAGGGCACGGCGGGCAAGCTGCTGAAGAGCGACGAGCTGAGCAATCAACTTTCCGGAACCATCAGCCGCATCGATGTCATCCTCGACAAGGTGAATGCCGGCCAGGGGACGGTGGGGCAATTGCTGGTGAACCAGCAGCTCTACGACAACCTGAACGGCACGGCCCAGGAGATGCACGGGCTGATGAAGGACTTCCGCGCCAATCCGAAGAAGTTCCTGCGCATCAAGCTGTCGCTGTTTTGAAGAAGCTGGTCGTTAACGCGGACGATTTCGGTTTCACGCACGGCGTGAACGAGGGTATCGTGTGCGCGCATCGCGAGGGCATTCTCACCGCGACAACGCTGATGGCGTACGGCGCGGCCTTCGACGACGCGGTGCGGCGCGCCGCCGATGTGCCGGATCTCGATATCGGCGTGCATCTCACGCTGGTGGGCGCGCCGCGATATCCGGCGACGGTTTCCGGTCTGCTGGTGGCTATGGCGCGGCGGCGCATCGACATCGCGCGCGAGCTGCGCGAGCAGATCGAAAGAGTGCTCGCCGCGGGCATTCGGCCACGGCATCTGGACGCGCACAAGCATACGCATCTGTTGCCGCCGGTGCTGCAGTGCGTGGCCGAGTTGTCGCGCGAGTACGGCATTCCGTGGGTGCGCCGGCCCTTCGATTTTCCGATTCAGGCGTCCGGCGTTCCGGTTTCGCGGCGCGTGGTCACGTGGGCTCTGGGAGCGTTCAGCGGCCGGTTCCATCGCGTGCTGCGGCGTTATGGCTGCCGCACCACCGATCACTTCGCGGGATTCCGCATCACCGGACGCTACGATGCGGCCGAACTGTGCGCGCTCATCCGCGGCCTGCCTGACGGCGTCACCGAGCTGATGACGCACCCGGGCGTCTGCACGGACGAGCTGCGCGCGGCGCACACGCGGCTGAAGGAGAGCCGGCAGAAGGAGCTGGCGGCGCTGATCTCGGCGGACGTGAAGCAGGCCCTGGCGGAGGCCGGCGTCGGGCTGGTGCGCTTTCGCGATCTGTGACTGCGGAGCGCTCGGGGGGCCCCCCGTTTTGCCCCCCATCCCCGAAAGTCTCTACTGAAATGTGAGCCGGGTGGTGTTAGCGGACAGACCATCCACCGTCACATGCACGTCCACCGTGCCAGCGCCGGCGAGCGTGCGCGGCACTCTGACGTTGATCTGGTCGAGGCCGGCGTACGTTGTTTGAGCGCCGACGTAGGTGACCTGCGCGTCGTAGTCGCCGATGCGGGCATTCACGCCGGCGAGGCCGGCCTCTCCGCGCAAACCGGTGGCATAGAGGCTGAGATACAGCTCCTCGGCGTCGGGCCCGAACGAAATGGGGCGGGCGACGATGTGGCCGCTGGCGTCGACGTCGTAAACGCGGTCGTAGGTATTCGGTTGCCCGGGCGTTGCGCGAGTGACGACGGCCGCGGCCAACCCGTCGGCGTTCAAGGCGAAGATGCCCGGCGAAACCGGCGCGATGGTGAGCGAAGCGGTGGCGGCCGGCTGGTCCGCTCTGGTCACGGTGACGGTGGCGGCGCCAATGGCGACGTCGTCGGGCAGCGCGGTGTTGAGCTGCTGCGGGCCGGAGTACAGCAGGTTGAGTGGATGGTCGGCGCCGCTGGCGTCATGAATCGTAACGGAAGCGCCGGCATCGCGTCCGCCCAGATCGACGCCCATGATGGAGAGAAGAGAGCCGGGAGCGGCGGGGCCGGTCTGGAAACTGGCCGAGTTCACCACGCCCGAGGGCGCGATCCGAGGCGCGAAGTATTGCGGGAACAGGTCGTGCTCCGGCCACTCGGTCACGGTGGCGAGATAGTCATAAATCGCCTGGCCCGCATATCCGTCCAGGTCGATGGTGGAGTCTTTGGTGTTGCCATTAAACACATAAGCGTACGTAAAGCCGGGCATGCGGATATACAATGACCTGGCGCCCGGAATGTAGCCCCCGTGGTACCAGAAAATGCCGCCCGGTCCGAACGGGGCCACCATCATGCCGAACCCGTACCAGCTTTGATAGTCCATCATGGCAGCCGGCGTTTGGGCCAGCATGGTGTCCATGCTCACGGGAGTCATCAGCGCGCGCGGACGCTGGCCGTCCAGCATGGCGGCGAACTTTACCATATCGATGGCCGAGCCGATCCACCCACCAGCGGCGGGGTTCAATTCAAGATTGACCGCCCCGTACGGGGCCGGGACTTTCTCGCGTCCTGGTGACACGTTCGATTTCATCAGTGGCGCTCCCGCATAGTCGTAATACTTCACCTCGCCGGGCAGCCGGCCTTCCAGATGGGAGCTGCCGTGCTGCACCCGGGCAAGGCCGAGTGGATCGAGCACCACCTGACGCACGTAGTCGTCGTACGTCTTTCCGCTGAGCTTCTCGAGGACGCAGCCGAGCAGCATGTAGCCGAAGTTCGAGTAGGCCCACCGGCTTCCCGGGTCGAAGTCGAGCTTGCGCGCGAGCATGTAGCGAATCAGTACGTCCTGAGAAGGCGGGAACGGCGCGTGCAGCGCGTTGGAGGCGTCCACAACCGTGGGGGGCATGGTGGGGTCTCCGCTCTTGTCGCGGTCCCAACCGCCGGTGTGATGCAGAACCTGGCGCACGGTGATGTTGTGCAGCCGCGAGTCGCCCCACTTGCCGTTGTAGGGCCCGTACTGGTTGAGAATATCGAAGATGCGCGCGTCGAGATCCAGCTTGCCGTCCTCCACCAGGCGCATGATGGCAGCGGCCGTAGGCGTCTTGCTGGCGCTGCCATAGCGGAACAGAGACTGGGGTTGCACCGGCTCATTCGCCTCGACATCGGCCAGGCCGTAGCCGCGGGCGAACACCAGACGGCCGTCCTTGACCACCGCGAGTGCGCCGCCCGGAATGCTGTAGCGGCTGAGGGCCGTACGCATGATGTCGTCGAGGGGCGCGAGAGACGGGACCGGCGTGCCGGTCTGAGCGGAAGCGGCAACCACTGCGAGGCATGCGAGCAAACGAACGCACGCACTTCCGAATCGTGTGAGGCTGTTCATAAGATTGTGTTCCCGAACCGAGTAGGTGCACTTGTCCGGCCAGACGCGAGGCGGCGCTATGTATCTGAGAAGCCGGTCCGCGAGCCGCAACCGCGACTAACCCTCCGGTTAGGCCTAACCGAGCGGTTTGTTTTCGGCCATATTGACAGATAATGAGGACGTGAGCGCGCCGAAGCTGATCGCCATCGACGGGCCTCTGCGCGGCCGCGTGTTCCCCCTCGAGCCGGGCGAGAGCTTCATCGGACGCGGTACGGACAACGACATCGTCCTGCCCGATTCCGCCGCATCCCGGCGGCACTGTTGCTTCGCGCTCCGGCCGGACGGGTGCTGCGTGATCCGCGACCTTCAGAGCCACAACGGCACGTTCGTCAATGGCCTCCCAGTGGCGGAGCAGCTCCTCACGGCGAATGATGAGATCCGCATCTGCCGCTCCCGTTTTGTTCTGGAGTTCGGCGGAAGCACGGACGGTGAGAGCGAGCTTCATCTGGAGGAGGACGAGGCCGCTGGCCGCACCGTGGTCCAGCTCCGCCGCGAAGAGTCCGTCTATCTGAAGCCCGAACAGGCTCTGGCCATGACTTCGGCCGCGGGCAGCGTGGCGCGCGCGTTCCGCGCTCTGCTGCGCATCAGCGGCGCCGTCCATAGCACCGAGGGCCTGCGTGCGCTATCGCACCGGAGCCTGGCATCCATTTTTGAAGCCGTGCCCGCCGGCCGCGGCGCCGTGCTGCTGTCGCCTCCAACCGCCTTCGCGTGGGCGCGCGACACCGGGCCGTCCGCCGACTTCACCGCCAACCGAACCGTGCTGGACCGCGTGCGCCGCGACGGCGTAGCGCTGCTGAGCAACTCCGGTCTGCTCTCCGTGCTGGCGGTCCCCCTCGTCAGTCGCGCGCAGGTAATCGACGTCCTCTGCCTGGAATCCACAGATCCGCGAGTTCGCTTTGACGAAGACCAGCTGCAACTCGCCACCGCCACCGGATTCATCGCCAGTAACGCGCTTGCCGCCGCCCTCGAGTTCGAGCGCCTGCGGACGGAGAATCGGCAACTGCGTGCGGAGACCGTCTGGCGGCATGAAATGGTCGGCGAGAGCGCGGCCGCCTGCGAGCTCTACCGGCTGATCGCCCGGGTTTCTCCGGCGGACTCCACCGTTCTGATCACCGGCGAAACGGGAACGGGCAAGGAGCTGGTAGCCCGCGCGCTTCATCAGAACGGCACGCGCTCGCAGGGCCCGTTCGTGGCCATCAACTGCGCCGCCATTGCCGAGAACCTCCTCGAAAGCGAGCTGTTCGGGCATGAGAAGGGCGCCTTCACCGGAGCGCACGTGCAGAAAAAGGGCAAGCTCGAGATCGCCCACGGGGGTACGCTGTTTCTCGACGAGATTGGGGAGCTGGCGCCGGCCCTGCAAGCCAAGCTGCTGCGCGTGCTGCAGGAGCGTGAATTCGAGCGCGTCGGCGGCACCGCGGTGGTGAAAGCCAACGTGCGCGTGATCGCCGCCAGCAACCGCGACCTGCCGGAACAGATCCGCAAGGGTGTGTTCCGCGAGGACTTGTACTACCGGCTGAATGTGGTTAGCATCCGGGTCCCCCCGCTGCGCGAGCGGCGCGAGGACATCGCCCTGCTGGCGCGCCATTTCATCGCCCGCTTCCGCCGCCGCTCGCCCAGCAGCGTTCGGGATATATCCCCGGAAGCGCTGGCCTGTCTTGAGCGATATTTTTGGCCGGGTAATATTCGCGAGCTGGAAAATGCCATCGAGCGCACCATGGTGCTGGCGGCCACCGATATAATCCTCCCGGAGGATCTTCCCGAGGCCATCCAGGATGTCGCCGCTGCCGCAACCCCCGACGGCTCGTTCCAATCGGCGCTTAAGTTACAGAAACGACAGATGATTCTGGACGCCCTGCGGGCCAGTGGCGGCAACTTCACCGAGGCTGCGCGCGGGCTCGGGGTCCATCCCAATTCGCTCCACCGGATGATCCGCAACCTCGACCTGCGCGATGAAATTGGCCGGGCGGGCGGTGTAACCCCATGATTGGCCGCACTTTATCCCACTACGTCGTCCTGGAGAAGCTGGGCGAGGGCGGCATGGGTGTCGTCTACAAGGCTCGCGATATCGCGCTGGATCGCATCGTGGTGCTCAAGACACTCCACCCCGGCCAGTGCACCAATCCCGAACGGAAACGCCGCTTCGCCCAGGAAGCGCGGACCGCGTCGTCGCTGAACCATCCGAATATCGTCACCATTTATGAGATTGGGACGGAGGAAGGCGTCGACTTCATCGCCATGGAGTGGGTGGACGGCAGTTCGCTCGACCGCCTGATTCCGTCCAATGGGCTTCCCCTGCGCCTGGCGCTGAAGTACGGCGCACAGATCGCCGGTGCGCTGGCCCGGGCACACGCGGCGGGCATCATCCACCGCGATCTCAAGCCGGCGAACCTGCTGGTGGCGCGCGACGGCACCGTGAAAGTGGCCGACTTCGGTCTGGCCAAGCTGACGCAGGGCTCCAACAGCGATCCGCATGACGAGACGGCCAGCTTCCAGCAGGAAGCGCCGCTGACCGAAGAAGGGGCCATCCTCGGCACCGTGGCCTTCATGTCGCCGGAGCAGGCCGAAGGCAAGCCGCTGGACACGCGCTCGGACATCTTCTCGTTCGGGGCCGTGCTGTACGAAATGGTGACCGGGCGGCGGGCCTTCACCGGGGAAACCCGGATCTCCACGCTGGCGGCCATTCTGACGCGCGACCCGCAGCCGGTGGCCGACATCGTGCATGACGTTCCAGTGGAGCTGGACCGGGTGATCGCGCGCTGCCTGCGCAAAGATCCCGAGCGCCGCATGCAGCACATGGGCGATGTGGGTCTGGCTTTATCGGAGCTGGGCGAGCAATCGGACTCCGGGCGGCCGGTGGCCGTCGGCGGATCGCGGAAGCGCCGTTGGTGGGGCGCCTGGGCGGCGGTGGGGGCCGCTGTGGTGATGCTGGCGGCGGTGGCCAGCTTCCTGCTGCTGCGCCGGCCGGCAACGGCCCCGAACTGGGCCCGTGATGCGACGTTCGTGCAGCTCACCAGCGAGCCGAGCGGAGAGATTTTCCCGAGTCTGGCTCCCGATGGCAATTCATTCGTATACGCGAGTCGCAAGTCGGGCCACTGGCACATCTATCTGCGCCGTGTCGGTGGCCGCAACGCGATCGATCTCACGCCCGACTCCGACGCCGAAAACTCCCAGCCGGCCTTTTCGCCCGACGGCCAGAGCATCGCTTTCCGCTCGGGCCGCGACGGCGGCGGGATCTTCCTCATGGGCGCCATGGGCGAATCCCCGCATCGGTTGACCGCGTTCGGGTTCAATCCGGCATGGTCGCCGGATGGGACCGAGATTGTCTGTGCGGACTACCCCGTTATAACGCCTGAGTTTCGCAGCAACCTGCGCAGCCGCTTATGGATTGTGAAGGTGCCGTCGGGCGAAGCCGCGTCCATCGGCGTCGACGATGGGGTGCTTCCCGCCTGGTCTCCGCATGGCCGGCGCATCGCCTATTCGGGTGTGCTCAAGAGCGGCGCCCGCGGCATTTGGACGGTGGACGCCAGCACCGGCAGATCAGTCCAACCCGTACTGGCGGCGCGAAGTGAACCCATCGTCTGGAACCCGGTCTGGTCGCCCGATGGAGCGTGGCTCTATTTCGTCAGCAAACGGGCTGGAACCATGAACTTCTGGCGCGTGCGTGTGGACGAGGTCTCGGGAAGCGTCAGCGGTGCGCAGGAGCCGGTAGCCGCGCCGTGCGTGTATTGCGCCCATCTGAGCTTTTCGCGCGATGGTCGCCGCATGGCATACGCCCGCCTGAGCCCCGATATCACCATCCAGACCGCGGGATTCGACCCCGTGGCAGAGCGGCTCACGGGGCCGGCAAGACTGCTGAACCCGGCATTAGGATCGGGAATCAACCCGCATGTTTCGCCGGACGGCAAGCACCTGGCATTCGCCTCCACCGGGTACCATGAGGCCATTTTCGTTTCCGGTCCGCTGGGCGAAGACCCGCAACAGTTGACCAGCGGCGCCGGTCAGGACCGGGCGCCCCACTGGTCGCCGGATGGCAAGTCCATCGTGTTCTACTCGAAGAGCAGCGGACAGTGGGAAGCCTGGTGGATCGCCGCCGATGGCAGCGGGCTGCGTCAGCTCACTCACGGATCGGGCACGGGGGTCTGGTATCCCGCCTGGACTCCCGATGGCCGCCGCGTGAGCTACTACGACTCTACCGTCGGCTCCTGGGTGCTGGACGTGTCCCCGTCGGGAGAGCCGGGCCGCCCGGTCCCCCTCGGACGTTTGGACCCGGCGCGGCTGGCCTGGGAATGGTCTCCGGACGGGCGTTATCTTGCCATGGTCCGAACTTCGGAACAGGTATTCGCCGAGGGCGTTGGAGTGCTCGACCTGGTGAGCGGCGAATTCCGGCTTCTCTCCCCGACTGGCGGATCGCCGGTCTGGTTGAACGATAGCCGCCGGCTGCTCTTCCTGGATGTGGACCGACTGAAGCTGCTGGATAGCGCCGATGGCCGGGTCCGCGACCTGGGTCCAGCTGGCAGCGTCTTCGATCTCCAGCGCATCGCAATAACGCCCGACAACCGGCGTATCTATTTCTCCACATTGAGGATCGACTCCGATATCTGGATGGCGCAACTGCGGTAACGTGGACCGATCGCCGCGTCTGGAGTTTCTGCATTTCTGTGGAATCGCGACCTCTCAGGCCGCTCGGTGCCGGGCCAAACGCATTCCTCCGGTCCTGCAGCCAGACAGAGTGAGGGATGAAGGTACCTGACGCGATCGTAGTGTCCAATTTCGGCGTTACGTTCGAGGCCGGAAACGGGTAAAACGTGGAAGACTGTCCTGAAGGCGGAATGCGACAAACAGGCTCTGGCCGAAGCATTCCAATTCAGGACGTGAGAGCCGACACGTTCGCCGGACGGCCTGAGAGGCCGCCGCAGGCCGAGGGCCGGCCACGGGCCTGCCCCACAAGTAGAACTTCAGACGCCGGCCGCCGCCGTTTACGCCGGGTAGGAGCCGGCAATATAGCTGTGCAGGTGTTTGATGGTGTCCTCGTGGGAGGAAATGATCCAGTTCACCAGGTCGCCGATCGAGATCACGCCGATCAACGCGCCCTCTTCGGTGACAGGCAGATGGCGCACTCGTTCGCCGGTCATCAGCGCCATGCATTCGTCCACGGTGTGGTTGGGCGTGACGGTGACGGGAGTGCGCATGATCTCGCGCACTTCGGTTTCGCGGGACGACTTACCCTTCAGCGCGATTTTGCGGGCGTAGTCGCGCTCGGCGATGATACCGGCAAGCAGGCCCTCTTCCATCACCAGCAGCGCGCCGATGTTCCGGTCGGACATGATAGCCATGGCTTCGTAGACGGAGGCGTGTGGCGAAATGGTCCAGATTTCACCGTGCTTCCGCCGGAGAATTGAACTGACAGGGTCATTTAATTTCATGACGGCGTTCCCTCCCGTGGGATGCCAAATTACCCTGGTTTGTGTCTTTTTGCAAGCAGAATGAAGCATAAGGAGGGTGAGCGCACCAGGCCGATGCTACAATTCTGGTCTCGCAGGATTAAGTGAGGGGAAACCGTGTATCCATCTGTCAAAGCCGCGTTCCGCGCGTTCAACGAGCCGTTCGAGGGGGTGGTGCCGTGGATGTACCTCGACATCAAAGGTCTGGTGACGGTGGGGGTCGGCAATCTCATTGACCCTGTCGAGCTGGCCGTGCAATTGCCGTTCCGCTTCCGAGCGCGACCCGAGGTTGCCGCCAGCCCCGAGCAGATTGCCGAGGAATGGCACCAGATCAAGAGCAACGCAGCTCTGGCGAAAGCGGGCTATCGGGCCTGCGAGCCGCTTACCCGGCTCCGGCTGAATGATGCGGCCATCGACGCTCTGATTGCGTCGAGGCTTACCGGGAACGAGGCGTCATTGAAGAAGAAAGAGTCCTTCCGCCAGTTCGGCGCCTGGCCCGCGGACGCGCAACTTGGATTGCTGAGCATGGCATGGGCGCTGGGTCCGGGAGGGGTGGCGGGTTTCTCCCGTTTGGCGGCGGCGTGCCGCAAGCTGGATTTTGCCGGCGCGGCGGCGAATTGCACGATCAACGAACAAGGGAACCCGGGAGTGGCTCCGCGGAATCGCGCCGACCGGACGCTGTTCCAGAACGCGGCCGTGGTTCGTGCAGGCGGAGCTGGTACCAGTAACGATCCCATGCAGTTGCACTATCCGGCGGTGCTGGCGGGCGGGCAACCCGCCGCAGGTTGACCAGATTGGGACCGGGGCTAAGGTACATGCCTGAAACGGCCGATAAGCATGAGGGAGATTGGGCTCGTGCTCCGACGGCTCCGCAGCGCCACAGTCTGGCTGCTCGTTGTGTTCGCCACCGGTGTCTCCTTTGGCCTGAACCGGGACAGGAATATCGACCAGTACGGTCACGATGTGTGGACCTCGCAGAACGGTTTGACCGGGGAGGCCGTGTATCAGATTCTGCAGAGCCCCGACGGGTACCTCTGGCTGATGACTTCGGCCGGGCTGGTGCGGTTTGACGGGGTGCGTTTCGTCCCGGTGGCCCCGCTGGTGAAAGGCCAGCCGGTCAATGAGCCGATCATGGCGATTTGCCGGGGTGCGGACGGCGATCTGCTGATCCGCACCAGGTCGAGGACACTGGTTTACCGCGACGGCCTCTTCTCGGACTATCGGCCGCCCGCCGCCTTGCCGGATGGCAGCGTCAGGGTCTTGTTCGAATCACGGGAACATCAGGTCTTTGTCGGGTCGGACGACTTCATCTATGTTCTCGACAACGGCGCCATGCGCATGTTGCAGCGTGGCACCGGCTGGATCTACGGCTTCCTCGAGGACGAGCAGGGCACGGTGTGGATCGGCGGCTCGACGGCGCTCTATGCGTGGAATCGGGGCGGGCTCTCCACGTTTGACCGGTTTCACAACAACCTGCGGACAACCGCTCTGCTGGAGGATCGCGATCAGCACGCCTGGCTGGGCACGCTGGACGGGTTGTATCAGATGGACCTCCGCGGGCATGATGCCGCGGCGGTGGCGCGCGACACCATCCGCGGCGGAGTGAACGCGCTTCTCAAGGACCGGGAGGGCAACCTGTGGGTAGCCTTGAACACCACGGGATTGTGGCGTATGAGCGGCGGCCAGGTTTCGTCGTTCAGCTCGCTCGATGGTCTGAGCGACAGCCGGGTTCTGTCGCTGTACGAGGATCGCGAAGGAAGTCTCTGGGTGGGCACGGCGAGCGGACTGGACCGCTTCCGCGACACCCGGTTCACCACGTTCACCGTGAAAGAGAAGCTCCCCGCGAATGAGACCGCCATGGTCACCGAGACTCGGGACGGGAGCCTGTATGTCTTCTGTACGGGAGGCGGCCTGGCGCGCATCCGCAACAACGTGGTGACGCCGATCACGAAGAACCAGGGATTGCCCAGCGCGTATGGCAACGGGCTTTTTGAAAGCAGGGACGGCAGTCTCTGGGTGGGGACCACGGGAGGACTGACCCGCTACAAAGACGGGAAGTTCACGCAATACACGGCGCACGGGCGTCTGGCGAGTAACTACATCTCCGCGATCAATGAGGACGACGAAGGGTTGATCGTGACCACTTCGGAGACGCTGGCCCTGCGGTTCCGGGACGGCGAGGTCCGGCCTTTGACCATCCGCGGACAAACCACTCCGCTTTCCACGCCGGGCAACTACACGTTCACTATAGATCGGGATTCGTCCGGAACGCTGTGGTTCGGGACGGTGCGGGGGTTATTCAGGTTCGCGCGGGGCGCGCCACCCGAGAAGGCCTGGCAGAAGCAGATCGACTTCCCGATCACATCGATTTTCAACGATAACCGGGGCAGTCTCTGGCTGGGTGGAAGAGTACCCGGCCTGACTCGGTTCTCCATCCGGGACGGCCAGGTGACCCGCTATACCAAAGCTTCCGGCCTGTTCGACGACTATCCCACGCGCACGCTGGCCGATGGCGCGGGCAACCTCTGGATCAGCACTCCAAACGGCATCTACATGGCCCCCCGGCAGCAGTTGGACGACTTTGCGGCCGGCCGGATTCCGACCGTGCAGACGACTCACTATGACACGGCCGACGGCATGAAGACCAGTGAATCCTCCTCCATCGCCCAACCGGCGGGCTGGCGGACACGGGACGGCCGGCTCTGGTTCACTACGCAGAAGGGTGTTGTGGCGATCGATCCGGCCCACCTGCATCTCAACAGACTGATTCCCCCGGTGGTGATTGAGGAAGTGGTGGCCGATGGGGATACGCTTCCCGCACGGAATGACCTGCAGATCGCGCCCGGCAAGGACCGGATCGAGTTTCACTACACCAGCCTGAGCCTGCTTGTTCCGGCCAGAGTGCGGTTTCGCTACAAGCTGGAAGGATACGATCAGGACTGGGTGGACGCAGGCTCGCGCCGCGTGGCCTACTACACGCACCTGCCGCCGGGGACGTACCAGTTCCGGGTGGTGGCGTCGAATGGCGACGATGTCTGGAACGAAAAGGGCGCCTCGCTGAGGCTGGTTCTGAAGCCGCACTTCTATCAGACCTTCTGGTTCTACCTGCTGTGCACGCTGGCGGTCCTGCTGGTTGCGTTCGTGGGTCAGAGACTGCACACCCGGCAACTGCGCACGCGCGCCAGCGAACTGGCTCGCGTGGTGGCGGAACGGACCGAGGAACTGCGCAAGGCCAAAGAGGCAGCCGAGGCGGCCAGCCGCGCCAAGAGCGAGTTTCTGGCCAACATGAGCCATGAGATTCGCACGCCCATGAACGGCATTCTCGGCATGACCGAGCTCACCCTCGAGACGGAGCTGGACGGCGAACAGCGAGACAACCTGGCGACGGTGAAGCAGTCCGCCGACTCCCTGCTCACGATCATCAACGATATTCTGGATTTCTCCAAGATCGAGGCGGGAAAACTCGATCTCGACGCCGTCGAATTCAACCTGCGCGACAGTCTGGAAGAGAGCGTCCGCACGCTGGCGCTTCGCGCGCACGAAAAGAACCTCGAACTGATATGCGGCGTCGCCGAGGATGTTCCGGAAATGGTCATCGGCGACCCCACGCGGCTGCGCCAGATCACGGTGAATCTGGTGGCCAACGCCATCAAGTTCACGGAACGCGGGGAAGTGGCGCTGGAGGTGACCGCGGAAGAACGCAATCAGGATCAGGTGACGCTGCATTTTGTGGTGCGGGATACCGGCATTGGGATTCCGCGTGAAAAGCAGGAGGCGATCTTCGCGGCATTCACCCAGGCGGATGCCTCCACCACCCGAAGATACGGGGGCACCGGGCTGGGGCTCACAATCTCCATGCGCCTGGTACAAATGCTGGGGGGACGACTCTGGGTGGAAAGCGATCCAGGCCAGGGAAGCCGGTTCCACTTCACGGTGCGATTCGAAATCGGGGGAGCCGTGGGCCATGAAGCCCCACACATCGGGCCGGAGTATTTGGCTGACACGCCGGTGTTGATTGTCGACGACAACGCGACGAACCGGCGGATCCTGAGCAACATGGTGAGCCAGTGGGGTATGCAGGCGGCGGTGGCGCAGAATTCCCGCGAGGCGCTGGACCTGCTGAGGGAAGCGAGTGAGCGCGGGCACCCCTTCCCGCTGCTGTTGTGCGACTACCACATGCCGGACATGGATGGGTTCACGCTGGTACGGGAGCTTCGCGAGGAGGGGCTACTCGATGGAACCGGGGTGATCCTGGTGACTTCCGGCGGACAACGCGGCGATGCGGCTCGCAGCCGCGAACTGGGTATTGCCAGCTATCTGACCAAGCCGCTTCGACAATCCGAGCTGCGCGCGGCGATCCTGACCGTGTTGGGCGCCAGCGTTACCCGGGGATCACCGTCCCTCCCCATCACCCGGCATTCCCTCCGCGAGAACCGGCGCAGGCTCCGCATTCTGGTGGCGGAAGACAACGCCGTCAATCAGCAGGTGGCGCGGCGGCTGATCGAGAGACGCGGTCACGCGGTGGTGGTGGCGGGGAATGGGGTGGAAGCCATTCAGGCGTTGGAACAGCAGGACTTCGACCTGGTGCTGATGGACGTCCAGATGCCTCAAATGGACGGTTTTGAGGCCACTGCCAGAATCCGCGACGGGGAGCAGGCAACCGGCCGGCACCAACGGATCATTGCCATGACCGCCCACGCCATGAAAGGGGACCGCGAGCGGTGCCTCGCTTGTGGCATGGACGGGTATCTGGCAAAGCCGATCCGCGCGAGTGAATTGAACGACGTGTTCGAGGAACTTGAATCCGCCGATGAGTTAGCCGCGCAGCCGGACCCGGTGGGACAAGGGGCCGGGGACTCGTCCGCACGCAACCTCGCGTAACCGGTTTGACAACTCGGCGGGCCTCCCGATATGATGGGAAGGTTTGGCGAGTCGAGCTTTCTACTCCTGAGCTACCACTGTCTGACAAGGATGTAACCATCCTGCAGAAGATCGGGCGGTCCGGCCAGGGGTCGGTCCCGCTGTTCCGGGCGGAACACCGCTTTGGCGCAAGGGCTTGTCCATAGGTAAGTCTCTCGCAAAAGGGGAGCGGCAAGCGGTATCACGCTCTCCGGGCTATCAGAACAAAGTAACCTCTCGTACGGTGCGTGAGTGCGCGCGCTTCGCCGTGCCGTGCGGAAGGGGCAGTTGGGTTTTCGAAACGCGTAGAGAGGAATTCTGTGCCGACGTTCAATCAACTGGTGCGAAAAGGGCGGCGTCCAACAAATTACAAGACGGCGAGTCCGGCGTTGCAGGCCTGCCCGCAGAAGCGCGGCGTGTGCACGCGCGTCTACACCACCACGCCGAAGAAGCCGAATTCGGCTCTTCGCAAGGTGGCGCGCGTACGGCTGACGAACGGCATCGAAGTAACCACGTACATCCCCGGCGTCGGCCACAACCTGCAGGAGCACTCCATTGTGCTCATCCGCGGGGGCCGCGTGAAGGACCTGCCGGGTGTTCGTTATCACGTGGTGCGCGGAACGCTGGACGCGGCGGGCGTCGCGGACCGCAAGCAGAGCAGATCGAAGTATGGCGCAAAAAGGCCCAAAGGGCCCCAGAAATAGATCGAGGTAGTAGGCCGAGGTAGCTATAGATGCCACGCAGACGAAGAGCGGAAATTCGAGAGATCCTGCCGGATCCGGTGTACAACTCGACCCTGGTGGAGAAGTTCGTCAACTCGATGATGTGGATGGGGAAGAAGAACGTCGCCCAGGGGATCTTCTACGAATCGATGGAGAAGATTCGCGAGCGCTCCGGCGACGACCCGCTGAAGCTGTTCAAGAAGGCGGTGGAGAACGCCAAGCCGATGCTCGAGGTGAAGACCCGGCGCGTCGGCGGCGCCAACTATCAGGTACCGGTGGAGGTTTCGCAGAATCGCCGCACCAGTCTGGCGCTGCGCTGGATCATTGGCCAGGCGCGCACGCGGCCGGAGAAGGGAATGCCCGACCGGCTGGCCAACGAGTTGCTCGACGCGGCCAATTTACGTGGAGGAGCAATTAAGAAGAAGGACGACGTTCATCGGATGGCCGAGGCCAACAAGGCCTTCGCGCACTACCGGTGGTAGGAGGCGGCGGCAGGGAAGCGGGTCCTGACCCGCGGAGGCAGTGGGCCGAGAGGCACTGATTATGTCACGAACAGTACCGATCGAAAAAATGCGGAATATCGGCATCATGGCGCACATCGATGCCGGTAAAACCACCACTACCGAACGCATCCTTTATTACACCGGCCGCACGCACAAGATCGGCGAAGTCCACGAGGGCACGGCCATCATGGACTGGATGGAGCAGGAACAGGAGCGCGGCATCACCATCACCTCCGCCGCCACCACCTGCGAATGGCGCGACATCACCATCAACATTATCGATACGCCCGGGCACGTGGATTTCACCGCCGAGGTGGAGCGCAGCCTGCGAGTGCTGGACGGCGCCGTGGCCGTTTTCGACGCCGTGGCCGGCGTGCAGCCGCAAACGGAGACGGTATGGCGGCAGGCGGACAAGTACGAGGTTCCGCGCATCTGCTTCATCAACAAGATGGACCGCGTGGGCGCGGATTTCTACCACGCCATCGACACCATCGTCGACCGTCTGCAGGCGCGGCCGGTGGCCATCCAGATCCCGGTGGGCGCCGAAGAGCACTTCAAGGGCATCGTCGACCTGATCAGCATGAAGGCGCGCATCTGGCGCGATGAAACGCTGGGCGCCGAGCACGACGACGTGGACATTCCCGAGGAACTGCTGGAGAAGGCGAAATCGTATCGCGAGCAGATGATCGAAGCGGTGGCCGAGCACGACGACCATCTCTTCGAGAAATTCGTACACGGCACGGCAGTTTCCAACGACGAGATCATGGCCGGCATTCGCAAGGCCACCATCGCCCAGAAGATCTTCCCGGTCATCTGCGGCACGGCCTTCAAGAACAAGGGCGTGCAGAACCTTTTGGACGCGGTGGTGGATTACCTCCCTTCGCCGGTGGAAGTTCCGCCGGTGAAGGGCACACTTCCGGGCAATCACGACATCGTGGAAGACCGCGCCACCAACGACGAAGCGCCGTTCTCCGCGCTGGTTTTCAAGATCATGACCGACCCGTTCGTCGGCCAGCTTGCCTTCATCCGGGTGTATTCGGGCAAGCTGGGCGCGGGCGAGAGCATCTTCAACGTGGCCAGAAACCGGCGTGAGCGCGTCGGACGTCTGGTGAAGATGCACTCCAACAAGCGCGAGGAAATCGCGGAAGTTCTCGCCGGCGACATCTGCGCGGCCGTAGGACTGAAGAACGTGGTCACCGGCGATACTATCTGCGACGAAAAGGCGCCGATTCTTCTGGAGAAGATCGATTTCCCCGAGCCGGTGATTCAGCTGGCCATCGAACCGAAGACCAAGGCCGACCAGGAAAAGCTGGGCGTAGCCATCCAGAAGCTGGTGCAGGAAGACCCCACGCTGCGGGTGTCCACCGACGCCGACACCGGGCAGACCATTCTGGCCGGGATGGGCGAACTGCATCTGGAAATCATTGTGGACCGCATGCAGCGCGAGTTCAACGTGGGCGCCAACGTGGGCAAGCCGCAGGTGGCCTACCGCGAAACGGTGCGCGCCACATCCGAGTCCGACTACACGCACAAGAAGCAGACCGGTGGAAGCGGCCAGTACGCCCGCACCAGGCTGCGCGTGGAACCGTTCCCGGGCGGCGGATTCGAGTTCGTCAACGAGATTCACGGCGGCAACATTCCGAGAGAGTTCATCCCGGCGGTGGAGAAGGGCGTTCGCGAGGCGCTGGAAGGCGGAATTCTGGCGGGCTACCCGGTGGTGGACGTGAAGGTGGCCGTCTACGACGGCGCGTATCACGAAGTGGACTCGTCGGAAATGGCCTTCAAGATCTGCGCTTCCATTTGCCTGAAGGAAGCCTGCCGGAAGGCCAAACCGGTTCTGCTGGAGCCGGTGATGAAGGTGGAAGTGGTGGTTCCGGAAGAGTACATGGGTGCGGTGAACGGCGATCTGAATTCGCGCCGCGGCCGCCTCGAAGGGACCGAGATTCGCGGGACGACGTACCTGATCAAGGCCATGGTGCCGCTGTCGGATATGTTCGGGTACGCCACCGAACTCCGCTCGCGCACGCAGGGCCGCGGCAGTTTCACGATGCACTTCGGGCAGTACGAGGAAGTGCCACGCAACATTTCGGAAGAAATCGTGGCCCGGGTGCAGGGCAGGGTTACAAGGTAGTCAGGAGAAACCAGAATGGCGAAGGAAAAATTCGATCGCAGTAAACCGCACGTAAACATCGGGACGATCGGGCACATCGATCACGGCAAGACGACGCTGACGGCGGCGATCACGCGCGTGCTGGGCAAGCACA
>JBEKZH010000072.1:0-47627 GCA_049510065.1 Bryobacteraceae bacterium
GTCCACGCGATTTCCGACATTCGGAAGACCGTGACGGTGATCCGAGATGGAGTCGTCTACCGGTCGAGCGACCTGTTCCGCGTCCTGGGGATGAAGTAGGCCTACTTCTTCCGCCGCGCCACCACGCGCACGCGCTTCGTTTGCGAAATAGCGCCGGGCGTCAGCGCGTCGTTGACAATCTCCGCTTGCTCCTGCTGGTGGCGCTTGCCGGAACCGGTGGCGGGGCTGGCGCTCTCGGGGCGGCCGACGTAGCGGAGCTCGCGGCTGGTGGCATCGAGGAGCGGCTGCATCCACTCGCGCATGAAGCGCCAGGGGCCCATGTTGCGCGGCTCCTCCTGCGCCCAGACCACCTCGGCGGTTGCCGGATAGCTCGCCAGAATGTCGCGCGCCTGGTCCGCCGCGAAGGGGTAAAGCTGCTCCACCCGCACCAGCGCCACGTGACCGGCTTGGCGCTCTTCGCGCGCGGCCAGCAGGTCGTAATACACCTTGCCTGAACAGAAAACCAACCGAGTGATGCGGCTGGTATCAGCCGCACCGTCGGCCAGGATTTCCATGAACCCGCCGGTCGAGAAATCGTGCGGCGTGGAAACCGCGCGCGGATGGCGCAGCAGGCTCTTGGGAGTGAAAATGATGAGCGGCTTGCGCGTGCCGCGGCGGTCGTGGCCGCCGTACATCTGGCGGCGCAGCAGGTGGAAGTATTGCGCCGGGGTGGTGCAGTTGCATACCTGCATATTGTTCTCGGCACACAGGGTGAGGAAGCGTTCGATGCGCGCGCTGGAGTGTTCCGGGCCCTGCCCTTCATAGCCGTGCGGCAGCAGCATCACCAGGCCGCTGGGCTGCCCCCATTTCTGCTCGCAGCTCGAAATGAACTGGTCGATCATGATCTGCGCGCCGTTGGCGAAATCGCCGAACTGCGCTTCCCAGATCACCAGGCGCAGCGGATCGCCCACGCTGTAGCCGAATTCGAACCCCATGACGGCGTATTCGCTCAGCGAGCTGTCGAAGACGTCGAAGGGCGCCTGGCCGGGGTCGAGGTGCTGCAGCGGGACATAGTTGTGGCCGTCCTCGAAATCGTAGTATTCCAGATGCCGCTGGCTGAAGGTGCCGCGCGCGCTGTCCTGCCCGCTGAGGCGCACCGGCGTGCCTTCCAGCACCAGACTGCCGAAGGCCAGCGCTTCGCCGGTAGCCCAATCCGCCACGCCGCCATCCAGCCCACTGTCAAGCAAGGCCCGACGCTTGTCGAGGAACCCCTTGAGCTTCGGATGAACGTGGAAATCCCCGGGGAAGGTGACGAGGCCGCGCAGGACCTTCTCGGTGGTCAGCGGCGAAATCGCCGTGTGCGGCCTGGTTTTCGGGACATCGCCGGAGCTGACCGCGCTCAGCTCGTCTCCCTGGTACTTCTCGGCGTGCTGGCGCGCCGCGTCGTAGATGCTGTTGAGGCGCTCGGGAACCTCCGCGCGCATCTGCTGCACCTGTTCGCCGGTCACCGCATTGTCGCGGACCAGACGCTGGGAATAGAGCACCGCCACCGATGGATGGTCCTTGATCTTTCGGTACAGCAGCGGCTGGGTGTAGCTGGGATCGTCCCCCTCGTTGTGGCCGTGCCGGCGATAGCACACCATGTCGATGACGATGTCTTTCTTGAACGCCTGGCGGAAGCCGTAGGCGAGCTGGGCCGCACGCAGGCACGCTTCCGGGTCGTCGCCATTCACGTGCAGGATGGGCGCCTGCACCATGCGCGCCACGTCGGTGGAGTACGTGGCCGAGCGCGATTCCTGCGGGTTGGTGGTGAACCCAATCTGGTTGTTGATGACAATGTGGACGGTGCCGCCCGTGTGGTACCCGGAAAGCTGCGAAAGATTCAGCGTCTCGGCCACCACGCCCTGGCCGGCGAAAGCCGCGTCGCCGTGAATCAAAATGGGCATCACGCGCTCGCGCGAGGCGTCTCCGATACGATCCTGCTTCAGGCGCACGATGCCCTCCACCACCGGGTCGACGGCTTCGAGATGACTCGGGTTGAACGCCACCGAGACGGTGATCTCGTGGCCCTGCGCGGACCGGCGCGTACCGGTGGCGCCCAGGTGGTACTTCACGTCGCCGGAGCCCTGGGTGCTGTCCGGATCCACGTTTCCTTCGAATTCGGAGAAGATCTGCACCAGCGGCTTGCCGACGATATTGGCCAGCACGTTGATGCGGCCGCGATGGGCCATGCCGATCACCACTTCCTGCACGCCGCTGTCGGTGGCGCGTTCCAGCGTCTCGTCAAGGATGGTCATGGCCGATTCCGACCCTTCCATGGAGAAGCGCTTGTGCCCGACGAACCGGTTCTGCAGGAAGTGCTCGAACTCTTCCGCTTCGATCAGACGGTTAAGCGCGCGCACGCGCGTCGGGGCATCCAGCTCCCAGCGGTTGCCGGTGGGCTCCATGTGCGCCTCCAGCCACTCCCGCTCTTCGGGATGCTGGATGTGCATGTACTCGCAGGTGAGCGTGCCGCAGTAGGTCTGCCGCAGCATCTCCAGAATCTCGCGGAGGGTGGCGTACTTGCGGCGCCCGCTGGCGGCGAAGGTGCCGGTGTGAAACTCGCGATCGAGATCCCAGATGGTCAGGCCGTAGGTGGCGGGGTCCAGATCGGGATGGTACGGCCGGTCGGTGGAAAGCGGGTCGAGCTGGGCCATCAGATGACCGCGCACGCGATACACGCGGATCAGTTGCAGCACCGCAGCCTGCTTGGCGGACTCGTCGGCGCGCGACAGGCCGGGGGCGGCGATTTTTTCGCGCTTGTCCACTTCCCAGCGCACCGGCTTGAAGGGGACGTGGATGTCCGCGTAGATCTGTTCGTAGAAGCCGTCCTCGCCTTCCAGCAACTCCTGCAGGCGGGCCAGAAACATGCCCGATTCGGCGCCCTGGATGATGCGATGGTCGTAGGTGCAGGTGACCGTCATCACCTTGCTGACGCCCAGGTTGTTGAGCAGTTCGGCCGGCATGCCACGGAAGGCCGCCGGATAGTCGATGGCGCCGGTGGCGATGATGGCGCCCTGGCCGGGCATGAGACGCGGCACCGAAGCCACCGTGCCCACCGTTCCGGGGTTGGTCAGGGAGATGGTGGTCCCTTCGAAGTCGGGCACGCCCAGCTTGCCGGTGCGGGCGCGCGCGACCATGTCGTCGAAGGCGTCCACGTACTGCGCGAAGGTCATGGAGCCGGCGTCCTTGAGATTCGGAACCTTCAGGGAGCGCGAACCGTCCCGCCCGGCGATGTCGACGGCAATGCCCAGGTTCGTTTTTGCGCGAATGGCGCGAAAGATCTCGCCGTCCCCGGCGGCGAAGGCGTTGTTGAGCGCGGGGACCTTTTCGAGCGCGCGCACGATGGCCCACCCGATGAGGTGCGTGAATGAGATCTTGCCGCGGCCGTTCAGCGTGCGGTGGTCGTTCAGCACGCGGCGGTTCTCTTCGATGGCCTTCACCGGAATGGTGCGCTGCGAGGTCGCGGTGGGGATGCTGAGGCTGGCCGTCATGTTTTCCGCGACACGAGCGGCGGGACCGCGCAGGGGCGTGAGTTGCTCGCCCTCCACGGGCTGATGCCTCGGGGGCGTCGCCAGAGTGGAGGAAGGCGCCGGTGCGGACGGCCCAGCGGTGTGGCCATTGCCCTCGAAGACGTCCTTCCAGCTTTCGTCGACGGTCCTGCGGTCGTGGAGGTACTCGAGATACAGCTCGTCCTCCAGCCAGCTATTCAGTGCGGGGGTGCTTTTC
Organism: Bryobacteraceae bacterium; assembly: GCA_049510065.1. Lineage (GTDB taxonomy): Bacteria > Acidobacteriota > Terriglobia > Bryobacterales > Bryobacteraceae > CAWACP01. Next base: position 3,748 of record JBEKZH010000072.1, read on the forward strand.
TCAGACATGCAGGCGGGAAACCCTGATTACTATGATATCGTCGCGGGCTGTGAAGATTCCTCGCAGTAGGTCTTTGACCGCATTATTCGGTGTGCTTTGGAAACCGCTTGCTGACGCGCGCGGCTCGGAACTGAGCCGTGACCGTAAGGGAGCGGTCTCCCGCAAGAGCACACCATCACGCGGTCAAAGCTGTAGTAGTACAACTGCCTAACAGTCTGCGTCCACCGGATCGAGCGGACCGCGGATGCTTATGGCGTCCGCCTCGAAGCCGTTCGCCGAAATGAGCCGTTTCAGGCGGTCGATCTGACGGGCGTAGGCGGGGAACTCCACTACCACGCGCGAAGGATGGTGGTAGAGCTGGGGATTCACCGGGAACTCGACCGTGGCGAGGGCCTCCAGCAGATCCTCCAGGCGCCGGGGGTCGGTCAGGATGCGCACGGAGACGAGATCTCCCTCACTCCCTCGAATGGAACCAGGAACAGGCGAAGCGCTCACGCGGTACTCCTTTCGTGGCGATTCGGCCCAAGAAAAAACCCCCGGCTACAGGGCGCCGGGGGTCTGAATTTGCGAAGACCGACTCACCTTTAGCACTTTTTATCGTGGTTGCAATTAGCCAGCTCCAAGGCACGGAGCATAAATCAATCCACGTCGCCCTCAGAATACCACCGGAACTCTCCGGGTTCAAGAACCTGTTCTGATGTCAACGGGTATTCACCCTCACTGAAAAAGGTGGTAGCCCGACACATAGGATGAGATGACTAGTAGTACTACAACATTGATGCTCGATTGTGTTGCCGAATGACCGGCTCGCAGCGGGACGAGCCAGAAGGCTGCGGACTGTTTCAGTCCAAAGATCAGTACCATACGGCGATTTCCACAGGTTTTCCCTGTGGGCCTATAGAAATCATCCTGGGATGTAGGTATAGTCTTTTACTTAGTACTACCAGTACTTCATCTCAGTTGCAATCACTCCTTCCCAGACCTGGACCTAAGCGGCCTGGCGTGAAGTGTGTCTTGATGGGCGCGGGGATTGTTTGTGATCAAGGCTACATTCTTATTGGGCTTCATCGCGGTGGCTGGTCTTGTCCTGGCGGTCGCCTGCCTTGCTGTGAGCGGCCCCACCCCCATGCGAGGCGCCGCGCAGGCGTCGACTGACGGGAATAGAGAGAGATTCGCCTCCCCCGACGCACTCAGAGTCATTCGTGAAGAACTCGACGCGAACGAGGCCCTGCTGAGCTTTGTCCCAGGCGTGCAGCGATCATCACTGCGGACGGTCACAGGCCGGGGCTTTCGGCAGTACAGCCTGCCGGGCGCGGCGGAATTGCGCGCCAGGTGCACGGCCGCGTGGTCCGCTCTGGAGAATGATTCCGCCCAGTGGCCGCGCTTGTCGCTGGCTCTGTATCGGATGTTGTTCGGCCAGGTTGACCGCAATGTCCTGGAGAAGCCGGTGTGGTTGATTGAAGCGAATGACGAGCTGTTTCAAACGCCCTTTGCGGCTCTGGCGGTCAACGATGGTCCCTCCCCGAAGTATCTGGTTGAGCGCCACGAGATCCGCCAGACGCTGGGCGGGCTGGCGAGTGCAAGCGAGCGGGAGGATCCACCGGCGAATGTGTTCCTGGGGATCGGCGACGGCGTGTACAACAGCGCGGACCCTCGCTGGAAACCGCGGTTGTTCCGGTGGATGATGCCCGGCCCGGACGGGGAACTTCCCCGTTTGGCGGGCGCGGGCGTGGAACTGGAGTCCTGCGCGCGCAGCGCACGACTGGAGACCGTGCTGCTCCGCGGCGCGGATGCTTCGGAGAGGGGATTCCTGGCCGCTCTGGCCCGCCGGCCCGCGATCATCCACCTGGGAACGCACGTGATCCGTGAGGCGGATGGCTCCGCACTCGTGCTGGGCATGGATGGTGAAGGGCGGCGCGAGTTGCTGACCAGCGCGAACATCAGCCACCTGCGGGTTCCGGGCAGCATTGTGGCGATGAGCGGATGCGGGTCGGGCGCGGATGGGCCGAAGCCCGGGTCGGACACGCCGGACCTTATGCGGGCGTGGCTGACCGCCGGGGCGCAAGTGGTAGTGGGGACAAGGTGGACGGTGAAGGACGATACCGGTGAGTTCTTCCGGGAGTTCTACCGCCATCTGGACAGGGACTCGCGGCGGGGGCGAGCGGCAGCCCGCGCGGTCAGAGCCGCGACTCTGGACATGCTGCACTCGGGGACGTGGCGCGCCAGACCAAACTACTGGGCGACGTTTCTGGCTGTTGAAAAGGAGTAGGGGACATGGAAGCGCTCAGTTTCGCGGAAGCGGGAATACCGGACCCGGAGGCCAAGGGGGGAGAGGGTGAAGCCGTGGAAGAGCAACCCCAGGAAGCGAGCGCCGCGGAAGCGCCAAACAACTGGTCCGATCTGGTGGAGCGGATTCGCCGCGACGACCCCTCCGGCATGGAGGAGCTCTACCGAGTCTTTGCGCGAGGCATCCGTTTCTACTTGTGCCGGCAACTGGGCCCGCAGGAGTTGGACGACCGGGTCCACGATACGTTTCTCATCGTGGTGCAGGCCATCCGCCGTGGTGACCTGCGCGAGCCGGAGCGCCTGATGGGCTTCGTGCGGACGGTGGTGCGCCGCCAGGTGGCCGCGCACATCGACGGCTTGGTGCACAGCCGCCGCGAGGAGGTGGAGATCGACGTCAACACACGGCTGCCCGATCACACCTGGAATCCCGAGCAGAGCCTCGTGTCACGGGAGAATATAGCCCTGATGCGCCGGGTGCTGGAGTCCCTTTCCCAGCGGGACCGCGAAATCCTGGTCCGCTTCTATCTTCAGGAGGAGAGCCAGGACCAGATCTGTCGCGAGATGGAGCTGACCGAGACGCAGTTCCGGCTCCTGAAGTCGCGGGCCAAGGCGCGGTTCGGGGAGCTGGGGAAGAAGAAACTGCAGCAAAAGGCGCTCAGCGCACTTTTTGTGAGAACATATTCCTCCATGCGCCACTAAGCCGCCTCAGGGTTGCTCCGGGCCGTCGTTCCGGGGAAAGCCGGGGAGGGCGGAGGCGTCATGCCTGTGGACGAGTGTGCGCAGTTCACTGACGAACTGGTGGAGCGCTATTCGCTGGGCCGGCTGAGGGAACAGGAGTGCGCCGCCTTCGAGGAGCACCTTCTCTTGTGCGGGGCCTGCCAGGAACGCCTGAACGAATCCGATGAGTATGTGGCTGCGGCAAGAGCCGCGGGGGCGCAATTAGCTCGCCGCGGGCCGGCAAGAGCGGCAACAGCCTGGGGATCGGGGTTTTTTCGGCCAACCGTGAGGTCGCCAGTGACGCTGGCCGCGGCAGCCGCCCTAATTGCCGGCTTCTCGCTGTTTCTCTCGTGGCAGCCGGCGCCAGCTATCCGGGGGACGTCCCGGGTAAAGCTGGCAAGCCTGCGGGCTGGGACCGGCGGCGCCATTGGTCACACGACGTCCGCCCGCCGGCTGATTCTGGATATCGATACATCCCGCCTTCCCGCGGGCTGCGACTGCCGCCTCCAGCTTGTCGATCACAACGGACAACCCGTGTGGGAACAGCGGGTTAGAGTGGATGGTCCGGCAGTGAGCGTGGAGGTAGGCCGAGTACTGGCGGCTGGGCGGTACTGGCTGCGGCTCTATGGGTCGGAGTTATCCCGGGACCCGTGGCGCGAGTATGGTTTCGCGATCGACTAAGCCTCTAACCGGGCACTCTTCTCATCGATATGACGGAGAAGGGCGAGATGACATCCAACATTACGGTTTCCCCTGATCCTGCGCCCGTAATCAACCGCCTCGCCACGCAGTCCCGTTTTGCCGCCTTTTCCCCCGTGGCGCTCCGCGTGATGCGGCTCATCAACGAAGAGGCATCCTTCTCCGAGCTGGCGCGCCTGATCACCACCGATCCCGCCATGTCCACCGAGGTGTTGCGCCTGTCCAATTCCGCCCTGTTCAATCTGCGGGCCGAGATCCGGAGCATCCTGCAGGCCCTGGCCATCATTGGAAGAGACCGGACGGAGATGATCGTGTTCACGGCGTGTCTGTGGCGGTTCCTGCCGCGCGCGCCCGGCAGCGACCTCATCCGCCGTTGCTGGCGGCACAGCCTGGCCTCGGCGCTGCTGTGCGAGCACATGATCGACTGCGTTTCGCGCATGGATCATGCGTACACCGCGGCGCTGCTGCACGGTGTGGGGCAACTCGCTCTGGTGACGGAGTTCCCGACGCAGTACAATCGCGTACTCGAAATGGCCTCCGAAGACGGGCACGCGGTGATCGATCTCGAGGAGGCCGCGTTCGGCGTCAACTCGTTCCAGATTGCCGAGGCGTTGTTCGCTCGCTGGAGCATGCCCGAGGATCTGAGCCAGTGCGCCACATCGCGATCGGTGGACCCGAAGAATCGCGGAATCGCCGACATCGTCCGGGCCGGATGCCACGTGGCGGACAAGCTGGGGTTCACAATGTGCCCGCACGGTTCGCACGGGCGGCTGGATGAGGCCGAGACCTCGCCTTTCACACAACGGCTGCTGAGTGTTCCGTGGTTGCTGGAAGTGATCGCGGAGAAAGTCAACAAGGTGGAGTGCAGTCTGACGTAGGATACGCTCCGGGACAGCCGCGGCTCGTGTTCGTGTGCGCCGGCATTGACCGTGCCACTACCCGCAATATAAGGGGGCGGCGCGGGTATCGGCCACAGGCTCCAGTACGGTGCGGGCCTCCACACAGAACGCTGTCTTCGGGCACTCCAACGCGATGAATTGCCGGTAGCCGAGGCGTCGGCACGCCGTGTCATCGGTCTCCCGGTCGCGCCGGACCTGGCGGGCGCGATGGTCGATCAGATTGTCGCGGCCCTTGCTCAATTGGGCAGACTTGATGAAGCGCAGACGGCGGGGAGGCTCGCCTGCGCGCTGGCTGCTGCTTCTTTCGCAGAGACGGCGCCAAACCCATTCTTCTTTGGCAATCGAATCACGTTGTAAAAGTGCCAGTGGATCACACAAAGGTGCACAAACATGCAGAAGGGAAGAGCATCCCTTCCAAGCGGCAGATTCTCTCTGAACCAAACTTCGAGATATGCGCCGCCCAATCGCCGCAATAGCCTCGCGCGAGCGAGCGTAAGAGCGAGCCTGAAGGCCTGCGTTAGTCCGCCGGCGGTACGGACGAGTTTCGACGCGACGGTCTGCTGCGGCAACACCGCCGCATCCATGATTGCGCGGCGTCGTCGGAACGCGGGCGAGCCGCGATACCCGCGGAACAGGCGATCGAAGTAGGCCTCGGGCTCGTACAGGCGCCGCAGCAGCTTTTCATATCCACGCTTGAGCGTCTCGCGGCTCATGAGCCTGGGATGGAAGAGCACATCGGGATCCCCGAAATCGAGCCGGCCCTCCGCCTTCAGGCGATCGTACAAGGGAGTGGTCGGGATCGGCGTCAGCAAGCCCACGGCTGCTTGGGCAATTCCGGTGCGCTGAATGAAATCGAACTGTTCGTCGAAGATTGCTCCGTCGTCGTGGTCAAACCCGACGATAAAGCCGGCGATGACTACGATGCCGCCGTCCCGTATCCGCTGGATCTTCGCTTCGAGGCTGTCGCCCCGGATATTCTGGAACTTGCGGGTTTCGGCGAGCGATTCTCCGCGCGGCGACTCCACGCCGATGAATACCTGCCGGAAGTTCGCCCCGGCCATCAGATCGATGAGTTCCGGGTCGTCAGCAAGATTGACGCTCGCTTCTGTATAGAATTGCAGCGGATAGCCACGTGCTTGCTGCCATTCGATCAAGGCGCGCAGAAGGATCTTCGCTTGCTTCTTGTTGCCGATGAAATTGTCGTCAGCCAGGAAGCAGGACTGGAAGCCGGCCTGGTGGACAGCTTCGAATTCCTTGATCATCTGTTCAACCGTCTTCACCCGCGGCCTGCGCCCAAAGACCGTGATGATGTCGCAAAACTCGCACTGAAACGGACAGCCGCGTGAAAACTGCAGCGGGGCCAACTGGTAGCGGTCCGGTTTGAGCAGGTCAAAACGCGGCGCGGGAACCTTCCGCATGTCGGTCTTTTCCGCTTGCTCGTAGCGTTTGGCAATCTGCTCGCCGGCCGCGAGCGCGGTGAGAAAGGCCGGCCAGGTCTCCTCCGCCTCGCCGATGAAGCGGATGTCGCAAAGACCGGCGAACCAATCCTCCGCAACCGACACATAGGCACCCCCTACCACGACCACTGCGGGTAGCTTCCCTAGGTCGAGTAAGATCTCACGCATGCGTGCGGCCTGTACGATCATGCCCGTCAGACCGATCACGTCGAAATGGAGCAGGGCCTCGTAGTCGATCGGCTCCACGTTCTCGTCGAGCAGTTTCACATCGCAATGCGGTGGAGTAAGAGCCGCCAACGCCGGCAGGGCTCCGGTGATGTTAGAGTAGCTCTTCTTCCCGGGCATCAGGGGAAGAGCAAAATCGAAACCCCAGAACGTCGGGGTGTAGCGCGGATTGATGAGACAGACCGACAGACGCCGCAGAGGTTTCGGCGGCTCACACGTTATGGCAGGCTTGTTCGAGTCAGCACAGATGTTGACGAAGGAAGACTCGCTTTGCGACGATTGAGGTCGGCGCATAGTCAAGAGCCTAGCATACAGTATTTGAGTGAAGGGGACTGACGGTGGCGGATGTGGTTGTTTTTGGCGCCGGACAAATTGCCGAGGTCGCCAAGGTCTACATGGACGCTCATGGCCCCGACCGGGTCGTTGGGTTCACCGTCGATTCCGCCTTTCAGAAGTCGGATACGTTCCAGGACCTGCCGCTGGTCGCCTGGGAACGTCTGGAGGGCCGCTTCCCGCCCGAATCGGTCAAGCTGTTGGGGCCGCTCAGTTATCGCAATCTCAACGAATTCCGCCGTGACCGCCATATAGAAGGCAGGCGGCGCGGTTACGAGTTCACATCCTTCATTCATCCGGCTTCCCACGTCTATACCAGGGAAATCGGGGAAAACTGCTTCATCCTGGAGAACAACGTCATTCAGCCGTTTGTTCGGATCGGCGCCGGGGTGATGATCTGGAGTAGCAACCACATCGGCCATCATGCGGTCATCGGCGACTATTGCTTTCTCGCTTCTCACGTCGGCCTGGGGAGCAACGTGCAATTGGGCGAGCGCTGTTTCCTGGCCGGCAAGGTTGGGATCGACAGCGGTGTCAAGATCGGGATAGCGTGCTTTCTGGGAGGTGGCGCCATCGTGAAGAAGGACTTGCCGGATGAAAGCGTCGTGCCGGGCCCGGCGGATGCCGTCGCCCCCTACTCCAGTAAACGCATCAAGCGCCTGCGTTTCCGATGAAGCCTCGTTCTTCCCTTTGGCGCCGCGAAGGCCTTGTACTGCCGGTGAAGCCGGGCCATTGCTGGTGGGTGAGTCACGCCCAGTTGCCTACTGTGCTGGCGATGTCAGAGCGGCTCTGGAGGGTCTACTTCGGCGCCCGCGATTGCGGAAACTGTTCCCGGATGCTCGCAGTCGATCTTGACCCCGGCGACAGGATGCGTGTCGTCGCCGAATACCTGGATTCCCTGCTCGATTGTGGTCCTCCCGGCACGTTCGACCATGGGGGTGCAAGCCCTTCGGCGGCACTATGGGTCGATGGTCAGGTGCGCCTCTATTACATCGGTGTATCCAGGCGCGAAGATGTCCGAGGCCAGACCGCCATAGGTCTCGCCGTCAGCGACGATGGCCTGACCTTTCGCAAAGCTTTTTCCGGGCCGGTGCACGGCATAGGGCCGTTTGATCCCTGTTTCACTACGGCGCCTACAGTGCGCCGGATGCGCGAAGGTTACCGAATGTGGTACGTGAGTGGAACAGAATGGCGACCCGTCCACGGTAAGATGGAGCCGTTCTACGAGATCCGATCCACCCATTCGTCGGACGGATTCATCTGGGATGCCCGATCGCAGACCACAATCGCCCTGCGGGCGCCAGCGGCGGGTTACGGGCGGCCGTGGGTGGCCGAGGGCAACGACGGTCTTCGCCTCTGGTTCAGCCGCCGAGGTGAAGTCTATCGGGGTGTCGGAGACGGTGCCTATCGCCTGGCCTCGATCCTGGCCGACGAGCATGGTGGGTTTTCCGGAGCGGCCGAGCCAGTTGCGTACGAAAACCCGCCGGAAACGAGCGACTTCGATAGTTGGATGCAGGCGTACGCTTGCGTTGTTCCCCACCGCGACGACTTGATCATGTTTTACAATGGGGACGATTTCGGCCGAACGGGCTTTGGCTGGGCACGTCTGGCCGGCGGCGCGAAGCCAACGGGCGCCGCCTGATGCCCTGGCCACTCGATACGCGGCATTCTTGTGGCAGGCCGTTTTCCCGGTTCTTCAATCAATGAACGCACTCATGAGCAATCTCCCGGAACCGGTCACGGTCATCATTCTCTCGCGCAATCGTCCGCTGTATTTGTGGACGTGCCTCGACAGCCTCTATCGATATACTCGCCATCCGGCGCGCTTTGTCTTCGTTGACAATCATTCCGACGACCCAGGGATCCGCAAGGTGGTTGCCGGATTCGAGCGGCGCGGGATGTTCGACAAAGTTGAGTGGCACGAGACCAATTCACCCAAACGGGTTGCCGAAGCGATCGCGAGGTACCGATATGGGGGCGCGAACTACCTAGTCGTCGTCGAGAGCGATGTCGTTGTTTTCGATACCCAGTCCTGCTGGCTCTCACGCATGTGTGCATTGATGGACGCCCACCCGAAGCTTGGGATTCTCGGCTCCTACTGCGACACCCGTGACTTCGTGGACGCAGCGAAGGCGCGACTGCTCGCTCCGGACCTCGATGCGTATTGGTTCGACCGCCTCATCAAGGCGCATAGTCCCGAACGGTCGCTTTCGCCCGACCCTCCGCAGGAAGCTCTCATTCAGCCGTTCAATCCACCCGGCCGGCTGGTCATGGTGAGGAAGGAAGTCATCGATACTATCCCTTTCGCAACCGACGGACTCGTCTACAGCCTGGCTAAGGCTGCGGGCATCGACGCCGCTATCGCGACCGAGGTGCGCCACCGGCATTTGTCGCTGCTCAATCTGTTCGATTACCCGGATTACGACGTGCGGGCGCGCGACGAGTTTTTCGCCGTCAACAAAACCCCGACACCTGTACCGGCCCGTGATGACTCGGCGGCTGGCCCACCGCCGGGAGCGCGCGCGGAATGATCGTTGCAATCCACGTTCCCAAAACCGCCGGCATGTCCTTCCGCCTGCGTCTCGCGGCCTCGTACGGCGGGCGGATGCTCCAGGACTATGAGGACTGGATCGGTTGGGACGATCTGAATCTGAGCGCGGAGCGCACGCGCAACCAGCGCGATCAACTCCTGCGCGACTATGACCTCATCTACGGGCACTTCATCGCCGACAAGTATGCAGGACTGTTCCCTACTACTGACCTCACCGCGTTCTTCCGGAATCCCTACCAGCAGGCGGCATCACATTATCAGTTCCTGCAACGGCACCCCGAGATCGATCATCCCCTGATCAGGGCCTTCCACGAGCTTCGCCCGAGCCTGCCGGAGCTTATCGCCGAGCTTCCTGATTTCCAGTTAAGGTATCTTGGCCGAACGCCGCTGGAGGATCTGACGATGGTGGGGCTGACCGAACAGTACGAGCGCAGTGTCGCGCTGTTCGAGGCGGTCTTTGGCCGTAAACTTCCGCCGGAAACCGAGCGCGGCCACGCCAATCCGAATCGGCAGGGCCATTCTTACGAGATCGATCCGGCCGTTCGCCGCGCGGTCGATGTCCATCGTGCGGGTGACGTCGAACTGTACCGGCGCGCATGCGAGCGGTTTGGCCGGCTGGCCGCGCGCTATGGCATATGATTGGGAGGTTGGAGCCATAACAGCGCTCGGCAAGGCGCGACATTGCTGTGACGTTCCAGTGGCGGTGCTCCCTCAACCCGCTGATCCGGCAATAACGATTGGCCTCCACACCATTTAGAACACGCGGATGCGGTATGTTATCAGCGTGGCAAGTCTCTCCGGTCACAAGCAATCGGCTGCGGACTTCGCACTCTTGGGTGGCACTCCTCTTTTTTCAGCACCGCTTCACGTCGGCGCGCCGATTATCGGCAATCGCGATGTTTTGCTGGCCCGAATCAACGATGTTCTCGATCGTCGTTGGTTTACTAACGACGGTCCTCTGGTGCGGGAATTGGAGCTTCGGATCGGCGCGATACTGGATGTTCAACATTGTGTTGCTGTTTCCAGCGGCACCCTGGCGCTCCAACTGGTTATCCGGGCACTCGCGCTAGCGGGCGAAGTCTTGATGCCTTCTTTCACATTCGTGGGAACCGCGCATGCTCTCGAATGGCAACGCGTCAAGCCGGTGTTCGGCGACATCGATCCTAGCAGTCACAGTCTCGATCCCGCTCTTATCGAGAGCATGATTACCGCGCGCACGACCGGGATTATCGGTGTGCATCTTTGGGGTGAGCCCTGCGCAGTAGAGCAATTGACTGCGATCGCAAAGCACTGGCATTTGAAGTTAATCTTCGATGCTTCGCACGCATTCGGCTGTTCGCATTCAGGTCGAATGATTGGCAGCTTCGGCGATGCCGAGGTGTTCAGCTTTCATGCCACTAAGTACTTCAATACCTTGGAAGGTGGCGCTGTTACCACGAACGACGCCGAGTTGGCCGCAAAGGTGAGGCTTTTGAGAAACTTCGGCTTTGCTGGATACGACAAAGTGGTATCCGCTGGAACGAACGCCAAAATGAATGAGATAGCGGCTGCCATGGGGCTTACTGGGCTGGAGAGCCTGGACCAGTTCAAAGAAGTCAATCGACACAATTATGAATGTTACCAGCGGAATCTGAGTGGCGTGCCTGGGGTGCGAATCTACCCGGTGTGCGAAAGCGAAGAGCGCAACTTCCAGTATGTCGTGATTGAGTGGGATGCGCAGAACGGAATCAGCCGAGACCTGATAGTAGATCTGCTACATGCGGAAAACGTGATAGCACGACGGTATTTCCACCCCGGCTGCCATCGAATGGAGCCGTACCTGTCATCGTGCGGCGTAGCCGGTTTCCCTCTACCGTTCACGGAAGCGTTGTGTGACCGCGTAATAGTGCTGCCAACCGGCACCTCAGTCAATGCTACTCAGATTGAGGGTGTCTGTAGCTTGCTGCGTAGCGCACAAGCACTTGCCCCTGACCTCTTGCACCTGATCAGACATTCGGGCCGCAGTACCTGTCAGGAAGCCCAAACGATTGAGTGTCGATTAGAGCCTGCCAGTACTCTGGAACTCAATCAACCTCGCTTTCCACGCCACCCGTGATTACAGGATACCTGCATTCGTCCTACGCGGAATCCCTGGCTGAATTCGGTCATCCAAGAAATCTGCCCTGCTCCGGCGGATGGATGCTCCAGCGGAGGATTCCCGGAACCGCTCAGCACGATCTGGCAGGGCCTTACCCCATATTCTGTTGTGCAGACTGGTCCCGCCTCCAGAACGATCTGGATGGGCCAGCCGACGCGGTCTCGGCCGTTCTTGTGACAGATCCTTTGGGGGACTATACCTTGCCACTACTGCGAACGGTCTTTCCAGACATAGTAATCCCATACAAGGATCACTTTGTAACGGATCTCACTCAGCACCGCGAAGAATTCGTTTCTGAACATCACCGCAGATATACCCGCCGATCGCTTCGCAGCGTGGTCGTGGAGAGATGCGAAGTGCCAGCGAAATACGCCTCGACGTGGGTCGAGCTTTACAGTTGTTTAGTCCGACGGCACTCCATTCGCGGTTTCGCTGCTTTCTCCGAGGTCTCCTTACGGCGGCAACTGGAGGTGCCGGGCCTGGAAATGCTGCGTGCGGTGTGCGGTCGGGAGACCGTGGCGATCGCTCTTTGGATTGTGCAGAACAACGTGGTCTACTATCACTTGGCTGCATCCAACGATCGGGGCTATTGCGAGTTTGCGTCATTCGCATTGATGTGGACAGCATTAGAGTTGTTTGCCACCAGTGGAGCGCGCTGGATGAGCCTGGGCGGAGGCGCCGGCCTTCGCGATGATCAGTCCCGCAATCTCGCTCGCTTCAAGCGAGGATGGTCAACCGGAACCAGGACAGCATACCTATGCGGTCGCATCTTCGACCGAAAGGTCTATGAGCAGCTAACCGTGGATCAATCTGACGCCGGTCCAGACTACTTCCCAGCTTATCGGAGGCCGGAAAATTCCCCATCATCCTATCCCGCATCTTGATCTCGACATCGTTGCCGCCGGTGATTCGCCCCCTGTGGACCGAAGCCTGTTTCAGTGGCGATCTTTCGTCTGAGGAGCTCGCACAAAACGGAGCTTCGGCGGCGGGTGATTCAGGGTTCCTCCTCCACACGGAGGCCCGCCGCCGGGCCCTTTGCGGTTCTGGCGGTGCATACATATCCCAGGGTAAAGTTGTGGTCGCGGTCGAGAGAGTCGAACAGGGGCAGCACCAGGGCGAGCGGGGCGAGGAACACGGCGGCGACGACGATCAGGGGGCCTGGAAAGAACTGCAGCCCGTTGAGCAGACGCCGCGAGGTCAGACGGAACCACCCTCCTACCGGCCGGATGTCCGCTGCGGTGAAGCCGGCGCGATCCAGCAGCCAGGCGACGCCGTAACGGGTATACCGGAAATAGTCGTGCGGCGCCTGGTGCACTTCCCACTCGTGGGGCACGATGAGGAGCAGGCGGCCCCCCGGTTTCAGTACACGCGCCATCTCGGCCAGAGCGGCGGCCGGTTCCCTCACGTGCTCGAGCGTGACGATGTTGACGCAGGCGTCGAAAGAGCCGTCGGGAAAAGGAAGCGCCGTGAGATCGGCGATGGCGTCGAGCGCGCGGTAGTTCCAGGCCGGGTCCCCGATGCCGAGATCGACGGCGGCGTAGCGATGCCCGGTGAAATGGCCGGCGTACTGGCATTCGCCCGCACCCGCATCGAGCACCCGCGAAGAGGCCGGAAGCGAACGCGCGAACGCGCCGACCGCACGCTCGATCTCCGCCTCAAAGAACAGCAGGTGTCGGCGCAGAGCGGCAGGGAGGCGGCGCTCAAGGGTACGATAGATCACTTGCGGATTCGCGCCTCCACCATGAGGGTGGAGCCGGCGCGGCAGGCTGCTTCCACCACGGTGAACGGCAGAGCCAGGCAGAGCAGGCCGAAGTAGAGGAGATCCCGGAACATGCGCGTCCGCGGGCTCTCGGGAACGCGGCGCACGCGGCGGGCCATGGGATCGAGCGAAGGCGCGAGACTGCTGGCCAGCCCGGCCGGATTGTCGCGGAGCGAGAAGTGTTTGACGCGCAGAACTTCGAATCCGCAATGGTCGAGCAGATTGATCAGGTCGTCCTGGCGGAAATCGATGAGATGACGCGGAACGTCGATCCCGTTCCAATTCTCGCCGAGCAACAGAAACTGCCAGCAGCCGGCGTTGGGCACCTGCACAACCAGCCGTCCCTCGGGGCGCAGAAGTTGGCGGGCCTGGCGGACGTAGGGTTCGGGGTCGTGCAGATGTTCGAGAATGTGGAACATAGTGACGGCCGCGCAACTCTCCGGAGCCAGCGGCACCTGGCAGAGCGTGCCGCAGAAGGCCGGCACCGAGTTAGTGGTGGAGGCCACGCGCGCCGCATCCAGCGAATAGTCGAGTCCGAGCACGGGCAGGCCGGTCACTTCCCGAATGAGACTCAGGAACAGACCGCCGCCGCATCCAACGTCGAGCACCAGGCCGCGCTCGCCGGAATCGCGGATGGCGCGTTCCACGAAGTTGACGTGATCGCGAAGAGCGAAGCGGCGCCAGCGTTCCTCCATCCGGCTGGCGGCGTCCGCGGCCGGCGCGAACCAGTAGTTCTTCGGATAGTAGCCGGGCAACTCCTTCACACTGGGGCAGGGATCGAGACGGAGCAGGCGGCAGCCTTTGCATTCGACAATGTGGAACTGTTTTGTGGTGGTGTGATACAGGCGGTCGGTGGCGCGGAACAGGACGCGGGAAGCGGAATCGCCACATGCGGGACAGACCGGGGCGTTCTCCGGAACGGCGGTGTTTAGAGGGGCGCCTGGATCGCCTGCTCGCTCAACTCGGCGAGGGTGATTCGATGCCGCCACAGGAGTTGCCGGACCGCGCGCGGGGAGAGCTTTCGAATCGCGTTCACCTGGCGCCGTTTGCGCAGCATCGCCGGCAGCATTCGGAGCGCCTGCAGATCGCCCCGCAGGAGCGCCATTGCCACCCTCAGGCGACCCGTTGCCGGGAAGCGGCCCACTTCCCCGCGGCCCCGCAGCGCGGCCACCAGACCCGCCGTCAGTCTTGCCATGTAGAACACGCCGTTTAGACACAGGAGACTCCACGGAAACAGCTTGGCCGCGAGCAGGACGCGGTTGCGCTCGATGAGTTCCACCCGGCGCAGCGAACGGAGACCAAGCGTTTCTCCCCGCCGGTGCCGCACCACGGCCGCCGGCATGTACAGGCACTTCCAACCCGCGATGCGCGCGCGCAGGCCGAGTTCCGCATCATCCGCATAGGCGAAGAAGTCCTCGTCGAAACCGCCGATCTGATCGAGCATGGCGCGCCGGTACATGGCGGCGCAACCATCGGGCCAGAGTACCTCTTCCACGCGATCATACTGTCCGTTATCCAGCGCGCCGGAGCCGCGGCCCCGGTTCTGACCGTCGAGATACATCAGATGTCCGGCTTTGTCAATGCGCCTCGGGTCCTCATACACGAGGATGCGCGAGGCGGCCATGCCGACATCGGGCCGTTCTTCGAACGCTTCCACCAGACCGGCCAGCCAGCCCGGTCCGGCCTCGGCATCGTTGTTGAGCAAGGCCACAAACTCGGACCGGCTCACCGCGAATGCCTGGTTGTTGGCGGCGCAAAAGCCGCGATTCCCGCTGTTCCGGATCAGCCGCAGGCGAAAGCGGCCGGCGTCCCGGAACTCGTTCTCGACCATAGCGGCCGAGCCGTCTACTGAACCATTATCCACGACCACGATCTCCACGTCGCGGTCGATCTGCTGCGCCATCAGCGACTGCAGGCATCCGCGCAGGAGGGCGCAGCGGTTCCAGTTGACGACCACCACCGAAATGGCGCCATTCCGGTATGTTTCCACCGACTGTTGTATTATACCCATTGGGCACTGTGCCACCGCGTCGCACATGACCTCACCTGGTACCATACTCCGCCTCGCCCGGACCCAACAGGGCCTCGATCTGACGGAAGTTGCCGCCCGAATCAAGGTAAATCGAAAGTACCTCGAAGCCATGGAGGCGGACGACTGGAAGAGCCTGCCCGGCGGATTCTTCTACAAGAGCTTCGTGCGCCAGTACGCGGACGCGCTGGGCCTGGACGCCGACGAGATCGAGCAGGCGCTCGCCGCGATCCAGATCGAGGAAGCGCCCATACCCATGCCCATGCCGCACCAGGGGAAATCCATGCTGCGCAATATCCGGCCTATCGGCGTGCGCGGCTCCTGGCTTACCGCCATGCGCGTGTTGCCGTCCATTGGATTACTGCTCGCGGTGGTGGTGGGGTGCAGCCTTCTCTACTCCTGGTGGCGCCGCATTGAGAGCCACGCCCAGGCCAATGAAATGAGCCGCGGTGTTGCCGGATCGGGCGCGAAGCGGGCGCCCGCTCCCGTGGTGGAGACGCGGTCGGTGACGCCGCAGGTTTCCACAGTATCCGAGCCGCCGCAGCAGACGAACGCAGCACAGCCGGCGCCGGCGGGACAACCTTCCGCACCGGGGTCCCCGCAACAAGCTCCCGCGGCCGGTGCTGCCGATGATATCCGCATCACGCTGGCGGCCACCGAGGATACCTGGGTGCGTGTCACCGCCGATGGACGAACCGTCTTCGCCGGCGTCATCAAGGGCCAGCAGAGTCGCAATGTCGAAGGGAAGCAGAACACGCGAGTGCTGATTGGCAACGCCGGCGGCATACAGATCGAATGGAATGGCCGCCAGCTCGGAAGCCTTGGCAAGAAGGGCGAAGTGCGCGACGTCCTGTTCACCCGCGACGGCTATAAGCTCATTGAGAAGCCGCCTCCAACCGACGAGGAGAAGCCGGCCCAGCCTGGGGAAGCGACCACGTAGGCGGAGTGGCGCTCGGCATCGCGCCGGCTGGGGACGCACCCCGCTTCACCGCCGACAACCAACCAGCTTCTACAGCTCGTCGCCCGAAATCACGGAAGTGGACGTGACGGGCTCGCCCGCGACGCAGCTCTCCCTCTCCAGCCGCAGGAGCTTGCGGCGGCGGCCGCGCTTGATGCTCTCATCCACCTTGCGCCAGAACTTCCGGAAGTAGTCCACCGCGGACACCAGACCGAACGCCATGACGCCCCACATGCACACGATGGCCGCCGGTTGCAGCGCGGTCCGCCGCACACTCACCAGAGCGACGGCGATGGCCACCACCTGCAGCAGCATCTTGGTCTTACCCAGATCGCTGGCGCGAATGGTGTAGCCTTCCGCGGCGGCGATACTGCGCAGGCCGGAGACGGCGAACTCCCGCCCGATAATGACGATGACGATCCACGCCGGCACCAGACGGATCTGCACCAGGGAAATCAGCGCGGCCGAGACCAGCAGTTTGTCGGCGATGGGATCGAGCAGCGTGCCTACCGTGGTGATCTGCTTCCAGCGCCGCGCCAGCCATCCGTCCAGCAGGTCCGTGCCGGCCGCGGCCAGAAAGATGCCGAGGGCGAGGAATTCGTTCGGGAGCAGAACGTTGCCGTTCCAGGTCAGGTTGAAGTTCTGCTCCACCAGCACCGCCACCAGCAGCGGCACGAAGAAGATGCGGAGCAGGGTCAGCGTGTTCGGGAGATTCATGCGCCCCCTCCCACTATAGAACAGCATTCCCGCATCCGTTGCCCCGTATTCCGGAGGAATCACGCCGATAGGAAGGGCTCCAGAAATCGGAGGAGCGACTCGGGCACATCCGCCTCTATCTCACAGGTATCGCCGGCGTAGCGGACCGAGGCCACCCGGCCGTGTTCGTGCCCGGTCGATGAGTTCGAGCAGCGCGTCCATGCCCGCGCCATTTCGTGCGGAGACGCCCACGGTATGCGCGGCGCCCTTCGCGCCCTGCAACCTCTGGGCCGCTGCCGCCGCATCGGTCGCGGCCTCGGGCAGAAGGTCGGTTTTGTTCAGCACCAGAATCTGCGTTTTTTCGCCGGCGCCGATCTCATGCAGCACTCCCAGGACTTCGCCCATGTACTGCTCGGTGTGCGGCGATGAAACATCCACGACGTGCAGCAGCAGCGAGGCCTCGGTCACCTCTTCGAGAGTGGCCCGGAAGGCCTTCACCAGCGTGGCGGGCAGGTTGCGAATGAAGCCTACGGTATCGCTCACCAGCACGCGCCGGTGGGAGGGCAGGGTGATGTGCCGCACAGTGGGATCGAGCGTCGCGAACATCTTCGCGTCGGCCAGAACCGCGGCGTTGGTGAGCCGGTTGAACAATGTGGATTTGCCGGCGTTGGTGTACCCTACCAGGGCGATGGTGGCCAGCGGCACCGACTGGCGCTGTTTGCGCTGGATGCCGCGCCCGGCGCGAACGGTATCGAGATCGCCCGCCAGCTTGCGGATGCGGCGATAGATGCGCCGGCGATCCGTCTCCAGTTTCGTTTCGCCGGGTCCGCGCGTGCCGATGCCGCCGCCCAGCCGGGACATGGCCGCGCCATGGCCGGTGAGACGAGGAAGCAGATAGTTGAGCTGCGCCAGCTCTACCTGTAACTGTCCCTCGCTGGTGCGGGCCCGCCGCGCGAAGATGTCGAGAATGAGCTGGGTGCGATCGATCACCTTGCAGTCGAGCGCGTTTTCCAGATTGCGCTGCTGTGTCGGAGTGAGTTCCGCGTCGAACAGCACCACATCCGCTTCATGAAACCGGAGCTTGTCAGCGAGCTCCGTCAGTTTACCCGAGCCGATCAGAGTGGCCGCATCGGGGGCCGCCCGCGCCTGCAGAATCGATTCCGCGACGCTGGCGCCGGCGCTGCTGGCCAGCGTTTGAAGCTCCTCGATGGATTCCTCCGCGGAGAACGGGGGGACGCCTGCTCCAGCCGCCTTGTTCCGGCGCGGCCGCGCCTTCAGGTCCAGCCCGACCAGGATCGCGCGCTCACCGCCGGCGGTACCGGTAAAGGCCAAAGCGGAATATTACTCCTGCGGACTGTCGTTTCCGGTCACCGCCGGGCTTCCCGCACCGCCCGCGCCGGAAGCGGCGCTCGCCGCAGCCTGCGGGCCCGCCGAGGTGTGGAAGGGCCGCGACACCACTACCGTCGAAATCGCGTGTTTGAAAATGAGCTGTTCCTGATTGTTGGTCTCGAGCACTACCGAGTACTTGTCGAAGCTCTTGATCCGCCCGGACAGCTTCACGCCGCTCATCAGATAGATGGTGAGGAACGTCTTGTCCTTGCGCGCGTTATTCAGAAAAGCTTCCTGAATGTTCTGAGCCAGCTTTTCCATCTGTTTTCCTTTAGCCCCGCTGGGCGATTGTTATATTGTTTCAGCCGGCGTGACCGGACACCGTGCACTCCCGTGTGACTCTCTGATGACTATTCTACGACGATTCCATCGGGGGCCTCAGGGTCCGGGGTCAGATCGCGGGGCGGGGACGGGGGGATTCGGCGCGCTGGCGGCCATAGGCGCGGAACGCGCGGTACCAGATGAACAGCGCCCCCACCTCGCACAGCAGAACGATGGCATCGGGAAGCCAGGAGATCGAAGGCGAGCGCGCATACAACCGGATCGTCCTGCCGATGACTTCTCCGGTCACCTGGATACCCAGACCCGCGCTCACCAGCAGAAGCACTACCTCCCGCGAGCGATTCCGTATCAGGATGGTCCACAGGACAAAGTTCAGGACCTCTTCGATGAAACTGAGATTCCGGCTGAGCGGGAAGATCCAATGTCGGCCACTGTGCGGGTCGTACAGGAGATAGAGGGTCACCCCGACAAAGACCACCACCGGCGCCACGATCATGAACGTGGTCATGTCCGGACCCCGGTCGCCAACCAGCGCCTCCCGAATCAGGAACAGGACCAGAAGCAGAATCAAGCCGTGGTTAACGACGTCGGAGGTCCAGTATTGCATTGCATACCGCGGGGATTCTACGCCACCTCGTGCGTAGATCGCCAGCGCGATCACCTGGAACACCAGGCCAACCAACAAATAGGCGAACAAAAAAGGATATCGCCGCCAGGCCCGCGAACGGAGCATGACGGCGAGCAAAAAACACACCAATACAATGGCAGCGAGGCTGAGAATGGAACCCCAGACCACTTCCACGGGTCAGGTCCCCTTTGGCTGAAAGGCGTCAGCGGGCGGAGTCTTCAGACAGCTTGAGCTATCGAGAGTCCGGGCCGGGTAACGGCATGGGGACGTTCCGGGAATCCGGGCCCGGGAGAGGCATGGGCACATTCCGGGAATCCGGGCCGGGGAGCGGCATGGGTACATTCCTGGAGTCCGGACCGGGGAGAGGCATCGGCACGTTCCCCGAAATGGCCGCCTTTGCCGAGATCGCTCCAAACATTACGATTGTAGCGCAAATGGCCACGCGCAGAATGTTTCTAAGCATAAGTACGTTACCTCACACACAAAGAAAGAGCGACACATGGACCTACCATGTGCACAGTACTACGTTGTCTATCTTATGTGAGAACCAGGGTGAACGCAAGCCCTAATCTAAGGATGAATGTGCGAAAGTTCTAAGGTCTTTAAGGAGCTGTAATATATGTTACGCCTGAAGAGTGGCCTGGACTACTGATGCCGGGGGAATTCAGTCAACGCGGGTGGAAAGAGAACTCTGCTCGGCCCACTGGCTGCGGCCGCGCACCCGCCGTCCGGGCCACTCCAGCCGCATATCCTGACAGACTTCGTCCAGCATGGACACGTTGGCCACGTGGCTTTCCATGGCGAAGGCGGTCAGTAGCAGGTTGTCGCAGATGGCGTTGATCACGCGGGGAATGCCCTGGGAGCGCCGATGGATCTCCGCCATCAGCTCCGGCGAGAACACAGTCTGATTGGGCATGCCCGCCCGTTCCATCCGCGTGTTGATGTAGCTGGCGGTGTCTTCGTCGTTGAAGGGCTGCAGCGAGCAACGGAGCACAATGCGCTGCTTGAGCTGGCGCAGATCGGGCGCCTCCAGTTTGCGGTCGAGCTCCGGTTGCCCGGCGAGGATGATCTGGAGCAGTTTGCCGCTGCGCGTTTCCAGGTTGCCCAGCATGCGGATCTCTTCGAGGACTTCCCAGGTCAGATTGTGCGCCTCGTCCACGATCAGGACCGTGGTCCGGCCCTCGTTGGCCTGCTGCAGCAGCAGGGAGTTCAGGGCAAACAGGACCTCGGTCTTCGACGTGCGGCTACAGCGGAGGTCCAGGTCGTAGGCGATCATCTCGAAGAACTGATCGCTGTTAATGCGGGAGTTGAAGATGAAGGCGAACTCCACGTACTGGGTTTCCAGGAAATCGCGCAGGCATTCGAGCATGGTGGTCTTGCCCGTGCCCACTTCGCCGGTCAGGACGATAAAGCCCTTACGGCTCTGTACGCCGTAGATCAGGTTGGCCAGAGCCTCCTCATGCTGTACGCTGCGGTACAGAAAACTGGGATCGGGACTCAGGCTGAAAGGGGTTTCCTCAAAGCCGAAAAAGGCGTTGTACATAGGCGCGGCGATCTGCCAGGCTCATGAGCATCTTAACATGTATGCGCCGCCGGACTCGTTACGAGATCTCCAGGAGCACCCAGCCCGCCAGCGTTGCCGGCTGGTTTCCGAGGAACACGATGCGGCGAGTCTTGGGGAATGGCAGGCCGGACTGCACCGCGCGCGAGTAGAACGAGACCTGGCGAAGAACCTGCCGAAATGGTTCGTCGGTAGTGTCCAGATTCGCCACCTTCGACAGGAATCCGGCGGCCCAGCCGAGCGGCAGGACGCACCCACCCCCGGCGGCCCGCACCTCGGTCACCTTCCGTTCGAGTTCGGAGATGGCGGCCCCGAACAGGCTGAGGCCGGTCCACTCGGCATAGCGCCGGTGCAGAGCCAGAGCCTCGGCCGCGTAGTCGTTGGCGGCCTGCAGGATGGCATTCCGATCCGGCACCCGCGGGTTGCCCGACGTGCGGCCGCCGCGTTTGATGAACTCGTTCTCCTGCCAGGCGCCTTCGAAGGTGGCGCCGGGCACGGCCATCTCGGCGAACATGGGCGTGCTGTCGTCGGGCCTGCGGCCGGGCACCGAACCGCGCGGGCTGGTCTTCCAGGCCAGCTCGTATCTACCCTGGCCGCCGCGCGATTCCAGCGTCGATGTGCGCAGCAGGTAGATCTTGAAACTCGATTCCGCGATGGGAGACGAATCGGCCGGCAGGATGGCGCGCATGGCGTTGGCGCCGCCGGGTCCCAGGGTCACGTCCTCCACCCCCAGACCCGGATGCCGAAAGGCTCGCGGATCGCCCGACGCGGCGCGCTCGGCCAGTTCCTTCGACGCACGCTCGTTCCAGCGGCCGTGTACGAATGCCGTACGCAACGCGCCCTTGAGCGCGCTGGCGGGCAGGTACGGGCCGGCCGAGATGGTGGCGAAGGTGGGGATGAACAGGTCCTGCGGACTGGCCTGGTTCAGAAACTGCGCCGCGCCCGGATGCTCGAAGGGGATGCGCCGCCCGGCGAAGTTCTGTGCGAAGCCGCCCCAGGAGGCGAAGTCCAGTTTGTCGGATTTCTTGAGCTGCGCCAGATACCCATCCAGACGCGGCCCCTTCGCCAGCAGGCGGAAAATGCGCCGCTGATCGAGCACGTTCACGTGGTCTTTCCAGATCATGTAGTCGATCGGCGACAGCCGCTGACCATCGCCCACCAGCGTGGGCGTAAGACACGTAACGCGGTATTTCATGGCGTCACCCGCAGAGGGATGGGAATGGCCAGCGCGAAGCCGGCGCGATACACCGGGTGCGGAAAGCTGTCGGGCGCGACGTTGCGCGCGCCGCCGCGCGGTTCCGTATCGGAGACCAGCACCGATCCCTCCTGAATCATGTTCGCCGGCGTCTTCAGATCGCCATGCCGCGCGGCGCTCTCGACGCGGCCCGAACGAACCACCAGCGCGTATTTGCCGCGGGTCCAATCCACCTGATCCGAAGCGTTCGGCGTGAACAGCGAGAGCAGCCACCAGGCTTGCTGCGCTGGGATCGCTTCTTCGGCGGCGGGCTCCTCGACAGGTTCTCCGTCGGTGAGCTCTTCTTCAGTGGACTCTTCGGCCCCTGGCTCCTCCGTCACTGGCGGTGCCGCTTCGACTTTTGCAGCGGGGAGCGCCACTGGCTCCGGCTCGGCGGCGGAACCGGCGGTGGGCTCTTCGTCACCGACCTCTTCCTCGGTGGACAATTCGGCCACGGGCTCCTCGGTCACTGGCGGCGCAACCACCAGCTCCGGCTCGGGAACCATAAACGGCAGTGGCTCATCGCGGACGGGATATTCCAGTTGGGCCACCGGCGGCGCGGGTTCGCTCGCTTCCGAGCCGGGCGCGTCAGCAAGCGGTGTTGCTCGCGACTTCACAGGCTCGGTTTCCGCAACCGCTCCGTCACCGTCGCGGCTCGGTAACGGCTCGACAGCGTCGGGTAACGGCTCGCCGGCGTCGGGTAACGGCTCGACGGCGTCGGGTAACGGCTCGACAGCGTCGGGCAACGGCTCGACGACGATGGGCGTTTCGAGTTTTGCCGTTGCGGGCGGCGCAATCACTGCCGCGCGCGGCGGTTTCGGTTTGCGCGGCGGCAGCAGGAATCCGGTAAGATCGCCGTCAACGAATTCCGGCATCTCCGAACGGCCCCACCCCTGTGATCGCTCACCACCAAACCCGGTATCGGCCAGCAGTCGCAGCGCGGTCTTCACTGGGCCGGCCCACCGCTCGCGGGCCTCCCGCGAAGCGAAACCCACAAGAAACCAGAGGCCGCACCCGGGCGAGAACTCGAGGCACGCGGTGGTGTGCACGTCACAGGCGCCGGGAGTCAACCGGTCCACCACGGCGCTGGACCGCAGGGTGGCCCGGAACGGCCCCTCGTTGCGATCCGAAGGCAGCAGACATTCGCTCGCGCCATCCAGCAGCCAGCGCGTTTCGTCCACGGGTTGATCGGCGAGCAGCGAGGCTACCAGTTGCAGCGGTACGAAGCGCGCGCCTTTGTAGCGGATCTTCGCCGAGGCCGGAGGCGGCCACACGCTCTGCGGCGGAACCACGAACATGGTCTTGCGCTGGAACGGGTAGCAGGAGCTGAAGCGCACTTCCGACCCGTCGGGATTTGCGGCAGTGGCTGCCAGCCACTCCTCCAGCCGGCCCAACCGCGCCATCGCGGCGGTGACGGCCGAGTACATCGAATCGCTATGGTAGATGGTCTCCACGCGATCGCGGGCGCCGGAATCGGGGCCAATTCGCCATGGACCCGTGGGCCGCAACCGGACCAGAAAGCCGAGGCGCATGGCGGGTCAGGCCAGCTTGCCGGCGAAGTCCGCGCCGGAGACCAGGCTGTGCAGCTCGGC
Source organism: Bryobacteraceae bacterium (assembly GCA_049510065.1). GTDB lineage: Bacteria > Acidobacteriota > Terriglobia > Bryobacterales > Bryobacteraceae > CAWACP01. Next base: position 27,180 of record JBEKZH010000072.1, read on the forward strand.
CAGGCTGGAGCCAGCGGCCAGTTCCTGTTCCGCCGCGCCGGTGGCGTAGAACTCGCGATTGCGCCAGGCGAGGCGCAGGTTCAGCAGACCCACGCGGCCGCTGCCGCGCGATCCACCGCCGCCGAGGGCGTCGTCTTCAAGCAGGCGCAGGCCCTCCAGCACGCGCGCGGGAAGTTCCTTGTCTTCCTCGCAGAGCACGTCGATCACCAGGCGAATGCGGAATCGAGCGCTCGCCGGGACGCGCTCCAGCGTCCGCGGGTTGGCCTGCGAGGTGATGCGGTCGATGGCGTTCTCGCTCTTCACCTCGGTGAGCTCGTCGTCCAGATTCTCCCGCATCTGCGGCGTGATGCTCTCGGCGATGAGCGGAGCGTCGTAGATGGTGAGGCGCGCGGGGCTGGCCACAGTGGTCTCCACCGGCTCACCGGAAACGCGGTCCACGCGGCCGGGATTGCGCCCGAACAACAGGCAGATCTCGTCGTCGGGCCGGTCGCTCTGGTGAATGCGCACCTCCTGTCCCTTGCGGCGCGACAGATACACCAGTTCGGCGGGTATCGCCAGACCCAGCGATTGCTCCAGCAGCGAACGCAGCCGTCCGCGCAGCGAGCTTCCGGGGATGTACGGGAGGCCGAACGAATCCTTCACCACGGGGTTATCGGCGCCGCCGATTTCGAGCGAACCCTTGCCCGCGCCGATGTGGAGTCCGGTGCGGCACTCCAGCTCGCCCTCCAGAATCAGTTTTCCAACCAGCTTCAGTTCCGTTTGCGCAGTATGCGAACTCATGGCAATTCCTCCGATGGCTATTCGTTGTAGGCGACGATGGCTTCAAACAGGTCGCGGAAGCGCTCGTACCCGCGCGCGTCGTTGCGGCGGGTCACCTGCAGCAGCAGCTTTTCGAGCGAATCCAGACTGCGCAGCGAATGCCGGGCGATGGTGTACGCCAGCCGCGCCCGCACCATGACGAACTCGTGTTGCCGTTCGTTTTCCGGCGCGCGCACGGCGCGCCGCACCGCGTTGTAGAGGCGGCGCAACTGGCTGCGTGTGCCCGAATCCATATCGCGCATTCGGCTCACGATGGCGTGCGCCTGATTGTCCAGATACAGACTGTCCGCCACCAGCTTTTCGAGTTCGATTTCCGGTGGGCCTTCGAAGCGCGGGCCCCGGCGGTCGTCACCGCGTCCGCCGCGATCGCCATCGGGACGGGGTCCCCGTCCGCCTTCTCGTGGGCCGCGATTCGGGCCACCCTCGCGGGGCGGCCGGTTCTCGCGACCTTTTGGTTCCTGCTGTTCGTCTGCCATGAGAATCTCGCTTGCCGCTACCAGGCGGCGCTCTCCATTGTTTCCGCGTGCGGGGTTTCGGTCAGCAGCCGCGCCCATTCGAGCGCAACCCGGCCGGACGGCCGCAGTTTGATGTTGGCGGGGTTTCGTCCCGCAAGGTCGGTTACCAGACTGGTCCGCGCGCGCTGAAAATCGCGGGACCGCGAGCTGCCCAGAATTCGGCTGAGCCGCCGGTGGAAGCGCCAGGGCCTCTCCGGCCGCCGCGCCGTGGCGCTCTTTTTCGTCTGGCGATAGATGCCGCACAGCTCGCGAACGTACTCCGGCGCGATGCCGAAGTCGGTCACCATGCGGATGAGCTCGTCTTTCAGGTCGGCCGCGTCGGCAACCTGCGGCCACTCCAGCGTGCGGCCGAGGAGACAGAAGCAGTCTTTGTCCGATGCCTTGGCGATGGCCAGTCCGTCGCCCGCGCGTCCGAAAACGGAAGCGAGCGAGGTTTCGTCGTCCGGGGCGAGTTCCAGAGCCATGGTGATGGTCTTGCCCTCGCGGCCGGGGAGGTCTTTCAGGGCTTCCTGGGCGAACCGCTCGAACACGCGCTGTGCTTCGCGCGCCAGACCGATCAGTGCGTCCCAGGCGCCATACACGGCAAAATCGTCCTCGCCGCAGTAGAGCAGGCTCACCTTGTTCCAGAACTCCGGCATGGAGCACAGCACTTCCAGTTCGCCCGCGAAGAACTGCTTGTACAGGACGGAGACGGTGACGTGCTCTTCGATGCTCTGCGCGCGACGGCTGCGAATGGCGAAGTCGTCGACGTCGCCGCGGAGCACGCCCCACGCCGGGCGTCCCTGCGCGCGCCGCGCCAGCATCAACGTGGTAGCGGCAGCATGGCCGTCGTCGCTCAACGCCGCCTGACGCGCCAGCGGGATGGAGTCGGCTCCGGCTCCCGCGGCGGTGGTGCTCAATGGCCAGACGTGCTTGCCGCCATCGCCCGGCTGAATGCGCGCCGGTTCGTCCGGGTTCCAGGAGACACTGCGCGCATCGTGTAACTGAAGGCTCAGCCTGTCGATGAAATACGCGTCGTCGTCGGCTGAGCCGGTGAGCGGAGTGCGATCGAAGAAGCCCGCGCCGCCGTCGGCCAGTGGCGTCGAGCGCCGCCGCGACATGGCTTCGTTCAGACGCTTGCGGACAACGGTCCAATCGCCCAGACTCTCCGTCACGCCCCACAGCAGGTCCAGACGGCCGCCGCTGATGGCGTGAATCTGCTCGCGCGCGGCGCTGAGGAACTCCTCGGCGCGCTGGCGCGTTTCGCCGGGCAGAATCACCACGAACTGCTCTCCGCCGCTTGCGCCGAGCAGCATCTTCGAGAGCTCAAGTTCAGCGATGAGCGCCCGGGGCAACACTTCCGCGAGCAGGCTGATCCAGTGCGAGCGTCCGGTAACTAACGCTTCCTGCCGCGCACGGTCGAGGTGCGCGGGCACGGGCGCGAGCAGAAACTCGCGCGCACCGAAAAGTCTGCCTTGTACGAGGATCTGGACGGACATCTGTGTCGGGCCGAGACTATGACCTAAACTGTATCAGAATCTGGGGCTTCCGAACAATGGCAAAGGGCCCGCCAGCCGCCGGCCGTCTCCCCAGGTGACCGATGCCCGGGCTTCTGCGCCTCCCGCCGGAATGGTTTTGCGGAATTATTCTGCGTCACAGCCGCATGGTTCGGATATCTTTGATTAACACCGGATCTATTCCGGAGAGAAAGGAAAACCCATGAAAACAACACTGAGTCTTCTGATTGCGCTAGCGATTGGAGTGTCAATCGCAAGGGCCAATATCACGCCTTCCGCCGACGTGCCCACGCCGTATCCGCCACCCGACGGAAAACTGGTTGCTTCGAGGCAGGCTCCCGCCGACGTGCCTACGCCGTATCCGCCTCCGGACCGCAGAAAGTAGGCCCGGTCTGGGCTAGAATCTCCACAGGGCGAGTTCGCTCGCCCTGTGGATTTCGTGGATATCAATCAGGTTCTGATTTACCCGGTGGCGCTCGCCGAGCTAGCCGTCCTCATTCGGCTCTGGCTCCTGCGGCTCCTTCGCAAGTATGTTTGGTTCGCTGGCTATCTTGCCGCGGCGTTCCTACAGGGAGTGCTCTTCAGCGTACTGAGGCTGGGCCCTGCCGATGCGCGTTATGCAAAGGTCTGGATAGCAACCATATCTGTCATCTGGGTCCTGCAGATACTCGCGGCATGGGAACTGTACCGGCGTGTTTGTGAGCACTACAGGAACTTCAGGGTGCTGGGGAAGCGGCTTCTCGCTATTGCCGCCCTCGCCGGCATGCTGCTCTGCGCGCTGACTGTAAGGCTCGACCTCAACCACATCCACTGGAAATGGCCGGCGTACTGGGGCATGGTGCTTACCGCGCGGTGCCTCGCGTTTTCTCTCGTCGCCTTTCTGGTAACGGCAGCGCTCTTTTTTGTCAGGTTTCACGTCCCCATCCGGCAAAACGTCCTGGTACACGGTTGGCTCATTGCTCTGTTCTTTGCAGTGAAGGCCGCATCAGACCTGGCATACATTCTGCGCTGGAACCCGCGCATTGCGGCCACTGTCTTCATGGTGGCGCAGTTACTTCTACTCCTGGGCTGGATCGTGCTCCTGTCCAAACGGGGCGAAATAGTGGATGTCTGGCCGGAAGCCACCGAAGAAGAATACGCCGCAGAACAAGCCCGCACCGCGCGCCTGATCGACATTGCGCGCAAGCTGTGACTCAGGCCGGCTCGAACCTGGCCTCACCGGCCATCCGCAGGACCGCGCGGAGCGATTCCTCCGCCCAGGCAGCCGCCGCAGGCACGTGCATTGCGTGAAGCACGGCCGCCGCGTTCAACCGGCCGTAGTGAAAAAGGAAAACCACCCCGTCGGAATAGTAGTCTTCCAGGTGGCTCCACGCGCCCCGGGCAATGAGGCCGCGGCGCCTGTGAAAGGAAGCGTACACTTCCTCGCCCAATTCCCGCAGATACATGCGAAAAACGTACCGGTGCTTTCGCCGGATCTGCCGCGCTAGCGTGGGCTGGCCCACACGCAGAAGGTAGTCGGCGTCTTCCTCGGCGAGGAGCCGGAACATCGGCTGGTACCGCGCGTTTTCACCGAATTCGGTTGATTGCATCGAAGGCCGCCCTCCCCAGGTATGCATCACGGTTGCATTCCAGACTATCTTGAGCACAAACTACGCTTATTCATGACGGAAGTCAAGCCATATCTGTACAATGACGTCCTGAACGGCTATCGTGTATTGCTGAGCGCGCACAAGGCCTGGGCCCTGTGAACGGCCGGGCCAGGACTCTGATCCTAAGCTGCCGCAGAATCCGGGGCTTCCGGACAATGAGGGGGATTGTTACCATGTTCTCCATGCGCAAAACGCTCTGTTGCGGTTTGGGTGTGCTTCTGTTCGGATTCACCGCGATCGCCGACGAAACGAAGGCCACCCCGAAGAAGGCGGCCGCTGGCAGCGACGTGGAGCATGGACGCTACCTGGTAGAGTACGTGGCCGGGTGCCCGGACTGTCACACGCCCAGGCTCGAAAACGGCGAGTTCGACAAGACGCGGTGGCTGAAAGGCGCCATGCTCGACTTTCAGCCGATTCATCCGATTCCCCACTGGAAGGCCGCCTCGCCCGACATCACTCCCAGCGGTCCCAAATGGACCAGGTGGGGCGAAGCCGGCTTCGTGAGGTTTTTGGAGACGGGCGCGTGGCCGGACGGGGACAAGGCAGACCCGCCAATGCCCGCCTATCGCCTGCATGCCAGGGATGCGAAAGCGGTGGGGGACTATCTGAAGACGCTGAAGTGACCTCAAGCCGCGTCATCGTGCTCGCGCTCGCCGCCTGCGGCGTTGCCGGATGCCAGACGGCGCAGAATGTTCTGGTGCTCGTCAACGAATCGTCGGCCACGTCTCGAGCGATCGCGGAGTACTACGTGCAGCGCCGCGGCATTCCGCTCGCCAACGTCTGCCGCCTGCCCATGCCGGTGAGCGAGACGATCACGCGTGCCCAATACGACGCCACCATCGCCATGCCGCTTGGCGCCTTTCTCAAGTCGCATGGCCTGGTGGAGAAGATTCTGTACATCGTGACCACGTCGGGTGTTCCATTGCGCATCGATGGCAGCGATGGACAGGGTGGAGACAGCGCTTCGGTGGACTCCGAACTCGCGGCCTTCTATCAGGACCTGCACGGGCGCCCACACCCGCTTCCAGGGCCGCTCCCCAATCCCTTCTTCGCCCAGCGCGAGGCCGTATTCCGCCACCCCGATTTCCCCATGTATCTGGTGACGCGGCTCACCGGCTACGATTTTCCCGACGTGCGCGGCATTGTCGACCGGGCACTGCAGGCGAAGAACCGTGGCCGCTTCGTGATCGACCTGAAGTCTTCCGACGATGCGCCGGGTAACGACTGGCTGCGTACCGCGGCGGTGATTCTCCCAACCAACCGTGTCGTCTTCGACGAGTCCGACCGCGTGCTCACCAATCAGAGCGACGTGATCGCCTATGCCGGGTGGGGCTCCAACGATCCGCACCGCAAACAGCGCGATCCCGGATTCCACTGGCTGCCCGGCGCCATCGTCACCGAATTCGTGTCCACCAACGCACGCACCTTCCAGCTTCCGCCGGCCTCCTGGACGCTGGGAACCTGGGGCGACCGGCGCGGCTGGTTCGCGGGATCGCCGCAGAGCATGACCGCCGACTATATCCACCAGGGCGCCACCGGAGCCTCCGGACACGTAGCGGAACCGTGGCTCCCGTTTACGCCACGCCCGGACTATCTGCTGCCCGCCTACTACCGCGGGCGCACCTTGGCCGAGAGCTACTGGATGTCGATTCCCGCCATCAGTTGGCAGAACATCGTGGTGGGCGATCCGCTCTGTTCGTTGGGAAAACCCAACTAGCCGCGCGGCTTCTGTTCCGCCTGCGAAGTGCGCGGCGAGCGGGCCGGGCGCGGCTTACGCGGCTTGTAGGCGCGCGGCTTCGGCTCGCGGGTGCCCTGGCGCGGGATACCAGTCTCTCGAGTAGCTATGGAATAGGCCTCCCTGGCCGAGTTTGTCGGTCCCCCCGGCGGTTACCAGCGCAAGTGCTTCAGGGAAAACGCTACAATAAGTGTGATCCTGACATGCCTGCCCTCCTCGATATCGACGCCATCCGCGAAATTCTTCCGCACAGATACCCTTTCCTGCTGGTGGATTCGATTCTGGAGCTGGAGGAAGATCGCATCGTCGGCATCAAGAACGTGAGCTACAACGAGCCGTTCATGATGGGCCACTTCCCGGATTATCCGGTGATGCCGGGCGTGCTCATCGTGGAAGCCATGGCCCAGGTGGCGGGTGTGCTGGTGCTGAAGAGCATTCCGGATCGCCACAAAAAACTGGTACTGCTGGCGTCGGTTGAGGAAGCAAAGTTCCGCCGGCAGGTTCGCCCCGGCGACACGCTGCGCATCGAGATGATGGTGGGCAAGCGCAAAGCCAGCGTCGCGAAGCTGTACGGCAAGGCCACCGTGGACGGCGTTGTGGTGGCCGAGGCGCGGGTCATGTGCAAACTGGCCGATCGCGCTATCGAAGAGCCCTGAAGCGCCCAGCATGCCGGTCCATCCGACTGCCATCGTCGATTCCACCGCCTCGATCGCCGAATCCGCCGAAATCGGCCCATATTGCACGATCGGCGCGGATGTCCGCATCGGACCGCGCACCCGGGTGATGGCGCACGTGTGCATGGAAGGGCCGCTGGCCATCGGCGAGGACAACATCTTCTATCCGTTCTCCACGGTCGGGCTGGCGCCGCAGGACCTCAAGTACAAAGGCGAGCCCTCGGAAACGCGCATCGGCGACCGCAATCGCGTGCGCGAATTCGTGACCATTCACCGCGGCACCGAGGGCGGCGGCATGATTACGTCCATAGGCGACGACAACCTGCTGATGGCCTACGTGCATGTGGCCCACGACGTTCAGGCTGGCAGCCACATCGTGTTCGGACACGGCGCCACGCTGGGCGGGCACATCACCGTGGAGGACTGGGCGGTGATCAGCGCCGGCTCGGCCGTGCACCAGTACTGCCGCATTGGCCGCCATTCCATCGTGGGCGGTTACAGCGTGATCACGCAGGATGTGCTCCCCTACTCCATGACGGTGACCGAGCGGGAGGTGCGCGTCTTCGGCGCCAACAAGACTGGCCTCGAGCGGCGCGGAGTCAGCGCGCAGATTATCGACGACCTTCACAAGGCCTTCCGCCTGCTGACGAAGTCCGGGCTGAACACCACGCAGGCGCTGGAGCGAATCGAGGCCGAACTCCCCGCTTCCCCCGAACGCGACACGCTGATCGAGTTCATCCGCACGGCCCGACGCGGGTTCATCAAATGAGCCGGTACGCCCTGATCGCCGGCAACGGCCGCTTCCCCATCCTGGCGCTGGAAACGGCGCGGGCCATGGGCCACGAGATCGTTGCCATCGGCATCAAGGAAGAGGCGTCGCCGGAGATCGAGACGCTGGCGGCGCGCTGCTACTGGGTGTCCATCGGCCAGCTCAGCCGGCTGATCGAGATTCTCAAGGAGGAGCAACTCACCGAGTTGATCATGGCCGGGCAGGTGAAGCACGCGAGCATCTTCTCTTCCATCCGCCCGGACTGGCGCCTGCTGAAGGTGCTCACGTCGCTGCGGGCGAAAAACACCGACGCGCTGATTGGCGGCGTGGCGCGCGTGCTGGAGGACGAGGGCATCCGCCTGGTGGACTCGACGCTGCTGCTGAAGCCGCTGCTGGCGGGGCTCGGTCCGCTGACCAAACGCAAGCCGAACACGGAAGAGGAGAAGGACATCCGTTATGGCCGCCGCGTGGCCAACCGGCTGGCTTCGCTCGACGTCGGCCAGAGCGTAACCGTGTGCGAGCGCGCCGCGGTGGCCGTGGAAGCGATGGAAGGCACCGACGCCATGCTGCGCCGTGCCGCGGGCCTGGCTAACGGGCGTGCGCTGCGCCTGGTGAAGGTATCGCGGCGGCGGCATCTGCTGTTCGACGTTCCCGTGGCGGGCGCTGCGACCATCGACGTGATGCGGGAAACGAATACTACCGCGCTGGCCGTTGACGCTGGCCGCACGCTCCTGCTCGATAAAGACGAGATGATCCAGCGGGCCAATGAATCCGGGATCGCGATCGCGGGATACGAGGCGGAAGAGTAGGCCGGACGAACGGAGGGACTTGGCTTGGCTACTCTTAAGAGAAGGCCTATGAACCCCTCGGAGCGGATTGCGCAGCACGTGTTCAAGACAGTGCATAAGGGGACGGATGTCAGGTTCCGTTCGCAACAGAGCACGGGTGAAGCTGTGTACGACTTTGATGTGACTTACCCTGACGGTACAAAAGCCGCGCTTGAAGTGACACTATCCACCGATCAGGAATCGATCAATACACTGGCACACCTTCGAGCTCAGAGGAGCGTTGTGGATGCGGTGACTTGCCAACATAGCTGGGTCGTAAATCCCCATCCAGATTGCCGAATTGATTTGATTCGGAAAGACGTTGATCGATACCTATCCGTGATCGAAGCGGAGGGGGTAACTGAGTTTACGGCAGAACCGGGTCGAATGACACCGTCCGTTTCCCGCATCTTTCAGGACCTCCGAATTGTTGAAGGATTGCGCGTGCCAGCTTCGCCGCCAGCCCGCATCTGGATCGGAGGTCCAACCTCCTCCGTTGAGGGCAGCATCGTCAACCCAGACGATTTGCAGCAGGCAATCGAATACGAGGCCAATAAGGACGACAACAGGCGAAAGCTAAAGGCCAGCCACTGTAAGGAGCGGCACCTGTTCGTCTGCATCGACCCATTGAACACCGAGGCGTGGCAAGCTCTGATTACAGGTGGTACCCCGATACTGCCACCAATGCTACCGGTCGAAGTCACCCACGTATGGGCCGCCACAGACGAACATCAAGATGGCATTCTCGTGTGGGTCGCCGAGCCACCCAAACACTGGCAAAACCTCGGTATTGTACCCAAACCTCCACAGCCGTAGATCCTGAACCCACGCGGCGCTGTTCGAGCCGTATCCAAATGACGGGTGAAACGCGGGCCCTATACATTCAATAGGAGATTGGGAATGACGGACCTGACGATCGCCGAACAGATCCGGGAGAGGCATGCGGAGATCCTCCGCATTGCCGCCAGGCACGGCGCTACTCAGGTCCGGCTCATCGGATCGGTCGCGCGCGGTGAAGCCCGCCCCGACAGCGACATTGACCTGCTGGTGACATGGGCCGAAGGGACCAGCCTCATGGACCACGCCGCTCTCGTTTTGGAGCTGGAGAGTCTCCTGGGCCGTAAGGTCGACATAGCAAGCGATGGTTGGGTGAAACCCTCGATCCGGGAACCGTTGTACCGGGACGCGATCCCCCTGTGAGGACCACGCGGATCGCCTCGGAGACATCCTGCTGGCAATCGCGAAGACCAGGGAACGGGCCGCAGGCCCAGCCTCCTGAGGAAAGGTGGCGCGACATAAAGGATGGGCTGCTTTCTTGACGCGTGAAGGCGCGTCGCGGTAGGTTAGGGGCATGTTTGGGGGGATTCATGACGATTACCGTTGACATCACACCCGAGGTTCAGGCTGAGCTCGCACGCCAGGCGGTCGCCCACGGCCGCGCGGTCGAGGCGTATGCTGCGAGCCTGCTCGAAGGGGCTGTCGGTCTTCCCGCTGGCGCTGACAGGCTGAGCCAGGATCGGCTCGAAAACACCTTGCGGGAAATGGCGGAGTTCTCGCATAAGGTCCCGGTTCTGCCCGATGAGGCCTTCACGCGAGAGAGTCTGTATCGGGATCACGACTAATGGCGAATGCCGCCGCGTGGCTCCTCGATACCAACATCCTGTTGCGGATGAGCAAGAGCGACGATCCGCACTACCCGATGGTTAGAGGGGCGCTTCGGGCGCTGGTGGCGGAGGGCGCACGGCTCTGTTTTACGTCTCAAATCCTCGGCGAGTTCTGGAATGCTTCCACTCGTCCCCGTGATCGAAATGGGTTCGGTCTGAGTACCGCCGAGACGGATCGTATCGCCCGTGTGATCGAACGGGATTTTGAGTTTCTGCCGGACAGCCGCGACGTGCATGATCGTTGGCGGCGGCTTCTCATCGCGCACGACGTCAAGGGCGTGCAGGTCCACGATGCACGCCTGGCTGCGAGCATGTACGTTTACGGCGTTACGCAATTGCTGACGGTCAATGTCCGGGATTTCCAACGATTCGAGGGGCTCTGTGCGATCCATCCCTCCGAAGTGACGCGCCCGACGCAACAGCGATGAGCAACCCGGCGCGGACGCTCCGCGATACCGGCCCCCACTGCCTGCGCTGATTACCGAGCAGGAGATTGGTGGGCCGAAAGCACGGCGCGTTTACCTGAAAGGAACGTCCACTTCGGTGTAGCTGCCCGGTGTTGCGGCGTTCACGGCGTCAATGACCCTTTCAACGTATCGGCGCAAGATCGGCCATTGCTGGTTTCCGAGAACGACAAAGGCGATTTTCCGGCCCGTCAGGTCTTGCTGGTACCGAATGTTTTTGTCGGTCGTCAGCAAGAGCTCAAAGCCTGCGGCCTCAGCGACCGCTATCAGTTCGCCGTTCACAAGCCTATCCCATCCGCGTTCGATTGCTTCCACGACTACATGACCTTTGAGGGCATAGCGAAGCGGGGCAGGGGTTCCGTTATCAAAGAGTATGAGCATCGACCATTCGGGTGGGGGGTTGAGCTACGGGCGGCGCGTCCAGACTCCGCGCTGCGAATTCCAGCACCGCTGACACCTGTTCCCGCGTGACGTGAAACCAGTCCATCACCTCGCCGACAGTCGCTCCCGCTTCCAGGTTTTCAAACACCACCGAAACCGGCGTCCGGGTGTCCCGGAATACCCAGGCGCCGCTACGCTTGCCGGGGATGCTCTCCACGGCGGGGCATTGTGACCAATCGAGACTCGCCATGATCTGCGCTCCTTCTCTGAGAATACCCTGTTACGCTCCCGCGCCGGGGCCTGAGAGTCTCTACCGTTTGCACTTCGCCGCTCGCTCCGGCGCTACGGTGCAGTTTTCATGTTGTGCCGATACAGCGGCCCCGGCGTGATCCATTCGCTGTCTATGACGTTTGACATAATGCCTGACGCATCATAGACTGGGATTTGATCCGGTCGTTCCAGTGCGCGGACACCGCCTCGCTCTTTGAGGACCGCATGGTCCGGCGATTTCAATCCATCGCGCGGCCTGCGCGGCGGAAGCTTCTGTACTTGCATCAGGCACGGCGGCTGGAGGATCTCCGCGTGTCTCCTGGAAATCAGCTTGAACCGCTGAAGGGCGGCCGCGCGCGGACGTATAGCACTCGAATCAATGACCAATGGCGCGTCTGCTTCGCGTGGCGTGACGGCGGTGCGCATGACGTTGAGATTGTGGATTACCACTAAGACTCGGGAGATGACAATGAAGCCATCGAAACTCCTCGATCCAATCCATCCCGGAGAGATTCTCCTGGAAGATTTCATGAAACCGCTCGGGATCAGCATCAACCAACTGGCTCGCGATCTTGACGTCCCGCCCAATCGCATCGGCGCAATCGTGAATGGCATTCGCTCCATCACAGCCGATACGGCTTTGAGGCTGGGAACCTATTTCCGTGTTTCGCCGGAAACCTGGCTCGGGCTGCAGATCGACTATGATCTTCGCCTTATACGGCAGCGCGATGGGGACCAGATTATCCGTAGCATTCGGACGCGGCCGGCCGCCTGATCTCCCTCAGGACCGGCGTGGCAAACGCCATCTCGAACAACTTCAAAGGGAAGGAGGGGTTTAATGGCGCGCAAGTTCAGGGAACTCGAAGCAGGTATGCGGGCCGAAGCGATCGCTGCCAGCGAGACAATTTACACTCGCCTCAAAGAGACAATGGCGCTCGAAGAACTGCGCGATGCGCTACGCATGACGCAGCAGGAGCTTGCGCAGACCCTCAACGTGGATCAATCCGCGGTGTCCAGGCTGGAACACCGGACCGACATGTACGTCAGCACTTTGCGACGGTGCATCGCCGCCATGGGAGGACAACTTGAAATTCGGGCTGTCTTTCCCCAGGGAACCGTCCGCATCAACCAGTTCGAGCAGCTCGCAGCGGACGAGTGACGCTAACATTTCTGGGCTAAGACCTCGGCGGTCCCAAAGTCGTCCAGATCAACATCCCACGCGCCCCGCAAATCGCATATGATGCTCATCGAGGAACACTTGTATGGACTCGGCGCTGGCGATCCATCGCCTTCATTTCGCCTTCACTGTTACCTACCACTATCTTTTCCCGCAGTTGACCATGGGGCTCGCGCTGCTCCTGGTCATCCTGAAAACACTGGCAATCCGGACCGGCAAACCTGTCTACAACGAAGCCGTGCGCTTCTGGGCGAAGATCTTTGGCATCAACTTCGCTATGGGCGTGGCCACGGGCATCCCCATGGAGTTTCAGTTCGGCACCAACTGGGCCGCCTTTTCGCGGGCCGCGGGCGGCGTCATCGGACAGACGCTGGCCATGGAGGGCGTCTTCTCGTTCTTCCTCGAATCCACCTTCCTCGGCCTGGTGCTGTTCGGCGAAAAGCGGCTCGGCCCGAGGCTGCACTGGTTCGCCACGCTGATGACCTGCATTGGAGCGTGGCTCTCTGGCTTCTTCATCATCGCCACCGACGGCTGGATGCAACACCCGGTCGGCTACGCGCTGGGCCCGAAGGGCGAGATCATCCTCAACAGTTGGCTGGACCTGATCTTCAACCCGTGGACCTGGTGGCAGTACGCGCACAACATGACCGGCTCGGTGGTGACGGCATCGTTCGTCATGGCCGGGGTTGGCGCGTTCTATCTGCTGCTGCGCAGCTCCCAGGAGCACGCGCGCGTCTTCGTGCGCGTCGGCGTGGTGACCGGCCTCATCGCCACCATCATTATGCTGTTCCCCACGGGCGACCGTCAGGGCCACCTGGTCGCGCTGCATCAGCCGGTGACGCTGGCCGCCATGGAAGGACACTTCGAAACCATGCAGGGCGCGCCGCTGGCCATCCTGGGACAGCCGGACATGGACCGGCTCGCGCTCGACAATCCGCTGATCGTGCCCCGCGTCCTCAGCTTCCTGACCTGGAACCACTGGACCGCGGAGGTGAAAGGCTTGCGCGACTTTTCGCGTAATACCTGGCCGGACAACATCCCGCTACTCTACTACGCGTATCACATCATGGTGGGGCTGGGAACCATTCTGATTGCGGTGATGGTGATCTCCGCCTTCCTGCTCTGGCGCGGCAGGCTCTTCACCGCGCGCCCCATGCTCTGGGCCCTGCTGCTGGTGGTTCCCTTCCCCTACATCGCGAACACCGCCGGATGGATCACCGCCGAGATGGGCCGCCAGCCCTGGCTGATTTACGGACTCATGCGGACCGCCGCTGGTGTCTCGCCGCGCGTCTCCGCCGGCAACGGCCTGTTCACGCTGCTCGGCTTCATGGGCTTGTATCTCATCCTGGGCATCCTCTTCCTCTGGCTGGTCTGGCGCGAGATTGACCATGGGCCGGGCAGTCCGGAAGCTGCGAAAGGAGGCCACTAATGGAAAGCCTGTGGTTTTGTCTCGTGGCCATCATGGTGGCCGGATACGTTGTTCTGGACGGATTCGATCTCGGCGCCGGCCTGGTGCACCTGTTCGTGGCGCGCGACGAGCGCGAACGCAAGCAGATCCTCGGCACGGTGGGCCCGGTGTGGGACGGCAACGAAGTCTGGCTGCTGGCGGGCGGCGGCACCCTGTACTTCGCTTTCCCCGCGCTCTACGCGGCCAGCTTCAGCGGCTTCTATCTGGCGCTGATGATCGTGCTGTGGCTGCTGATTCTGCGCGCCGTCTCGGTGGAGGTTCGCAATCACGTGGACAGTCCTCTGTGGCGGCCGTTCTGGGATGTGGTGTTCGGCGCCTCCAGCTCGTTGCTGTGCCTGCTGTTCGGCGTGGCTCTCGGCAATGTGGTGCGCGGCGTGCCGCTGGACGCCTCCGGCTACTTCTTCATCCCGCTGTGGACGAACTTTCTGCCGGGCGCCGACGCGGGCATCATCGACTGGTATACCGTTCTGATCGGCCTCGCCGCGCTGGGTGCCCTGGCGCTGCACGGCTCGCTCTGGGTGGCCTTGCGAACCGCGGGCGACCTCAGCACGCGCTCGCGGCGGGCGGCCGGGGGTTTGTGGTGGGCCGTTCTGCTGCTGACCATCGCTATCACGCTGGTGAGCTTCCGCGTGCAGCCGCACCTGTACGGGCAGTTCGCCAAATGGCCGTGGGGCTACGTGTTCCCGGCTCTGGCCATACTGGGGCTGGGGGGCATGCTGGTGTTCCTCCGCGCGAGGGACGACCTGAAGGCGTTTCTGTCCTCCTGCACTTATCTGGTGGGCATGCTCACCAGCGTGGTGTTCGGCGTGTATCCGCTGGTGCTGCCGGCGAGTCCGCACCCCGAGTTAAGCCTGGACATCCACAACGCGGCCGCGCCGCCGTACGGATTGCAGATCGGCCTGATGTGGTGGATCCCCGGCATGATCCTCGCGGGTTGTTATTCGGTGTTTATCTACCGGCATTTCTCCAGCCGGGTGGAGCCGGAGTAAGATCGTTCGCGTGCGGAGGTTGAAATGATTGACGCTGGTTTGGATCGTGACCGCCAGCAGGTGTTCGCCGTAACCGAAGAGGAGGTTGCGGCGATTGAGTCCGGCGACATCGACAGGTATCTCGCCCTCCTGAGTGACGATGCGGTGTTCATGCCGCAGAATGTGGCGGCCAAAACGGGCTGCGATCTTCGGCAATGGCTGCGCGATTTTCTGGACCAGGTCACGATCAAGTATCTTCAATTCACCCACGGCGAGACTGTGATCCGCAACGACTTGGCCTGCCATGCATATTCCTGTAGCTGGACGGCCACACCAAAGTCAGGCGGACAACCGGCTCTGATGCGCTTCAAAGGCATGCATGTTCTCCGGCGGATGCCAGAGGGCATCTGGAGAATCTCACGGAGCATTTGGAATACTGACCCCACGACGGGCCAGTTGTAAGTGGGGCCTTGAACGCAGCTTTTAGCATGATCTGAAAACTGTGGCTTATCGGCCGGGAACAATCGCGCCTGTTGGGTCTGAATTAGCAGGACCGCCGCCTGGCAGGAAACCGTTCAGACTGAGTTGACAGTGAGGGTGTTCACGCGGGCTGCCGTGGACACATGCACAGCGCCGCATAAGCCGGTGTCCTGCGGCTGTGGCACACAGAGCGTCGCGTTCCTCCGGCCCGCGTTCCTGGACGTGAAGTGGGGCTGGTCTTCTCCTTTTCTTCGCCATCTGTTACAGTGTTGTCCATGAGCTCAGAATCGCAGCACTACGACTTCGCCAAACAGATGCTCGCAAGTAAGGACTACTTCGAGCGCTCAACCGGGGTCCTCGATGAAGCTGACTCCGTGTTCCGTCCGCGGGAAGGCATGATGACCGTCGCGCAGCAGGTCGCGCACACGGCTCAGACTCTCGACTGGTTCATCGAAGGTGTAGCCCGGCCCGAAGGTTTCGACCTCGATTTCGAGAAACAGGTCAAGGCCCTCGATGGTGTGACCTCGCTCGCCGCCGCCCGCCAGATGCTCGAAACGGCATATGCGAACGCGATCCACTTCTTCCGCTCGCGCAGCCCGGAGGATCTCGCGCGCCCACTCCCGCCCGGCCCGATCATGGCCGGCCTGCCTATCAGCGACATCGTATGGGCCATGATCGATCACACCGCGCATCATCGCGGCGCCCTGACCGTCTACTCTCGCGAACTCGGGAAAGTGCCCCCGATGCCCTACGGTGGCTGAATCGGGCGCGGGAACAGGGCCGGGCCCGCCCGCCCTACTTCTTCCCGAAGTACCGCCCCCAGTCCACCCCGTGCATGTCGCCGGTCTCCATGAACTGCTGGTGCATGGCGAACGCCGCAGCGGGGGCGAACGGCGCGTGGCCATCGTGGGTGTGGCTGCAGTACGCCATCAACTCCTCGCGGAAGCTGGGATCCGCGCAGTTGGCGATCATCTCTTCGGCGCGCTGCTGCGGGTCTTTCTTGCGCAGGTCCGCGACGCCGTGCTCGGTCACCACCACCTGTACCGAATGCTCGCTCTGGTCGACGTGCGCCACGTACGGCACGATGGTGCTGATCTTCGCGCCCTTGGCCGTCGACGGGCAGGTGAAGATGGAGATGTAGGCGTTGCGGGTGAAGTCGCCCGAACCGCCGATGCCGTTCATGAGCTGCTTGCCCATGACGTGCGTCGAATTCACGTCGCCCTGCAGGTCCACTTCAATCGCCGTATTGATGGAGATCAGACCCAGGCGCCGGATGATCTCGGGGTTGTTGCTCAGTTCCTGGGGCCGCATCACCAGCCGCTCGCGGAACCACGGCACGTCGTCGTAGACCTCGCGCATCGCTTCGGTGGAAAGCGTGAGCGAGCAGGTGCTGGCGAAGGTCACCCGGTCCCGCCTCATCAGCCCGATCACGGAATCCTGCAGCACTTCGGTGTACATCTGGAACGGCGGAATATTTGGATGACTGCCCAGCGCGCCGAGGATGGCGTTCGCCGTGTCGCCCACGCCGGATTGAATGGGCAGGAACGACCTGGGAACGCGTCCCGCATGCATCTCGCCGGCGAGGAACTCGGCTACGTTCTCGCCGATCCGTTTGGTGATGGCATCAGGCTCGGAGAACCCCTCGAACTCGTCCTCGATGCTGGTCTCCACCACGCCGACGATCTTCTTCGGGTCCACCATGATCAGCGGCGAGCCGATGCGATCCGAAGGCGAGTAGATGGGAATCTCGCGGCGGTGCGGCGGATCGGAGGGCTCGTACAGGTCGTGCATGCCGCGCAGCGTCGTCGGGTAGTTAAACTTGTTCCATTCGATCAGAAGCTTCTTCGCCGAGCGCGCGTACGTCAAAGATGCGCCTGCCGCCGCGGTCAGAATGATGCCGCCATCGGGGGTCACATCGCCCGCCTCGATGATGGCCCAGTCAATCGGGCCAAGGAAGCCGTAGCGCACCGCCTGCGACAGCGCCGAAAGGTGCATATCGAAGAAATGCGTGCCGCCGCTGTTAATCAGCTTGCGCAACGTGGCATCGGATTGATAGGGCGTTCGGAACAGGATGGCATTGGCCCGCGCCAGCGCGCCATCCAGCATGTCGCTGGTGGATGCGCCGGTGATCACGCCCACCTGAAAAGGCCGCCCGGCCTTGTGTTCGGCGCTGGCACGCTTGCCGAGCGCGAGCGGAATCGCCTTGGGAGTGCCCGCGCAGGTGAATCCGCTGAAACAGAGTGTCTCTCCGTCCTGTATAAGTGCCGCCGCTTCTTCCGCGGTCAATTGTGTGAGTGCTTGTTTCACTGATGGCATGATTACTCCGGTTTGGCTCCGTCGAAATACTCAAGGAGCTGCCGCGCGGCGCGATACGCGCTGATGCGGCCTTCCAAAACGTCGGTCTCGAGGCTGGCGAGGTCCCGCTTCACCCCGGAATAAGAAAAGAACTGATCGCGCAGGCCATTCTCGATGGCCTCGTACATCGCTTTTCGTGCCTGCTCGCGGCGATTCCTCTCGTACCAGCCGCTGCGCACGGCCTGCCCATGATGCTCCAGCACGATCTTCCATATGGCGGCGATGCCCTCGCCCGTGCGTGACGAACAGGTCACCACGCGGGGGCTCCAGCCGCTTCGGTGCGGAGGGAACAGCTTCAGCGCGCTCTCGTACAGCCGGCGCGCCGCCTCCGAGGGAACGCGGTTGTCGCCGTCGGCCTTGTTGATGGCCATCAGGTCGGTCATCTCCATGATCCCGCGTTTCATGCCCTGCAGTTCGTCGCCCGCCCCGGCGAGCATCAGCAGCAGAAAGAAATCGGTCAGGCCGGCGACGGCCACTTCCGACTGGCCCACGCCAACCGTTTCGACAAAGATGTTGCGGTAGCCGGCGGCCTCGCACAGCACGATCGCCTCGCGCGTCTTGCGCGCCACGCCGCCCAGAGAGGAGCCGGCGGGCGACGGCCGGATGTAAGCATGCGGGTCCACGCCGAGCCGCGTCATCCGCGTCTTGTCGCCCAGAATGCTGCCGCCGCTCACCGGACTGCTGGAGTCCACGGCGAGCACCGCCACCTTCTCGTTGCGTTCGTGCGTGAGGTGAATTCCCAGCGCCTCGATGAAGGTGCTCTTGCCCACGCCCGGCACGCCGGTGATGCCCAGCCGGATGCTGCCGTTGGCGTGCGGAAGGCAGGCCTCCAGAATTTGCTGTGCCGGCTCCTGGTGCGCGGGTACGGAGCTTTCGACCAGGGTGATGCCGCGCGCCAGCATGGCCCGGTCGCCAGCGACAATGCCGTCGATAATCTGCTGCGGGCTGACCGAAAGCCTGCGGCGCTGCTGGAAACGGCGCGTTTGTTCGGAGTCCATCTAGCGTCCTGTCTCCGCAGTTCGTTCCATGGATTCGAAGTGGGGCAGCCTTTCAGGCTGCGGACCCGCTTTCCAGCGGGTCCAGCCGGCCGGAAGGCCGGCTTGCGGGCAGGATTGCCCGCCCCACAGCCTAAGACAGGACACTAGCCGTGCTGGGGTTCCAGTGCCCCGATCAGAGCGCGCAGAATCTCGCGCGCGGCCTCGGGAATCCGGGTGCCCGGTCCGAAGACGCCCACCGCGCCGGCCTTGAACAGCTCGTCGTAGTCCTGCGGAGGAATCACGCCGCCCACAATCACCATGATGTCGTCACGGCCCATCGCGCGCAACTGCTCGATGAGTTGCGGGACCAGCGTTTTGTGGCCGCCGGCCAGCGAAGACGCGCCGACAACATGCACGTCGTTCTCGATGGCGTGCCGGGCCACTTCTTCCGGCGTCTGGAACAGCGGGCCGATATCGACGTCGAAGCCCAGATCGGCGAACGCGGTGGCGATCACCTTGGAGCCGCGGTCGTGCCCGTCCTGCCCCATCTTCGCCACCAGAATGCGCGGGCGCCGTCCCTCCACCTGCGCGAATTCGGCGGCCATCTTTCGCACTTCCTCGAAGGTCTTGTCTCCCGCCGTCTCGGCCGCATACACGCCGCTGATGGACCGCGTGGGCGCCTCGTAACGGCCCCAGACCTTCTCCAGCGCGTCCGAAATCTCGCCCAACGTAGCCCGCAACCGGGCCGCATCCACCGCCAGCGCCAGCAGATTGCCTTCGCCCGTCTCGGCGCACTTCGTGATGGCCTCGAGGGCCTGCTTCACCGCACCGCTATCGCGCTCGCGGCGGATCTTCTCCAGCCGCTCCACCTGGCTTATGCGAACCGCGGCGTTGTCCACCTCGCGCAACTCCAGCTTCGAATCCGATTCGTAGCGGTACGCGTTGACCCCGACGATGACGTCCCGGCCCGTGTCGATACGCGCCTGCTTGCGGGCGGCCGCTTCCTCGATGCGCATCTTGGGCAGGCCCATCTCGATGGCCTTGACCATACCGCCGTGGCTCTCCACTTCCTGAATCAGATCCCAGGCCGAGTGCGCCAGTTCGTGCGTCAACGATTCCACGTAGTGCGAGCCGCCCCACGGGTCCACCACGCGCCCAATCTCGGTCTCTTCCTGAATGAACAGCTGCGTGTTGCGGGCGATGCGCGCGGAAAAATCGGTGGGCAGCGCCAGCGCTTCGTCGAGCGAGTTCGTGTGCAGGCTCTGGGTGTGGCCCAGCGCCGCCGACATGGCCTCGATGGTGGTGCGCATGACGTTGTTGAACGGGTCCTGTTCGGTCAGGCTCCAGCCCGAAGTCTGGCAATGCGTGCGCAACGCCATCGATTTCGGATTCTTCGGCCCGAAGCTCTTCACGATTTTCGCCCACAGCAGGCGCGCGGCCCGCAGCTTGGCGATCTCGCGGAAGTGATTCATGCCGATGTCGAAGAAAAAGGAAAGCCTCGGAGCGAACTCGTCCACCGCCAGCCCGGCCGCGACGCCGGTGCGCAAGTACTCCATGCCGTCGGCCAGCGTGTAAGCCAGCTCGATCTCCTCGGTGGCGCCGGCTTCCTGCATGTGATAGCCGCTGATGGAAATCGAGTTGAACTTCGGCATGTTCTTCGCGGCGAAGCGGAAGATGTCGCCGACAATGCGCATGGAAGGTGCGGGCGGATAAATGTAGGTGTTCCGCACCATAAATTCTTTGAGGATGTCGTTCTGGAT
>JBEKZH010000073.1:0-37352 GCA_049510065.1 Bryobacteraceae bacterium
TGCCCCATTCTGGGCGGTCGCGTGGTCCGCAAACTCAAATCGCGGCAAGCCGAAACCCCCCTAACCTGCTGCCTTACAATCGCTTGCTGACGGCCCACTCTCCGTTAGCCGGACAGTAGTGCCATGAACCCATCCACAAAGCGGCTGCTGGATGTCCGGGCCAGGCGGACGCACGGGAGCGAAGGTGTAGTGAGCACGACGGAATACTGGTACCTGCGTTGGTGGGGCCTGCGCGAGAAAACTTACGTTTATCCCTGCCGCGAGACGAACCGCCAGACTTACGTGTTGCGCAAGGAAGCAGAGGGTTGGCGCGTTTTGGAGAACATGCGGCCGCCACCGCGATCATCGACGCCTTTTCGCTGGAGATTAAGGAGGAATGGAGAAAATGTCAGCAGTTCCCGGAAATGGACCAGTTCCCAGTCTTGGTATTCTGGGAACCGCGGAAACATACAAGGAGGACGTCATGCGATTTCGACGTCAACTGATCTTAGCCCTCCTTGCCGTCCTGCTCATGGTGGCAGGCTCGGCAGTGGCTCAAACAGCAACACCTCTCCAGCCGTGTGGCTCGAATCCCGGGCAGAACCCGGTTTGCGCAGACGGATATACCAGCATAACGGTGGACTTTCCCTGGCTGGCAATTTCCGGCAACGGTACGCCCAATCCAGTTTATGGCTGGAGAACCGACCTAACGTCAACCAACCCGACCCAGAGCGTGGTCTGGGTGCAGTATCAGTTGAGGCACGTAGACGGTATACATGCCCAACAGGCGAGTCTGCAGTTAGACTCGCTGCAGCTACAAGGCGCCTGGGACTCCGTGGACACTAAGCTTGAACCTGCCAGTGGACCTGGTCTGGTTGGAGCCACTCACGTGCTTCACGTGATTGCCCCGACTGACTGGAGTAGAAACTTTATCAACGGAACAGTCGGCGGTTCTGTGATAGTGGTTTTCTACTCGTTAGATACGAAGGCTTTACTGCAGATCGCGGCCAAACCCATGGTGCGTGAGAAGTTTTACTACCTTCAGCCCAGTCCAAACGGCTGGCCCACGCCGATGTGGCAAGCCGAATCAATCCCCGGACCAGTGCACATGTTCGGCGACAACAGCGCTCAATCGTTGGAGCCAACGGAGTGGATTGCCGACATGGTTGCGAGCCCTGCTTCGCAAACCTTCAGCCAGTCCCGCCAGGTCGCCGATTTTGCCGTCAAGAACG
The DNA here is from genome assembly GCA_049510065.1 of Bryobacteraceae bacterium. Lineage (GTDB taxonomy): Bacteria > Acidobacteriota > Terriglobia > Bryobacterales > Bryobacteraceae > CAWACP01. The sequence goes on from JBEKZH010000073.1 coordinate 1,212, forward strand.
TTGACACGGTCAATCCGGCCACTGTCAACGTTTGGATCGTCGACTCCACCGGACAAACCGGAGCAGATTGCCTGACACAGGTAGCTGTCGCCCCCGGGGCGGCCTATGCAAACGAGATTGACTCGTTGCTGCCGGCCTCGTGTTTTCCGGATCCGTCGGGGCTGGTAGGCCAGTTGCATATCCAGGCCCAAGCCGGCGGCAACGTCCTGGTATGGTTCCTGCAACTCTTTGGCCTGTCGGGAACGGGGTTGAGCCCTTTCTGATGGGAGCCGTCATTCGCATGACCTGCGTGAGTATTGACGCGGCAACAACGCCGCGCAGCCCGTGAAGAAAAATATGTTCTGGGGCGTGTCCGAGGACACGTTAACCGAACATCTCTTCACGGGTGCGTTTTTTTTAGTTCCCAGTCTTGGTATTCTGGGAACCGCGGAAACAGCCGAAATCATTGACGACCGCGCTCCTGCCGCCGCCTCCAAAAATCAGTATCCTGTTCAGTTTCAGTAGTTTATAGTCGTGTTCCCGATTTGTCGAAAACCTGTTTTCGACAATCTGCCGAGGCCCGCTTGCGACTACGTTCTATCTCTTTGAAACCATTGAGGATGATTCATCCGCGTCAAGGGCTTTCATGGCCCACTTTCGAAAATAGGGTTCTCTTGTCGCTCCCAGGCCGGAACTGACCGGCGCTCCGAGCCCGTCCGCCCCGTCAAATGTCGCAAGCGCCCCACAAAAAGTCACGTGCAAACCCCTTTCGACAAAACATCCAGGAGGGCAATCCGAGCCTCGGGCATTCGCGGCGGCCGATCTCCCGTGCATGTCCTTACTTCCTCGCAAACCTCCTGGCCGCGCCGACAACCTACCCCGTGCGCGCCGATTCAACCGATCCTGGCGCCAGTCCGGTTGAACCCCCTTTTCACTCCGCCGTCGCCGATCACATGGTGCACCTCCGGACGGCCTGCCGGTCACCAGGGGAATCTGTCCCCACTGCTTCATCTGGAGCGGGTGAAAGGACTCCGCGCTGTTGGTCCGCTGACAGTGGGCGGAAGTCCACGGCTTCAGTCGGACAACCTTGATTGCGCGCGACTTGCACGCGGCGGCTCGAAAAGGGTCTACTTGTAAGAGAGACCGTCTCTATGAGCACTGAACCCACAACGCTGGCATTGCCATCCGACCTCATGGCAGCAGTTGACAAGGTGGTCCAGGAAGGCCGCGCCCGAAGCAGGGATGAGTTGGTCGAAAGCGCACTTCGCCGCGAACTGACCGAGCTGCGGCGATCCGCAGTGGATGCGGAATTCCGGCACATGGCAGACGATGTCGACTACCAAAGGGAGGCACGCCAGATTCTCGGGGAGTTTGCTCAGGCAGACTGGGAGACGCTGCGCGAGGGCCCGCCGCCAGATGCTGACCACCGGCAATCATGAAGCGGGGCGAGGTTTACGATGCCCGGCTGGATCCGGTCGAAGGATCTGAGCAGCGCGGATCACGGCCCATCGTGGTTGTCAGTCGCGATGCGATCAATGAATCCAGTCCGGTCGTGAGTGCCGCGCCGTGCACCACTTACCGTGAGGGGCGACACGTCTATCCCAGTCAGGTGCTCGTGAAGGCGCCGGAGGGAGGGCTGGAAGCCGATTCGGTGGTGCTTGGAGAGCAAATCTGGACTGAACGCGGGTGTCGGCGTGTGCGTTATCAGTATGCACGAAACGCGACTGGCGCCGCGCGTCCTCTCAGTTCAGCGCCGGCCGCGCGCCGATCTGCCGCAGGCAGCGGTCGATCCACTGCGCCGTGAGCTTCTCGGAAACCCCCTGCTGGGAGAGCCGCGACCGCAGCGAGGCCCAGTCCACCATGTCCAGACTCTGGTCCTGGTTGAAGCAGGTGAACACCACCGTCTCCTCGCCCGTGGTGGGGTCCTTGTGGAGCTGCAGGCACTGCGCGCAGATCTCCTTCATCATGCACTGCATCGGCGAGTTGATGCTGCCAATGGCGCGATGGCAGGGTTTCAGGAACGGAGCCAGCACGTCGTGACGCGCCCGGGCGACCGCGGACATCATGCCATCCGAGCCGATGGCGATCACCCGGTCCACCGTATTCAGCGGGATCGCCGGCGTGCCCAGCGTGCCGGTGGCGTAGTTCAGCATGGCGTCCACGATGTTGCCGACGAAAGTCCGGTCCTGCGGCCGGTCGGGCACGAAGCCGGGCGCCTCGTCGCAACACCACACCACCACGTCGGCGGCGCGCTTGATCTCCTCGATCTTGTAGCGGTCCGCCACCTTCTTGTAGCCGGCGAAGTAGACCACCCTGGACCCGCTGGCGCGCAGAGTTTGGCCGATGGAGAACAGCACCGCGTTGCCCAGGCCGCCGCCGGCCAGCAGGACGGCCTCATTCGATGGCGTCTCCGTGGGAGAGCCGGTGGGGCCCATCAGGATCACCGGTTCGCCCTTCTTCAGGATGGCGCACAGGTCCGAGGAACCGCCCATCTCGAGCACGATCACCGAGAGCAGTCCCTTTCCCTTGTCCACCGAGGCGCCGGTGAGCGCGATGCCCTCCATGCCGAGCACGGTGCCATTGGCGTGCGGCGCCAGCGATTCGTAATTCTGCAGCCGGTAGAACTGGCCGGGATGAAACGCGCGGGCGGCGATGGGCGCGTGCACGATCACCTCGATGATGTTCGGCGTCAGCCGGACCACGTCGTGCACCACCGCGCGCAGCTCGCTGTTCAGGCTCTCCAGCAGCTCGGCCGGCGCGGGCGCTTCGGGAGCGCGCTTCGCCAGCGTGCGCGAGATCACCGGGTAGCCCACCTTGGCGCTGGCCATGGCCTTCACCACGTTGCCGAGGAAGGAGGGGTGCAGGTCGCCGAAAAAGCTCATGGCGCGGCCATCGGGGCGCAGGTCCATGAGTACCTGCACCACGGAAGGCTTCACCAGGTGCTCTGGGTGTACCGGATGGCCGCTCTCGTCCACGGCGCGGAAGTGTTTGCCGTCGACAACCACGTTGAACGGGTCCTCGCGGGCCAGCACCGTATTCGGCTGCGTGCCGGCGGCGACGATGATGCTGTGCGCGGGCAGGGTGACGTGCTCGCCGGTGGGCGCCAGCTTGCCCGTGGTCTCGTCGAAGCGCATCCTGCCTGCAGTAAGCCCCTTCGCAGCGCCGTACTCGTTCACTTCCACGGCCTCCGGCGTGAGGCACTCGGCGAACTTCACACCCTCCTCCATGGCCTTGGCCACTTCTTCATGATTGAGCGTGTAGCTGGGCGCGTCGATCAGGCGGCGGCGATAGGCCACCGTGGACCCGCCCCAGGAATTCAGCAGTCCGATCAGGTTGGGATGGCGATTCTCCCGCGCGGCGGCTTCCCGCTCGGCGCGGATGGCCCGCCCATGCGCCAGAAACTCCTCGCCGAGCTCCTTCTCTTCTTTGGTCCAGCGGGCACGCACCGAGGCGTCGCCGCGCTCTGCCGCCAGCGTTTCGTAGCGCTTCGTGAACTTCTCCACCTGCACCACGTAGTAAGCCAGCGATTCGGTGGCCGTGTCGATGGCCGTCAGCCCGCCGCCGATCACCACAACGGGCATGCGGATCTGCAGGTTGGCGATGGAGGCTTCCTTGGCGGCGCCGGTGAGTTGCAGCGCCATCAGGAAATCGGAGGCCTGCCGCACCCCGCGCGCCAGCCCGTTCTTCATTGGGATCACGGTGGGCCTGCCGGCGCCCGCGCACAGGGCAATGTGGTCGAAGCCGAGATCGAAGGCGCTGTCCACGGTCAGCGTGCCGCCAAAACGCACGCCGCCAAACATGCGCAGTTGCCGCCGCCGCTCCAGCATGAGCCGAATCACCTTGAGGAAGTTCTTGTCCCAGCGGACGGTGATGCCGTATTCGGCCACGCCTCCGAAACCGGCCATCACGCGGCTGTTCAGCGATTCGTGAATCTCATTCACGTCCCGGATGGCCCGGAAGGGAACGCGTTCGCCCGTGGGGGTTACGCCGCCCAGATCCTGCGGCAGCGGCTCCAGCTTCAAGCCGTCGACGGCCACCACGGCATGCCCGTCGTTCATCAGATGATGCGCCAGGGTGTAGCCGGCCGGTCCCAGGCCGACCACCAGCACTTTGTATCCGGATTCCGCCCTGGGCAGCGGCCGTTCGAAATTCAGCGGGTTCCAGCGCGTGAGCAGGCTGTAGATCTCGAAGCCCCACGGCAGCGCCAGGACATCCTTGAGCGTGCGGGTTTCCACCTGCGGGATGTCCACGGGATCCTGTTTCTGGAAAATGCAGGACTTCATGCAGTCGTTGCAGATGCGGTGCCCGGTGCCCGCGGTGAGCGGATTGTCGATGGCCACAATGGCCAGCGCGCCGATGGTGTTGCCCTGCAGCTTCACCGTGTTCATTTCGGAGATCTTTTCGTCCAGCGGGCAGCCCGCCAGCGTCACCCCGAACACGCTCTTCTTGAACTCGCCGGTTTTCTCTTTGAGGCCGGTGCGACAGGAATCCTTCGCCTGGTTGTGGCAGTGGATGCAGTAGTTGGCGTGGTCGAGCGCGCCCAGCAGGTCCATGCCCTTGTCGGTGAGGTGGAAGGCTTCGCGATAGCGGGCGTGCGCGGCGCCCAGCAGCATTTTCGTCACGCCGTTCTCGATAACGGTTTCCACCGCCACCAGATGGTACGGGTCAATCTTCTGCGGCGCATCAAAGATGGCAGTGCCGCGATGCTTTTCCTTTCCCTCAGGCGCCAGCGTGGCCCAGGCGGCGTACTGCGCGGCTTTGGCGATGCCGGCTGCATGGTCCGCTTCGGCCTGCATCCAGAAGTAGACGTTCTGCGCGAAGCTGTCGTCGGTAAGCGGCTCGCCGAACAGCGCTTCGAGCCCGGCCGCGAGCGACGCGCCGTCCAGCAGGCAGGCCTTCTCCACGGTCATGCCGGTGAGCGCCTTCTTGTGGATGAACTTGCGCTTTACCACGTACTTTGCGGCCAGCGCCGAGTGCTTCTCCTGGGAGTCGCGAACCTCGGCGGTGATGCCGAACAGATCGCCGATGAAGTCCTCCAGATGCGGCGCGATCGCAATGATCAGCTCCGACGCCTCCTTTGGCGCCAGCGCGGCGCCCGCGCGGGCGGCCATGAGCCGGTTGAAAAGCTCCACGTCGCTGGCCTTGAGGTATTCGACGAAGGCCTGGTCCAGGCGGACCAGACCTTCGCGATCATACAGATCTTCAAAGGAAAGACCGTACTTGAGACTAAGCAGTTCCGAAGTGATGACCATTTGCGCCTCTCGGCCAGCATGTATGGAAGATGGGATATTAGAGCTGACTTTCATGCCGACATGCCACCGGCGGCCCCTGGTTCCGCCTGAGCGGGCAGCACCCTGGATTGAGCAGGGTTGTCGCTTCTATCTTATCAGTCCTGGCGCGGTCCTGGGCACCGGTGCGGGGATACGCAACACTCTTTTTGTCGGATTCCACAACATCCCGACCCAACAACGTTGGAACAACCTGGCCGATTCTGCGTCACCATGGTGGTATGGGCGATTCGGAGGACAGGAAGATTGTGCCCGACGTGATCACGGTGATTGCGAAGGGCGCCGGAGCTGTAGTGGCGGGCGGTGTGGGCCTCGGAAGCGCATGGCTCGCATATAGCGCGCTCTTCGTCAACCATCACATGCCGCTGCCGGATGCGATTGGCGCGCGGCGGCACAGGTTCCCCAACTCCAGCGGAGGCTGGGTGAGCTGGTACGGCGACGAGACCGGCCAGGGACGGCCTCTGGTGCTGGTGCATGGCGTCAACGCGTGCGCGTCGGCATACGAGGTGCGTCCGCTGTTCGAGCGCTTCCGCGGGGAGCGGCCCGTGTACGCCATCGATCTGCCGGGATTTGGCTTTTCCGAGCGCACCGACCGCGTGTACTATCCCGAGCTGTACGCGGACACGCTGATCGAGTGGATCGAGTCGTACCTGCCAGGAGCGCCACAGCCGGTGGACCTCATCGCTCTGTCGCTCTCGTGCGAGTTCGCGGCCATCGCCGCTTCCGCGCGCCCGGACCTGTTTCATTCGCTCACCTTCATCTCTCCCAGCGGTTTCGCGGAAACCGGCCAGCCCGCCGCGTCCGACCAGATTCTGCGGCTGAGCTCCGTGCCGGTCTGGAGCCAGGCGTTCTACGATCTGCTGACCACCCGCGCGAGTATTCGGCATTCTCTGCGGAAGAGCTTTGTGCGCGGGCCGGACGAAGCTCTGATCCACTATGCGTACCTGACCTCGCACCAGCCCGGCGCCAGGTTCGCGCCGCTCCACTACATTAGCGGACACCTGTTCACCGACGGGATTCGCGGATTCTACGGCGGGTTGAGCATGCCTGTGCTGGTGCTGGCGGACGAAGACGACGCGCTGCCGGAGTTCGTGGGCCACCGTCCGAACTGGCGTGTGGCCAGCGTGCCGGGCGCGAAGAGCCTGCCCCATTTCGAGAACATCACCTGCACTCTGCTGGTGATCGGCGATTTCTGGCAGGGCCTGCCCGCGCCGGCGGCGATCGAGGGGTAGGGGCCTGCTCACGCGCCCCGGAGAAAGCTGTCTGATGTGGGGCGGACTCTCAGCTCCGCATTGGCAGGGCTGTTGGAAATGTTCAGGCGTGACTGGGAGTCCCGCGCAGGCCGAGCGCCGGGCAGAGCGTCTGCCACGGCAAGGCTGTCGCGGTATCTTGCGAGGCGCAGCGGGTCAGCGGAGAAAAACCAGCGCGGCTGCCGGCACCAGCAGCAACGCCAGCACCACCCAGGTCCAGCGGTTGCCAAAGTTCAGGGTGTAGCCGATACCGAAGCGCTTTTCGATCAGGATCGACGGATCTGCGGCGTTGACGTAAAAGAGGCCCCACTTCCAGCAGGCATCGGGCGTGCGGTCGCCCACCGGCGCGCCTCCTGCGGTGACCGCCGCGCGGCTGCCGCCCTGGCCTCCACGCATCAGGCTCACGGTAAGCGCGCCGACGACGGCCGCCAGCGCCAAACTCCAGACGTTGACAGTGGCCGAGGCTGGGTGGAGCACGGCAAACCAGGCAGGACAGGCAACGAAGTACCCGCTCACGATCAGCATCTGGACGATACGCCCTCGAAAGCGACGCTCGGCGGCGGCGCCCGCACCCGTGGTCGTGATGCGGCGCGACCAGTTCAGGAGTCCCCAGGCTATCCCGATCAGCAACAGGCACGCGGCGGCGTGGACACCCAGGTAGCCGAATATCGAAACGGGGGTGGTGGCCACCCATTGGTCCGCTCCCTGGACGCCCCAGTGCACCGGGAAACGCCGCGGCATCCTGTCCATGTGCAGACTCGCCCAGAGACCAAGGGCGACGAGAGACAACAACGGCAATGCGGCCATGATGGGGCCTCCGGGCAGGCGTTCCCTCGGCGCCGCCAGGTCCACCTCCACCACCGAACCAGGCGCAGCCGCATACGCCAGCGCCGCCTTGTGCGCGCTGACCAGCGACCACAGGAATCCGATCGCCTGGAGCAGCACCGCGGCCAGTGCCATGCCGGTCGCCAGCTCGAGTGCGATCGCCACCAACGCGGACCCCCAGACCATGGCGCGATACTTGCGCAGGATCCGCCGCGCGCCGGAGGTGCCGCGGAATTCCGGCGACACGGTGACGGCAAAGAAAATGTCGGGGCGGGTCAACCCGGGAACAATGTGCAGCAGCCCACTCATCAAGAGAAGGACCACGACGAAGAGAACCATCTGCGCAAGCATGAACTAACTCCTTTCCAGACCGTCGGCAAGCCGCCGCAATGCGCGGGCGATGCGGCTGCGCGAAAGGCCGCGGGCCTGCACCTCGGCCACCATCTCTCTCAGGCGGCGCTGAAAGGCCTCTCCGATCTCGGCATCGGCCCGATTCGGTGCGGCCCGCGGAACCACCCGCGCGCCGCTGCGCCGGCCAATCTCCAGCCATCCTTCCTCTTCCAATGTGCGATACGCCTCCGCCACCGTATTGAAATGAACGCCCAGATCGAGCGCCAGTCGGCGCACCGGTGGCAACGGATCGCCGGGGCTTAATTCGCCGTTGACCAGCAGGATGCGAAGGGCGTCCACAATCTGGCGGTACACGGGAACCGCCGATTTGAGATCGACTCGCAAAATCGTCATTGTACAATGTACATGTACAGAGTACAATGACACCATGAGAAAAGCAATGTGGTTTTTCCCGCTTCTGGCTGTTGGAGCAGTTCTGGCGGCGGAACCAGCCCGCCTGGACACGGGGACCGGAGTTCTTCACGGGACGCTGGAGACACCCGCCGCAAAACCGCCCTATCCCGTTGTCCTGATCATCGCGGGCTCCGGCCCCACCGATCGGGATGGAAACTCGCCTATGCTCCCGGGCAAGAACAACAGTCTCAGGATGCTGGCCGAAGGCTTGGCCGCCCGTGGGATCGCTTCGCTACGCTACGACAAGCGCCTCATCGGCGAAAGCACAATCGCCGGGCTGAAAGAAGAGGATCTGCGATTTGACATGTATGTGGACGATGCGGTCCGGTGGGGTGAGTACCTGCGGCGGGACCCCCGCTTCCGTTCTCTGGTTATCGCCGGTCACAGCGAAGGGTCGCTGATCGGAATGCTGGCAGCCCGGAAACTGGCGGCAAACGGGTATGTCTCGATCGAGGGCCCGGGCCGGCCCGCCGGAGAAGTCATTCTGGAGCAGGTCCGGTCGAAGCCGTTGCCCGCCGGCATGATGAAACAGGTGGAGGACATCGTGAAAGCGCTGGAGGCGGGGAACAGGGTGGAGTCGGTTCCTCCCGCCCTGGCAGCGCTTTTCCGTCCGAGTGTGCAACCGTATGTGATTTCCTGGTTCCGGTACGACCCGGCGCGGGAAATCGCCAGACTCGGCATGGCCGTCCTCATCCTGCAGGGGACCACCGATATTCAGGTGAGCGTCGACGACGCAAAGCTGCTGTCGAAAGCGAGTCCGCAGGCGAAGCTGGTGGTGATCGAAGGCATGAACCACGTCCTCAAGGAAGTGCCTGCGGCGATGGACAAGCAACTCGCATCGTATGGCGATCCCTCTCTGCCCCTGGCAGGTAAACTCGTAAACGAAATAACCGGTCTGATTAATGGGCTGAAAGTAGAGAACTGACGCGGACTGGTCTTTCCGGAATTGTCCCGATGCTGCTCAGATCGTGCGTGCCGATGCCCATTTTGGGCCGGAGGCGGCTTCCCTGTCCCAGCCCAGCAGGTCTACCCACGAAAGCTCACTCCGCCTGCGCTCAGGCCTAACTCGGCGAAACGGCGCTGATCAACTCCAGATGGCCGGAACCGGCGCCGATAACGGCCTTCGCGGGGATTGATCGGTCGAAGGTTGCCAGTTTGCCCTGTCGCCGGACGGCCAGACCAAGTAAATATACGTCGGTGATCTTCTGGTGTCCCGAGATCAGGTTGGTTCGGAAAAGCCCCTCGTCCAGCAGGGAGACCGAATCCTCCCACCAATGATGGTCCGTTGACGAACAGAGGATGCGCAGACGGGATGCGACTTCCCCCGGCGTCGCCGTGACCGTGGGGTAGTTGGGATGCGCCGGGTCAAACAGCGCGACAAGGACATTGACGTCGAGAAGTGCGACGCTCACGACTCGTCCCGCAACTCGTTCACCAGTTTCAAATGAGGCTTCCGCGTTCCGGACCGGGGCGCGAAGAGGGGAACGCCGTTGCGGAGTTTCGCCGAGGCCTTCGGTTCGAGAGATTCGAGAGCCAGTTCCGAGACCACCCGCCCTATGGTCATCCCTCTTTGCTGCGCCAGTTGTCTGGCGATCTGAACGAGGTTTTCGTCGAGATCCAGGGTTGTGCGCATGCCATCATTATAGCATCACACATCGATATCTGTGATGCGTGATGCTACAAGGTGCGAGTCGACTTCGCGTCAAATCACCGAGCCGGATCTCCTCCCGCCCCCCGCGTGTTACCCTGAGACTTAAGCCGTCATGAATGCCCCTGCGAACCAGCGAAGCCATAATCCTGCGTTGCTGGCCGTTCCGCGAAGCGGATCTCATCGTCAGCTTCTTCACGCGCGATCAGGGCAAGCTGCGCGGAGTGGCGCGGCGGGCACGTCGGCCAAAGAATGATTTCGGCGCGGGTTTGGAGCGCCTCTCGTGGGTTTCCCTCTCGTGGTATCAGAGGGAGACGCGGGAACTGGTCAGCCTGAACTCCTGCGAGTTGCTGCGGTCGTGGTTCATGCTGGCCTCGAATTACGAAACGAGCGTGGCGCTCGATTTCCTCGCGGAAGTTTCCGACCAGATGCTTCCCCCCGGTGAGGTCAATGAGCGGCAATTCCGCCTGTTGCTGGCGGTGCTCGAATTCCTGCGCGCGGGTGGCAATATGTGGCCCGCGGTCGGCTACTTTAACCTGTGGATGGTCCGGCTGGCCGGCCTGCTTCCCGAGTTGAGCGCCGGCGCCGAATCGCTGGAGATAGCCCGTGAGATGCTGGTGACGCCAATCTCGAAGCTTACGCCGCGCGAGTGGTCGAAAGAGACCGCTGCCGACCTGCGCCGCTTTCTCACCCGCACCATGGAGGAGCACGTCGAGCGGAGGTTCCTGTCGGCCCCGTTGCTGGAATCCCTATGACGCTCTATTACCAGGACACGGTCCTGCGATTGAAATCCTATTGGGCCGAGCGCGGCTGCATCATCCAGGAGCCGTACGATCTGGAAGTGGGCGCGGGCACCATGGCGCCGGAGACGTTCCTGCGCGTGCTCGGTCCGCGCGAGTACCGCGTCGCCTACGTGCAGCCCAGCCGCCGTCCCGCCGACGGCCGCTACGGCGAGAATCCCAACCGCCTCTACAAGCACCAGCAGTTGCAGGTGATCCTGAAGCCGTCGCCGGCGGATGTCATCGACCAGTATCTGGGCAGTCTGAAAGCCATCGGCATCGACCTCGCGAAGCACGACATCAAGTTCGAAGAGGACAACTGGGAATCGCCGACGCTGGGCGCGTGGGGCATCGGCTGGCAGGTGATGCTGGACGGCATGGAGATCACGCAGTTCACCTATTTCCAGCAATGCGGCGGCATCGATCTCGACCTGGTGCCGGCGGAACTCACCTACGGGCTGGAGCGGCTGGTGGCCTTCCTGCAAAACGTCGACAGCGTGTACGACATCGAGTGGGCGCCGGGCTTCACATATCGACAGGTGCGCTTCGCCGAAGAGCAGCAGTTCTCGATGTACAACTTCGAGATGGCCGACGTGCCGACGCTGTGGAAGCTGTTCGAGCTGCATGAGGCCGAGGGACACCGGCTGCTGAAGACGAAGGCTGTGCCGCTGGCCGCGTATGACCAGACGCTGAAGTGTTCGCACCTGTTCAATTTGCTGGATTCGCGCGGGGCCATCAGCGTGACCGAGCGCGTGGGAGTGATTGGGCGCGTGAGGAAGCTGGCGGTGGGCGTGGCGCAGATCTGGAACGAGCGCGAGCAGTGTGGGGCAGGCCCTCGGCCTGCGGCGGGCTCACAGCCCGCCACGGAGGTGACGGCGTGAGCGTCCCCTTCTACCTCGAAGTCGGCTCGGAAGAAATCCCCGATTGGATGATCGTCCCCGCGCTCAACCATTTGCAGGACGCGTTCCAGCGGTGGCTCGACGCGAATCAGGTGGGCGGCAAGGTGGCGCGTGTGGATGCGACGCCGCGACGCCTGGTTCTGCGTGCGGAGGGATTGCGCGCGCGCCAGGAGGACTCGACGGAAGTGCTCATGGGTCCGCCAAAGTCAGCCGGGGAAGGCGCGGTGCGCGGGTTCGCGAAGAAGACCGGCGCCACCACCGACCAGCTCCAGACTGAAGTGACGCCGAAAGGCGAGTACTGGGAATTCGTCCGCGCCGTTCCTGGGCGCAACACGGCCGATCTGCTGGGCGAAGCGCTGCCCGGCCTGATCCTTGGCATCCCGTGGCCGAAGACCATGTACTGGGCTGGCAAAACGGGCCCGCGTTGGATTCGTCCGATCCGCTGGCTGGTGGCGACGCTGGGCGATGATGTCGTGCCCTTCGAAATCGCCGGCGTGCACAGCGGTCGCGAAAGCCAGGGACATCGCCTGCTGGGCGCGAGCGGCGTGATCCTCTCCGCCGACGACCGCCGCGCGAAGATCGAGCGCGAGATCGCTGGGCTAATCGCCGGGAAGGGCCTGCGCGTGAAGCCCGACCCCGACCTGCTGCACACGCTCGTCTACATCACCGAATTCCCCACGCCCATTCTCGGTTCGTTCGAGGAGCAGTACCTGCGGTTGCCGCGCGAAGTGCTCACCACCGTCATGCGGCATCACCAGAAGTACTTCTCGGTTGAGAATGCCGAGACCGGCGATCTTGCCCCGAACTTCATCGCCGTGATGAACACCAACGCCGACCCGGAAGGCCTGGTCCGGCAGGGCAACGAACGTGTCCTGCGGGCACGCTTCAACGACGCTCGCTTTTTCTGGGAAGTGGACCAGAAGAAGAAACTGGCCGCCCGCGTCGACGATCTCGCCCATGTCACGTTCCAAGCCAAGGTCGGCTCATATCTCGAAAAGAGCAACCGCGTGGTCGCACTGGTGAAAGAGCTCGGCGGCAACGAGCATGCCCAACGGGCCGCGCTGCTGGCCAAGTGCGACCTGACCACGGAAATGGTGAAGGAGTTCACCGACCTGCAGGGCATCGTCGGCGGCCTCTACGCGAAGGAGCAGGGCGAGCCCGAGCCAGTCTGGCGCGCCATCTACGAGCACTACAAGCCGCTCAGCATGGAAGACTCGATTCCCTCCACGCCGGAGGGCCGCATCGTTGCGCTTGCGGACAAGCTCGATACCCTCCGCGAGTGCTTCCGCGTGGGCCTGATGCCGAGCGGGTCGAGGGATCCGTTCGCGCTGCGGCGCGCCGCACAGGGCGCCATCCGAATTCTGGTGGAGGGGAACATCGCGCTTCCATTCGCCGAAACCGGCGAGCTGCGCGACTTCCTCGTCGACCGCATCCGCTACTACTTCCGCGAAGTGCGCGGCTTCCAGTACGACGAGGTGAACGCCGTGCTGGCCTCCGGCATCCGCGATCTGCCGGATGTTGCGGCGCGCCTCGAGGCTCTTCATCAGGTTCGTCCCACGGAAGATTTCGAGCCGCTGGCGGCCTCCTTCAAGAGGATCGCCAACATCCTGCGGCAGGCGAGCTTCAGCGAACCGGGCGCCATCGACGAGAGTCTTCTCGAAGAGGGCCCCGAACGCGACCTTTATGCCGATTTTGACCGCGTCCGTCAAAACACAAAGACCAGCGATTATCTGCCGGCGCTCGAGGCCGTTGCCTCGCTGCGCCCGGCGGTGGATCGCTTCTTCGACAAAGTGCTGGTCAACGCCCCGGATGAGCGCATCCGGCGTAATCGGCTAACATTGTTATGTAACCTCCTCACGGAGTTTTCGGCCATCGCCGACTTTTCGGAGATTGTGCCGTCCAATACTTAGACCAACCAGACAGGGAACCAGGACATTATGCCTAAATACGTTTATTCATTTGGTGGTGGTACGGCCGACGGGAACGGCACCATGAAAGATGCCCTCGGCGGCAAGGGATCGGGCCTCGCGGAGATGAGCCGCGCCGGCGTCCCGGTGCCCCCCGGCTTCACCATTGTCACCGACGTCTGCAACCTCTTCTTCGACAATAACCAGATTGTGCCGAAGGAAGTGGACCAGCAGATCTGGGTTGCGCTGGAGAAGGTGGAACGCCTCACCGGCAAGAAGCTCGGCAACGCCGCGGACCCGCTGCTGCTCAGCGTTCGATCGGGGGCGAAGTTCTCCATGCCCGGCATGATGAACACCATCCTGAACCTCGGCCTCAACGACGCGACCACCGAGAGTCTGGCCGGGAAGACGGGCAACCCGCGCTTCGCCTACGATTGCTATCGCCGCTTCATCCAGATGTTCGGCGAAGTGGCGCTGGGCATCGACATGGCCCTGTTCGACGAGGCCTTCGACGCGCGCAAGCACAAGGCGAAGGTGAAGCTGGACACCGATCTCACGGCCGAGGACCTGAAGGCCATCATCGGCGAGTACATGAAGATTGTGAAGAAGGCGGCCAAACGCGATTTCCCGCAGGACGCGCGCGAACAGCTCCTGCTGTCCCGCAACGCCGTGTTCAATTCCTGGTGGGCTCCGAAGGCCTCCTACTACCGCAAGATGGAGAAGATCTCCGACCGGCTCGGCACCGCCTGCAACGTTCAGGCGATGGTGTTCGGCAACATGGGCGACACCTGCTGCACGGGCGTCGGCTTCACGCGCGATCCCGGCTCGGGCGAGAAGGTTTTCTACGGCGAGTTTCTGGTGAACGCGCAGGGCGAGGACGTGGTATCCGGTATTCGCACCCCGCAGCCCATCAGCGAACTGAAAGACTGGAACGCCGATGTGTACAACCAGCTCCGCGAAATCACCGCGATGCTGGAGAAACACTACAAGGACATGCAGGATTTCGAGTTCACCGTGCAGGAAGGCAAGCTGTATATGCTGCAGACCCGCAACGGCAAGCGCACGGGTCCGGCGGCGGTGCGGGTTGCCGTCAACATGGTGGAAGAAGGTCTCATCGATGAGAAGACCGCCGTCATGCGCGTGGCCCCGTCGCAGCTCGATCAATTGCTGCACCCGGTTTTCGATCCGGCAAGCCTGAAGAAGCTGACAAAGCTGGCCACGGGCATCGATGCGTCGCCCGGCGCCGCCGTCGGCCGCCTCGCGTTCACCGCGGAATCGGCCGTGGAGATGGCCCCGAATGGCCCGGTGATTCTGATCCGCAAGGAAACCACCCCTGATGACATCCACGGCATGGACGCCGCGAGAGGCATCGTCACCGCGGTTGGCGGCAAGAGCTCGCACGCGGCCGTGGTGGCCCGCGGCATGGGCCGTCCCTGCGTGGTCGGTTGCGGCGCCATTTCAATTAACGAGCGCGCCGGATCGGCGACCGTGAAAACCGGCGACAAAACCGTCACCGTCAAGGAAGGCGACTGGGTCTCCATGAACGGCGCCACCGGCGAGGTCTACCTCGGCCAGGCGCTGACGAAGGAGCCGGACCCCAATTCGCCCGTGTTCGCGAAGTTCATGAAGATGGCCAATGTCTTCCGAGGCAACTTTGGCGTGCGCGCCAATGCCGACATCCCGCGCGACGCGAAGGCCGCGATCGCGTTCGGCGCCGAGGGAATCGGCCTGTGCCGCACCGAGCACATGTTCTTCGCCGAGGATCGTCTGCCGCTCATGCAGGCCATGATCATGTCGGACACGGAGAAGGACCGCCGCAAGGCTCTCGCGAAACTGCTACCCATGCAGCGCAAGGATTTCCAGGGGCTGTTCGAGACCATGCACGGGCTGCCGGTGGTGATCCGCACCATCGATCCGCCGCTGCATGAATTCGTGCCCAAACGCGAAGAGCTGATGGTGGATCTCGCCAAACTGCCCAACGCCGATATTAAGACGAAAAAGGAAATGGTGGAGCGGTACAAGAACTTCGGCGTGGAAGTGAAGACGCTGAAGACGGTGCTGCCCGATCTGCTGAAACGCGTGGAGTCGATGCACGAGATGAATCCCATGCTGGGCCTGCGCGGTTGCCGCCTGGGCATCCTCTATCCGGAGATCACCGAGATGCAGGCGCGCGCTATTTTCGAAGCCGTCGTGGCGGCCGCGAAGAAGGGCAAGAAGGTAGTCCCCGAAGTGATGATCCCGCTGATCGGTGGCGTGGAGGAACTGGCAAACCAGAAGGCCATCGTGAAGAAGATCGCCGACGAAGTGCTCGCGAAGGCCGGCATGAAGGATCAGAAGTACCTGATCGGCACCATGATCGAGATCCCGCGCGCGGCGCTGCTGGCGGATCAGGTGGCCCGGGAAGCCGAGTTCTTCAGCTTCGGCACCAATGACCTGACCCAGACCACCATGGGCCTCTCCCGCGACGACTACACGAAGTTTTCCAAGGAGTACGAAGACAAGAAGATCTTCAAGGCCGATCCGTTCGGCGTGCTCGACCAGGAAGGCGTGGGCCTGCTGGTGAAGTGGGCCGTGGAGAAGGGCCGCCAGACCAATCCCAACCTCGAAATCGGCATCTGCGGCGAGCACGGCGGCGAACCCAGCTCGGTGGAATTCTGCTACCGCGTGGGCATGAACTACGTGTCCTGCTCCCCGTATCGCGTGCCCATCGCGCTTCTGGCAGCCGCGCAGGCGGCGATCACGAAGGGCGACGCCAGCAGCGAGACCAACCGCACCGCGTAAGCGGATTCAAATCGTTGTTTCACGAAGCCCCGGGCCAGAGTCCGGGGCTTTTTGTCGCTGCAGCCTGCCCCGTGCTCAATTGTTACTCGGGACGGATACTACCCTTATGGGAGACCGCTCCCTTACGGTCACGGCTCAGTTCCGAGCCGCGCGCGTCAGCAAGCGGTTTCCAAAGCGCACCGAATAATGCGGTCAAAGACCTGGGTGCCCTTCGCGCACATAGCTCGCCAACAGCCGATCCGTCTTGCCGATGTGATGCCGCAGCCACTCCTTCAGAAACTGCAGCGTGTCTGTGGTAACCGTGAGCTTACCTCCTTTGAGGTCGTCCTGCAGTTTGGCAAGCTTCGCGATCAGTTGACGATGGATCTCCGCGTGTTCCGCCAATTGAGGGTAGGCATGCTTTGCCATGAGCGCTTCCTCGTGAGAGAAGTGCGTCCGGGTGTAGCCGGCCAGTTGCGCAAACAGGCTTTGGAGGACGGCGTGCCCCTGTCTCGACAGCATGGCGCTGTGGAGACGGTCGGCCATCTCATACAGGGTTTTATGTTCTCCATCAATGAGGTCGTTTCCGACCGAATACTCGGGACTCCACGTAAACAGTGCCATAAGACACATATCGGCAGGGTCGACTCGATCAATAGTCAGTCCCGAGCTCGCGAGCTGGTCTCGAACAGCACCTGCACCACGTCGCGGATGTACTGCTCGCTGCTGAGTCCGTCGAGCGTTTCGGCGGGGAACTCCACCTTGGCCTGAAAGTGGCGGGCGAGGTCGTCGAACAGCTCCAGCCGCGGCTCGGCGTCGAGTTCTTCGCGGCGCAGGATGGCCTCCAGCGCTGCGCCCGCTTCCTCCGGCGTAGAGCGCTGCCGAAGCCGGGCGCACAGGTGAGGCCATTGCCGCAGCGAGTTGTAGCGAAGCCGCAGAGCCTCGCTCAACTCGGGCGTCGCCGCCTGCTGGTGGCGGATCACCACGGTGTTCGCCGCCAGGTCGCCGAGCCGCTGCGTGTGGCGGGTGACGGCGCACGCCACGCCCCCCACGGCGTAGAACGCCGGCAGGCTGTCCACCGCGCGAAGCAGATTCCTCAGGATGATCTGACCGGGCGCCAGGCGCAGCCCCTCGCCGTCGATGACGCGAATGCGCAGCACGCGCTTGCCGATGGTCTGGCCGCGCCAGGCCCACTCGAAAGTGATCCCATAGCCGATCTGGAGCGCGAAGTAGAGGAGGACGGCGATGCCCGTGGCCCAATCGGCGCTCACGACCTGCAGAACCCGAATCCCCTGCTGCAACACGTAGAAAGCCACGCTGATGCAGGCAAAGTCGATGAGCAGCGCCAGCATCCGCGAAACCGGGCCGGCCAGCGGCCACGAGAACACGATTCCCTCGGGCGTGCGCACGGTGAGGCGGCGGCCGGTCACTGCGCTTCGTCCTTCCTGCCGCTGAACGCGAGGAAGGCCGCCAGCAGCAACAACTCGACGAAGCCGAACGCGATCTTCGCCTCGTACGGCAGCACCGGCCGGTGATACTGCGAGATGAAGCTCTCGACGATACCCGCCCACACCAGCATCACCGCCGCACCGCCGGCCAGCGTCACTACCGCCGGGGTGGCCTGGCGTAGCCGCTCGCGGCGCGGTCTGCGGTCGCCCCGCCCAAGCAGCGCACCGGCCAGCACGAACGACGCCTGACCGGCCACCAGAATGGCCGGGATCTCAATCACGCCGTGCGGCATCAGCCATCCCAGCAGGAACGTCGTGTAGCCTGCGCGGATGTAGTCGAAGGCGACGGCGCCAAGAATCACGCCGTTGTAGAACAGCATCAGGACGGAGCCCACGCCCCAGGTGATGCCCAGCGCGAGCGTAAAAAACGCCACACGCATGTTGTGGGTCATCAGCTCGGCGGAGAAGGTGGAGCGGTGTCCGCGCAAGGCCTTGGTTGGCTCCGCCTCCTCTTTGTGTACGCGTTCGCCGGGGTCGCCTTCGAGACCGGGGAAGGGCATCAGTACGTGTTTCGCATCGCTGTCGATGGCCAGCGCGAATACGCCAAACGCGCTGCCGGCTATCGTGAGCGCCACGGCCAGCGCGAAGGCGCCGATGTGCCGGCGGAATGTACGCGGGAAGTCGTGGAAGAACCAGCGGCGCGGAGAGAAGCGCGCTTTGTGGCGCCGGGTCTCGTAGATCTCGGCGTAGGCGCGGCCCACCAGACCGCTCAGGTACGCTCCCGCTTCCGACTCGGCCGCGAATGTGCTCAACCGCGCGAGGTCGGCCGACGTGCGTTCGTACAAATAGTGCAACCGCCGCGCTTCGATGTAGCCGGGTCGGGCGCCCGTCTCCAGACCGTCGAGCAGTTTCTCCAGCTCCTGCCATTGCGGCCGGTTCCGCGCGAAGAATCGCTCGAGGTCGATGATCATATGGCCTGCCGCTGCTTGGTGTTCAGGTAGAACCGGGTGAGTTCCAGCGACAATTTCGCGGGGTGCGCGGTGAACATGCGCACGCCTCTGGACCGCAAACTGGCGGACAGCTCGTTGAGACGGCGCCACGCCAGGTGGCCGCCCAGGCGCTCGTACACTTCCGGGATGGAGCCCGCGGGCAATTCGAACAGCGCCTCTTCCTGCTTCTCGCGCACCGATGCCACCGCCACCAGATGCCGCCGCGACAGCGCGCCCGCCACCTTCAGAAAGTCCTCCGACAGCACCGGGTCGTCGAGTTCGGTGAGAAACACCAGCATGGCCCGGCGCCGCAGCCGCGTGTCCAGCGTGGCCGCAACCTCGGCGAAGTCGGGAGCCACCATGCGCGGCGCCAGATTCAGCATCGCGTTGCGGCAGGCGTCGTAGTGCGCATGCGTGCCGCCCGCTCGCACAAAGGAGTGCACGGTGTCGCTGAAAGTGACCAGCCCGAACAGATCGCCCTGCTGCCGGCAGGCGAGCGAAAGTACCAGCGCCGCGGTGATGTAGCGCTCCAGCACGGTTTCGCCCTCGTCGGCGTCGCGTCCGGTGAGCCGCGAACAGTCGAGTATGGCGTAGATCTCCTGAGTGCGCTCCACGCGATACTGGCGCGTGATCGGATGTCCGCGGCGCGCGGTCGCCTTCCAATGAATCTCGTTCAGCGCGTCGCCGGGAACGTACTCGCGCAGCTTCTCGAACTCGCGCCCCCGGCCTGCCTGCCGCTGCACGTGCAACCCCGGATGCCGGCGCATGAGCAGCGGCGCCACCACGCTCTGATCGGAGCCGAGGTCCGGATACACGCGGATCTCCGAATGCATCGCGACGCGCCGGCGAGCGTTCCACAGTCCGAGAGGAGATGCGGCTTCCAGAGCCGCGGCATCCACGGCGAACGTCCCGCGCGTTTGTGGATGCGCGTGGAGCAGCGCGGTTACCGATTCGCCCCGCGCGGGCAGGTCCAGCGTGAGGTCATCCGCATCGCAGCCCAGCGTCTGGCTGAGGACGATGCCGGCGCGAACGCGCGCGACCCCTGCGCCGTCGTTGCGGACGGTGGCTGGAATTGTTCCCCTGCGGCGCCGTACGAAGCGCACCACCGCGGGCATGCTCAACGCGATGCCGTCGAGATTCCGACCGCCCAGCACCGCGTCCAGAAAAGCCACCACCACGAATGCGCCAATGAACATCCAGGCCACTCGTGAGTTGAGCGCCGCGGCCGGCACCACGGTCAGCCCGAAAAGCACCAGCAGGCGAGTGCGCGGCGTGATCATCGCGGAACCGGGATCTCTGCCAGAATCTGCCCCAGCACTTCGGCTGCCGTGAGGCCCTCCAGCTCGAATTCGGGCCGCAGCACCTGGCGATGCGCGAGCACCGGAACGGCCAGCGCGCGGATGTCGTCGGGCGTCACGAAGTCGCGCCCCTGAATTGCGGCGTACGCGCGGCTGGCCAGTAACAGCGATTGTGTGCCGCGCGGCCCGGCGCCAGAGAGAATCGCTTCGTGCGTGCGCGTGCGTCGAACCACGTCCACGGCGTAGGCGGCCAGCTCTTCGCGGAACGTCACCGTGGCCAGAGCGCGGCGCACCACCGTCAGTTCGTCCCCCTGCAACACCGGCTGCACGCCGCCGCGCGCCAGCGTGTCCTCCGGCGAGTCGCCCGCCAGCATGCGCCGCCCCAGCTCGGCTTCCTCGTCGCGTTCGGGCAGCGGCATGGGGATCTTCAGCATGAAGCGATCCTTCTGCGCCTCGGGAAGCGGATAGGTGCCTTCGTATTCGATGGGGTTCTGGGTGGCGAATACGGTGAAGGCGGGCGGGAGCGGGTAGGTTTCGCGGTCGATGGTTACGGTGCGCTCCTGCATGGCTTCCAGCAGCGCCGCCTGCGTGCGCGCGGGCGCGCGATTGATCTCGTCGGCCAGCAGGAACGTGGTGAAAATAGGGCCGCGCACCAGAGAAAACTCGCCGCGCTGCAGGTTGAACACGTTGGTGCCGGTGATGTCGGTGGGCATCAGGTCCGGCGTGAATTGCACGCGGTGGAAGCTCCCGCCCAGCACGTGCGCCAGCGTTCGCGTGAGCAGCGTCTTGGCCACGCCGGGAACGCCCTCCACCAGCGCGTGATGCGCCGTGAAGATGCACACCAGCGCGAAATCGATGGCCGGCTCCTGGCCGATCACCACCTTGCGGACCTCGGCGCGCGTGCGCTCCAGCACCGTCTTCAACTGCTCGAAGTCTTCTTCCATGGATGCCTCATCTCCTCGAGTGCCTGCCGGATGGTTTCGTAGCCGCGTACCGGGTCGGCGGCGTGCGCGCTCTGGCGCATGATTTCCTCCGTGTTCAACCTGCGGCCCGCGGTCGCCTGGTACTCGCCGATGCATACGTCCAGCAACTGCGGCACACCGATGCTGCGCTCCAGCAGAGTCACCAGACCGGATGCCGCGGAGAAGCCCCTGAGACCGCCTGCCTCGGCGTGGTTCGTTGCCGCGCGCGGCAGCAACGGCGACGAGCTTTTCCAGACGTACAGGCCGGCCAGCACCAGCAGCGCCGCGATCAGGCCCTGCAGATGGTATCGGCGCAACAAGCCCGCGACGCTGCCGCCTTCGTCGATACCCAGGTGCCGCTCGTCGAAGACGATGTTGTGGTTCGGCCCGGCCAGCCGCGCCAGTGCCACCGCGTCCGGCTCGCGCGCCAGCGACTCATTGCTGAGCATCCACGAATCCGCCACCAGCACGATGGACCCGGCCAGCCACGGCCGCTCGATCCACACCGGATGATTCTGGTACTTCTTCTCGACCACCCATTCCGATGCCAGCTTGTCGAACCAGAGCGCGGTGTAGCGGGGCAGATCGCCGCTCTCATCGTCATGCCGGCGTTCTTCGGTTTCGGTGACAAGAGAGACGCCCAGCTTCTCGAACAGCGTGGGCACATGCTTTGTCTCTTTGAGTTTCTTGTCGCCGCGCAGCCCGCGCTCGATCTCGACTTCCAACTCCTGCCGCGGGCGCTGGGGCACAAACGCGATCACCATCCGGCCGCCGCTGCGTGCAACGCGCTCGAGGTCGGGCGTCATCCCCATGTCGAACCATTCGTTAACGCCCAGCAGGAACAACGTCGTATCGTGCCCACTCACGCGCGCGAGCGGCCGCATGTTGCGCCCAACCGTGAGGCCCGGCTGCAGAGCCAGACTCTCGTAGAGCGCCTTTGCACCGAGAGGATCGGCGCGCAGAGTGGAGTAGACGGGGTACGCGTCGGCGGATTCGAAGCGCAGGCGGAACAGCCCGTACACGCCGGCTACGAAGGCCACAGCCAGCAGTGCGGCGGTCACCCCCGCGGCTACCTTACGCCTGCCCACGAGCCCTCATTTCCAGCGCGCCAGTTTGAAAGCGGTCGTAGGCATCGCGGGAGATCGCATGCTCGCCGTACCATGTTCGCTCGAACACGGCGACCAGGCCGCGAAACGTCTCCAGCAGCCCCGTGCTGCCCCGCGCGCGGCGGGCCAGCTCGCGCTGGTAGTCGAGGTTCGACCTGGCCCGGTGAATGGTG
Organism: Bryobacteraceae bacterium; assembly: GCA_049510065.1. Taxonomy (GTDB): domain Bacteria; phylum Acidobacteriota; class Terriglobia; order Bryobacterales; family Bryobacteraceae; genus CAWACP01. The sequence goes on from JBEKZH010000073.1 coordinate 23,327, forward strand.
ATCAGGCCGCCGTCGCCGAGACTCGCCAGTACCGCCAGATAGAGCGCGCGCGTGGCCAGCCGCAGGTCCCCCGCTTCCAGCAGACGCGCCGCCATGGCCAGCCACGCATCCTCCGGCGCCTGGTCCGGCGAGACATCTTCGTTCGCCAGATCCACCACCTCCGTCGCCGGCGTGGTGGGCACGGCCTGGGCTTTCCGCCGGCGCTGGATGCGCAGGCGCATCAGGAGAGCAATCGCCGCGCCGGCCGTTGCAGCCATCAGGACGTACAGCACGGGGGCCGCCAGCGGCACATCGCGTCCGCCGGGTCCGTCGGGCGATTCGTTCTGCTGGTTTCCCATCAGCCAGCGGAGGATCGCGCGAATCACTCCGCCAACCCAGTCGAGTACGTGATGAACCGTGTCGCCGATGAAACGGACCGCGTCCTGGGTGAAGCGCAGGAAGGCGTTCGACGGCGGCGCCGCTTCCACCTGCCGCGGCTCCTGCCACAGGAACTCCGGCCGCCGGGTCACCTCGTGGATGCTGCGGTCCAGCTTCTGCGGCTCGACGGAAAGGGAGCCAGTCGTTACTGAGCCGCGCGTGTCAACAAGCGGTTTGGCTTGCAGGCTGGCGCCACTGCGCATAGGAACGATAAACACCGCGAGCACGAGAGCCACCTGGGCGCACCGCGCCAGCGTCGCTCGCAGATCCACGCCCGTGCGGATCGAATCCACGCGAAAGCAGCGGATGACGAAGACGGCGCGCAGCAGCGGGTCCATCAGCAGCCATGTGATCACCACGGCGGCAGTGAACAGCGTGCTGTTGAACATGCCATTCGTGTTGGTGGTGAAAACGGTCTCCTCGCCGGTGATGGTCCGGAAGATGATGGGCCCGGCGATCAGCATTACCAGCACGTTCACGAACACCACCAGGCCCAGAAGCGAGGCGATGGCGAGATCGAGCACGCTGGAGAACGACCATGTGGACGCCTGCCGCGAGGCATATCGGAATATGCCGGCGGCATCCGCTTCCTCCGACGCGGTGGCGCTGTAGTAGAACGCCGCGGTCCAGGGAAAGCCGATGACGCTGAGGGCGGCGAGGGGCAGCATGAGCAACGCCGTGCTGCCGATGGCCGCCTGAGCTGCGAGCCCGGGACGGGAGCGTGCACCCCCACTAAGTAGCGGCCACAGCCGGCTCGCGAACACAGCCTGGCTCGCCACCATCCACAGGAACAGCAGAGCCAGTACCAGCGCGTGCGCCGGAAGCAATTCCGCGGCGTTGGCGCTGCTGGTCATCTCGCTCACGAAGCCGATCAGGCCGAGGCCGAAGGGCAGGCTCCCCGCGGCCCACACCAGCCACGCCGACGGCGGCGCGGCGCGCAACAGGTCGAAAGCGGAATCGAGCAGCGCAATCGGATTGGGAGGCTGTGCGGCGGTCCTCACTGGTGCTGCTCCTGGGTGTTCTCGTCGAAGCTGTGGTGCGCCGGCTCGGCCAGCATGAGCAGCCGCCCCATCATATAGAACAGTATCCAGCACAGCAGAATGGCCAGCGCGGTCGCCGTCGCCGAAAGCGATTGCCGCAGGGCGCGGTTGCCGCGTGCCACGGGGGCGCGGAGCCGGGCGAGACAGGACGCGCAGATGAGCCGTCCGTCGTGATCTACCACGCACTCGCGGCAAAACGCACGGCGGCACTCGAGGCACAGCGAAACGGCTTCGCGCGATGGGTGGACGAAACAGCGCTGCTGGCCGAATTGCGTCATGGCCGGTCCGCGCCGAAGAGAGTGAACGTCCCGTCTGTCCCCTTTTCGGAGGATGCCGTCAGGAACGCCAGCAGGCCCCAGATCGCGAGGCCCAGCAGGACCACGGCCAGGGCCACGTGCAGCGGCGCCGCCTTGTCGAGCATCTCATACATCTTCTGCACATCCGCGGCCTGCACCTTCCTGGTGCCTTGGGTTGTCGCCCAACTGAGCGCGTAGGTGCCAATACTCCCGGTGATTACGATGGATGTGAACACGGCAACAGCGCGCACCCCGAGGATGTTCTTCACCCCGTGACGGATCAGCGGAACGATCGACAGCGCCAGGAAACACAGGTAGCCGGCCGGCATGGCCCACACGAACGTCCACGATGGCGAAAGAGCCGTGAGCATCTTGAGGACGCCCAATGCCAGCAGCCACACGAACGCGATCACATAGAGCGGTGACGGCGCGCGCAAGGCATCCACCGCCGCGGGGAGTGGAGGGGGAACCGCCGGCGGCGAGGGCGCGGACAGGAATGGCAGGGGCGGAGGCGTCTCCAGTGCTCGCGACAGCTCCTCCTCGGACATCGCCGCTTGCGCGGAGCGGATCTTCTCGTCGATGATCGCCAGCGCCTTCCTCGTGGATCCTATTCGGCAAAGTGGAGGCAGTTCGGCCGTTCCCACCGCTGTCTGCAGCCATGCTTTGCAGTCTTCGCGGCGTAGCGCATGCCACGCATACGCGGCCACGATGATGGCCAGCAGAAAACCCCACACGGGGTGATCCGTCAGAAACAGCAATGCGACGGCCAGAACGGAAAGGCCGATGGCCGCCCAGTCCACCACTTTGCGGCCGCCGGTGGGCCGTTGCTGGAGCACGATGGCCTGGATGTCCGACAGATAGAATCGCCGGTAGTCTTCGGTGAAGCGGGAAGAACGCACGAAGAGGAGGTGGTCCGGACCGAGCCACAGGGTGTCGCGGCGCAGCAACCCGCTCTTCCTGCCGGGCAGACGCCGGTACTGTGATCGTGCTTGCGCCATCAGCTCTTCGCACTCATGAGCACGTAGACCAGCAGCCAGCCCCAGCCGCCGAGTTCCAGAAGCGCGACGCCCAGAGCGATCCAGGCGCGCACCATGGTGCGTGGCACCAGACTGCGGGGTGCGCGAAGCGCCCGGATGGCCAGGTAGATGGCGATGGGCGCAGTGACCAGGCTGAGCGTGAACAGCAGCGCGGAGCCCAGCGCGATGACCAGCGCCATGGTGTCGTAGAGAGGCCGCGAGCGCACCAGCAGGTCGGTTCGTTTCTCCGCCGCGTTCACGCAGGTGGGACAGAGCACCCGGCTGCCCCACTCGATGCGGCAGAGCGCGCATACGAAACGTCCGCAGGAATCGCACGCGGCCACCGCGCGTTTGCCTTCGTGCGCGAAGCACGCCGATTCGCCCTCTGCCTGAATGGCCTCGCCCACAGAACCCGCGCGCAGGCGGAAGATCGCCGGGTACACGAGGGCTCTAGCCTTCACGCCGCAGCGGCATTCCACGGGCTCGCCGCTGGCCGGGTAGGGAATGGTGGCCAGACACACGTGACAATGTGTCAGCGGCGATTGCAGCCTCACTGGTTCATTTCCTGATGACGCGGGTGTCGCAGATACGGTCGTGCAGGCCGCGCTTTTCGTCGTCAATGCCGGCCATGATGTATCCGATCCAGATGGTTGGCCACGAGGACAGGATCTTGGCGAAATAGCGGCCGATCGCCAGGCCCCAGCCGGGGCGCGTGCCATCGGCGCGAATCACCTCCAGCGAGAGCACCAGCTTGCCCGGTGTGGCGCCCTTGTTCACCACGAACCAGGATTCATACGCCATGGCGATAGCCATGTTCAGAACCATCATGATGGAGAAGATGCCCATGAAGCTCCCGAAAATCGCCATCGGATCCGTCATTGTGCCCATGCCGGCCATCATCAGATTGAACGGAATATTGATGATGGCTCCGACGACGCCGAGGATGATGCCGTCGATCAACACCGCGACAAAGCGAATCCAGAACCCGGCGAACTGGCGCCCCTGAAACGCGAGGCCGCCCGGCACGGCGCCCTCCCGCAGGCGCTGCATCATCACGTCCTTGCAGGCCGCGCACACCATCGTGTTCCCGATCTGCAGCAGGTCGGCAGGCGCGAACGGCTTGCCGCACTGGTTGCAAAACCGCACCTGCTGCTGGGGCTGTTCGGGCGCTGGCGCGACGGCCACGGGACTCGCCGCCACCACTGGCGCCGGCTGCTGCACGGTTCCCAGAGGCGCCCAGTTCGGCATTCCCGCGCGCCACACCAGCGTGTTCGCGCCGATCCTGCCGGATGCCACCAGCGTGTCGAATTCGGCCTGCGTAACCGGGCCGAATTGCTGCCGTCCGTCGGAGTAATACCAGTCCATAAGGGTTGGAATCTCGGTCCATCATACCCGAACCGGCGCGCCGGCGTCGTGGACCTGCTACGCTTGAGGCACCATGTCAGTGAATACTGGGGACAAAGCGCGCTTCGGCCGGCAGCGAAAGCGCAAGATGAGGCGCAGAGAGCGCATTCGGGCCTTTCGTAAGGCGCCCGTGAAGTCCTGATTCACTGCTGCTGCTGTTGCTGTTGAGGCGGTTCCTCGACGCGCGGCCGGGGGGGTGCCGCGGCGGTTCTCTCCAGATGCTCCGTGCCCTCGTCGTCCAGCGCCGGCCGAACCCGCACGTCCACGGATAGTTGCTGCCCGGCATGGCCTTTGTAGGTGCCTCGCACCGGGGGCACGTCGCCGTAATCGCGGCCGTAGGCCACCCTCACATGCTGCAGCCCCACGGTCTGCCCCATGGTGGGATCCATGCCCACCCATCCGGTTCCCGGCAGGTACACCTCAATCCAGGCGTGCGAGGCCTGTCCGCCAATCACTTCCTCGAAGTTGCTGCCCGCCTCGGCGGCCCGTTGCGGCACCAGATAGCCGGAAACGTAGCGCGCGGGAACGCCGCGCATGCGCACCACGGCGAGAAGAATGTGCGCGAAGTCCTGGCACACGCCCGCGCCGCTGGCCAGCGAATCCAGGATGGACGAGTGGACGTGCGTGGCGCCCTTCTCATACCGGAACGTAGCATGCACCCGTTCGGTGGCCGCGCGCACGAAGCCGGCCAGCGTTCCGGCGCTCGCCTGCTCGGCGCCCTGCACTAATTCACGCAACAACTCGACGTGCGGCGCATACTGGCTGGACGCCAGCAGGTCGTAATACTCGTCGAGTTCTTCGGCCATCGCATCGAATTCCGCCAGCGTGAGGCTCTGCTCCGGCAGCATGTTGGGCTCATGGACCAGCACCACCGAGTCCGCTTCAATGTGCAGGTGGGTGTGCTCGCCCGCTACGTTGAAGCGATGAACCCAGTTGCCAAAGTAGTCCACGTGGTAGGACGTGGAAGCGGCGGGCTCGGTGGTGAGGCGAAACGAAAGGCAACTCTGGGTGTCGTCCTGCCGCGGGCGCAGATGCAGCTCGTTGTAGCTTTCCGAGACGACGCCGTCGTACTGAAACTCGGTCACGTGGATCAGCCGGTAGCGATTCATTCAGGCCACCACCGCGTAGTAGAAGTAGCTGCGGGCAATCTGTTCCCCGATGACCCGGCAGGTCTTTTCCAGGTCGGTGAGGAAGGAGTGCAGGCCGCGCGCAAACACATCCTCGATGCGGTCGTAGAGCAGGCCCTCCTGCATCTTGCCGGTCAGACGCTCGGCCTCGGTGGCGTAACTGTCCTGACCCGAACCGCTGATCGCCTGCAGAGCCGCGTGCAGCGTGGCGATGTTGAAGCGAACGGAGCGCGGGTGACGCGGGTGCAGCAGCAGCAGTTCGGCCACCTTTTCCGGTTCGATGCGCCCGTGGTACTCGCGCCGGTAAATCTCGTAGGCCGCCACGGACCGCAGCACCGCCATCCACTGGTGATTGTTCACGTCCGCTTCCGACGACGCGCTGGTCAGAAGCTGATGGTATTCCGCGTCCACGATGTGCGCCGTCGTCTCGGCGCGCTCGAGTGACCGTCCCGCCTGCAGGAACTGCCATCCCTCGTCGTGGGGCAGCGTGTCGTCGCACACTCCGTGGAAGCGGAAGCTGGCGAACTTGATCTCGTTGCAGAAGCGATGCGGCCCGGCGGCGATCTCGCTCTCCGGCCGGAATCCCCGTAGCCGGTGGTACAGGCTGTTCACGTCCTCCCACATTTCCCGGGAGATGCGATCGCGAATGGTCCGCGCGTTTTCCCTCACGCGGTTGACGCAGGTCAGAACCGAGTTGGGATTGTCTTCACGGAATCCGAGAAACTCGAAAACATTGTGCGGGTTCGCTTCGCGATAGAGCTTGAAGAAGAGGTCCGTCTCGCCGCTGATGGCGATGATGGCTTCCCAGCGCAACTGGTAGGACTGCGGAGAGTGCTCCAGCAGCATGTGATAATGCACGTCAAGCAGGCGCGCGGTGTCCTCGGCCCGCTCCATGTAGCGAGCCATCCAGAAGAGCGATTCGGCGATTCGCGATAGCATCATCTCTCTCCGCGAAGCACCCACGTGTCCTTGCTGCCGCCGCCCTGCGAGGAGTTCACCACCAGCGAGCCGGGCTTCAGCGCCACCCGCGTGAGGCCGCCGGGCACGATGATCACTTTCTCGCCGTCGAACAGGCAGTACGGGCGCAGGTCCACGTGCCGTCCGGCCATTTTCGAAGCGTGCGCGTCGTAGGCCGGGCACCGCGACAACGAGATCACCGGCTGGGCGATGTAATTGCGCGGGTCCGCCAGCAATCGCCTGCGGAAATCCTCGATCATGGCGCTGGTAGCGTACGGCCCCAGCAGCATCCCGTAGCCGCCCGATTCGCCCACGGCCTTCACCACCAGTTCGCCCAGATGCTCGAGTACGTACGCGAGGTCCTGAGGCCGCGAGCAGATCCGCGTCTCCACGTTTGCGAGGATCGGATCCTCGCCCAGATAGTAGCGAATGAACTCGGGAACGTACGCGTAGATGGCCTTGTCGTCGGCGACGCCGTTGCCGATGGCGTTGGCCAGCGCGACGTTGCCCGCCCGGTACGCTCCCATCAGGCCGGGAACGCCCAGCAGCGACTCCGAGCGAAAAGCCAGCGGGTCCAGAAACTCGTCGTCGAGCCGCCGGTAAATCACGTCCACGCGGGTCAATCCGCGGATGGTCTTCATGTAGACAATGTCGCCGTCCACAATGAGGTCGCGCCCCTCCACCAGTTCGACGCCCATCTGCCGCGCCAGAAAGCTGTGCTCGAAGTAGGCGCTGTTGTAAATGCCGGGGGTGAGCACCACCACCACCGGGTCCTTCGGGCGCGGCGAGAGCGACCGCAGAATCTGCGCCAGCTCCGCCGGGTAGTGGTCGACGGGCAGGACTTCGTGCACGTGGAAAGCCCGAGGGAAAATGCGCGTCATTACCAGACGGTTCTCCAGCACGTAGGAAATGCCGCTGGGCGTGCGCACGTTGTCTTCCAGCACCAGGAAGTCGCCCGTGCGCGAATCGCGAATCAGATCGATGCCGGCAACGTGCGTGTAGATGCCGCGCGGCACTTCCACGCCGATCATCTCGCGGCGGAAGTGGCGGCAGGAGTAGATGAGCGATCGCGGGATCCTGCGGTCCTTCAGAATGCGCTGCGCGCCGTAGACGTCCTGCAGGAAGAGATTCAGCGCGGTGACACGTTGCGCGAGGCCGCGCTCGATGCGGTCCCATTCGTGCCAGGGCAGAATGCGCGGAACCAGGTCGAAGGGGAACAGGCGCTCGGTGCCCTGTCCGTCGTTGTAGACCGTGAAGGTGATGCCCTGCAGAAGGAAGGCGGAGTCGGCCAGGCGGCGGCGCTCCTCGAACTCGGCGGGCAGCATGCTGGCGAGCTCGTCGTGCAGGCGCGCGTAGTGAGGCCGGAGTTCTCCGTCGGCGGCGAACATCTCGTCGAAAAAGGCTCCGGTCTGGTATCCGCGAAAGAGGTCATCCCTCACGGCCTGCGGCGTTTGCATGTGCGTCTTTCAGGTGACACTACGGGTGCATTCACCAATCTAAAGGAAGCCCTGGTCCGGCCGCCAATCGATTTTTTCCATTGGACGGATAAGCCGGGGTGGGCTCCGCTCCGTGGTGCACGATTGGGTTCGTTTTGTGCCGCAGGATTCTCCACCGGCCCGCGCCTGCCAGGCGTGCACGGTCCACCACTTTCCCACCAGCCAGCACTCACCCAAGCACTTACGGATGCGACCGAGGCTCCGTGGTAACGCGGAATTGGGTTCGTTTCGTTACGGCAGGATCCGCGGTGGCGCGGCAGCCGTGCGTCGTAGCTGCCAGGAAGGTTGCTGGGCATGGCGCATTGAAGGTAGCATGGGGCCAGCGGCAAGCCCGGTGGTGCGTGGCACTGGTTGATTAAAGTTGTTGTGAGCCGGCGAACTACCCCGGTTGTTTGCGGTCCAGGCGCGTTGCACGGGCAGGCGGCGACGTGGACAGGACCTCCTGCCAGTACCTGCGCAACCATCAGTGAAAGCGCTTTGAGAATGTTGAACGCGGCCCCGGCCCGGCCCTCGCCTAATGGCGATAGTACGCCGCGTTCAGCTCGATAAACTGCGCCAGGTTGGGAGGCAGTTCCTCAAGCGGATAGATGGAATTGGTCGGGCAGACGGGAATACAGGCCCCGCAGTCGATACACTCCTCCGGACTCGCGTAAAGTTGCGGAACCTGCTCGAATTCCGCCTCAGCTTCTTTCGGGTGGATACAGTCTACCGGACATGCCTCCACGCAGTGCATATCTTTCGTGCAGGTATCCACAATGACGTACGCCATAGCATCTCCCTAATAGCGATTCTTCGGACTACCCGCATTCTATCGTAGGCTCAGTGGGAGCTGGCGGTCTGGTTTCCTCCGTCAGTGGTCGCCGTACGCCATCTCGCCCGCTTCGATGGCGATGGGAAGCCGGTTCTGCGGCGGTGGGAGCGGACACGTTGCGTAGGGCGTGAAGGCACACGGTGGATTGTAGGCCTGGTTGAAGTCGAGCACCACCGTGCCATCCTTCGGCATCTCCGTGTTCAGAAAACGGCCCGCGCCGTAGGTGGTCTTCCCGGCCGTCTGGTCGCGGAAGATCAGGAACAGCGAATCGTCTTCCTGCACCGCGTCCAGCCGCGCTTCGACGCCATGCAACGTAAACACGAGATAGCCTGGGCTGGGCGTGGGTTCGGTCTGGCCCAGAATGTTCGCGATGGGGATGTTCTTCGGCTCGGCATACGCGACGAACCGCGCCGTGACGCGATACTCCGGGCGTACCGGATACCAGTGCAGCCCGGTGAAGTGGCGGCGGTATTCGCTGTTACGGTCCTTCATGCGAATGCCGTATTTGTCGCCGCGGTGGATCACGAACATGGTCAGCGCGTTGATGGTAACCACGTCGGGGCCGTCCTTGTCCGCGTCAGACTTCAGTTCGGCGGTCTCGGCCGGCTTTCCGTTCACCGCCACGGCGGCGCCCTCGGCGGCTCGAAAGCTGGTCTTGCCGTCGTGAAAGTGGAAGACCCCGATGTGCGCCGGAACCGAGCCCGGCGGCAGTGCGATGCCGCAGCCAGGCGCGGCGCCCGCGGTGTTGTCGCCCTCGTTCAGCCAGAACAGCCCGGCTACGGTGAGCCAGCCGCCATCGGCCTTCAGACGCGCCTCCCGCTGCGCGCGCCATTGCTCCATCTGCTGAACGTACGACGTGTCCGCGGCGCCCAATGAAACCGCCATCGAAAGGAGAAGAATCGTCCGCACGGTCATTCCGCCATTCAGTGTCGCACAGCATGGTTGATACTGAAGAGGAATGCTCGTCCGCCTTGTCCGCGTGGCCGCGCCGGTTGCCGCGCTCGCGCTTCTTTCCGTGGCCCCTCTGCAGGCGCAGGCCGGCTGCGACGGTACTCCGGCTTACTCGCCCTGCGAACTGCGCTTCCCCCTCCCGGCCGGCAGCGCCGATCCCTGGGCGTCGCCGTTGATCCAAATTGAATTCCGCTCGCCCAGGTTCAAAACCTTCCTGATGCCGGGCTATTACGACGGCCGGCAAATGGTGGTCCGCTTCACGCCCACCGAAGGCGGCCAGTGGGTCTACAAGATCACCAGCAGCATTGCCGGTCTCGACGACAAGGAAGGCAGCTTCACGGCGGCCGCATCCGATTCGCCCGGCTTCGTGGTTCCGGCGAACGTGCACCACTGGGCCACCGAAAACAAACAGCCGCACCTCTGGGTTGGCGACGTCGCGGACCGTCTGGCTTTCCTCCCTGCCGCAGATTTCGAGGCGAAGCTCGAAACCACCGTGCACAACAAGTTCACCCACCTGCGCCTCTCCATTCTCGGCGGAGCCGGCGACGCGCGGCGAGTGTTCCCGAACGGCCGTCCCGATGAAGCGTACTTTGCCGAACTGGACCGCCGCATCCGCGAGGTGAACAAGCGCGGCATCGTGGCCGACCTGGTGCTGGCGGCCAACCCGGAAGTGATTACCGCGCTGTTTCCCGACTGGCAGTCGCGGCAGCGCCTGATCCGCTTTCTGGTGGCGCGTTACGCTCCCATGAACATCACCTGGCAGGGCGTGGGCGAGTTCGAGGATTACACAGGCGCCCGCGCGCTGCTGAAAGAGATCGGCCTGGAACTGAAAAAGACCGACCCCTACCTGCACCCGCGCTCCACCAATGCACGCATGACCTCGACGCCTCTGCTGGCCGATGGCTGGATGAACTTCGTCATCAGCCGCAGCACTGCGCCGGGCGACGATGAGATGGGTTCGGTGGAGCACCAGCTCTATCCGGTGCCCTTCGTGGGCGTCACCACGGCGGCACGGCTGTGGAGCAGCGTGATGGACGGCCAGTACGTGACGTTCGAAGGGTCCAGGGAGTTCGAGGCGAAGAACTGGTTCGACTTCATCGCGGATACGCGCCACTGGGAACTGGAGCCGTTCTTCGAGGTGGATGGCGGCCGCGCGGTGGCGCTGGAAGGCGTCGAGTACATTGTGTACGTGGAGAAGCCCGGACCGCCCGTGGAGGTGGACATCGAAAAACACAACTACGATGTCTCCTGGTTCAATCCGCTCACCGGCCAGGAAATGGTGGAGAAGAAATACCATGGCGAACATTACACCTCCACGCCGCCGGACACCGCCCATCCGTGGGTGCTGCACATCTCGCGCGAGGGGCGTAAGGAGCACATGTTGCGTTCGTGGTACTTCGAATCGCGGCCGCTGCTGATGCAGGAGGTGGAGCAGACGCTGGCCAAAGTTCCCTACGAGATCACCTCGCCGGCCGCCGATGAGCTTTCGCCCGGAACGCCGGTGCCCTACGCGGTGAAGATCCGGAAGGCCACCCGCGCGACGCGGATCATGATGTACTACTGGACTGGTGAGATCGCCGGCGGGCCGGAGGGATTCCGCGTGCTGGGCACCGGGCCGCAGGGGACATTGCAGGTGCCGCCGGTGCTGGCGCACAGTGACAACACCGGCGTGCTGACGGTCCGCGTCACGGCGATCAACGCCAATGGCAAAGCTTATCTGCTGGACAAGGTTTTCCAACTCCCCCGGTGATCCTCGCGATTGACACGACGTCAGAATTCGGCAGCATGGCGCTGGTGGACGCGGGTCGTGTCGTCGGCGAGCTGCCCATGTACTCGCCCGATGGATTCTCGCACGTGCTGTACGGTTATCTCGCACATTTTCTTGAAGACCACGGGCTGCGCGTCGGCGACATCGCGTGTTTTGCGTCGGCTGCGGGGCCGGGCTCTTTCACCGGCGTTCGCGTCGGGCTGGCGGCGGTGAAGGGACTGGCTGACGCGACGGGCAGGCCGGCCACGGCGGTCTCGAATCTGCAGGCGCTGGCCGCGTTCGGCGACCTTCCGCTGCGCGCCACGCTGCTGGACGCGCGCCGCGGCGATGTCTTTGGCGCGGTCTACAACGGCGCGCTCGAAGCCGTGCGGCCCGAAGTTGTGACGAAGTTCGAAGCGTGGCTGGACAGCCTGCCGGCAGACGTGGAGTTCATCTCCAGCGAAATGGACCGCTTCGAAGCGCTATTCGCGGGCACCCGATTCGCAGGTGCTCCCCGGAAGCAAGCCCCGCGCGCGCTCGCGGGTGTCATCGGACAAATCGCCTGGCACCGACTGCAGCGCGGCCAAACAGGCGACCCCGCGCTACTCGACGCCAACTACGTGCGCCGCTCCGACGCTGAGCTCTTCTGGAAGGAATAGTGGAGCAGCGCCATGCGCTGCCAAACCACAGACTAAAGTCTGTGCCACCTGTTATCGGTAACCTGGCAGCACCTGGTGGCACAGGCTTCAGCCTGTGACCAAAACTACCCGTTGATCGGAACCACCGTCTTCAAAGGCCGATACCCGCTGGCCCCGTAGTACGCGATGTACGCATAGCAGACCGCCGCCACTACGAAGGCCTTCTGCAAGCCGACCGCATCGGCCACCGCGCCCAGCGCGATGGGCACAATCGCCCCGCCCACAATCGCCATGCTGATCAGAGCGGAAGTCTTGCCCGTCAGATGACCCATCCCGACGATTCCCAGAGCGAAGATGGTCGGGAACATGATCGCGTTGAACAAGCCGACGCCGATCATACTCCACATGGCCACCGTGCCCGTGGTAAACATGCTGATGCCAACGAACAGAATTGCGGCCACCGAGACGGCTGCCAGAGCCTTCGACGGCGATATCTTACGGAGCGCGGCCGAACCGATAAACCGGCCGATCATGGCGCCCATCCAGTAGAACGCGACGAACCCTGTGGCAATCTTCACACTGGAGATGCCGATTGCCGGCAGCGTAAGGTACTTGTACAAATTGCTGCCGATGGCCACTTCGGCGCCAACATAAGCGAAGATTCCCACCGCGCCCAGCACCGCGTGACGGTACTTGAATACCGCCGACAGGGGCGGCTCCGGCGTCTTGTCGGTCTTCTCAATCGCCAGTCTCGGCAACTTGATCCGCGAGATCATGAAGGCCAGCACAAACACGATCAAAGCGACTCCGGCGTATGGCAGCTTGATCGACGAGAGGATTTCGGTTCGATACTTCAGCAACCCATCGGTGCCCAGCCTGGCGATTTCTTCCGACGTCTTAGGCGCGATGGAGAGGATCAGAATACCAGCCAGCGGCGGCCCGACGGTGGTGGCGACCGAGTTGATCGCCTGCCCCAGGTTGAGCCGGCTGGATGCGCCTTCGGGCGAGCCGAGCGAGGCCACGTACGGATTCACCGCAACCTGCAGCAGCGTGATGCCCGACGCCAGAACGAACAGCGCCGCCAGAAACATCGCGTAGGAAGCGGCCATCGCCGAGGGCACGAACAGCAGCGCGCCCAGGCCGGTCACGGCTAGTCCCAGTACCATGCCGCCCTGGTATCCGAAGCGTGCGATCGCCTTCGCCGAAGGAAGACCCATGATCGGATAGGCCAGGAAGAACATGAACGGCACCAGATTACTTTGAAAGTAGTTGAGGTCGAAGATCCCTTTGAAGTGCGGGACCAGCGGGTCCTTCGACACCGTAATCAGGCCGATGATGAAGAAGACCGCAAAGCCGACGACGGTGGCCAGGCCATACTGCGGTTTGCCAGCAACAGGGGTGGTTTCTGCCATATGCGTAGTCGTACATTATCACAGCGGACGTGTCTGCGGGGACCGGCGTGTCCTGATATGATGCCCCTGTCATGCCTGAATATTCAATTGGAGTGGATCTGGGCGGAACCAACCTCCGCGCCGCAGCCATCAGCACCAGCGGCGAAGTGTTGTCCAGCATCTCCGGGCGGGCCCAGCTCTCGGCCGGCCGCGATGCGGTCATCCCGGATTCATCCTCATCGAGAAGGGCATCATCGTCGGCTCCAACAATCTGCCGGCGTTTGAAGGCTACGCGCTGCGGGACGACATCGAACGCCAGTTGGGCACCACCGTGGTGCTGGAGAACGACGCCAACGCGGCGGCGCTGGGCGAGAAGTGGATTGGCGCGGGCAAGGACGTGGACGATCTGGTGCTGCTGACGCTGGGCACGGGCATCGGCGGGGGGATCATCTCCGGAGGCCGGGTGCTGCACGGGCACGTGGGCATGGCCGGCGAGATCGGGCACGTGACGGTGGTGCCGGACGGGAACCCGTGCGGCTGCGGCAATCGGGGGTGTCTGGAGAAGCACGCCTCGGCGACGGCGATCTCGGGGATGGCCAAGGTGATCGGGCTGGGGGCGGATCTGACGTCGGAGCAGGTGTACAACCTGGCGGTGGCCGGGGACGAGAAGGCGAAGCGGATCTTCGAGGCGATGGGGCGGTATCTGGGAGTGGCGCTGGCCACGCTGGTGAACAT
>JBEKZH010000074.1:0-26321 GCA_049510065.1 Bryobacteraceae bacterium
CTACCGATAAGGCCCATTGAACTAAGCCGCGAGCGGCAGTTTGCGAAGCGTTTCGTCTTCGGATTCGCTTTTCGTCAAACGGTGGTTTGCTCTGCGAGCGGCCGCGCGCTGTCGGGGCGGTTGATGTTGTCATCGGTGACGGAGGTTTCACCGATGACTGCACTCAGACAGCGGATGCTGGAGGATCTCCGCATTCGCAACTACGCCCCGACGACCGTGGCGTGCTACATTCGCTCGGTCGCCGAGTTCGCCCGGCATTTCAACAAACCACCGGATCAGCTCGGCCCGGAAGAGATCCGCTCCTGGCAGTTATTCCTGCTCAACGAAAAGCGAGTCAGGCTCTCCACTTACATCCAGGCCGTCTGCGCGCTCCGCTTCTTCTACCAGAACACGCTGCACCGGAGAATCGAGATCGACCGGATGCCCTTGCCCCGCTATGAGAAGAAGCTCCCGGTCATTCTGAGCAAGGCCGAGGTCAGGGCGCTGCTTGAAGCGCCGAAGAACCTCAAACACCGGGCGATGCTGGCCACCATGTACGGCGCAGGACTCCGCGTATCGGAAGTGGCCAATCTGAAGGTGGGCGACCTCGATCGGGAACGACACGTGATCTGGGTTCGCGGGGGCAAAGGCCACAAGGACAGACAAGTGATGCTGGCCGAGCCTCTGCGCGACCTGCTCGCGGCGTACTGGCGCCGGAAACGCCCCACCGAGTGGCTTTTCCCAGGCGCAAGGCCGGATTGCCCCATCGCAACCAATAGCGTCTTCCGGGCTTGCGAGCAGGCGGCGCGGAAGGCCGGCGTCAGCAAGCCGATTCATCCGCATTCGCTGCGTCACGCGTTTGCGACGCATCTGCTGGACGAGGGAGTGAACCTGCTGGTGATTCAGGCCCTGCTGGGTCACGCGCACCTCAAGACCACGGCCCGCTACCTTCATCTCTCTGACAGCGTCGTTCGTTCCACCAGAAGCCCGCTGGAAACGCTGGGCGCACTCGATCTGGTACCCGCTGCCAGCGCCATTCCACCAGAACGATGAGCGAACATCGGCTCGAAGTGGCCGATGTCTTCCGCACGTACGAAAAAGAGTTCCTCGCTCAATGGGGCCACGTGCTCGGCGCTCATCAGCGCAAAGCTTTCGAAGCGATCCGGGACTGCCGCACGGCCGCTCTCGGCGGCCATGTGGAATATGTGGAACAGTGCGACACGTGCGGACATCGCCTCATCTCGTATAACTCGTGCCGCAACCGGCATTGCCCGAAATGCCAGGCCATGGCCCGCGCCAGGTGGCTGGCCCGGAGGGAAGCCGAACTGTTGCCGGTCCCGTACTTCCATGTCGTATTCACGCTGCCGCAGAAGATCGGCGTACTGGCGCTGCAGAATGCGCGCGAGATCTACCGCATCCTGTTTCGCGCCGCCTCGGAAACGTTGCTGACCATCGCCGCCGATCCCCGGCGTCTGGGAGCCGCGATCGGATTCCTGGCGGTGCTGCACACGTGGGGGCAGAATCTCCACTTGCATCCTCACCTGCATTGCGTCGTTCCCGGCGGCGGCATCAGCCCGGATGGCGCGCGCTGGGTTGGATGCAGGAAAAAGTCGTTCTTCCTCCCCGTGAAAGTTTTGAGCAGCCGGTTCAGAAACCTGTTCCTGATTTATCTTCGGAAAGCGTTTCAGGCGGGCCGGCTGAAGTTTCGCGGCGAGATGGCAGCGTTGGCCAGTCCGGCCGCGTTCGAAGCCCTGTGTCGACAAGCGCGGCGTATCAAATGGGTCGTGTTTGTGAAGCCGCCCTTTGGCGGGCCCGAGCAGGTTCTGAAGTATCTGGCCCGGTACACGCATCGAGTTGCCATCTCCAATCGGCGGCTGTTGTCGATGGAAGACGGCCGCGTGACGTTTCAATACAAGGATTACGCGGATGGCAACCAGATCAAGGTGATGACGCTGGAAGCGACGGAGTTCATCCGGCGTTTTCTGCTGCATATCCTGCCCGGCGGATTTGTGCGCATCCGGCAGTTCGGTTTTCTGGCCAATCGAGCGCGCGGAAAGAGACTGGCATTATGCCGAGCCCTGCTCGGCACGGCTGCGGTGCCAAAGAAGGCCGCTGTCGTCAACCGTGGCGGCATCGTCGAAGAGCAGGATCGCAAACGATGCCCCGCGTGCAGGATCGGCCATCTGGTTCTCGTTCGGCTCGTTCCTGTAGCGCGTCTGCGTACACCGTCTTCACGACTGGATTCTTCATGACCGACCCATTGCGAGAGGCCGCCTGTCCCCCAACAGCCTTTATTCAGGCCGAGGGAGAACTGCGCCCAAAGCCCTTTTCCAGGCACCAACACGTCACCGAGCGCCCCGCCCGAATCGAATTACACGTCGCCACCGCAGGTGATCGGCGGCTTATTCCTCGCCTCCCGCAGCTTGCTCACTCCCGGTCCCGAAGACCGAAAACGATTCAATCCCCATAGTGTGCGGTCCGGCTCAGTTCAACGCATTCTATCCGCAATGCTCCGGCCAGAATCCTGGCTCGTCCCACAAGAATTGATCGCCGGAGCACTGCGGATAGAATCCTAGACATTAAGAGGACTGAAATGAATGAGTTAGCGTTGGCGAACAGGGCGGCGGACTGGCGCAGATTGAAGACGCTCGTGCTGGACAGTGTCTCCTCGCCGATCACGAAGCGCGTGTACAATCTCGGTCTGGACGAGTTCTTCGCCTGGTACGGCCGGGAGCCGCGCCCCGGCTTCACCAAGGCCACCGTGAACGCCTGGCGAGCGGAACTCGAGGCCCGCAGCCTTGGGTCGGTGTCCATCAACGTCCGGATCACTGCGGTTCGGAAACTGGCGGTCGAGGCTGCCGACAACGGGCTGCTGGCGCCGGAACTGGCCGCCGGCATCACGCGCGTCAAGGGCGCCAAGTCCACGGGCGTGCGGGTCGGGAACTGGCTGTCCGTCCAGCAGGCGCAGAAGCTCCTGAACGCGCCGGATGTGACCACGAAAAAGGGCCTGCGGGACCGGGCGATGCTCGCCGTGTTGCTCGGCTGCGGGCTGCGCCGATCCGAGGTGGCTGCACTCACTTTGAAGCACATCCAGCAGCGTGACAACCGCTGGTGCATCGTCGACCTAGTCGGGAAGCACGGACGGGTGCGCACGATTCCAATGCCAACGTGGGTGAAGGGCGCCATCGATGCCTGGACCTCGGCTGTCGGGCTGACCGAGGGCTTCGTGCTACGCCCCGTGAATCGCGCGGACCAGATTACCGGCGAACGCCTTACGGAGAAGGTCGTGTGGCAACTGCTCCAACCCTATGCGGTAGCTGCAGGCGTCCCCGGAATCGCGCCCCACGACTTGCGCCGCAGCTGCGCGAAAATGTGCCGGGCCGCCGGCGGCGAGCTTGAACAGATCCAGTTGCTCCTTGGCCATGCGTCCGTCCAGACTACCGAACGGTATCTGGGAACCAAGCAGGATCTGGTTCACGCGCCGAACGATGGGATCAGATTGAGAGTGGCTGTGTAACCGTCGCCGTTGCGCGCACCAAGTGTTCCAATCCATGCGTGAGTTCGTGAACGTCAGCCGTCTCGGGGTTCCGGCCATCAAGCTCTGGACCTACGACCATCTCTGTTTGTGCGGATGGCCGATGCCCCTTCCCATGAGTGATGACCGCTCCTCTGTCTACTGAGGTTGGCCGGTTACAGCGACGGCGTACCTCATGCTGTGGTTCAACGGCGGGCGTCCGGGCTTCCGAGCACCTCTGCCTATTCAGTTGGCCGCTGCCGAAAGAGGTCGGCTCCCATGAACTGTGCCTCGATAGACCGTCGGGCCCGGCTGTTATTTCAGCCAGCAGTATCGAGGTGTAACGCTCCTACGTTATGTACAAATGGAGAGGTGGAAATGCGGCCTGCCTTTGAAACTCGAGCTCACCTCGAAGAACTCGCCGAGCGGCTAGCGCAACTCGACGCGGAAGCCTACAACGAGTTCGCCGATCTGTTCGGTCCCCAATTGTTGAGGCTGTTCCGCAGGCGAGGTCTGCCGCAGTTCGAGGCGGAGGACCTTGCGGCCACTTGCATAACAGACATTGCCCGGAAGATTGAAAAATACCGCTCTACAGGTGAGGGTGGATTTGTGAACTGGGTCTTCAAGCTGGCGGGGAACGCGCTCGCGGACCTGTGGCGCGAACGCAATCCGGGCCGGATGGTCCCATTGCAGGAGAACATCCTTGCTGCGGAACAGCCAGGTGGCGACTCGCCGCCGGACATGGGAGTAGTCCTAGCAGTTCAGGCCGCGCTGAAGACGCTGTCGGTAGCCGACCGCAGCATCCTGGAACTCAGGGAGTTGGGGCCGCAGGAAAAGTACAACGATATTGCGCGTGAGCTGGGCATCGAACCGACCACCGCCCGCGTCCGCCATATGCGGACCTTGAAGCGGTTGGAGCGGCTGTTGCGCAGGGACCCTAGAATGAAGGCTCGCCTGGATCGCGAGAAAGTGCGGCGAGCGGAAAGGAGCATGTGATGAACCAAGCTGAGGAGTATCGCCCGCCGGTGTGGCTCACGGAAGCCCTCGATGGTTCGGTGGTTTCCAATCAGTTCTTTCGACGGTGCCGAGAAGCGGCCGATGCGGCATTGGCACTCGCGCTGCTAACCGCGGAACGCGAAAAGATCGGATTTGTCCCGCTGTCTTTCGCGGACTACCTCAAGGGTGTGGCCAGAGTGCTCGGGGTTCACTTGGACCCGGTCCTAGCCTGGGCGCGCATCGCGGACGCTTCACGTGTGGATTCGGCCACGGTGAGCGGTTTCGCCCGCCTGTGGCGCGAACTCGGCTTCAGCGCGAGAGAGACACTAGCGCAACTCAAGACCAGCTTTGCCGAGCGCGTGGAGGGCGTGCCGCTCGCGTTGCTGGCAGCCCAGCGGCGCACCGGAGGCATGCATCACAGCGCCTTGGACGAGTGCGAGTCGGTCGTCGGCCAATTGGAGGGCCAATGGGATGGCGGGACCATGAGTGAACTCCGGCAGATGGAGGCTCAGGTTCGTGTCGCCTTCGAGGTTCGGGAATGACAAAACCGCCCTGCTCGCACTTGTCGGGTGCCGCGGGTTAGGGGTGAGCACCGTGGTCTCCTTCCAGTACCGCAGGATCTCAGACGATTTCATCGCGCAGCTATGCCACGACGTCCGCAGCAAACAAAGCGCGGTGCTGATCGGCCCCCGCTACTGCGGCAAGAGGTATGTTCTGGCCCGGCTGGCAAGCCTGATCGAGGAGCAGGAGCATAGCGTCCAAACCGTGCTCGAGGTCCAGCTTCTGTCCGACAGCATCGCACCGGGAGAAGCATGCCTGCCCCAGAGCTTGGTGCGCGCCCTTGCCGCACAAACCGGGGACTCAGTGATCCTGGCGGCGAATGTTGACGCGCTCGATCGGCAGATTGCCGGCGACTTCCTCAAAGCCGTGTGGCAGGGCGCGATGGAGGGCCGGTTGACCGCAGTGCTGACCAGCGAGTCAGATTTGAGGGAACTCGGCCAACAACCCGTGCCTGACTGTCCCGCCGTTCACTACGTAGTCCAAGGCTTTGAACGCGCTGCCTTTGCCGCGTCCGTGCCGCGCTACGCACGGACCGGCCCGTTTCCGTTCGATGTCGACGATGCAGCGTGCAACCGTCTGTGGGAGTTTACCGGCGGCAACGTCTACTTGCTGAGGGTCCTGCTGCTGGCGATCGCCGATGCGCACAAGTGGTCCGGCAGACCTGCCACCGTCCCAGACAGCATCGACGAGTTGGCCGAACTGATTCGGACTTCACCTGTGCTCGGCGCGGCCTGTTCCCAAGCGCTCAGGAATGCAGTGCGCTTGATCAGCCTTGAGCCTTCTTGCTGGGAGGACTTAGAGAAGCTGGTTCGCGGCGACCCGGTTGCTCTGCGGCAACCCGACGGACCTCCCGATCCGCTGACGCTTTCCGGTATTGCGGTGAGGGAAGACGGCCAACTTCAGTTGTCATCCAAGCTCACGGCCTATTTGGTGCGGCGGCACTACAGCGAACTCCACGTCGCGGACCTGTACGCTAGGAAGGGATGGTGGGAGGAAGCGTTCCGGCGTTATGCCGAGCTCATACCATCCATGGGAGTCCGCCCTACCGACGCGGAGGACCGGACCGAGGTGGTCGCCACCGTGCAAGCGCTTTGCGCCTCGTTGCACTCGGCCGCCGCGAAGGGTGTTGAGCAGGTCCAGAGACTCTTTGCGAAAGGCTGCCGATACGTGCTCGGGTTCCCGGAGGTCTCCTTCTGGCGACGCGAGAGGGACTGGCAGCCGGTGCCACTCACCATATCCCCCCCGACGGAGGCCGCATCCAACGCAGCCGCTGAAACCCTGCCTCTCGGCGAGCCCGTCTCGCCCGGCATTTACACTCTCAGTCAGCCTTGGGCCCAATACGCGGTCGCGGCCATTTTGCCGGCCCTCCGCAGCGACGAGAAGGCGGCGGTACTCATCGGCGACTTTAAGGGTAAAACGCCCATCTCCCGCGAGCGCCAGCGCCTTCTGGATGACGTCCTTCCCCATCTGCTGGATGCCTACACTCATGCCATTGCGGTGGAGAAGGACCGTGTCAGGCTGAATTTTCGAAACCGGCACGCCGAGATCGTCAATTCCATCTTCGACGCGCTTGGCAGCAGCGTGCTGGACGTGGGCGAAGCGCTGATCCGCGCCGCGCGCGGCTTGAGGTTACTGGGTTACCGCCGGGTCGAAATCTGCTTGGTTGATCGAAAGAAGGAGAGAATCGAGGGTGTGCTGGATGACTCCGACGATCCTTCCGTCGACGTAGCGGCGCTGACCGACTACCCTCTGTCCGATCCTATGGCGGACATACAGCCTTACGTGGTTCACACGGGCACCTCCAAGATTGTGGAAGATGCCGCGCGGGAACCCCTCGTCAACCAAGCGGTGCTAAAGGCGGCGCGACTGAAGGCGTTTGCGGTAGTGCCCATACTCGATCGCAACAACGTGGTCGCTGGAACGATCCATGTAGAGCGTGCCGACGGCGCGGTGCCTTCAAAGGCGGAGGCGGAAGATCTCGAGGCGTTTGGGCGACAGTTGGCCACACTCATCGAACAAAGCGAACGCGTTAACCTGTTGCAGTCAACACTCGACAGCATACCCGAGCCGGTCGTAATCGTCGATCCGCTCCTCGGATTGCGCTATGCCAACCAACCCGCAGCGGACCTGCTTTCCGTCGGGCCCGGATGGCGGGGCCGGGATGGGCAAGGCGTAGCGTCCGGCGCGCTCTCTGACGACCTTCGCCAGGCTCTGGAGAGAGGTCGCTTGGCGCGTCACGTCCGCGGATTAGGACGCGACCCTAACTATCGGGGAATGCTCTCGTGCGGCCGCATCCTTGACTGGCGCATGCGGATCGCTGCGACTTACGCACACGTGGAAGATCTGAACTACGTGTTCCGTGTGTTGGAGGCATTCCGGCTAATTGCAGAAGCGAAAGACACTCCCTCCGCCATGCGCGCCGTGCTGGGTGCCACAAAGCTCCTCGGGCACAAGTGGGGCCGCCTCTACCTTGTGGACGAGAATGATTCGAACCGGCTCGTCAGCAAGCTCTCTTTCGGTTTCGAACGCGCCGCGGATACCGAAGCGTTCGATACCGGACGAGTTGAGTTGACGCGGCGTACCGATCCCGGCCTGGAATCATGGCTGAGTATCGAGGCACGGAAGCCCATCGTCTTCCGGTACTGGAGGGAGCCGGGCGGCAACAGGCGCTTCATGACTCCGCTTGGCCTGGAGGTCGTGGTCATCGAGGATCCCCATTGCAGGGAGTCGCTGACGAAGCGATTCGGCGACTACTGGCTGGACTTTCCGTTGGTGGCAGGAGACCAGGAACTGGGGAAGGTCACACTGCACTGCGACGAAGACCTGAGGCCGGAGGATTTCGAGCTGCTCAGCGTGCTCTCGGAGATGGCGGCGGGCCTTCTGGACGCCTTCCTTCGGCGTGAGCGCATGTTCAAGGACCGGGAGCAATGGATCCGCGCCGGTGCCGAGAAATCCATGGGTGTTATGGCCCACAACATCAACACCCAGTTCGCCGGCTTTGGCCCGTTGCTGGGCCGCTACAAGGCGGCGGGACATTCGTGCCCTCAGATCGTAGCGCTGAACGCCGATTTCCGCCACGGCTACCAGACAATCGCGGCGATTACCAAGCGCGCGAAGGAAATGCTGAAAGGATTTGTCATCCACCCCACGCATTTTGATCTACCAGACCACATACGACGGGTTCTGTGCGAGGCGATGGAACCGGGCACTTGGTGCGTCACCGCCGACCCCGAGCGGGTCGGCGTCGAATCGGATGCTGACCTGCTTGAGAACGCGCTTCGGGAGATGGTCCAGAACTCCAGGGAGGTCGTGCCGGATGCGACCCTGCGCGTTACGGTCTTCATCCACGCATTCAGACGACAGAACGAGAACTGGATCCGAATCACCTACTCGGACAACGGACCAGGTGTGCCGCCCGAACTCAAGCAGCGCATACTGGACGATTTCTTCACATGGCATCCGGGAAAGAAACCCGGTACAGGGTTGGGGCTTACGCTCGTCCGGCGAGTGGTGGAAGCCCACCGGGGCGAGATTCGGGAGACGGGCGAGTATAAGTCAGGCGCCACGTTCGTCATCGAGGTGCCAGCTTCCGCCTGCCCCATGGACGCAAAGGAGATCTGATTATGTTCCGCTTCTTGGTGGTAGAAGACGTGGAGTTCACACTGAGCCAGATCGTCAAGCTTCTCAAAGCCGAATTCGCGGAAGCCCAGATCGACACAGCTGCGACGGTGAGGCGCGGGACGGAGTTGATCGAGGAGGCCGCCCGCCACCGGAAGCCTTACGACGCGGCGGTTCTCGATTTTCGATTGCCGCTGGAAACAGGCACAAACCCCGAGGTCGACGAATCCCTGTGTCTGGCCATCCGCGAGAAGACGCCGAGTACATTGGTGGCCCATATTACGTCGTTCATCACGGACCCGCGCGTGGCTCGGCACTTGGCGCAGGTGCACTCGGAAGCCGCCGATCCGAAGGCGACCACTCTTGACAAAGAGGATGTCGACTGGGGTAGCCAGCTCGTCAGCAGGCTCAAGAGCCATCTGTATGGCTGGATGATCGAGCTGCAGATGAACGATCTGTTCGGCACAGGTGATTTTGCATTGGACCCCGCGATGGCACGGTCAAGCTGGCCTTCCGGCCGGCGAAGCATCACTCCGAAGCTCGCGGCTCTCACCCGCGGTCTGGAAGCCCATTACGAAGACCTGGAGCCGCGGCTTCAGCGGAGAATCGACCAGTACTTCGCGCAGAAAACTGTGTCGGGCAGACTGCGGTTCGGTTTGCGCGACTTGGATTGATGTAATCGAGACTCCCGTGAGGCTTCATCACAAGGCTATTGTCGAGCTGCTCACGCACGAACTGCTGCTCCCTCATTTCGTGTTGCACTACTGCGACCGAAAAGTGCGCGAAGGATCGGGCAGCGCGCACGGGGTACGGGACCGTGCGATGGTCTACGAATACGCCGACGCACTGGAGCGCGCCTTTTCGGCCCTAGCGGCGCGGCCTTTCAGCCTGCCGCCGCCACAGAAGCCCGTGCCCGTTTACGTCTTTGACACGGCGACGCTCTTTCCGGATGGTGGCGCTCCGTTCACTTCCGAGGATACTGAGGGTTCACCATACATCGGCCTTCCCTCACGCACGCACGAGCCCACCGTTCGGGCCGAAATCGACCGCGCAACTGCATCGGCGGTCCATGAGGTGGCGCACGTCTTCTGCATGAGCCGACGGCCGCTGCGGGAACCGCACTCGGCCGTCTGGGCGTGGTTTGCCGAGGCCACGGCGGTCTTCACGGAGTGGCTGGTGCTACCGGGCAATCCGGATACGCTCCGGTTTGCCGCTGGCTGGTGCGACTGGCCGGAGACTCCGCTAGATCACAAATCGGCTTGGTACGAGGCCGGTATGTTCGTTCGCTACCTCGCGCGCCGCTGCGGCCAAGGCCTCCTGCGGGAAGTATGGATGGCGTCGGACGAGCGCGAGACGCCCATAGAGGCACTCGTGCGCTCGCTTTCGAAGAAAGACTGGAGCGGCTTCTTCTCCGACTATGCGATGGACTCGTACTTCCTCTGGGACCCAGCCAGTCGCGGCTTCGCCCCGGACGTGTACGGGCGGTACGGAGAGCGCGCGGTCCAAGAGAGTTTTGGCCTGCGGCCCAGTGCGAGTCTCGCGCTACAGGGCACGCTGGATCACCTTGCCTGCCGCTATTACCGAATCTACCTAGCCGAAGGTGTTGCCGGCCTCGAATGCCAGCTAGTACAGAGCTGCGGGTGCAAGCTGCAAGCGCGCATGGCGGTCGTCACGGCGGAGAAGCGGCGCGACTGCGATCAGCTACTGCCACAGGCAGGCGCTGCGCTCCTACAAGCGGACCCGCGGCGAACTGACCACGTGGTCCTGGCCGTGGTCAATGCGGGGCACGCCCCGGGGGATGATGGCTTGCCTTACGAACTCGGGGTTCGAGCTTTTTGATGACTGATATGAAGACCTGCTTCATCATCATGCCTTTCGATCCCCGGTACGACCCGCTTTTACAGCGGGTCCTGCGGCCTGCGGCTGAGGCCGTGGGTCTTAGGGCTGAGCGGGTCGATGATATCTTCAGGCCGGGCGTTATTCTGGACGACATTAAGGCGTGCATCCGCTGCGCGTCGGTGCTGATGGCGGTGCTCACCGACAGGAACGCTAATGTCTTCTACGAGCTTGGGCTCGCACACGCCGAAGGCAAGGCGGTCATCCTCATCTCAAACACTATGGACGATGTGCCCTCGGACCTCCGCGCCCATCGGATCCTCACCTATAACAAGGAAGACCCCGCTTGGGGCACACACTTGAAAAAGAAAATCGTCGGCGCTCTGGAACAGATGATGGCGCCAGCATCGTAAGGCGTCCGCTGACGTGAAATGAGGGTTAGCACAGGGACTGGTCGCTGCTTCTGTTTATCAGCGTCGACCTAAACAGCGCCATTTCCGGCGGTTTGCGGCAGTGCCATCGAGCGGCTGTTGAACACCTCAACCTTGGGGAGGGCACCGGCGTTCAATCAGATATTGGCGGATATCCGTGACCTCAAGACCTGCGTCAATTCGGGCTGAAGATTCACTTGCGGACGATAGTTCCACTGGAGAGCCAGTTGGGAAGCCGTCTTTGGGGGAGGCAACCCGCAGTCCGAGACGTATCGCTTGACTGCCCGACCGGCACATCGAAACAGAGAACCGCCGGCCCAAGGGTGAGCCTATTTCCACGTCGCAGGTTTTACCGAGGTGGTTGTTAAATCAGTGGCTTACAGACTCTCTGGTCGCGCATGCCAGTTTCTATTCCTTGCAATGTCGCGCTCGGGGAGCCAAAGTGTCGCTCGGCTGCCCAGCCCGTACACAAACCTACAGCAAGTGAATTGTTAACAGGCTGTGATCCGCTTCCACTCTTGGCGCTACTGGGGCGCGACGAAGTCGATCACCTGACGGTCGTTCCGCCGATATACGCTGAAGTCCTTTCGGTCGATGGTCAGCACCTGGGATCGGGCATTCAACTCGCTCATTACGACGATCGACGCGTCGGCCAGGTCCATTTGCCGATAGCGAGACATCAAGGTTCGGATGCGGGGCCAGTGGGTAGAGATGTCGAACTCCAGTCGAACCGCTTCGCGTTCGAACAGTTCGAACAGGGGATCGACCGCCACGCCGTCTTCGCGCAGAAAGTACACAACCTCAGTGAGTACGGCTTCGCAGACGAGCATCGGAGCCCGCACTTGTTTCATGAGCGCGATTGCCCAAGCGTGATGCGCATCGTTGCGATTGAGATATGCAAGAAGTGGACCGGTGTCGCAGATTGTGATCATTGTCGCCGGAACCTGCGCCGGGCGTTCGTCGCCGGCTGTTGTCCACCCGCAAGGCTCCCTGCGAGGTCGGAGGTAATGTCGTATACCGAGCCACCGCCATGGGGCGGGGCATCAATGAGTTCGCGCACGAGTGCGGCAACACTGCGCCCGCTCTGGCGAGCTTGCCTCTTGAGTTGTTGCACTGTTGCTTCCGGAAGCTTAATCGTGATACCTTTCATGGCGCCCATAGCAACAGGGTAACTCAAACCTGACAGATCGGCAACACCCACGGAGACGGGCCAAATGGCAACCGGAAGTTCGAAGGTGAGTCTGCGATACGAGCCTTCCTGTATTTTGGGTACGTCGCTTGTCTGTCCGAGCTGTACATCGGAATCGAAAACCGTCGAATTTAACCAAGTGGTTCGTAAATCAGTGGCATACGGCCTCTTCGTCACGCACTCCGATTTCTATCTCCTGCAATGTCGCGCTCGGGGAGCCAAAATCAAATCCTCGGGGAAACGAGCCGGTTCCTGGCTGGTGGTCAGTGCAGAGAATCACGTTTCGCTCCCAACCCCAAAGAAAGCGGAGCCGGGGCAGGGCAAGTGAAGCCGGTTCAGGGGTGCAATCGGCGGTGCGAGGAAATGGGGCGTTACGACATGCTCCAGAAGGAGTTGCAGGCAATCTCGTCAGCCCAGCTTGTCCAGGTCTATGCCGGCATCCCAGCTTTGCTCGGAACGCAGCAGCTCATCCCAGGTGACCTCTCGACCCGTGTACATGGCCGTGCGGCCCAGCATCGCCGTCAACGAGGATTCCACGCCCGCGGCTGCCTGATTATGCAGCCGGCCGGAGGTGATGCTCTCGATGAACGACCGGTGCTTCTCGGCGTCCGCCTCGGCGAGGTTGTCCACGAATGCGCCCGACGTCGAGAACTCACTCGCCTGCTTCTTCTCGCTGCCCGCCCATGTCTATCGAGGAAATTTCAACTACTCCGGCACCTATTACAATTTGAGCGTGACCGACCCTGCGGTCCGCAACGCGCTTGTCGGAAGGGGCGAAGGCCAGTACCCATTCACCGACGTTTATCTTTGCGTAAGCTTGACCGAACGTTTCGAGGAAAATGGTCGCTGCCACAAGCTTGTGGCAGCGGTAATAAGGAACCCGCCATTGTGAGCACGCTTATGCACGAGACCGCTTTCACCATTGGACACTCGACTCATCCGCCGGAGCGTTTCCTCGCTTTGCTGCGTCAGCACGAGATCACCGCGCGTTGCGACGTCAGATCGAAGCCGTACAGTCGTTTCAATCCGAAGTTCAATCGTGAGACGATCAAAAAGACTTTGCGCGAGGCCAGCATCAGTTACATTTTCCTTGGCAGTGAGCTGGGAGCACGCAGCGACGATCCTTCCTGCTACGAGAACGGCAAAGTGCAATATGACCGAATTGCCCGGACAGGCCTATTCCGGCAGGGGGTGGAGCGGGTCCGAGATGGAATGAAGAAGGGTTTTCGTCTCGTGCTGATGTGCGCCGAAGGTGAACCGCTCGAATGTCATCGCACAATCTTGATTGCTCGTCATCTGGCGGCCCTCGGGATTCAGGTCAAGCATATACATGCAGACGGCAGGCTGGAAAGCCATGAGGAGGCCATCAACCGGCTTGCCAACAACCTGCACCTCCCCGAGCGGGATCTGTTTCGCTCCCGGGAAGACGTGTTGGCGGATGCTTACCGGTTGCAGGAGGATCGCATCGCCTACTCGCTTGACGAGACCCAAACGCCGGAAGGGTTCACAATCAGGAGCGCCGCGGGATGAAGATCTTCACCATCGGCTTTACTAAGAAATCCGCGCAGACGTTCTTCACGGAATTGAAGGACGCCGGAGTGAAACGCCTCGTTGATGTTCGCTTGAACAACACCTCGCAGCTCGCCGGCTTTACGAAGAAGGATGACCTTCGGTACTTCACGCAAGCCATCTGCGGCATTGAATATGTCCACATCCCCGTGCTCGCGCCCACGGCGGACATCCTCGACGCCTACAAAAAGCACAGGGGCGATTGGAGCCTGTACGAGCAGCAGTTTCTGGATCTCATGCGATCCCGACGAATTGAGGAGACGGTTTCCCCCGAGATCCTGGAGGGAGGCTGTCTGCTATGCAGTGAAGAAAAGCCCCACCACTGCCATCGTCGCCTTGTCGCTGAATACCTCAAAGACAAATGGGGCAACGTCGAGATTGAACACCTTCCCTGATTCCATCTCGTGCGCCCCCGCACCGGTTGGCTATCCTGTATGCAGATGTCCCTCGCTTCAATCCCGGATGCCATCGAGGATTTCCGCGCCGGCCGCATGGTCGTGATTGTGGACGATGAGGACCGCGAAAACGAAGGCGATCTCACCATCGCGGCGGAGAAGATCACGCCCGAAATCGTCAATTTCATGGTGACGCACGCCCGCGGACTCATCTGCCTGGCGCTCGCCCCGGAACTGTGCGACAAACTGGCGCTCCCGCAAATGACGCCCCACAACACCTCGCAGTTCGGCACCGCATTCTGCGAATCCATCGACGCCGCCGACGGAGTCACCACCGGCATCTCCGCGGCCGACCGCGCCCAGACCATCCGCGTGGCCATGCTCCCCGAAACGCGGCCATCCGATCTGGCCCGGCCTGGCCACGTGTTTCCTCTGCGCGCCCGCGAAGGCGGCGTGCTGGTGCGCTCCGGACAAACCGAGGCGGCTGTGGACCTGGCCCGGCTCGCGGGATTCAGTCCGGGCGGCGTGATCTGCGAGATCATGAACCCCGATGGGAGCATGGCGCGCGCGCCCGAACTCGACGCGTTCTGCGCGCATCACGGGCTCACCATGATCTCCGTGGCCGATCTCATCCGCCACCGTCTGCGCCACGAGCGCTCCATTGTGCGCGAGTCCGAGGCTTGCCTGACCTCCCCGGCGGGAGCGTTTCGCGTGGTCACCTACCGCAGCACCATCGACAACCAGCACCATCTCGCCCTGGTGCACGGCGAGGTAGCGGGCCGCGAGCACGTTCTGGTGCGCATGCAGTCGCATTGCCTGGCCGGGAATGTCCTGGGCGGGCTGGACTGCGATTGCCGCGATCTGATGCAACGCGCGGCCGAGCGCATGGTGCGCGAAGGCGGCGGCGTAATTGTCTATCTGCATCAGACCCGGCCCGGTTTTCGCGACCACCGGCCGCTGACTTCGCCGGACCGCCAGCTCGCCCTGCAGCACGAAAATGGACTCGGCGCGCAGATTCTCTCGGATCTTGGGCTGCATCGCATCAGCCTGTTGACCAACCACCCGCGCAAAGTCGTCGGTCTGGAGGCGTTTGGAATCGAGATCGACGACCAGATTTCCTTCTGACCGGCATGGGGAACTAAACGGCCCCGCCGAGCGTTATCTGGATAGAGGAAACTCACGATGAAGACACGGATGATCGCCCTTGCTGCCCTGGCAGCGCTTGTCGCGGGATCGGCGCTGGCTACCGACGCGACCCTTCTCAGCCTGGTTCCGCCCGACGCCAAAGTGGTTGCCGGTGTTCGGGTGACCCAGGTGAAGGCTTCGCCCCTCGGCCAGTACCTCCTGGCCCGCCTGCAACCGGACGGCGAAGAGGGATTGCAGAAGCTGATCGCGGCTACCGGCTTCGATCCGCGCCGCGACGTGTCGGAAATCCTACTGGCCACTCCCGCGCCCGACACACGCAAGCAGGGGATCATCGCGGTACGCGGCGTCTTTGACCCGGCGCGCATCCAGAGCGTGGCCATCGCGCACGGATGCACCAGCAGCCGCGTCCTGGGCGTGACCATGTTCACCGCGGGCGATGCCGGAAACAGCGGCGCGCTGGCTTTGCCGGACGCCACCACGGCCATGCTCGGGGACGTGGACTCGGTAAAAGCCGCCATCGGCAGGTATCGCAGCAAGACAAAACCCAGCGACGATCTCCAGAAGAAGGTGCAGGCTGCCAGCCAGGATGCCTCGGGTGCCGCCAACGACGTCTGGCTCGTGACCCTGGTCCCGCTCTCCGAGTTCGTTCCCAAAGCGCCCGAGGCAAGCCCCGGCGGGACGCCGCAGAACATCGCCGCATTCCAGACCGTGCAGCAGGCCAGCGCCGGCGTCCGCTTCACCGCCGCCGACGTGCGCCTGGCCGCTCAGCTCGTCATGCGCTCGGACAAGGACGCGCAGGCCATGGCCGACGTGATCCGCTTCCTGGTAACCATGGTCCAGTCGCACCGCGAGAGAGACCCCGTGACGGGCAATCTGACATCGCTTCTGAGCGCCATGACCCTCAACACCAACACCAACGTGACCCAGGTAGCGCTGGTGCTTCCCGAGGCCCAGGTGGAGCAGTTGCTCAACGCCCTGCAGCAGCACAGGCACGCCGAGAACCGGACGCCACCGGCGAACTGACCCGCCGTCAAAAAACGCGAGAACAATCGGCCGCGCTCGACACCGTTACGCAGTGAATCCCGAAACGCGGATCGCATCCTATGGTTGGGTGGGATGTTTTTTGCCCGACCGGTGGGTGGATGGTGGCCCTGCTGCAACCGGTGACCACAAAACCGCACACTGTGGGCTAATATTTCTTCGCGTGAAAGTCGATAAGGAGTTGAAACTAAGCCGGTGCGGTGGCATGATGATGAGTCACAGAGGCATTCGGCAGCGTCAAATGTTCGTGGCACTTGAATTGCTCGCGGGATGTGGTATGATTTTTGGAGCCAGTCTGAACCCTCGGCTTTCCGCTTCCGGGCCATACGCCCTTTCAGGGCCATCATTGATATCCCGCAAGACCGGATTGAACTTTTTTGGGGGTGCGCACGTCTAACCGTGTTGGCTGGACAAGCTGTAGATAGAAGGAGACTTACAATGACGAAGACCGAACTTAACAAATACAGGGAGATTCTGGAGGCCAAGCAGGCCGAGCTTGCTCAGTTCATCCGGAACCGCGAAGGCATCACGATCGAAAAGAGCCCGGACGCACTCGATGAAGTGCAGAATGCGGCCGAGCGGGAACTGGCCATCCGCAATCTTGACCGCGAATCGAACCTCCTGCGCAACGTACGCGCTGCCCTCCGTCGCATGAACGACGGCGCCTTCGGCGTGTGCGTACACTGCGAAGAGGATATTAACCCCAAGCGTTTGAACGCTGTACCGTGGACGCCCTATTGCATCCGCTGCCAGGAAATGTCCGATCGCAACCAGGAAACCAACGGGAGCGAAGATTTCGACGATCTGCTCGTACACGCTGCGTAATCATTTTTCGGTCTTCGCTAAGGGCGCGGGTCATTCCGCGCCCTTCCTGTGTCCGGACCCCTACAGATGGGGTGAAATTACGCTATGCGATCCAGCCGATTGCGGTCACCATCCTGCCTGACCGCTCCTTGTCCCTCCGGTATGAGTGAAATAGCGTAGGCTCGCAGCGCGTGCAACGCCCGGAAACCGTGATCTGGCTTACTGGAACACCGCCGCCCAGGGCCTGTCGCCGATTGGCTTCGACGAGGTCAACATGCGTGTTTTCAGCTGGTTGGCCGAATTGTACCACCACTTCCGGTCCCACTTCGAAGCAACACGGGCCGATGGCAGGCCCGATCACCACCAGGGTGTTCTCGGGCGCCGTGCCGAACCGATTTGCCATTGCCTCCAGAGCCTTCGTCAGGATTCCGCTCACCGTACCTCGCCAGCCGGCGTGGACCGCCGCCACGGCGTGGTGCGCGGGGTCGGCAATCAGGATGGGGACGCAGTCGGCGGTGCGAATGGCCAGAACGAAGCCAATCTGATCGGTAATTAGTGCATCGCCCTGGCCATGCACGCCCGGACCGGCGGCGAATATTACCCGGCAAGAATGGACCTGGCGAACGGCGGCGGCGGGCAGAGCCGGCCAGTCCCGCGCGTTGCGCGTCCCAAACCCGTGCACGAGGTTTGGAATATCGGACAGAGCTTCGGCGCGAAACACGCCCTGGGGATCCAGCAGGAACATGCTCTTAGTGGCCCTTCAACACCTCGGCGAGTTCCTTCTCCGAGACCGCCCCCTCTTTGATGATGCGCCACCAGGGTTCGGTGATGTCCACGGTGGTGGCGCCCGGACCGTTGCACAAGCCGCCGTCCACCACCAGGTTCACCCTCCCGTCCATCATGCCGAACACGTCGATACCGCTGCGGCAGGTGGGCTTGCCGGAGATGTTCGCGCTGGTGGCGATAAGCGGCTGGTCCAGAAACTCCAGCAGAGCGTTGGCCACCTTCCCCTGGGAATGGCGCATGGCCAGCCGTCCGGTGTTGCCGGTGACCTTGAGGGGCACGCCGGCCGACGCGGGCACGATCACAGTCAGCGGGCCGGGCCAGAAATGGCGAGCCAGCAGATGGAAACGCCCGGTCAGATCGCGGGACAGCTCTTCAGCCATCAGAGTACCGGTGATGAGGAGCGGCAGCGAACGGGTGGCCTCGCGGCCCTTGGC
Source organism: Bryobacteraceae bacterium (assembly GCA_049510065.1). Taxonomy (GTDB): domain Bacteria; phylum Acidobacteriota; class Terriglobia; order Bryobacterales; family Bryobacteraceae; genus CAWACP01. The sequence continues at coordinate 18,300 of JBEKZH010000074.1, forward strand.
TTCGAACACCCGCCCGACGGCGCGGAGATTGAACGGGTCGGCGACCAGCGTGTACAGGGCGTCGCTGGGGATGGCAATCACTTCGCCGCGCCGGATGGCCAGGGCGGCGCGCTCGATGACTTCCGGCTCGGGCTGTTGCGGGTTGATTTCGAGAAGGTCCGTCGCCAAATCAGTTCTCCACCCTTGCTTCAATCGCTTCGGCAACCTCAATGGCCATGGCGTACCGGCCGAACGGCGCGCTGAGCTGCACGCCCTCGACCATCGGGCGAACGCGCCGGACCATTTCTTTAGCGATGGCGATGCCCTCCTGGCGGGCGGCCTCGGCGCCTTCTGCGCGGCGCATTCTCTCCATGTACTCTTCGGGCACCGGAACGCGCAGCTCATTCACCATGAACTCGGCGTTGCGAAAGCTGGTCAGCGGCCAGATGCCGGCGATCACCGGAATGCGAACGTGCTCGACGCGGCGCAGGAAAACCTCCAGCAGGTCCAGGTCGAACACCGGCTGGGTGACCGCGTACTCGGCTCCGGCCTGCACCTTCCACTCGAAGCGGCGAATCTCCTGGTCCAGATTCACGGCACCCGGGTTCGCGCCCACGCCCAGGGCAAGCGCGGTCCGCGATCCCATGGGGTTGCCGCCGATATCCAGCCCGTGATTCAGGTTGTTGACGATGTTGGTCAGGCCAATGGCGTCCACGTCGAATACGGCAGTGGCATCGGGGTAGGTGCCCATGCGCGGCGGGTCGCCGGTGATGCAGATGAGGTTGCGAACGCCCGCGGCATGCGCGCCGAGCAGCTCCGACTGAATGCCGAGAATGTTGCGGTCGCGGCAGCAGAAGTGCAGCACCGCCTCGATGCCGGCTTGTTCCTGGAAGAGCTGGCAGGTTACCTGGGCGCTCATGCGGGCGCTGGCACGCGGCCCGTCGGGGACGTTGATGCAATCGATGCCGTGGGCGGCGCAGAGGCGGGCGCCGGCAATCTCCTTGCTGGCATCCACGCCGCGCGGCGGCAGGATCTCGACAAAGGCGACGAACTGCCCGGCCGCGAGCTTCGCTCCCAGCTTGCTCTTCTCGGCCAGTGGCGCCGCCGGAAGCGCCTGGGCCACTGCTTCCGGAGCCTCCACGGTAACCGCCAGGCTCCTCTGCCCGGGATGCAGCGAGCGGACCTCGGAACGAATCGCCTTGATGTGCTCCGCGGTGGTGCCACAGCAACCGCCGACAATGCGCACACCCGCCCACAGGAAGCGGCGCGCGTACTGAGACATGTACTCGGGCGAGCAGAGGTACATGTTGCGGCCGTCCACCATCACCGGCAGGCCCGCGTTGGGCATGGCGCTGAGGGGCTTGTTGGTGAGCCGGCTCATCCGCTCGATGGTCTCGAAGGTCACCTTCGGACCGGTGGAGCAGTTGAGGCCGATGACGTCGGCAGGCCATTCGTCGAGTTGTGGGGTGAACGTTTCGGGAGCGGTGCCATCGCGCAGGTTGCCGGTATCGTCGATGGTGACGTGCGCGACGATGACCATCTCCGGGCCGGCCGCCTCGCGCGCGGCATAGATCGCTTCGCGCACCTCGTGCAGGTCGTAGAACGTTTCAAGAATGAGCAGATCCACGCCCGCTTCCACCAGCGCCGCGGCCTGCTCGCGGAAGATGGCGCGCGCCTCGGCGAAGGATGTAGGACCGAGCGGTTCGATGCGCACCCCGAGCGGACCCATGGCGCCGCCGACGAATGGCCCGCCCTGCGCGGCTTCGCGTGCCAGACGCACACCCGCCTGGTTGATGTCCGTCAGTTTTTCGGCGAGACCGAAGGCGGCCAGGCGCAGGCGATTCGCGCCGAACGTGTTGGTCTCGAGGATTTCGGCGCCGGCGCGAACGTATTCCTCGTGGACTTCCTTTACCACGGCGGGCGCCGACAGGTTCAGCTCGTCGTAGCTGCGGTTGATGAAAATGCCCTTCGAGTAGAGGACCGAGCCCATGGCGCCGTCGGCGACGAAGACATGGTCGCCGAGTTTTTCCCGGAACTCGCCGGCCCTCGACCGAGCACTGAAACGTTCAGCAATGGGCATGGTTGGTTAGGCGAAGATCGCCTGGCGCGGGCCACCGAAGGCCATCCGAGGCCGGCAGGAATCCCCTCCGATGCCGATATCGGCGATTGTACCGCACTGCTGTATGGACATGCGGCGACAGCCGCGTTCCGCTAACAACGCGGCTGTCGCCGCGTGTCCCTCACAGAATTCGACAGGATGGCGCGGCGCCGCGATACGGTTCGGGGACACTCTCGAGGTATTCGGGGTTGCGCCGGATGTACTCCGCGATAAAGCTGCATTGGGGCACGATCTTCAGGCCGGCCTCACGCGCATAGTCCAAACCGGCGCGCGCCAGTTGCCCTCCGTAGCCGCGGCCTTCGAGCTCCGGCGGAACCTCGGTGTGCGTGAAGACCATGGAATCGGCGGTGCGGCGATACTCGAGGACTGCGATCTCAGCGCCCAGCTTCAGTTCGAACCGGGTCTCGGCTTCGTTGTGAACCACCATGCCTCTATCCTGGCAGGGCGCGCGCCGGCGCGCGCACGAGATCGGCATCCGCGTGGCCCTGGGCGCGACGCGGTCCGACATCCGCCGTCTGGTGGTGCGCCAGGGATTGCTGGTCACCGCGGCCGGGATCGCCATCGGCATTCCGGGCGCCTTCGCGCTGACGCGCCTGCTGGCGGGCATGCTGTTCGGAGTGACGGCGACGGACCCGGCCGTGTTCACGGTGACGCCGGGCGTGTTCCTGCTGGTGGCGCTGACCGCGTGCCTCGCGCCCGTGCGCCGCGCCCTGCGCGTGGACCCGGCGGTGACGCTGCGTGCGGAGTAGTGGAGGATCACTGGCGGTAATAGGTTGAACGCAACGTTTGGGACGTCGCCGATCAGATGTCAGTTGTCGGCCAATGATTAGCACTTGCGGCCGGAACTCCCAGTTTCCGGATGGCCGACCATACGGGAGTTATCCAGCCGACCCTCCCAAGAGAGGGCTCCAACGGGACACGCACGTTGGGGAGCCTGAAACTGAAAAAGTGTGGATTGCAGCTTGGTGCGGGTGCAGGGCGACAGACCTAGAAACGCAATGGGCGACCCCGAGAGGTCGCCCCTGAACCTACAAAGACGTTATCGTTAGGTTTTGCCTCTACTTCTTCCGCTCTACCACCCACTCGCAATGCGAGTCGCCATGGAGCATGTTCCTGGTCAGTTTGAAAGTGAAATCTGGGTTCAGACTCTCGGTAGCTCCCTCACCCCATGCTTGATGCCCTGCGCCGCAGGTATCCATCTCGAGGCCTTGCTCCTTCCACCTCTTGTGCCACGGACACTCAGTCGTTTTTCCCACACATCTGTCTTTGGTCGATTCAACAATTTCAAACTGAAACTCCGGCCCCATTGACGTTTTGGCAAGGAGATGAATCACCCCTTCGACATCGCTGGCGGTCTCCGTGGCTAGTCCGAGGGTAGCCGTAAATTCTTTTGCTCTCTTTCCTGCCTGACGCCAGAGCGGCCCATTGAACTCCTCGAATTTGCCCTGTCCTACAGCCTGCTTTAAGGCATTAGAAATTGCAATGTATGCGCCGGTCAAACCTTTCGTGGCAATCTCCCGCCGCGTTTTCTCGGGAATCGACTCTATCGTGTTGGCCATCGAGCCGTCTCCTTTGATGGTATGGTGCCTTCCTCTTCATGGGAAGGAGTTCAGAGTATACCAACTGTGCAGATCCTGCGTCCGCGCAGGCGCGTTTCGCGGGCCTTGTACACCTCTCCCATCCCACCTTTGTCGATGGGCACGATGATTTCGTACGGACCGAGCTTATCGCCGGGAGATAGCGTCAACTGGCCATTGCAGGGATGCAAAATGAGAGTAATATTAATACATATGCACGGAGCCCGGCGACGCTTGTCGCAACGTAAAAGGGCTACCACAGCCGCCAGGCGACCCGTTCCGTTCCTGATTGGGCTTCGCATCGACGGCCACCGCTTCTTCGGGCGCCTTACAGCCCGCCGCGTGGCGCCGATGATTTCAACGCCGTTGGAGGCTTGGATCTGCAATGAAATCCGTGTGGGGACTTGTCGGTGTCTTCTGCGTCCTGCTCGCCGGGCCACTGCTCGGGCAACAGGATCGAATCAACAGCGCGATCGACACTAAGCGCTTCGTCGTTCTCGACAGCACGGTCCGTCCGCTGGCGCTGGCGGAGCACGGCGATGAGGGGCTGGTGGAGCCCTCCCTGGAGCTTCCCTGGATGACTCTGTGGTTCAAGCGGACCCCGGCCCAGGAAGACGCTCTTGCACGACTGCTTGCCGAGCAACAGAACAACTCATCGGAGAAGTACCACAAGTGGCTTACCTCGGAGGAGTACGCGAAGGAGTTTGGCCTCAGCCCGGGCGATATCGAGAGGGTAGCCGCATGGCTTGAAGGTCAGGGCTTCCGTGTCGAGTACAGGGCCAATGACCGGGACTTCATCGCCTTCAGCGGCACCGCCGACCAGGTGCGGAACACGTTTCACACGGAAATCCACCGCTACACGATCCGGGGCGAATCTCACTACATCAACGCCACGGCGCCGTCCGTCCCAGAACCTCTCTCGGACATGGTGCTGTCGCTGCAGGGCCTGACTGACGTGCATCTGCAGCCCCGAGTGATGCGCGGCAAGCCGGCCGTTACGCTCCATCCAAACGAGAACAATGGTGATGGCACCGAGAGTCTTGCGCCGGACGACATCGCGACCATTTACAACATCGCTCCGTTGTACCAGCTAGGAATCAACGGCGCCGGGCAGAGTATCGCCGTACTGGGCGGGTCGGGGATCAACCTGACTGACATCCGGGCCTTCCGCAGCCACTACAACCTGCCGGGGGCCGATCCGCAAATTATCGAATGCTGCGGGACGGATCCGGGCGAGACCATGGACGAGGCCGAGATGGAAGGGGACCTGGATGTGGAATGGAGTTCGGCGGTGGCCCGCGGCGCCAACATCATCTTCGTCTACGCCCGGAACCCGATTGATACGGTGCAATACGCGGTCGACCATAACGTGGCGCCAGTGTTCAGCGAGAGTTTTGGCGTCTGTGAGGCGGGGGCCGTGGCGATGGGCCTCTCCTTCGATACCTATCGGTCCCTGGCTCAGGCGGCGAATGCCAAGGGAATGACGTGGCTGGACGCGAGCGGCGACTCCGGTGCGGCAGGCTGCGACTCCAGCAACAACACCGAGGCCTCCCTGGGACCAGCGGTCGAGTTCCCCGCGAGCATTCCGGAGGTGACAGGCGTCGGTGGGACTGAGTTCGACGAGGGAATCGGGACCTACTGGAGCGGCGCCAATGGTCCCGACCCTGGTTCTGCTCTGGGTTACATATCCGAAATGGCGTGGAACGACACCGCGCAGGCGGGTCAGCTATCCGCCTCCGGGGGCGGCCCAAGCTCGTTCTTCAGCAAGCCCTCCTGGCAGACCGGAGCGGGCGTTCCTGCCGATGGCATGCGCGATGTACCGGACGTTTCGCTGACCGCCTCCCTACTCCACGACCCCTACAACGTCTTCACCATCGACCCATCGACAGGCCAACATATCGAGACGGTGGTTGGCGGCACCTCCGCGTCTGCGCCGGTGTTCGCAGGCATCGTCGCGTTGTTAAACCAATCCCTGGCGCAGGCCGGCAAGGGGACCGCGGGCAACATCAATCCGCAGTTATACGCGCTCGCGCGCACGCCGGGTGTTTTTCACGACATCACAACGGGAAACAATACGGTTCCCTGTTCGACTGGTACTCCGAATTGCACCAGCGGCTCTTACGGCCATTTGGCCGGGCCCGGATACGATCTGGTGACCGGCCTCGGCTCGGTCGACGCCTACGAGATGGTGACGTGCTGGAGTAACCCTTCCGATCGCGCAAGGTTCTGGCTTTCCAGTCCTGGGCACGACCGACGCTCCTGCCATCCAGCTATTCGCACCACGACGGTGGTCACGGCGAACCCCGAACTGATGTTCACTAACGGCTGGACGAAGATAGAGGCAGTGGTTTCCCCGCCCAATGGCAGGGGCATACGCATACCCAGCGGAACCGTGACGTTCAGTGCTGGCAGCACCGCGCTTGGAACTGTAGCGCTGGCGGGCGGAGTTGCTTCCCTGAAGGCTGATGGGAGCCAGTTGCCGACGGGAACGGACACGATCAATGCCGACTACAGTGGTGACACGACTTTCTACCCATCTTCGGGGTCCATCGCCGTCACGGTCAACGCACCAACACCCGGGGTCACCTTCAGCGCCAACCCGAACCCGATCATCTCCGCGACCGGCATGGGCATGACCACGCTGAGCTGGAACGCCCCGGGCTACAACCAGTTGGTGATCACCGTGGGATCGGTCACCGGAACACCGCTGACCGGCACGGTCGGGTCGAGCGGTGCCGCACAAACAGGCAGCTCGGTAACCGATGGGCTGCAATTCTTCCTAGTGGACCTCACGAGTCACAGCTCCATTGCCAGCGTTACCGTGCACGTGGTCCTGCCAACTCTCCTACCTGTGCTGACTTCCATTTCGCCGTCGGCCACCGAGGTTGGCTCCCAAAGTCTCAAGCTACAGGCCATCGGTTCGAACTTCGCTACTGCGTCGGTGGTAAGGTGGGGCGGCACAAAGCTCGCAACTCAGTTCCAGAACAGCGGTTCGCTCCTGGCCACCGTGCCGGCCAGCCTTCTGACAGCCGACATAACCATACAGGTCCAGGTTGACACCAACGGCCAGGTCTCCGCACCGTTGCCTTTTGTCGTTGGCGACACGCCCTGGCTGGTCAATTCGATGATGACGAAATCCCTGAACACCAGTGGCTGTCAGGTGCCGACAGCCGCGACGTCGTTTCTTTATAGCGATCCCGGTGCAACCGTGTGGTTCTCCGTCGATGGCACAGTAGCCGGAGATATTGTTGAAGCCGACTGGTACGATCCGGCCGGCAATCACTTCGGGAACACGGTCTTCTGGAATCCTCTTCCCTCGGGTGGTAGCTGGTGTTTTTGGAAGACCCTCGACATCTCCGGTGACCGGCCGCCCAACTTGCCCGGCGACTGGAAGGCCGTGATCACCTGGAACGGAACCCGGTTCTTCACGCTGCCGTTTACCATCGAACCGATCCCGGCAGGTGCGTTCGACGGACAATGGAGCGGAACAAATCTGTCGATGACAGTGACAGGGGGCAACGTTACGGCGTTCACGTACGGCGGCCCGGTTTTATTGCCCCACGGGACGTCCATCCCGATCGAGGGGAATTCGTTCCGGGGCTGCGAGGCCCCTGTCCTGTTAACGGGCGTGTTCCAGTCGTCGACACAGGCGAGTGGATGGCTGTGGGGGGGGATGGTTGTGGGTTGCAGCATTGGTTCGGGCAGCCCCGTTGCGTGGACGGCGACCAAACACTAAGGGCGTGCTGAGGCGATCAAGCCGCACCGATCCGTAAGAACTTTCATGCCGCGGACCGTTGAAGCAGCAAAGGTGACGCAGGTGCGCGCGGCCGCGAACGCGGCACCGTCGGCGGGAAACCTGCAAGCCTTCGCCCGATATACCTCGCCCATGCCGCCCGCTCCAAGAGGCGTGAGGATTTCGTACGGGCCAAGTTCGGTGCCTGGAGAGAGCGGCGTTTGGATGAATCAGCTAAGTTTAACCCATCATGCAGCGGACAGGTCCCGGGTTACGGCGCATCCGGAAGAAGGTGCACCATCCGCCGGCGGACGCCCTGCACATCACGGGTGCGGGCGACTTCCGCGCGGCGCGCATACCTGCGAACATCCCGTCCATATCGGCGCCCGCCTGGTTGGTGTTGATCGGCAGCAGGCGGGTATGCCCGGCGTAATCGCGCGCGGGTTTCATACTCCGCAGTCCGCTAGCCGTGCACGGCGCGAGCGGCCTGGGCGGTGTCGGTGTACTGCTGGAACGCCGTGATCCGGGCGTCGCGCAGGCGCCAGATGTGGGCGAACTGGGCGTTGAGAGGAGCGCCGGTCGCCTTGTAAGTGGCCTTGTAGTAGCCGAGCACC
>JBEKZH010000075.1:0-26226 GCA_049510065.1 Bryobacteraceae bacterium
TTGGAGCGGGGCGGTCGACCGGCTTGCGGAGGAGGCGATTGTACGGGCCTACAGTCTCCGTCCGCGCCCGCCGCTCAAAACACGGAACTTAGGCTGGCATTTTTGCGCCAAGAAGTAGCTAGAGAGTCCGAAGATCGTTGTTGATTCCTCGGCAAGCCTCGGCAAATATGCCGACATCAACAGAGTAGGCGAGATACTGTACGCCCAAGTCCTTGTACCGCTTTGCCGAAGCGATGGTGTCCACAAAAGTGCCCACAGTCCGATTTCGAGCCTTACACTTCGCGACGATCATTTCGATCTCCTTCAAGACCCTCGGGTTCTCCACGTCGCCAATCACGCCAAGTGCCTGCGAGAGATCGTACGGTCCAATAAACAGAACATCAATCCCGTCGACTTGTAGAATCTCGTCCAGATTCCTGATCCCGACAACTCCTTCTACCATACCGATGACCGCAATCTCGTTTGCATGTTCGAAATACTCAGCCCGACCTTGCAGCGAAAAATCGGCAGCTCTCACATATCTACACACGCCTCTCGATCCCTGGGGTGCAAATCTCGACCACTGCACAGCCTGCCGTGCCTGTTCGACCGTGCTGAGTTGTGGCACTTGAACTCCCGCCACCCCAAGGTCTAGTGCACGCGCGATGTCAGTGTCGGACAGCGTGCCTACCCGCACGACTGGCAGAAGCCCACTCAGCCACGACGCCAGTACAAGTGGGTACATATCCCGCGGCGCGTTTGGTCCGTGCTCAGAATCGAGAACCACAAAATCGAACCCGGCCTTGCCGAGAATCTCGATAAAGAAGGGATCGTTTGTCTTGGCGAAGACCCCATAAATAGCGGCCTTGTTTGATAAGCGCTTGTTCAGAGTTATCATCTGTGACCCTCAAGTGGTTAACAGTGCATACGCCTCTACCCGCAGGTATCGAGGGCATTGATCGTAGATAGCCCCGGTGTTGGGACGATGGAAGTGATGCCAACACCCGGGCTTGTCGCGCGAGGCGACCTTGCTTGAGTTCCCTCCTACAGTTCCGGGGCGCACCGCTGTGCCCATCGCCCCATCGTCGTGTGATCGAACTCCAAGCCCTCACTCGACCGCCAGTTCCTGGACCTCGCGATACGCAAAGGAGTATCCCCGACTTCTTGCAGCAACTCCTCCTATTCAAACCTAATCTGGTGATTACGGCCATCATCCGGAATGCGAAATATCGCCAATCCATCGAACGCGAACCACCCGCTACCTTTCCCATTGGCGTCGACGGCGGGCAGGAACTTCCCATCCACCGACACCGCGCGCAGTGGAACTGCCTGCCGAACCGAGAAGACGAACTCTCGTGCGGGCGGACGATAATCGCCGCCCTCCACGCTCACGTTTATCTCGCCGGCGGTACCAGCCTTTCGGTAGCGCACATTTGTGCGCCGGAAGATCCCACGAAGATAGGCCGGAGTGATACCGTCGTCCTCGTAGAGCGAGGCTGCCGCGCTACCGTTCTCATCCGGATAGATCTGGAAAGTGATCGGGTTCGATTCCTTCTCTCCTACCCAGTTCATTTCCGGTCCCATCGGGAGTATGGCTCCACCTCGCACAAACAACGGAACCGTCTCGAGCGGCGCCGAAACACGAATCATCTGCTCACCAGCGTGATGTTCGCCAGTCCAGTAATCGAACCAGGCGCCTTTGGGCAAGTAGACGAGACGGCTCGTCGCGTCAGCGCTGGTGACCGGCGCCGCCAGCAGATCGTCACCCACCATGAACTCATCGTCGATTGTCAGCGTGTTGGGATCCGACTGGAAGTTCAATAGCAGCGGACGGAAAATCGGCACGCCTGTTCTGTGGGCCTCTTCGAGCATGGTGTACAAGAACGGCAAGAGCCGGTATCGCAGCTTAATGTACCTGCGGATAATGTCTTCGTAGTATTTGCCGAAGCGCCACGGTTCATGATCATAGGAGTTGAGCTCCGAATGATTTCGGAATAGCGGCGTGAGAAACCCAACTTCGTACCAGCGCGTGAGCAGTTCGGCATTGGTCCGCCCGGCAAAACCACCCACGTCGGCGCCGATGAACGCCTGGCCGGACAGGCCCAACGATTGAAACATGGGCAAGCTGAGGGCAAGGGAGTCCCAGGTTGCTGGGACGTCGCCAGTCCACATGGTGGAGTAACGCTGGATGCCGGCATATCCCGCCCGTGTGATGACAAAGGGCCGCTCGTTAGGCCGCAACCGCTCCAAACCCTGATAGGTAGCACGCGCTTCCAGCAGCGCGAACACGTTTCGGTTCTTGGCGTGGAGTGAATGCTCTCCGCCATCGTACGTGACCACGTCCGCTTGCGACTTTCCCGATTGATCAAGAAAGTCCGAAGGCTCATTCATATCGGTCCAGATGCCGGCTACACCGTGATCGGTATACGCGCGGAACAAATCCCCCCACCAACGAGCAGCAGCGTCAATGGTGTAGTCCACAAACACAGAATCTCCTGGCCAGACTCGACCGACATAAAGCTTGCCGTCTTTGCGTTTGAGGAAATAGTCGGCGGCCTTTCCCTGATCGTATACATAGTAGGAACGATCCTGTGGAGCCAACTCCGGGTGATCGGCAGGATCTCCAGCACCCGAGTCCGGCGATTGGAACTTCACCCCGGGATCCACGATCGTGACGAGTTTCACCCCTTTCTGCTTGAGCTTGTCAGCCAGGGCCGTAGGGTTGGGGAACCGCCCCGTGTCCCAAGTGAAGTCCCGGTACCCGTTCATGTAGTGAATATCCAGGTGAACCACATCCAGGGGGAGATCGTCAGCGCGGTAGCGGTCGACCAGCTCCTCGACCAATCTGTCTGGATAGTAGCTGTACTTGCTCTGCTGGTGGCCCAGGCTCCACAGAGGCGGTAACGGCATGTGGCCAGTGAGGTCTGCGTATCGCTGCAGGACTTTCTTGATCGATGGACCCCAGAAGAAGTAATAATTCAGTTCTCCGCCGTCAGCAACAAATGAGGCGTATTCCTGGGTGGTGGCTCCAAGATCGAAGTGCGTTGAATGACTGTTGTCGTAGAAGATGCCGTAGGCCTCGCCATGCTGCCAACCGATGTAGAACGGAACACTTTGGTAAAGGGGATCGGTTCCTTCTTTGTACGCATAGTTGTCGGTATTCCACATAGTGAACTGGCCGCGCCGCCTATCCAGATGAGCGGCTTTCTCCCCCAAGCCGTAGAAGTGCTCGTCGAATCCGAGCCTCTTGGCCGCTGCAACCGTTGTGGACTTCGGATCGTGCATCATGGGACGTTCGTCGGAGTTTATCGCCAGGTGAGTTCGTGGGTCCTGAAAATCGATGAGCAGCGGCGAGCGGTGGATTACGATGTCGAGTTCGTCGGTCGAAAGCACGACCGCGTCGGCCTGCTCCGTAACTCTCCAACGCGGCACCTCCCAGGATGTTCTGGCGATCGCCCACGAGTGGTCCCGCGACGGAAGGGCTTGTTGGAACGCGGCTCTCACGCGCACCAGATCGGGGGCCAGTAGTTCGATACGCACCTCGGATTGATCGCGACATGCGATCGTGATCCCATCAGCGTTCGTGCGGAGGCTCAGTACGGGTCCGATCGCCTTGAGGTCCGCCAATCCTGTCGCCTCGGCGAGACTCGTCAGGACGAAGCAACAAGCGAGCAGAAGTGTTTTTCTCATTGGATTCCCCACCTGCACGGCTTGGAACAGATGCGCCCGATATAGGCGTCGGGCGGGCGCCCGAGTCGCCCGGTGACCCTGACGTTGCGCAACTCGATATACCGATACTCGCCTATTGATCGACGTGGAAAACGCCGGTCAATTCATGAGCCAATCCTGGCATGGGTCCGAATTAGAATCAACGAACTCATTCAACATGTTTGAACCGGAAGTGGGGTTCCCGGTATTGGAGATGAGCATCAAGACTGGCCCTTCCGACAGTCGGAATTGCCGCCCTCCCCTTTTCACTGTTCGTAGAGGCCCAGGCCGAGTCTAAACCACAATCACCCGACTATCACTTGCCTTCGGATTGTTCTGCAGCGCGCCTCGCGGACACCTTCGGCAGACGCCTCAGTCGAGGGCACCATTGAATCCATCGTCTCCTGGGCCCCCGGCAGGTTGTTGTGAAGAACTCGCCGGTTCGCGGCGGCATGGCAACAGCCACCACCATGCTGGACAACCATACAGTGTCTTTCGTAAACCGCTATCGATCTTGAACGTCAAAGGACGGCGGAACGTTCGCCGGCTGCGCCGCCCAGGTTCCCGGCTGCTTGCCCAGCACGAACTCAATGCGATTCTGCCCGGCCACCAACTTCTCCAGCGGCAGCCAGGAGCTTTCGTACGGTTTTCCGTTCAGCTTCACGGAGTCCACATAGATACCCTCGCCGGACGAGCGAATTTCCAGCACGCTCCCATTGCCCAGATGAAGCGTGGTACGCGAAAACAGCGGCGTCCCGAGCACCAGACCGCCGACGCCCGGAATCACCGGATACATGCCCAGGGCATTCCAGACGTACACGCCAGAGGTGGCGCCCAGGTCGTCGTTGCCTGGCAGACCATCCGGTCTCGTGCTAAACCTCTCGCGGCGGATCCGATCGATGACCTCTTGTGTCTTCCACGGATACCCCGTCCACATATAGACGTACGGCGCGCAGAAGTCGGGCTCATTCTCGACAGTGAAGTTCGCCGCGCCCAGGCCCGCCAGATTCCGGAAGAACTTATCGAGTTTTGGCAGGGCCTTGTCCGTTCCGCCCATGGCCTGCAACAGCCCGCGATAGTTGTGCGGAATCATGAAGGTGTAGTGCCAGGTGTTGCCCTCTTCGAATCCGAGCTGTTCCATGGACGATCTGTCCTGCGGTTTCGGCAGGAGGCGGTCAGGATCCCAACCTTCCACAAACTTGCCGGAGCTGTCCCGGGGACGAATGAATCCGGATTCCGGATCGAACAACTTCTTCCAATTCTGCGAGGATCGGAGGAGCGCGTCCGAGTGAGCCTGATCGCCGAGCGCTTCGGCAAACCGCGAGATCGCGAAGTCGGAACTGGCGTACTCGAGCGTCACCGAGGCGCCGATCTCCTGCCCATGCCTGGCCACGGGAACGTAGCCCTTCTTCAGGTAGTCTTCCAGCCAGGGCCGCTGGGACCCGCCGTGCGGACCCTGCCCCGGTTCGGTGGCCCCCTTGATCATGTATTTCAGCGCGGCGGCGGTATCGAACGAACGTGCGCCGAAGGCCCACGCGCTGGACAGCAGAATGGAGGGCGAGTCGCCGCCCATGACATAGCTCACGTCGTTGGCCACCGGCCACTTCGGGAGCCACGCGCTTTGTTCGGCATCGCGCACGAGGGACTGCATCATCTGGCTGACTTGTTGCGGAATCAGCAGGGCTTGCAGTTGCACAAGGCTGCGGTAGATGTCCCAGTCGGAGAAGTTCGCATACTGTTCTGCACCCGGCCGCAGCCGCCGCACTTTACCGTCGAACCCGATGTAGTCGCCGTTGATATCGTTGAAGAGATTCGGCGAAAGCAGCATGTGATACAGGCCTGTGTAGAACGTGACACGATCCTCTGCCGCGCCTCCCTCCACCTCGACGCGTTGCAGCATCCGGGTCCAGTTTGCGGTGGCGGCGGCGTGTACCTGATCGAAATCCCAGCCGGGGATCTCAGCGCCGAGATTGGCAACGGCGTTCTCGATGCTCACGAACGAGATGCCTACCTTTAGAACGACTGGCGTTGTCCCGTCGGGGAAGGACACGTACGCGCCCGCTTGGTGACCGCTTGCGTTTCGCGCTCCGGGTTGCACATCGGTGGTCCAGGTTCCGAAAGAGGAAAACGGCTGCGAGAACCGCGCGGCAAAGTGGAGAACGTAGTCCCCGGCCACGAAACAGAATCCGCCGCTGTGCACGGTGCCTGTCAACGTATCGCCGCCACGGACTTCTATGGTGCTGCTGTCACCGCTCCTCGCCTTATCCTTCGCCATGGCGCTGTCGCCTGCCTTGAACAGGAACGTGCGTGCGGCGCCGGCGGGAAACACAAACCGTCCAATGCCTGCGCGCAAGGTAACGGTCAGTTCCGCTTTCACGCCGTTGTCGAACTCCACGGTGTAGTAACCAGGCTGCGCGCGCTCGCGACTATGCGAGAACGGCAGAACGGCTGAATTCGGATCCCCGCTCGGATTCCCGATCCAAGGCAGAATGGGCACGTCCGCGTAAATGGGGCAGCCCGCTCCGCTGATGTGAGTCAGGCTGAAGCCGCGGATGGTTCGGTCCGGGTAGTGATACCATCCGTCATCGCGAGTGTCCGGGCTCCACTGCATCATGCCAAGAGGGAGCGTGGCGCCGGGGAACGTGTTCCCGTCGGCTCCCGTACCAACGAAGGTGTTCACAGCCTCGTAGGCGCCGGCCTCGGCGCTGCTTGCCTCGATAGAAGAGACTGCGGCGAATATCATCAGCAGACACGTCCCTCTTTTCATCCTTCCTCTCCTTTTTGAGTCAAAGATCCTGTATGGCAGTGCGGTCGATTCCCCTTTGCGCCTCTCCACTGGTGCTCGGCCTGCACGTTCCAGCCCGGGAGTGGCCCTCGGCGAACGGCTCGCCGCCTTCCGTCTCTACGTTGACAACGATTCACCACAACGGGTAATGAAATGTCGTTAGTCCTTGCTCACGTTACGGCCGATCAGTTTCTATGCGGCATCCCCTCACCAGGCGGTTCTGTTGGTGATGAAATCGCTGGGAGGATTCGCGCGGGGGCCCCGACGGGCTCGCCAGGATTGAACGGGCGCTGACGCGGATCCGTCGGCCATAGGCACGGATAGACGGCGGGACAAGCTCCTTAGTTCTACGCGCAGATCGCACCCGGTTCACAACCTGACGCGAATCGAAGGGGATTGGCGCTGTGGCGACAATGGTGCGATTGCGCCGCACGCTACTTCCGCGTCTCCCAACCGTCCTCGAACAGGCGCAGGAAATTCGTGGGGCCGTACGGATGCCTGGCTGCCTCTGTTTCGTTCAACTCTATCCCAATTCCGGGACGGTCCGGCGGCTCGATGTAGCCATCCTGCATTCTGGGCACACCCTCGAACAGATCGCACGTCCAGGGCTCGAGGAAATCGTCGAAGCACTCCTGGATCAGGAAGTTCGGAATGCACGCATGGATGTGGGCGTTGATGGCCGTGTTGAGCGGACTCTGCGCCTGATGCAGCGCGATGAACGCCTCGGCGGATTCCGCAATGGCGGCGGCCTTCATCGCTCCCGATATGCCGCCGACGTTCAGGGTTTCCGGCTGCACGATGCTCACCGAGCGATCTGACACCAGGGCGAGGATCTCGGAGAGGCGGCTGAAGCGCTCTCCGGACGCGATGGGCACTTTGACGGACCGTGCGACCTGCAACGTGGCTTCGATGTCGGTGGACAGGACCGGTGTTTCGAACCACATGGGATTGAACTCCTCGATGCGGTGAGCGAGATGAACTGCGGTCGAGACGCTGAACCGGTCATGGCCTTCGATGAGAATGTCGACCCGTTCACCGACGGCGTCGCGCACGGCGCGGATGATTCGAATGGACAATTCCTCCTGCTCGCGGTCGATGAAGCGATACGCCGATCCGAACGGATCGAACTTCAGCGCCGTGTAGCCCATTTCCTTCACTTTACAGGCCGCCTCAGCGAAAAAGGTGGGATCGCGCGGGCCCTGGTACCAGCCTTGGCGTAGACCCTCAGGCGTGGGCGCTGCTTTCCTCCAAGGAGTTGCCACAACGGTGCGCCAAGGTGCTTACCGAGAATGTCCCAACACGCGATCTCAATCGCGCTCATCGCGACCGACGTGTTAAGGAACGCACCCTTGTACATCTTCTGCCACAGCCGTGTTGGATTCAGCGGGTCCTCGCCGACAATGAAGTGGCTTATCTCGTTCAATTGGGCTTCGATCGGAGCGGTCTCCAGCCCCCCGGTAGCCTCACCGAGTCCGCTAAGACCCTCGGCCGTGACCAGCTTGACGAATAACCAATTCTTCCACGGATTGCCAACGATGAGGGTTTTGAGATCGGTGATTCGCATAGTGTCCGTGGTGGTTCGGGCGCGGGATTACTGGCTCAATATGCCGTTACCCTCAGGTGCTTCCGCGACTTGTTGTGTCCGCGCCTTGCCCCAACTCATCAGCGGATCGAGAGCATTTAGTATGTCGTCGAGATACTTCGAAGCGATCTCGTCCAAATGGGTCGCCCCGTTGCGTTTCAGCGCGCAATCGATGACGCCACGGCGGTACAGTACTTCCTTATAGCATCCCTCAGTTTGCGCCTCGAAGAAGAAGAGCGGAGCCAACTCCTTGTAGATGTGGAGCGCCCGGGCTTCATCACCCTGTTCCAGCGCATCCCAGAGGGCAACCACCACATCGGTGACATGGCAGCCGGGCATGTTACCGTCACTGCCACGCCGGTACTCCTCGATCAGAAAACGACCGCCCGAGCCGCCGAAAAAACCTCTCACCGAACCGTCATTCCCCTGGACGACCTCTGTCAATTTGAGTGTGGAGGGCTCTGTTTCTTCCTTTATGTACTGAACATGTTCAATCTCGCGACACAATCGCAGCAGGAACTCCGCAGACATCTCTGTACCGATCGGGCCGGACCAGTTCTGCAGGAAAACGGGCAGACCGGCCACATCGGAGATTGCGCGGTAGTATTCGAAGATGACCTCTTCGGAGACCGGCCGGCGGTGGATGTGCGGCGGCATGGCGATCACCGCGTCGGCACCGATCGCGCGCGCGTGCTCGGCGAATCGGACTGCGATTTCCCATGAGGCCGCGGCCACGCCGATTACGACGGGTATCCGACCGGCGTTCTGTTCGACAAGGACTTCGGAGAGCCGGAACCGCTCGTCGTCGCTCAGGTGTATCCACTCGCTTGCGTTCACGGGATAGACAAGACCGTGAGCTCCGCACTCAATGCAGAAATCTACCACACGGCGGAAAGAGGGAATGTCAATTTCGCCAGTCGCCCGGAAAGGGGTAGAAGGGATTGTAAAAATACCTCGAAATATGGGATTCATATCTTTGCTGACCCGCCTGTGAGATTAGAATATACTGTCGTCGACTCGTGCTACGTCCCAGGTCACTTCTTGGCGTTTGAGTCTGAGAGGTTCATATCCAGGTACCTTGGTCTGCACTTTATGCCGGGCTCCAACTCTGCCAGTCGGACCATACATGGCTCCGGCTACGCCGGGTCAGGCTCCTCGACGTAATGCTACACGGCCCCTCCAGGCTGGGCAAGGGTCCAGTTCAAGAATTCTGAAATGGAATGAACTGACACGCGGCGCCCCTCAGTCGGCGGTCCCGAGTGATTGTCAGTTCTGAATTCATAAGATTTGAAATTGCCACTTGCCGGACGGACCCATCCATCAGCATCATGATAAGGTGCGAAGGATTGAATCGCCGCTCCTCCATCCGAGCGTAGATCGGCCCCGGCAATTGCGCCCTACACCCTGTCCCTGGGGCGTCGCAGCAATCATCGCCGCACTGGTTGCGATCATGGCGCTACGATCCTTCGGCGAGGTCTTGCGAGCACCTATCCGTTTTGAGTACGCCCCAGTACCTTTCACTCTGGAGAACGGCCAGATGTCCACAAAGCACGTGCCTGAGACCATGGCCGGCGGCGTAGCCGTCTTCGACTACAACAACGATGGCCGGCCTGACATCTTCTTCACCAACGGCGCGGAGATGCCGGGACTGCGCAAGACTTCGAAGAAGTATTGGAATCGGCTCTTCCGCAATGACGGCAACGGCCAGTTCACGGACGTCACGGAAAGCGCCGGACTAGCGGGCACGGGTTATGACACCGGCGTTGCGGTGGCGGACTACGATAACGACGGATTCGAGGATCTGTTCGTAACCGGAGTCCATCGTTACACGCTCTACCACAACAATGGGGATGGCACCTTTACGGACGTGACAGAGCAGGCCGGGCTTACGGCGAACGATCCGAAGTACGGTTTCTTGTGGGGCGTGGGAAGCGCCTGGCTGGATTACGACGGCGACGGGAAACTGGATCTGTTCGTCGTCAACTATTTGCGTTGGGATCCAGGCACCGAGCCGGCGTGTCCCGATTATTGCCATCCCGGATATTACAAGGGCACACCCAACCGCCTCTACCGAAACGACGGGCACGGCCATTTTACTGATGTCTCCGAGCAATCCGGCATCCGCGCGCACGTTGGGAAGGGAATGGCGGCGGCCGTCGCGGACTTCGATCAGGACGGCCGACCTGATATCTTCGTCACCAACGACAAGCTGGAGCATTTCCTGTTCCACAACGAGGGCAACGGAAAGTTTCGGGAGATGGCCCTCGAGGCAGGTGTTTCACTTCCGTTTTACGGCGAACCGATCTCCGGGATGGGTGCTGATTTCCGCGACGTGGACAACGACGGTCTGCCTGACATCTTCCTGGCCGCCCTCCAGAATGAGAGTTTTCCGCTGTTTAGGAATACTGGTAAAGGCTACTTCCTGGATTCGGCGCCAGCGAGCGGTCTGGCGTCGCTCGCTAACCCGATGTCGGGCTTTGCAGTGGGAATCTATGACTTTGATAACGACGGTTGGAAGGACCTGTTTGTCGCCTGCGGCCATGTGCAGTCGACCCCGCTCTCCAGGGAGATGAAGATCAACGAGCCCAACGCGGTCTTCCGCAACCTGGCAAACGGAAAGTGGGCCTCGCTGGTGGAAGAGGCGGGTTTCACCACCGTGCCGCCGGCAAGACACCGCGGCGCAGCGTTTGGGGATTTCGACGGCGATGGGCGCATGGACATTGTCGTCACGGCACTTGGTGCACCCGCTGAGATTTGGATGAATCGCAGCCCGAATGCGAATCACTGGCTCGACGTGGATCTCACAGGAATTACGAGCAACCGGGACGGCATCGGCGCCACAATCACGGTGACGACACCCGGTGGAAAGCAGGTTAACCTCAAGACCTCCGCGGTGGGATATGCCTCTTCGAGTGCGGGACCCGTGCACTTCGGCCTCGGGAAGTATGGCACTGTCAGTCTCCTCGAAGTCCGCTGGCCGAGTGGACGCCTCCAACAATTCACGCATGTCCAGGCCGACAGGGTAATGAAAGTCCGCGAGGGATCGTAATCTCGCTAAAGCACCGCCGTTTTGACTGCTGCTTCGTGACACGCGAGTCAAGAGCCACGGCAGCGGTTCCAGCGCACAGGTGTATGGAAGAATCCAAGCGATACCGAAGCTGGGATCGTGCGGCGATAGTCAGCGCTGCACTCGTCCCGAACCCCCGTCCTTCAGCAGCGCGTTCACTTCTTCCACACTCACGCGATGGAAGTCGCCGGGGATGGAGTGCTTGAGGCAGCTCGCCGCCACGGCGAATTCCAGAGCGGCGCGGCGCGTGGCCAGGGTTTGGAAACCGTAGATGAGCCCGGCGGCGAAGCTGTCGCCGCTGCCCACGCGGTCCACAATGTGCGTGATTTCGTACGAGCGGCTGACCAGAAACTCGGTGCGATCCCGCAGGCACGCCGACCACCCGTTGTGAGAAGCGCTCCGCGACGCCCGCAGCGTAATCGCCACCGCGCTCAGGTTGGAGTATTCGGCCAGGACTCTGCCCGTCAGCTCCTCGTACTGTTCCACTTCCAGCCTCCCGGAATGAACATCCGCGGCTGACCCGATGCCCAGCGCCCGTTGCACGTCCTCTTCGTTGCCGATGGCGATATCCACGGAGGCGGCCAGCGGACGCATGACCTCGGGCGCCTGCCTGCCCCACTGCCAGAGATTCTTCCGAAAGTTCAGATCGCAGGAAACGGTAATGCCCGCGGCCCTGCACTTTTGAACGGCCTCGAGAGCGAGATCGGCGGCCGAAGCGCTGATGGCGGGCGTGATGCCGGTGACGTGAAACCAGCCGGCCCCGTCGAGAACGCGGTCCCAGGGGATGTCACCCGGCCTCGCCAGCGCGATCGCACTCCCGGCACGATCGTAGACCACCTGCGCGGGGCGCTGGTTCGCTCCGGTCTCCAGGAAATAGATGCCCAGGCGTCCCTTGCCGCGCACGATTCCCGAAGTGTCCACCCCGAACCGGCGCAACTCGCCCACTGCTGCGTCCGCGATGGGGTTCTTCTCCGGAAGCACCGTGACAAAAGCCGCGGGGAGTCCCCACGACGACAAGGCCACGGCCACGTTGGCCTCGCCCCCGCCGAACGTGGCGGCCAAATGCGGGCTCTGCAGGAAGCGCTCGCATCCGGGCGGCGCGAGGCGCAACATGATCTCGCCGAACGTAACTGTTTTCCTAGCCACGGGCCTGTTTGATCCGTTCGCTGAATTGCCGCGCCAGCTCGGTGATGGATTGAAAATCGCCCGTCTTTGCGCCTTTGGTCAGGCTGCCGCCCACGCCGAGGGCAACCGCCCCGGCCTGAATCCACTCCCCGGCATTCTCCAGCGTCACGCCACCGGTGGGCATCAGCGACGCCTGCGGCAGCGGCCCCTTCACCGCGCGGATGAAGGCGGGTCCCAGCACCTCGCCGGGAAACACTTTCACGATGTCCGCACCCAGCTCCATGGCCTCGATGACCTCGCGCACGGTTTGGGCGCCGGGCAGCCAGGGAATCCCGTAGCGGTTGCAGAGCCGCCCGGTGGCGGCGTCGGGTGACGGGCTCACGATGAACTGTGCGCCGGCCAGGATTGCCAAACGCGCCGTCTCGGCATCCAGCACCGTGCCGGCGCCCACGGGAATCGACCCCGTGCCAAAGCGCGCAATCAGATCCTGAATCACCTGCACGGCGCCGGGGACAGTGAGGGTAATCTCGATGGCGCCAACGCCGCCCAATGCACAGGCTTCGGCAGTTTGGGCAGCTTCGTCCGAGCTGCTGGCACGAACCACAGCCACCAGACCGGATTCGACGATCCGCCCTAGTATCTTCAAACTGGAGACAGACATTTGGAGTAAACCCCTCCGCTGAGACAATCCGCGCTGCTACACCTTGCCGCTCATCCCAACACAGTCCTCGGCTGGCGACTGGGAGACGGGCTCTGGTAGACAGGAACCCACCAACGCGATAACAGTTCCGCCTCCACGCCGTTGTGGAATCCACCGCGCAATACCCGGGCTGGGCGCGTTCATGGTCGCGCGAGAGGCGCTGCGGGCAGATCCGAAATCACGGCGGAGATCATGCCAACCATTTTCGGCAGATTTCCGCTCATCGTCATTTCTCTGTCAGCGGATCCGAACCGCGCCCCGTTTCAGACAAACGGCGCACTTCCTTCGCCTGCACAGCCGCCTTGTTCGTCATGCCCTGCCGCTGGTATACCTGCATCAGCAGCCGATGTGCCCGTATGGAATCAGGTTCGGCCGAGAGCACTCTCTCCAGTTCGGCCGCGGCCCTTTCATAGTCTGATTTGTTCTGAAGGTAAATGGACGCAGCCTGAATTCGGGCTTCGGTCAGGTCCGAATCCAATCCCACGGCCTGCTGGAAATCGGTGAGGGCTCTGTCCGCGCCATCCTCGATTCTTGCCTCTGCCATGCCTAGCAGTAGATACGTCTGCGCGTCGTTCCCGTCTATGGAAACGGCCCGCTCGAAGCTTTTGACCGCTTCCGCATATGTGCCTTCGGCCATCTGAATCCGGCCAAGAAGCTTCCACACGGCGGGCGACGATGGCTCCAGCGCTCTGGCTTTCTCGTAGCCGATGCGTGCCCGGTTCGGATAGCCCAGTTCGAGGTGAAGCAGGCTCATTGCGATCAAAGTACGAACCGACTCTGGAAAACGTCTTGCCGCGCGCAGGAGTACTCCACCTGCCTCTTCCGACCTTCCTCCGGCCATAAGGAGAATCGCGAGGGAAAGATAGTGCTCTTCCGTGTTCGGATCCAGCTCCAGCGCCCTTTCGTACGCCGTCGCCGCCGTTGCAGCGTTGCCGGTTGCCTGGTAACATCGCCCGATCGCGAACCGCTCAGCGGCCGCTTCCGCTGGTGGCCCCAATGAATATTCGCGCTCGGCCTCCCCGCAGAAACCTCCGGATGCGAGCCAGTCGCCCGCCGTTCGATGCATCGCTGCGCCGGACGGCGCCACTGCTTCCAGCGCCTGACGCGCCGCTTCCACCGCACCGGCGTTCCGGCTATGTATCGCACAACCGATGAGATACAGAAGAGGTAGGGGATCCGTCGGGAGATCTAGCGCACTGTGCGCGAATATCGGGCAGGCGTGTCGTAGATCGCCACTGCGGTACAGGCTCAGTGCTCGGGCCACGTCGGCGTTCGATTTTGGGAGATCCTGAGCCGCCGACAGGCCGAAGCAGAAACAAATGAAAATGACCCCTTCCCACAACGGAGAAGGGGTCCACGGTCGGTTCATCCGTTCAGCTTCTCAAAACTGAATCCGCGCCGACATCTGAATTTGGCGCGGGTTCCACGCCGATGTGATCTGGCCGAAGTGCGACATGTCCGGCTGGACCGTCGTGTTACCGGGCGCGTTCAAAACCGTATGGTTCATCGCGTTGAACGCCTCCAGTCGATAATTGAGCTTAAACCTTTCCGTGATGGCAAAATCTTTGTTGAGACTGCCATTGATCATGAATGATGCGGGTCCCTTGGCGATACCGACGATCGCATTGCCGAGGAACAACCGGTCACCCACGCCGGGAGCCGTGGTCACGGCACCGTTAACGACAATCTGGCCAGCGCGCACGAATGCGCTCGGATTCAGCCAGTTCACGCCGATTTGTGAGCCGCCCTGAAAAGCCGCGCCGCCCTTAGCGGAACTGTACACACTTCCACCGATATAGTTGGCATCGCAACCGTTTGCCGATGAGAAGTCCCATTGGTTGCAATTGTAGTCGCCTATGCTGAGGTACCCGCCGGAGGCGCCTGACACGGTTCCGCCGAGTTGCCAACCGCCCAGGAGCCCCTTCATTAGCCGGCTGTTACCAGTTGGAATCGGGAGGTCATAGGCGACACTACCGACAGTATTCTGCGTCAGTCCGGGGCTGTAGTAATCCAGACTGCAATTGCCATAGTAACGGCAACCGTTCTGGGTCTTCTTGCTGCTCAGGTTGTAGTTTCCCAGGAACGTCAGGCCGTGGGAATAACGCTTTGTAAAGCGCACCTGCAACGCCTGGTAAAGCGAATTAAAGTCCGAGTTGTCCTGGTTGATGGTCTGAAAACCGTACGCGTTATACGGCCGACGGGACAGGACATTGCTGAAGTCGTTGGTGCTTCCGCCGGGAACAAACAGGGGAAAGTTGATGTCGTGTGTCTCATCCAGGTGCATTCCACGGGTAACCACGTAGCCGACCGAGACCAGATATGTCTTGAGCGGCTCGAAATCAAACGTAATGTTCCCTTCGTGAATCTGCCCTGAATTGTAGTTTGGGCTGAGCGACAGCGTGTTCAGATTCGAGGGGAACACCAGCGTATTGTTCCCAGGGCTACCAGCGACTGGCGCCTTGAAGGGGAATGGCACGCTACCGTATTGCTGGTATGGAGTCGCCAGGTTCTCTGTTTGCGCTGATGGGTAGTAGCTAACACCGTACGGCGCAGTGTTGGTATATGAATTGAAGCCCTGCAGCACCTGATAGTTGCTGTACAGACCGTACCCGCCGCGCAGGGCGGCGCGGCCGTTGCCGAAGACGTCCCACGCGAATGATGCGCGCGGTCCAATATTGCTCCACCTGTCTCCGGACAAATTCGACGCGACCCCCTGATCGCCAACCGTCACCAAGCCCACCGGCGCCGTCGGGAAGACCGTCGAGGCCTGTCCGGGGTGGAACGTCACGAAGTTCCCTAACGTCGGCCGAACGCCGAAATAGGGTTCCCAGCGCGCGCCAAGCATCACGGTCAGTCGCGGCTTCAATTTGATCGTGTCCTGAACATAAAACTCTCGCGCGGGATAATGTATGTCGAGGGCCTGGGTGTTGTTCTGCGAGAAGTTGGGTGCAAGGCCGAGGAGCATGTCGGCAATACCGTTACCGCTTCCGCCAGCCCACGCGTTCCCGTCACTATAGTTGATATTCCCACCAGCGCCCCATGTCTGATATTTGGTCTCGTGATACTGGCGAATTTCCAACCCCATCTTCAATGTGTGCCGGCCCTTGACTGCCGTGAAATTATCATCGATACTGATCGACTCTTGCTTCATGGTGTCGACATAGCCGTTGTAAATGCCCATACCCGGAGCACGGGGAAAGCTAATTTCCTGGACAGGTGGAGCGTCGATGTCGCCCACGCAGCCGCAGCCGATATCGGTCGGAGTCAGGTAAGTGGTGCTGGCGCTATAGGTGTTTTGCACGGCAATATCGATGCTCTTGACGCCAAGAATGAAGTTATTCAGCATAGTCGGCGAAATCGTGTAGGTATCGTTAACCGTCCAGCTTTTCACTATCTGCGGCAAACCCCAGGTTGCGTTAGGATTGGGATACTGAGAAGCCCAGCCACCCAGCCCGAAGTTGAAGAACATGTCCTGGAACAACGGGTCTTGATTGGCATAGTAAAAGCTTCCGAACAGACGGTGATTGTCGTTGAAATAATGATCGATTCTTGCAGTGAATGTTTTCACCGGTTCGGTCTGGGTCGGCTCCCACGTGAAAGTGTCGAGGCCGCTTGTAGGTGTCGGAAGGACCTTGGGATTGTTTGCCAGGTACTTGCCGAGAGTCGAGAATTGGGCTGGGTTTATGTGAGGCGTAGGCACGCCGCCAATCACGGGAATTCCGTCGGGCGAAGTGGAGAAATCTCCGCTGCGCTCGGCATTGGTCAGGGTCCCCATGGTCGTGGTGGCGGTCTGTGAGGTCGAGGTGTACTCGTAGGACGTGAAGAAGAATGTCCGGTTACGGCCGTGGTAAAGCTTGGGCAGGACCACGGGCCCCCCGAGGTTTCCGCCGTACCAGTGTTGAGAGGACGGCTGCCGGGGAATTCCCATCCAGTTGTTTTGCCAGGAATTGGCATTCCAGGCTCCGTTCTGGAAGTAGCCCCAGCCTTGTCCGTGAAGATCGTTGGTGCCAGATTTCAATACAGCGTTAATCTGTCCGCCCGCACCGCGTGCCACCGATGCATCCGAGAGACTAGTGGTAACGCTGAATTCTGCTATGTTCTCGGTTTGCGGGAACTGCATCGTAGCGCCGGTGAAGTAATTATTGACGTCGCTACCGTCGATCCGGTAATTGTTCGAAGTACCGCTCAAGCCGTTGAAGCTGGTAACCGGGACGTTGGTGCTGGCCCCGGTGCCTCCGTAGACGGCGCCCGGCATCAGCAACTCCAGGGTTGTGCGCGGATCGCGCCCCCATACGGGGACGGCGGTCATCATCTTCTCGTCATACGTTGTCTGGATCGTGGACGTGGCAGTGTCAACCATGGCCGCGGACCCCGAAACCTCCACGGTCTCGTGCGTGGTTCCAACTGTCAGGGTTACCGGCAGGCTGACCGTCTGCTGTGCAAACAGTTGCACGTCGTTGGAAACAAATCTCTTGAAGCCCTCGGCTTCGCAGGTGACTGTGTAGGTTCCTGGCGAAAGAGATGGAAACTGGAAGTTGCCGGTCTCGTTTGTAGTTGTCGTCGATTCCACTCCGGTCTGCTGGCTTCTTGCGAGGATCTGAACTCCGGGGACGACGGCGCCGGCCGGGTCCGTCACCGTGCCCAGGAGCTTGGCCGAAACATCGACTTGGGCCTGTAGTGGAGAAAACAGGGATAGTAACAACGTGAGAGCCGCAAGTCTGACCCCGAGTCGACTGCGCCTCATTTGTGCGTGTGCGTTTGTCATGATCTAACCTCGTCCTTCTTGGTCCTTTTGGGACTGCGAGTTTAACTAACCAACTTCGGTACAACATCGGCCACCCCACTGGTTTCGCTGCGAATGCGAGAAGGGCCTATGCGGTGACGCTCGGTTCTCTCCCCTTGGACTCTTGCGATTCCGGCATCGTACGAGCGGGCACCCGCGACCGGACTCGAGCGGCATTTGCGGACACCGGGACGGAGCGAGACGTGCCCCCCAGCACCGCTGAAATCTTAGCTGCTGCAGACATCACTAACGCGGCGACTTTCCGCTCACCTACACTGACAAGCCTGTCTGCTTCCATGGAGACACTGACAGCCGCTACGACTCGTCGAGTGTAATCGCGCACCGGCGCTCCAATGCAACTGGCTCCCTCGAGCGCTTCCTCGCAGTCCGTCGCGAAGCCACGCTCGCGAACACACCTGAGCTCGCGCTCCAGATCCGCCTCGTTCGTTATCGTGCGCCGTGTCCTGCGCTGAAGCCCTTTGCTCCCGATCACTATCCCGATCATTTCCGGATCGAGATGCGCCAATAGCGTTTTCCCAACTGCCGTAGTATGGGGAAAGTCCACTCGTTGGCCGATGCGCCAAGGGGTCTGCCCCTCGCTCAGCGAGCCGATCTGCTCGATGAAAACGATCTTCGTGTCGATCAGATCGAGAGTGGCAAGATTCGCCACCCCACCCGCCTTTTCCGCCAGCTCGCGCAGAACCGGCCGTGCGACGTCGCTCAAGCGCAGCCGGTGATGTACCAGATACCCAAGCTCCAACAGCTCCAGACCCAGACGATAGCGGCCTCTCTCGCCATCCTGCTCGATAAAGCCGAACTGCTGGAGCGACTTGAGGATTCTGTGCACGTCGCTGTTGAGCAGACCGGTGAGTTCCGCTACCTGAGTGAGTCCAAGAGACGGGCAGCCATGAAAAGCCTTGAGCACGTGGCAAACCTTCTCAATTGTTGTGGCCGCCTTCATTCCACAACGGACTATATCGCAATCCCGCTGGTTCGAGAAGAGGTGATTTCAGAACTCTTGAATTATCTTAGATTGACCTTTAGCCTTGTCTCGTCGCCCGCAGTCTTGGCGCCGTCGAGTCCCCTGTGCGGAACGGCGGGACCACGGTCAGTCCAAACCGTAGCTCGCCGGGTCAAAGACACCGGCATGGGCCTCCTTCATCTCAGACAGCAACTCGGCCTCCTCGGCGGGCATCGAGTTCAGTTCGGCCTCCACCCGTTCCAACCATGTCGCTTCTTCACCCGGAACCGAGTGGTCCGATCAAGTTTGAACTGGTTTGATCCTGCCAGCCGCGCCTTGCTTTTCAGGGCGCGGCGGGTTCATTCATTTCATTTCAAAATCCTTGAACTGCACCCTTGCTCAACCTGGAGACGTCTTGTAACATCATGTGGAGGAGCCTGACCCGGCGTAGCCGGAACCAAACCTGTCCAAACGGAGAAGTTGGGGCCGTTCGCAAAGTGCAGCTAAAGGCGCGTGGATATGGGTTCCTGAGCCCATCGCCAGAGATTCTCTATCTGGAACGCGCACGATTCTACGACAGAGGTTCTGATGTCACCAACGGCTAGGCACGATGCGGATTCCCCGTTTCGAGGTAGCCTTCCAATCCCTCCTGCCTCATTTCGAAAGACCGGCGAGATCGACATCCCGTTTTTCGGCCGCGTGGTGGATTTCTGCATTGAGTGCGGGGCTCACGATCTTGTGTGTCCCGAAAACGCGAGCGAGTGGATCCACCTGAGCGACGACCGATTCCATCTCTCCGAAGTCCTTGTGCAGCGCCGGATGCATCTGAGGGTGCCGGCGAACCGAACGAGTGATCCCGCGCCCGCACCACGACGGAAACCTATGCGAATCACCGACCTCAGGACTCTCATCGTCGGAAATCCGTGATAATCCCCTGGATTTGGATACCGTCATGATCGACTGTCTGTTTGCCTGGATCCAGTGGACAGGATCGCCCGCCAACAACGGGGTGGCCTGACGTATTCTCTCATGGTTATGCTACCTTTTCATCGCAGTGGTCCTCGGGACAATCGGCTGGCACGCCCTCGAAATGTGCAGAACGGGCTGAGGATTTTCAGGAATTGCCGCGGAGCGGCAATGAACAGTTTCCTGGCAGTAGTACTGTACGCCACTCTTTGCCAGGCCGCCGTTCCGGGGGCGGTGGTATCCGTCAACCTCGGTCCCCCAGCCAGTCATGCTCCGGTTGCGGAAGCCGACTGGGATTCCGCCATTGTGCTGGACCATTTCCTTCGAGCGAATGGAGGCACGGCACCACCAACCGGCACCAAAGCATGGGTCGCATGGGATGAACAAAACATCTATGTGCGCTTCCGATGCGTCGATCCCAATCCAGTAAATCGTTCAGGCGCGAGATTGAAACGGACGGACACCGTGGATGTTTATCTGCGCGCGCCGGGCGTTTCGCTTCAGGATATCTGGAAGTTCAGCATCAGCCAGGCCGGCGAGAAAACCGGGACGCACGCTGGCCAACAGCAGAATGATTTTCAAGGGGGAGCCAGCCACCAGGATGATGTCTGGACGGCGCAATACACGATTCCGTGGTCGCTTGTGGGCGGCCGTCCCACCAGACCCTTCGGCATGCAGCTGGCGCGCCTTCGGTACATCTCCGACGAAGTGCTCAGCCCATCGGCTTTGGATCCTCACGACGGGCCGGCGGCTGCGGATGAGTTTATCGAGACTACGCTCGGCGGGGAACCGGCGGTTCGCACTGCGGCGCCGGGGTTGGTCACGCTGCCTTCGGGTGTGCGGCGATGGGAGTTCCCGCCGCGGGTGGATGTGCTCAGCGTGGCCGGCCGCAAGGCCATCTGGAATCTGCAGCAGCAATTGTCGCAGGCGACCGACGCTCGAAACTTCGCGGAACGCATCCGCTTGGCCGGCGCGTGGTATTACCTGCTCATGCAAGAGGGACTCAGCTTCAATCCGGAAACCGGACAGTTCATCGCGCTCGAAGGCCAGCTCTATCCGTGGAAAGCCCGCCAAGCGATCAATGAGGCGTTGAGGAACGCAAATGAGGATGCGGCATATCCCGTACTGGACTCGCTGCTCAAGCATTTCGATGCCGTGTCGCGAGGCTGGTTTGCCGACGAGTCGCCGGGTTCCGTTCGGGAAGATCAGTGGACGCAACTGGACACTCTTGCCAAAGCCACGGTCAAAGATCGTCAGATCGAATTAAGCGGAAGCGCCGGAAAACACTCGGCCAGTTTGTTCGTGTCGTTTCCAGCTTTGGGTGGTGTTCGGTTGAGTGGGTCGACCCGTGGGTTCTTTGATGCGGCGCCCGCGCCGTTCAAATCGCAGAAGATTACGCAGGGTCTCACGGCGTCCACAGGCCAGTTCCACGTGGACATCCAACTGAAGCCCAGGTGGCGCATCAGCGTCAAAGCACAAGGTCAGGCCGGCCAGGGCTGGGAGTTGGAGCAAGGTGACGTTGCCTTCCGCTTCTCACCGGACGATAAGATACTGGCGGTGGATTTAGGGGGAAATCTGGAAGCGCACGAAGCCATCTACGGCTTCGGCGAACACTTCGATCAGTTCAACCATCGCGGTCACATCCTGAATTTGTGGCAAGAGGATGCCTGGGACGCGACCGTGCTGGGCGCGCCGCGGAACGAAAGCTATAAAGTGATCCCACTCTGGTATAGCACGCGAAGCTATTCCGTGTTCTGGAATTCCAGCTACCGAATGCGGGCCGACATTGGATGCATGGATGCCGACCGCTACCGTCTTACTGTGAACGGGCCTGTCCTCGACCTATTCGTCTGGCCGATGCCGCCGGAGACGGCCCTGGAAGCCTACACCACACTTACCGGAAAACCGATTATGCCGCCGCGGTGGGCTTTCGAGCCCTGGGCGGGCGGTGGCGGCGGCCGCTGGGGAAGGAGCGCCGCTCAAGTGCAAATCGAGGTTATGAAGCGCTTTCGTGATCTCGACATCCCGCATAGCGGCCTATACGCCGAGGGCACTGGAAGCGACGACCCTCGCCTGTTTGCGGCCATGGAACCGCTCGGCATTCATGTGTTCACGTGGCACCGAAGCCAGGCCCGGAACATGGAAGCGCTGTTGCCGAGTGTGCCGACGAACGAGCTTCCCAAAATGCAGTGGGCAGATGGAACGCCGGTGGGTTATCCGGGAGGGCATCCGTTGGCCGGCCATTTCCCTTACATTGACTTCACGCATCCGCGAGCGCTGGAGGTGACGCGGCTGGAATGGCGCCGGTATTTCGACCTGGGCGTCTCGGGCAGCATGATTGACTTCGGTGATCTGGTTCCCACCGGCGCGGTTTTCCATGACGGCAGCCGTGGCGACGCCATGCACAATTTCTATGCCTATGGTTATCATCGGACCGTATCAAAGGCGTTTCGGGAACGTCGCGGGGATGATTTTGTGCTTTTTGCGCGTGGGGGAGCGCCGGGCAGCCAGGCATTTGTGGAAAACTTCGCCGGCGACCATCCGGCGAACTTCGCAGGATTGAAGGCCGCTCTCCTGGGAAGCATGAGCGCCGCCACTGCCGCCTTTTCCAACTACGGCTCCGACCTTGGCGGATATGACGGAAAAGGGGATGAAGAAGTGTACCTGCGCTGGGTGGAGTGGGCTGCTTTTTCGCCTATCATGCGGGCGCACGGAAACCAGCCCCGCGAACCGTGGTTCTACAGCGATGCCGCTGTGGACGTCTATAAACGCTACGCCTGGGTGCGTGAGAACCTGGTGGACTACATTGACAGCGCCGCTTTCCACGCTCACGAGACCGGCATCCCGATCATGCAGCCTCTGGCTCTGGCGTTCCCTGAAGAGCCGGCGCTGGTGGATGTTGATGACGAATACATGTTTGGTCCAGACCTCCTGGTTGCTCCGATGGATACGGTAGGCGAACAACATGACATCATCCTGCCTGGCGGCCGTTGGACGAGCTTTTGGGATGGAAGCGTGTTCTCTGGCGGCGTCACTCGGAATGCCCGCGTCCGTGTGGATGAGATTCCAGTCTTCCTGCGCGCCGGCGCGCTGGTGCCGCTCGCACTCGCTCCCACGCTGCAATTGGGCGACAGCATGACCCCGGGCCATATAGGAGCGTTGCTGGCTACCCCGCCGCAAGTTGCCGGCAAGACGCGGCAATGGAGACGCGGCTTGCCGGCCGCTGAATACGCAAGCGAACCCACCGCAACAGGCTTTCACGTCACCCTCTCCGCCGCACCGCACGTGCGCTTCCTGATCGTGGCTGGCATGGAACAGCCACCCAGGAAGGTCCTTCTCG
Source organism: Bryobacteraceae bacterium (assembly GCA_049510065.1). Classification (GTDB taxonomy): domain Bacteria; phylum Acidobacteriota; class Terriglobia; order Bryobacterales; family Bryobacteraceae; genus CAWACP01. The sequence continues at coordinate 22,997 of JBEKZH010000075.1, forward strand.
GCGGCCGGGAACTGGTCCATTTGGAGGGCGCGCAAGTTGCCGCACGTCCGCCGGGTTGGTATGTCACGGAGGATGGCCGCCTCATCGTCCGGCTGCCTCAGGAGCTCAACCAGAAAATCGAGATCTCAACCCTCTAAGTTGGGGCGGCAGTGGAAGCTATCGGCGGACCCGATCAGGAGCCAATCGTCAACCGGGCCCGCACAGTCGAAAGTGAGTCGCAATTGAGTTCACAGGTGAGTAGAGAAGCCACTGCAGCGGTTCCCCTCGCACAGTTGTGTGGAAGAATCCAGAAGATACCGAACCTGGGACAGGACCAGCGTGGACTAAAAGGCACCCCGAAGCGACTGGGCCGAGGAACGGTCAGTGTCAGCCTGGGCATCCGGGTGTTGGCGAGCCAAATCAGTTTGTCCCCTTCAGTGCTTCAAGATATCCTGAAGTGCGAATGCGCTCTTGCGCCAGGTTTTGTCACCCGCAATGATGCCCCACAAGTCGCTCTGTGCGGCATGCTCGCCGTATTCCTTCTCCGGATTGTAGCCACCTTCGAACTCGTCCAGCGATACCCATAGGAAGACTCTCTCGCTGCCGGGAATCGACAGCAGCCGCGGGAACAGATCCTTCATCCACTCGGCCCGCAAAGCATCTTCGCGCAGCACCACCGGGTGATTCACAATTTCTTTGCCGACGTAGGCGGGCTTGAACTCCACGCGAGTTTCCGGGTCCAGCTTGTACACTTCGTATTTGTTGCTCAGGCTGCCGGTTCCCCACCAGCCGATCTCCGTCACCCAGAACGGCTTCCGTTCTTCGCCGTGCTTGTCCATCAACGCCCGGAACTTGCGCAGATCTCGCTCTTCCTGAGTCGCAACGGGCTGCGTACGAAAGATGTTCCAATCCGCATACTCGTGAACATTCCCGATGTCGTAGTATCCGCGCGCCAAATCCCAGAACACCTCCCTTTCCGGCGAATCCACAGAATCGGACTGACTGCCGGGCAAGTGGTTGTATGCGCACGGAAGAACCTTAGCCTGCGGATCGGCCGACTTGATAATGCGATAGCTCGGCTTCAGTACTTTCTCCACGTAGACCGGAAGTGTTAACTCACGGTGTTGCCCTTCTGGTTCGTTGAGGATCTCCCAGTAGTGAATCCTGCCTTTGTAGCGGCCTACCCATGCCCGGACGAACTTCTCCAGGCACTCCGGGTGATCGGCGACTACTTCCGCCAGCGTCTTGCCTGCCCACGCCGGAACCGGAGGGTTGTCAAAATGGCCACCCAACGTGGCCAGGATCTGGATGTTCTTTGTTCGGCAGGCATCCACGATCCGATCGTAAGCGCTCCAGTCGAATTCATCCTTGCTGGGCTGCACCAGGACCCAGGAGAACGCCAGGCGGTTCCATTGCACCCCCAGCTTCTCGTACTGGCCCACCAGCCAGACACCGCTCTCCCGGAAGTCGTAATTGCCCGGCCGATTCACATCCGGACGGATGAAGTTCAGGCCAATCCGTTCCCTACTGGGAATTTCCTGGGCCAGCAGACTCTGGGCCGAGGTGGTGAGGATTATTATGAAGGCTGCCAGGCAGCTTGATAAATGGCGAACGGCAATGCTCTTTCTCATGACACACCCTTTGTTGGCAGTACCTTTATACTCGGTTCACTCGTCTTTGGTCGACACGTGGTGTTGAGGAGAGCGTGTGTCTCCTTGTCACTTATGAATCGCAATTGGCTTGGCGTTTCCGAGCGCTCACGCGTTCTTCGAGGTCTGAACGGCATCACCGTGGCCCTGATGGAGACGATGACTGCGCACCCGCAGTCAACTGACGGTATTTTCTCGCCGCTGCGTCTGCTTTTTCGGGAGAACCGAGGCGCTGATAAGCCTGCACCAGCAACCGGTACGCCTGCGCATAATTCGGAGCGGCCGCAACCACTTTGTCGAGTGCGGCAATCGCCTGCCGGGCGTCGTCCTTGCTCTGCAAATAGATAGAAGCAGCCTCAAACCGAGCCTCTACGAGACCCGGATTGATTTGCAGAGCGTGCAGGAAATCTGCCAGCGCCGCGTCTGTCCCGCCGGCGATACGGAGCTGCGCCAAGCCCATGAACAAGTACGTTTGCGCATCTTTGCCATCAATCGCCGCGGCGCGTTCAAAACTTTTCACCGCGTTTGGATAGTCGCCCTCGCTTCTTTGAATCAAGCCGAGCACTTTCCAGACCGTGGGAGAATCGGGCGCCAGCGCGCGGGCTTTTTCATATTCGGTTCGCGCCTCATCCGAATAGCCGACATCGAGAAGCAGGAGGCTCCTGACGACCAGAAGACGAATGGAGGAAGGGAAACGCTGTACGCCGGCGGCGAGGATCTGGCCGGCCTCTTCGAACTGGCCGTCGGCAATCAACAGGATCGCCGCGGACGAATAATGTTCCTCCCTGTTCGAATCCAACTCGAGGGCTTTCCGATATTGTATGATCGCGCTCGCTCGATTTCCGGCGGCCTGATTACACTGGGCGAGATCATACTCGACAACCCCGGCCTCTCTCCCGGGAGGAGCCAAAGCATACTCCTGTTCCGCATCCTTACAGAACCCCCCCGCCGCCAACCAGTCGCCAGCGATCACATTCAGCCCGGAGGCGGCTGGAGCCAACCGGTCGAGCGTCATTCGCTGCTCGACCACTCCACGGGCGTCTCCTTGCCGGATGGCACAGCCCAGAAGATAGAGATGCGGCACGGGATTCGCGGGCTGGAGGATCGTCACTTGCTCAAACAGCAGACAAGCCTGCTGAAAGTCCTTTTGCTGGTACAGACCGACCGCCTTAGAGCTCAGGGCGTCCGTCTCCTCCGGCCGCAACTCAGGATCCGCCAGCGTCTGCCCCCAGGCGCAGGCGTTCAGACAGGCAAGATACAAAACGGTCCCTTTCCAAAATTGGTCGGGGGTTCTCATCGCAAACATTCGGTTTCTTTGTTAGAAGACAAACCTCACTGACATTTGGATCTGTCGCGGATTCGACGCCGAGGTAATCGCGCCGAACCGCGTTTTGCCGATATCTGGGCGCGGAGTGCAGCCACTGGCGTCGGATACGACTCCCAAACGCAGAGTTGACATTCCGATTTGGCCAACGAGACCCGGTTGCATACGAGCACTAGGGCTTTGACCGCGTGATGGTGTGCTCTTGCGGGAGACCGCTCCCTTACGGTCACGGCTCAGTTCCGAGCCGCGCGCGTCAGCAAGCGGTTTCCAAAGCACAC
>JBEKZH010000076.1:0-25451 GCA_049510065.1 Bryobacteraceae bacterium
TTGACCGCGTGATGGTGTGCTCTTACGGGAGACCGCTCCCTTACGGTCACGGCTCAGTTCCGAGCCGCGCGCGTCAGCAAGCGGTTTCCATAGCACACCGAATAATGCGGTCAAAGACCTAGATCAGCCGCTTCTTCCAGCTGCCGCGCGTGAACAGGAACAGGCCCATCAGGGCGATCAGGGTCTCGGCGATCGGAATCGACGCGAAGACGCCGCGCACCTTCATGTGCAACGGAAAGGCCAGCGCCCAGGCGAGCGGGATCTCGCAGAACAGGAAACCAATGGTGTTGATGACGGTCGGCGTCACCGTGTCGCCGGCGCCATTGAAGGCCTGCAGCATCACCATGCCGAATGCATAGGTCAGGTTGCCGTAGCCGACGATTCGCAGGCAGTCCACCGCGTAAGATCCTACCAGCGGGTCGGAAGTAAACAACCGCGCGATCGGCTCGGGCACGGCAATGAGAGCAAGGCCGATGAAGCCGAGAAACGTCATGTTGTAGAAGGCGGTCAGCCAGACGGCACGCTCGGCTCTCGCCGGTTTCCCTGCCCCGAGATTCTGGCCCACCATGGTGGCAGCCGCGCCGCTCAATCCCCACGCGGGCAGGAGCACGAATGCGAAAATGCGAATGCCGATGGTATAGCCGGCCACCGCAACACTGCCGAAGGAGCTGATCATGCGCACCAGCGCGATCCAACTGATGTGCGCGACGATGAATTGCAGTACACCGGTGGCGGAAACCCGCGCCAGCGAAGCGATGACTCGCGGCGCCACCCGCCAGTCTTGCCGGCGAATCACCACACGGCTGTGGCCGCGGGTGAGCACCCACATCTGATAGAACACGCCGCAGCTCCGTCCGGTTAGCGTGGAGACGGCCGCGCCGGTGACGCCCAGCGCGGGGAAGGGGCCCAGCCCGAAGATGAAGCAGGGGTCCAGCGCGAGGTTGATCAGGTTGGACGTCCACAACACGCGCATGGCCACGGATGCGTCGCCCGCGCCGCGAAAGATGGCGTTGTTCAGGAACAGCAGCATCACCACCGTGCTGCTTCCGAAAGCGATAGCGGCGTAGTGGCGTCCGGTGGCAATCAGGTCTGCAGGCGCGCCCATCCACCCGAGCAATCGCGGCGCCAGCAGGAAGCCAGGAACGCCTATCAGAATGGACACGCCGATCCCCAGCAGGATGGCCTGCACCGCGGCCGTCGCGGCTCCCTGCGAGTCCTTCTCGCCGATGCGCCGGGCAACCATCGCGGTGGTCGACAGGCTCACGCCGAAGGCCACCGAAAACACCAGGGTCATCATCGATTCGGTGAGACCCACGGTGGCGATGGCGTTGGCGCCCAGCCGCGTGACCCAGAACACGTCCACGATGGCGAACAGCGACTCCATGAACATTTCCAGCACCATGGGCGTGGCCAGCAGGAAAATGGCCCGGCTGATGGAGCCCTCGGTGAAGTCCTGATGCGTGCCGCGAATGGCTTCGAGCAGAGAACTCCAATAACGTCGTCGAGGTTGTGTGATAGCGGGCGTGGCCATAAAATGCTCCTCCTGAGCGCTGTACCAACGGTGGTGGGTTGAGCCGCGGCGAAGAGTGCTCAGCTAATGAGCGCCGCAGGCGGGAACGCGACACCGACACACGGATCGCAACCCGGCGGGGTGGCGATGATCATCGTGCTGTGTGCGTTCATGCGCATGGCAGGAGCCGGGAACGCCAAATTCCCGATGCACTTAATATAACCGGGAGGCGCGCTGGTTGGCAAGCGCACGTGGTAGAACGGAATCACGATGGCTTCTCGACGCGTCCTCGCCCTTGCCTGCATGCTGTACGCCTGCTCCGCACTGGCGCAGACGGACCCGGGCGGCTGGAAGTTCGCGGTCTCCGGCGATTCGCGCAACTGCGGCGACGTGGTGATGCCGGCGATTGCCGCGGGTGTGCGCGCGAGCGGGGCCGAGTTCTACTGGCACCTCGGCGACTTTCGGGCCATCTACACCTTCGACGAAGACATGGGGCCGCAGACGAACATCTTCGACTACGAAGCCCGCGCCTGGCCCGATTTCATCGCCCATCAGATCGCCCCGTTCGGCGAACTGCCCGTGTTCCTCGCCATCGGCAATCACGAGACCATTCCGCCGGCGACGCGGGAGAGCTGGCTGCTTCAGTTCGCGGACTGGCTGGACAGCCCGGCTCTGCGCGCCCAGCGTTTGCAGGACGACCCGCAGGATCATAAGCTGCGCGCGTACTATCACTGGGTCAGCCATGGCGTCGACTTCGTCACGCTCGACAACGCCTCGCCGGATCAGTTCGACGACGGGCAGCGCAACTGGTTCGACGCACTGATTCACCGCGATGAGGCATCGAAGGAGATTCGAACCATCGTGGTGGGCATGCACGAGACGCTGCCCGGCAGCATCGGCGCCAGCCACAGCATGAGCACCTCGGCTCAGGGCATAGTGAGCGGACGAGCGGTCTACCAGACGCTCTGGCACGCGCAGGATTCCGCGCACAAGCGAGTCTACCTGCTGGCCAGCCACTCGCACTTCTTCATGCAGGACGTGTACGACACCGGCGAGTGGAAGGGCCGGGTTCTGCCGGGGTGGATTGTGGGCACGGCGGGAGCGGTGCGATATTCCTTGCCCGAGGACGCCGGACCCGATCAAAAGGCCCGAACCGGCGTGTATGGGTACATGACGGGAACGGTGAGCGCCGATGGCTCCGTCGCATTTTCTTTCCAGGAGCTCAGCCTGGCGGACCTGATGCGCGCCAACCAGGGGAAGCAGCCGGAGCCGCTGGTGCGCTGGTGCTACAGCGAGAACAAACAGTAGGCGGGCCGTCGTGGGGCAGCCAATTCTGGCTGCTGCCGCGTTTCCACGCGGCGTCGGGCCGGCTGAAAGCCGGCTGCGGGCAGGATTGCCCGCCCCACAAACTCAGAGAATCAATCCCCTTGCACGGTAAGCCCGACCCTACCAGACTTGCGTGGCGAGGACGCTCGGGCGGCCCGGGGCGCCCTGCACCACGGGGATGCTCAGAACCACCTGGATGTTCTTTTTCGTCCAGCCGGAGGGGAGTTTCGAAGCCGCTTCGGCGAAATATTCCGGATTGCTGAGGAATTCGCCGGCGGCCGCGGTGCCATGTTCGGTCATCCCGCCGGCCACCACCACGATGCGGTCCGTGGTGACATCGAGGACGCGCGATACGATGGCGTAGTCGGTGGAGATTTTGGGTTGCGGCCACGGCTCGACAACTTTCCAGGCGGTCATGTTCGGATGGTCGCGGTCGTGAATCACCATGGCACTCCCATCCATGGCGAACGTGTAGCGCAACTTCCCAACCGCCCGCATGGCCCACTCGTTGTTGAAGGCGCCGATGAGCACCGCGGGATGCTCACGAAGCTGATCGAACGTGATGGACATACCACCGTGAATGGCGTACGGCTTCCCATGCTTCTCGAACAGGCCGGTGATGCGAACCAGCGAGTTGACATCGCCGACTGCGTAGTAGCGGTCCCACATGGGGATCACCTGGTTGACCGGTATCAACTCCTTCGAAGCGGCGAGCGTGCCGGGCGGCGATTTCCTGACCAGTTGCCACATCCGTTCCGCGGCCATGCCGGTGAGGCTGTACGTGCCCGACTCCCCCAGGCCGAACAGCACGCTCCCTTGAGCCTGGTACATCGGCTGCCAGAACTGGTCCAGCGCGGTGCGGTTCAGGTGCGGCAGCAGAAGGTACGCGGATAGCGGAAGCAGGATGCCAACCAGGGCCCCGGCAAGCGCCGCCAGCCAGAGGGGCCGCCTGGACACCGCGGACGCGGGGACTTCGCGGATGACGCGGAACTCCGGAACGTAGGTGCCGGGCGCCAGCTCGATGCGGGGCTCGCCGGCGTGCTCGCGCTGCTGGTAGTACTGCGCCAGTTTTTTGCGAATCTCCGCGGCGGTGGCGCGTACGATGGGCTGCTGACTGGTGTCGTAGTCCGGCTCGCGGCCGAACACGTCGATGCCGAGAGTGCGCTCCTTCAGGGAGCCGGTATCGCCGCTGGCGGCCCGTTCGCCGATGTGCCGCAGCAGAACCAGGCAGCGCTGGCTGCTTCGAAAAACCGGGCTGCCCAGTATCCGCTCCAGTTGAAGCCGGAACTCCTCGGCCCTCGCCGGTGACACGGGCCTGGGGGCCGGAATCACCTCCACGGTATTCCGGATTATTGTCTGCCTTCCTGGCTGTACGTTACTACGAACGTGCGGTACCATACCTCGCGGTTCTGCCCCGTTTCTTCGGTTACCAATCCCCTGAATGGCAAGGTCGGCCGGCCGTAGCGATCCGTACGCACCTTATCTTTACTTGTGAGACGGCGTTACCCTCGCTCAGAGTTTCATCGTTCTGCAGACGTGCGTTGCAACTCGGTCTGAGCTTCGTTTCCGAGGTTCGAGGAAACGGGACAGGGATTGCACTCAGGGGTCGACCCTGCCTCGTGGTGGGGCGCTTTCCCTGGCGCCCCCACTAACTGAAGCAGACCGCGAGCGGCTTTTTCGACAGGAAAGGACATGATGAATCGTAAGGCATTCTTAGTGCAATTGACCGGGTACGGTGCGGCTACGGCAGGCGTCGCCAGTCTGGCGGCTCTGGCGCCATGCTGCGCCGCCGCGGCGACGCTGCCGGCAGCCGCGGAGGGAACGCCCATCGATAAGCGGATGGCCTTCGCCCAGACGTGGGCCAAACGCATGATGGACAACGTGGACGACGAACTCGACGAGCCCACCCGCGCGCGGCTGATGCACGCCAACGGGCGCTCCTGCTTCCGCGGCTCCGGCCAGAAGCCGTTCCCGGGTGGCGTCGATGCCTTCATCGAGCAGGTCAGGAAGTGGTCGGGCACAGGGCCGTCGCCCATTCGCCGCGAAGGCGACATTGTCTACTTCGACTATGTGCAGAACCCGGCTGGCCTGAAAGTGGCCGATGGGTGGTGCCTGTGCCCGCTGGTGGAGAAGGGCCCCGAGGGCCTGTCCGGGACGTTTTGCGAATGTTCCGTGGGCTATGTTACGGAGATGTTCAGCGGGGTGGCCGGCAAGCCCGTCCGTGTGGAACTGCTGGAATCGCTGAAGCGCGGCGGCAAAGCGTGCCGCTTCAGGATTCACCTGACGTAGGAGCGCGTCCAATTCGCGGGACAGGCAACGAGATTCCGCGGCAACCGGTGGATTGTCTTCAGCGGCATCCCGGTGCGGAATTCGTTACCCCTTCCCTAATCGAACTCTTGAGGGAGCTCATTGATGAGCTCCTTTACACTCTCTGGGTATAGGTTCGATCTCCCACCGAATCTTCTGACATGCCTTGCAAGAAAATATTCCTGTAGAACGCGTAGAGCGAATCGCGCTTCAAGGCGCATGCCACTTCGGACTGTCTTTGGCACTATGACGCCGTATAGAAGCAGCGTTGCCAATGGGATACGTTGGCCGAAGACGCCAGCAGCGAGGTTTTCAATCTGCGCTGCGTCGATGTATTCATTGAGCTGGACCGTTTCGTCACCGGTGGTCATGGCGCCAGCAACAGCTTCCGTTAGCAGAAGCATTTTACCAACGAACTCATAGCGGTCCGTCGGTTCATCCAAGGGTATACCGTGATGATCGATGTCGCGCCAGACCTTGCGCGTTACCCAAGACCCAATCAGTTCGGTACGACTGCGAGCGTGGAGCCCGGTGCTGCAAGTATCATCGAGGATAAACTGCAGAAACAAAGGATGCGATGGGAGATCTCCGTAAAACGGGTGTAACCCTCGGTCGTCAAACGCCTCCAGAAAGGCGGTAAGGGACTGCTTTTCGTTATCCGAAGCGGATTTCATGGCCTCCTGCACAAAACGGCGCACTTCGAGTGATGTCCACGGGGCCAGACTAAGCAGGCGGGCCGGTCGTGCACTGCGTCGTTTGGTGCCCAAGCTCTGCAACAGTGCTTCGAAGTTTCCGAACATGGTGCTTAAGTGTTCAAAGCGAGTGGTCAGTACAATCGGGCACTTAAGATCAGCCAATTGGTTATTGAGCATCTGCAGCCCATTGGGGTTGAGATAGACACGGTTCTCATCGAGGCCGTCGAGCACCAGGACGTGTTCCGGAGACTCGCTGCGAAGGAGGCTCGCCAAGGCGGGCCCGGCGAGGCGCTCGAAGGTTTCTTCATCTTCCGGCTCATGTACCTGGAAACCGTCAATGGCTTCGCTGCCATGTTCGAAGATTCGCAGCGAGCTGACGATTTCCTGGGTCATGGCGTTCGTTCCGATGCGCGCGGCTTTCTCGCCCAGCTCAGCGGCTGACACAAAGATGGCGGTGTACTCTCCGACGCTGGAGGCTTGAAGTGCCGTGGTGGTCTTGCCCGCACCGAATAGGCCGGTGAGCAGGGTCCAGCGGGTTTCGGAGCGATCCTGAAGTAGCTCCGCAAGCGCACGGGTTTCTATCGGGCGGACGCTCCTACGTTCGCATGGAGCGCCTGGCTTTAGTATGAGGTGGTCCTCCTGAACCGGGACGTCCGGGAGGTAGACGTGACCGAACCGGAAGAGGTCGCGGAAGAGACTCTGCCGTTCTTGAGACCGTTTTCGTAGCCCACGAAGAAGGATCTCCTTCATTCGATCAAAGGAGTTTTTCATCAGGGTTGTGCGAGGCCAAAGCTCGGCTCTGCGCGCCACACCGCTGGTGACGAGTTCCTTCAGCCTCTTCTCGACAGCAGCATTATAGTCGGCGCTTCGGCCATCGCCATTGATAACCAAGAGGTAGGTGTCGCACCTATGGCCTGACTTCTGGAAGGCGCCTATCGACTTTTCCGCGTCACGAATGTCGCTTTTTCCAAGTGTCTTTTGTTGTGAAGACTTGCATTGAACGACGCACTTGATCGTAGGACCGTCGCCGAAGCTGATTAAATCAATGCCCTGCCGGTCCCATTTTGCTAGCGGTTTCGGGATGATTAGCTCGGGCCAAAGGAGACGCAGAAATGGAAGGCACGCACGCTCGAACTCTCGGTCAAGACTGATGGCGAGTCTTGAGCTCCATTTATGCCACGCGGTATTTCCGGTCATGCCTCGTGGCTCAGTCTAGCACTCGGTATCTGGGTAAAGCGATGTTGGGGAGATGAAACTGCGCAAGACGGGTCGGTCAACAGACGGAGCCTCGCTTCGGCTAGCTTTGCTCGGGTTCTCTTGGCACGTCGCATTCCCTTCAGCACCGCCTGTCACAATTGATCTCAGAACGGAGCGTAGCGGTCAAGGGCGTGCCACCAGGCGCGGCCATAGGCGAACCCTTGACCGCGAGTACTGTTCTGCCATCTGCTTTCCGGCGATGGACGGCTCCGGCGGGAAAGAGCACACATTCCTGTTGGTGAGCCTGGAGAATCAGGGACGCTTGCGGGGGCTGGCACATCGCCGGTCAGCAAGTGGCCTGATCTGTGTTCTGGTCTAATGAGAAGCGGATACAACACATCCGTTGCGGCTGTGTTGGCAACAGCGGATGAGCATGATCTACGCTTTCCTTTCCTCTCCGGTCAAAGGCCTCCGCGACATCAGAGCCGACATTCACGACCTGAAGCTGCCGGCTGGCAGAACTATCTGGGTAGATGAAATCGACAAACCCAGGCCGCTGACAGATCCGGCCTTTGTGACGGTTGATGACTTGTTTTCACGCATCCGGGAAGCCTCAGTGCTTCTGGTTCTGCTTGGCAGTGAAAAGCATGGCACGGGACTTCAGATTGCAGGACACGCGGCTCACGTGTCGTACTGGGAGACTGAGCTGTTTTATGCGATGCTCCTCGGCAAAGATGTCCAAGTGTTTGAGCTGGAGGGATTCGCCCCGGGCGAGAAGCTTGGTGAGCTCTTGAGGATACTTCAGGGCGTTCTCCCGCGATCCGCGTGGTCTGGGCCGCACAAACGCGACACTATCGCACCCGCTGTTCGAGAGTTCTTGCTCAAGCGGCTTTCCCGGAAAGATCCACAACCCCGAAGCCGGCTGTTCGGCGCAATCGTGGACGGACTGTTCCACTTGCGAGGGCGGGACGGCCACGGTGGTATGGCGGAGAAGGAATCACTGGAATTCGTGGATGGCGAGTTCTTCGATCCGACGGTCAGCCCGAAGGAAGCCGTGATAACGCACCTGCTGACCGAAGTGGACACCATAACGAATGAGGAAGGCCGGCTAACCCGTCTCTGGGTGGTTTACCGCGAGTTACAGGGGGCTCCGTTCGCCGAGCGGCGCTTCGCGGATTTCCTGCCTTATTGGAACCGGTTTTTCGGTGCGTGGGCGTCAGCGGGATCATGGTACGGCTTACACGGCCATCCGCATCTAGCGGTGTTGCCCGCGCAGGTTGCGCAAGCAAAGGTGCGCGAACAGATGCGCTCAATAGGGTCATCCTCGTGGAGGACTGAGGATATGGGCTATCCGGGCGGCGCACTCGCAAGCTCGCGGTATTCCATCGCGAGCAGGTCTGCATCCTTTCGAAATCGGCGCTTCCTGCTTGGCGCCGCGCTGGAGGATCTGAAACGGTCTCTCCATGAGGGTATCGAGAACAAGACCAATCTCCTCGCCATCCGCGGGAGCGTTAACCGAAAGCGAGGAGCCATGTGGGCTGCCGTTCGCGACTATGAGGAAGTGCTCAAGCAGCGTCAGAAGGCTGGAAGCCCAGCGGCGACCATCGGGGAGGCTCTCTCCGAACTAGGGTATGGCTACCTGTTTCAGTTGAGACTCTGGCGCGGACGATCCCTGTTAGAGGAAGGCGTCCGTCTTTTGCGCAGCCATCCGGGACGATCAGGGTTCCTGATTCGGGCAACGAGGAAGCTGGCCGTTGCCTATGCGGTCAACGGAGAGCTACGAAAAGCACGCCAGACGCTTCGGGAAGCCCGTGATCTCGCTCAGACGCACGGTGTGTTCGATCAGATTCGTTAGCATGCGCTACAGCAGTTCTCGCGGCTCCAGAAAACGCGCCTGCACATCCGCCCATGACGGATGGGGACCATAACAGAGCATCTCGCACTGAGGCTCGCAAATCAGTGGAGGTAGAGGCCTTGGCTCCCCGCATTGGCCACGGAACCTGGCGCACGCGTCAGCAAGTGGTAACCAGTCTACCGCTGCTTCGCCCCGAGCGGGATGCGGATCAGCACCCAGGCAATCGCTGCGAAACCCACCAGCGACAACCAGCTTCCCCATGCCGGGAAGAAGCTGAACTGGTTCGCGCCGGTAAGCATGTGGGTGAACGAGGGGATCTGGCTCACTGCGAGCACCGCGATGAGGATGCCCAGGATCGCCTCACCCGCGATCAGTCCCGAGGCGAGCAGCGTGCCCCGCTCATCCACCGCGGCCTTCTTCTCGGCACTGTAGCGGGCGGTGAAGCGGTCCACGGCCCACTTGAACACGCCACCCACGAAGATCGCCGAGGAGGTGTCGAACGGCAGATACATACCGACGGCAATCAGCATGGGAGACTTGGCCCCGCACATGATCAGCGCGATGCCGAAAGCGATGCCGATGCCGAGCAGACCCCAGGCCATCTGTCCGCCCACGATGCCCTTGGCCAGTTGCGCCATGAGTCCCGCCTGGGGCGCCGGCAGCGCGCGTCCGCCGATGCCGCCGGTGGCCAGATTGGCCTCGTGCAGAACCATGATGGGCCACATCAGGAAGAAGGCCAGCATGACCACAGCGATCATCTCCACCACCTGCATCTTCCACGGCGTGCCGCCCAGCAGATGGCCGGCCTTCAGATCCTGAATAAGCGAGCCGGACACCGAGCAGGCCACGCCCACCACCGCCGCCACGCCCAGCACCGCCGCCACGCCCGCCGCCCCGGTAACGCCGATCACCAGCATCATCAGCGCGGAAATGATGAGCGCGGAGAGGATGAGGCCGGAGAGCGGCTGATTCGAACTGCCCACCAGGCCGATCAGATATCCGCCCACGGCGGCCAGCAGGAAGCCGGTGATCACCATCACCACCGCCGCGACGATGGCCGGCAGCAGGCCGTGGGTGAAGTAATAGTAGATGGCGGTGATAGGCGCCAGCAGCACAAAGATGCCGATCACCACCCAGCGGGCCGGGATGTCGCGTTCGCGGGGATCGTCGGTGTGTTCCTCGTGCGCGGCTTTCGAGGAGACGGTGAACACGCCCCGCAGCGAGCTGAACAGCGAGTCGCGCATGGACCACATGGTGTTGGCGGCGCCCACCAGCATGGTTCCCACGGCGATGGGCCGCACAATGTTGTACCAGAGGCTGAAGGAGGCGATGCCTGGGTCGGTGGTGCCGATGCGTCGCGGCAGATCCGGGTCGAAGAACATCAGCAGCGGGATGAGAATCCACCAGGCCAGCAGCCCGCCGGACATGGTGATGGCGGAGAGCTCCGGCCCGATGATGTAGCCGATGCCCACGAGCGCCGGCGAGAGGCTGGGCGTCGACCACGGCACGCCGCCATAGTGCGTCACGTCGCCGATGGGCTGCTTCTCGAAGTTGAAGTGCTTCACCACCGAGCGCGGGAACGCCAGAAAGCCGTCGGTGTATTCGCGGAAGATCTGCAGGCCGTTATCGGCCTTCAGGAACTGGATGAGCGCACCGAATCCCATGGCGCCGAAGATGTATTTCGGGGCGTCGGCGGCGTCCTGGCCGGCCTTCACGATCTCGTAGCTGGCCACGCTTTCCGGGAACGGCAGACCGGGGTCCGTGCAGAGAGGCCGGCGCAACAGGATGATGAACAGAATGCCGATGAGGCCGCCCACCAGCAGGATGAGCGTGGCTTCCCAGTAGTGCGAGCGCAGATCGGTCCACAGCCGTTTGCCGTTGATGTCCACCATGAGGAAGGCGGGGATGGTGAAGATGGCGCCGGCCACCAGCGCTTCGCCCACCGAGGCGGCGGTGCGCGCGATGTTCTGTTCGAGGATGCCACCGCGGAAGGCGGGCAGGCGGAAGAGGGCCATGGCGATGACGGCGGCGGGGATGGTGGCGGCCACGGTCTGGCCGGCGCGCATGCCCAGCCAGGCGTTGGCGGAACCGAACACGAAGGCGAGAAACAGGCCGAGTCCCACGGCCTTCCACGTCATCTCGGGCGGGCGCTGAGGTTGGGGCACTCAGGCATGGTATCAGGTGAGGAGCCGGCGGGGCTGGGAGCGATACAATCGTCGTAGACGAATGGTCGAGATCCAGCCTCTGCAAATTGAGATCGAGCGCGAAGAAGACGGGCGATTTCTCGGCTCCGTCCCCGCATTGCCCGGAGTCACATGGCTTACGGGGACACGGAGGAGGAGGCGCTGAGGAAGGCGAAGACGATCGCGCTCCAGGTACTGGTTGAGGAGCACTCCAATGCGCTTTGACCGGATTACCATTGACCCGGCGGTGGCGACTGGGAAACCATGCATCCGCAATCTGCGGTGCCCGGTCTCTCGCCTGCCAGGATTGCTGGCGGCCGGAGAAACCAGGGAATCGATCCTCAAGGCGTATCCCTACCTGGAATCGGCCGACATCGACCAAACGCTGAGCTACGCGGCGTGTTTGTCCGAAGACGAGACCATTCAACTGAGTCGATGAGAAGAGGCAGCCGGACCAGAGGGCCCGGGCAAACCCGGCATCTTCAGCGCGCGCAACAACTTGCGCTCCTAAGGTAAAGTTTCCTCGCGAACGCCCGCGGCGCAGCGATAAGTACTTCGTGAGCCGGTTTATCGCCAATGCCGTGGAGATTCTTGCCGCAGCGGAGAACACGATGAATGCCGGCTCTGTGCCGTCCGACGTAACCATCCTTATCTCGGCGGAAGGGGGGATTCACATGGTGGCCGATTCCGATTGGCCGCTCGAATCCCTCCGCCAACACCACGGTTCCAGCGCCGCGTACCGCGTCCACCCGGTTGACGACCGGGTTCGCGTAGAGGGCCGCAGCGGGTCGCAGACGTGCGTTTTCGAGAGCGAAAAGCCGGAGCGCGCCGCCCGTCTCCTGCTCAATTCGGTCCCCGGCTACCGCATGGCCGGCCTGCTGTTGCCCAGCGCCGCCTGCATCTGAAACCGTCAACCAAACTGAAACTGTCAACTAAACGGCCGCGGGTCCTGAATGAGACCCAAGTCCTTTATCTTCTTGATCTGCCTCTGGAGCCGTGCAACGCCCACATAGTGCCTTATACTTCCAGTATCGGTCCTTTCGAAGATGTGACGGCTGGTCTCGCTCAGATTGCTACAAACGATAATGACTTGACGATGATATGTGCCTTTGGTCGAGCCTTCCCTGATCTCAACAGCATATTTCAACTCAAATGGGGTCCCCGGGCGTACCACAGCTTTGGAAATGAACCTCGTGAAGTCGATCCAAGAACGGACGTTGTGCTGAGCCAATTCCACGGTGCGGCCTCCGATCACGCTCGGATACAGTCTTGCACACAAATCCTGTCGATTCCAGAGCCGTCAGGTCTGAGCGTTCTACGCGGCCCGTTACGCGGACGAAATACGCGCGTGCCGTTGAAGTCGGGTGATGTTCCCGGCTTTGTTCTCAGGCTGGTAGGTCAACCTCGATCTCGCGAAGCATTGACGTCGGGGAGCGCTCGGCGTTCAGCGCGTTCCAATAGACGCGAATCGCCTCGGAAGCCCGAGTAGTCGGTTCCTCCAGTGATCGGCCCGTGACAAGAATTGTCGGAAGTTCGGGCACGTAAGCGCTGTAGCTGCTGGCAGTGCCTTCTATGACGAGCGAGTACTTGCGAGTCATTGTTCGGGTTCCCTGATACCAGTTTGCCTCAGAATTGCTCGATCTGGCTTCGCAAAACAAACATTCTATGACTATTATGTTCACAACAGAAGCTGTGTCCAGTGTCTGTGGGGCCGGCAATCCTGGCCGGTGCGTTTCTACGCGGCGTCCGGCCGGCTGAAAGCCGGCTGCAGACTGAAAGTTTGCCCCACAAACCCAGAGAACCAACCAATTGCCAGAAAGGCTGTGGGCTGAAAGGCTGTCCCATATTGCATTACAGCGAGCGCAGGAACCCGGCCAGGCGCTTCATCGCTTCTTCGAGGATGGGGCGCTCGGCGGCGTAACAGATGCGTACCGAGCCCTCGCCGCCGGCCCCGAACGCTACGCCTGGAGCGAGGCCCACCTGCGTGTCCATCAGCAGGCGTTTGCAGAAGTCGAAGGAATCCGCAGTGGCCGCCATCTTTGGGAACAGATAGAACGCGCCATCGGGTACGGGCACCGTGACGCCGGGCATTTTGCGGAGAGCGGCGAGGCAGAAATCGCGGTTCTCCTTCAGGCGCAGCAGCATTTCGACGAGCGTCTTTTCGCCCCACAGCAGGGCGGTTTCGCCGGCGCGCTGGGCGAAGCTGGGCGCGTGCGAGACCACGAACTCGTTGAGGATGGTGGCGCGCGCGGCCAGATCGCGGCGGGCAATCATCCAGCCCACGCGCCAACCGGTCATGCACCACGCCTTCGAGAACGACTGCACCACGATGACGGCGTCGTCGCGGGTGGCGAGGCGAAGGATGGTGGGCGCCGGAGCGAACGGCTTCGGACCGGCGAAATTGAGGCGATCGTAGACCTCGTCGGCGATGAGCCAGAGGTCATGGCGGCGCGCGAAGTCGAGCAGCCGTTGCTGATCGTCCACGGTGGCCACCCAGCCGAGCGGGTTCGACGGCGATGTGTACAGTAGCAGCCGCGTGCGCGGTGAGACGGCGGCTTCGAGCGCGTCAAAGTCGATCTGGTAGCGCTCGCCCAAAAGCACGTGCGGCACCTGCACCGGCCGCGCGTTGGCCATCTGCACGCTGGCCGAGCCGTTGGGCCAGGCGGGAGTGAGGACCAGACCCTCGTCGCCGGCGTCCAGCGCGCAGCGGATGCTCAGATTGAGGGCCTGCACGCCGGAAGCGGTGACCACGATTTCGCTCTTTGGGTCGAGTTCCACGCCGTGTATTTCGCGGTAGTAGCGGGCCAGCGCCTCGCGCGTGGAGAGCAGCCCGGCGTTTTCGGTGTAGAAGGTGAAGCCGTCGGCCATGGCCTTCTGCGCCGCCCGCTTGATGTACTCCGGGGTGGGGACGCTGGACTCGCCGAAGTACAGCTTCAGCACGCCGTCCATGCATATGGCGAGCTCCGCCAGTTCCCGAATGCGCGAGTGTTCGACGGCGAGAGCGGAGGAGGCGACGGAAGGCATAAGAGATTAGCTTACTCCGCTCCGTCACCGTCGCGGCTCAGTTTGTTCGGTTTCTGCTTTCTGGCGGTAGAACTCCTGCATCACGTAGAAGGCTTTTTTCTTCTGGCCGCGGAGAGAAATGAGTCCTTTACGGTTGAAATAGTCCTGAATACCCGGTAATGTGCGCCGCGGACTGCGGAAATCCATGAGAATCCAGGGCGTGGTTCCGCGCAGGAAGGGAATGCGCGAAAGCATGGCGATCTGATGCTGGAACACGTTCTCCTGATACTCCTCGGTAAAGCGCGTGAGCGGATCGCCGTGCATACCGTAAACCGCACCGGCGCCGAATTCGCTCATGATGAGCGGCTTGTCGTAGATGCTTTTCCAGGTAACCTGGTCGGCGCGATCGGGCAGGCCTTCATACCAGCCGATGTACTCGTTGTTGCCGAGCACGTCGAGATCGGCGCCCAGCGGATCTTCAATGACGATCTCGTCCTGGCGATGCGTGGCGAGCGTTGCGGCGGTCACCAGCCGCGTGGGGTCCGCGGTGCGCACCTGCTGCACCAGTTTTCGCAGGAACGTGTTGCGGGCTTCGTTCACCGGCGTTTCGTTGGCCACCGACCACAGGACGATGGACGTGCGGTTCTTGTCGCGCGCGATGCTCTCCGCGAGCTGGTTTGAGGCGTTCGCGAGGGTCGCGGGGTTCTCCCACTGAATGGCCCAGTAGACGGGGATCTCGGACCACGCCATCAACCCGAGCCGGTCCGCTTCGCGCGTCATGAACTCGTTGTGCGGGTAGTGCGCCAGGCGCACGAAATTGCAGCCCAGCTCTTTGGCCCAGCCGAGCAGGGTGCGCGCATCCTCGTCGCTGAAGGCGCGTCCGCTGCGAAACGGCGCTTCCTCGTGAATGGAGACGCCGCGCAGGAACACCGGGTGGCCGTTGAGCAGGATATCGGTTCCCTTCGTTTCGATGGTGCGGAATCCGATGAGGTCGTCCACTGAATCGGTTTCCGCCGCGATGGTGACCCGATACAGTTTCGGGTTCTCCGGCGACCAGAGGGCGAGCTTCGCGGGGAAGCTCAACTCGGCATAGCCGTTGTCATCGGTGGTCACCGATTGGGAGATGCCCGCTTCGGGAATCTTCACGGTCACAGTCTGGTGCGGCTTCGGACCATCCAGCTTCACCCAGCCGGCCACGGTCCCCGGCGATCCCTTCTTCAACTGGATGAAGTAGTCCTGGACGAACGTCGACGGCACTTCGATGAGCGAGACGCTGCGGGTGAGTCCGCCATAGTTCCACCAGTCGGTGTTGACCTGGGGGACGCCCTCGCGGAGCCGCTTGTTGTCCACCTTCACCACGACGAAGTTGTCCTTGTCGCGCAGCTTGCCGGTCACTTCGAACGCAAAGGGCGTGAATCCGCCGGTGTGCGCGCCCAGCGGCTCGCCGTTCAGGGCGGCCATCGCCTCGTAGTTCGCGGCGCCAAAGTAGAGGAAGACGCGGGTGTTGTCCTTCTTCTGATAGTCGAAGGAGCGCTTGTACCAGACGGTTCCTTCGTAGAAGAAGAGATCGTTGCGCTGCGTGTTCCAGTCGCCGGGGACGTCGAGTTGCGGGGAGGTGTCGAAGTCGTATTCAACGAGTTCGCTCTTGTCCTTTGGGTGGGCGTTGCGGAAGAAGCCCGCCCCTCCGGGGTGCTGGTGGAAATCGTAGAAGCCGACTTCGTACGGGTCGACGATGGTGCGCCATTTGCCGTCGAGGCTGACGGCCTTGCGCGCGCCGACGTTGGCGACGGGGCTGAAGTGGGGAGCCTGAGCGAGGGCGGTGGACATGGAGAGCAGAGCCGTGGCGATAAGGAGTCTCACGAGAACATCATAGTGTGTCGTGAGCCCGCTCATGGGCACCCGCCTGGCAGCGGAGCGCCGGTCACGTGCGAGTAGAGGACCTCGGAATTGAGATCCGTACCATTCGGCCAGCAGAGGACACCGAGTTCCGGATGGACATGAACCTGGGTGAAGAAACGGCTTGAGGTTCACTAACGTCGGTGGCATCCCGGATGTCACTTGCCGACTCGTGGCCATGGAATCTGCTCTGGCAACAGCGGGCCGCAGGCCAACCCAAGCCCCACTCGGTGTTCAACAGCGATCACTGAGGACAGATTCGCTCTGTCAATATCGCGAGCCAGGATTGACGCCGAAAGCCCCCCCTGCGGCAGTGCGCGGAAAGTACTGGAAGGATATGTCCGGAAGAAGTCGGCGTCGCCCATAACAACGAAGACAGCACGCCATAGAACGGCCCCATTTTCGTCGGTCGAGAAACGTAGAAGGCACGTTAGCCGTTTGCCTTTAGGGGCGACAAGAATGCTCTCGATATAGGTCTGCGCAAACTGCGCCAGGTTCTCAGAAAGTTTTCTGCCGATTGGACCGGCTTCTCCTTTCGGCGACACGCTTGCGCGATACAGAGCGGCAAAGTCGCTCTTGAGACTGTAGAGCTTGTCCTGTATCGGCGTGGGGCTCCAGAACCCCCGGTGTAAGGGCTCCACGTATACCGTTTCAGATTCGAAAGGCTTGGCGGTTTGAATGCCCTGAGCCTTCGCGCACGCACCGAGCTGGGTGGCAGGTAGCTGCTCTTTCTCCACGCCTTTCAGGACCGAAGACTCGGTGACCTGGGAAATGCCGTTGAGCGGGAAGAGGAACAACAGGCCGGCAAAGGTGATTCTATACATGGAACGTACCTTCGGCCTGATGGTACTCCGGTTTCTGGCGAGATGCAAAAGGCAGATACGAAACAGCCTTCCGGCCGATTCCGGACCCGCTGGAAAGCGGGTCTGCAGGCTGCGAGCCTGCCACACGGGATACAATAGTTGTTTTCCAACTCACCAAGGAGCATTCATGGCGAAAAAGCGCATTGGCATTCTGACGGGCGGCGGGGACGTGCCGGGCCTCAACTCCGTAATCAAGGAAGTAACCTACCGGGGCGCCGAGAGCGACAGCGAAGTGGTAGGCATTCGGCGCGGCTGGGAAGGCCTGACCCACGTGAACCTGGACGACCCCGCCAGCAAGGCGCGGTACATTCTGCCGCTGACGAGGGAGAACACGCGCACCATCGATCGCACCGGCGGCACGTTTCTGCACAGCAGCCGCACCAATCCCGCGAAGATGAAGTCGGCCCCGGAGTTCCTGCAGGGGCGCGAGTTCCCGAAGCAGGAGGTGACGAAAAAAGGCGTCACCAGCACCGTGTTCGACCTCAGCAGCCAGGTGACCAGCAACCTGCAGCGGCTGGGCCTCGATTGTCTGATCGCCATCGGCGGCGACGACACGCTCAGTTATGCCGCGCAACTGGACGGGCTCGGTTTCCCGGTGGTGGCCGTGCCCAAGACCATGGACAACGACGTCCGCAACACCGAGTACTGCATCGGCTTCTCCACGGCCATCACGCGCGCCACCGACGCCATCAATCGCCAGCGCACCACGGTGGGCTCTCATGAGCGCGTCGGCATCTTCCGCGTGTTTGGCCGCGATGCCGGTCACACGGCGCTCTACACGGCCTATGTCACCTCCATCCGCTGCGTCATCCCCGAGTACAAGGTGGATCTGCAGAAGCTCATCGATCTGCTGGTGGGCGACAAGAAGAACAACCCCAGCAACTACACGCTGGTGGTTCTTTCCGAGGGCGCGCAGTGGGAAGGCTACGAGGTGAAGGAGTATGGCGAGCCCGACGCTTACGGCCACCGCAAGAAATTCAACGTGGCCGAGGCGCTGAGCGACGAGATCCAGCGCCGCGCGAAGGAAGAGACCGTGGTGAGCGATCTGACCTACGATCTGCGCAGCGGAGCTCCGGACTTCGTGGACAAGCTGGTGGCATCCACGTTCGGCACCATGGCGCTCGATTACGTGCTCTCGGGCAAGAGCGGCATGATGGCGGCGCTGGTGGAGGGCAAGTACGCCATGGTGGACATTCCCGATCCGAAGCTGGGGCCGCGCAAGGTGGACGTGGCGAACATGTACAACACGGATCGCTACCGCCCGAACTACAGCAACAAGACAGGTCTGCCGATCTTCCTCACGCGTGCATCCTAAGGAAGCGGGTAAGCGAGCGATCATTATCGGCGCCGGTCCAGCCGGGCTCACGGCTGCGTGGGAGCTGCTGACGCGCACCGGCGTCCGCCCCGTTGTGCTGGAGAAGAGCGAGTTCATGGGCGGCATCTCGCGCACCGTGAACTACAAGGGCAATCGCATCGACATCGGCGGGCACCGCTTCTTCTCCAAGTCCGACCGGGTCATGCGCTGGTGGATGAACATGCTGCCGCTGGAGCGGCTGGCGGGCGGCGCCTCCACCATCTCCTATCACCGCATGGAGCGGGAAGTGACGGCCGATACCGCGGCTCCCGACCCGGCCCTGGTGGACAAAGTGATGCTGGTGCGGGCGCGAAAATCGCGCATCTACTACCTGCGGCGCTTCTTCGAGTACCCAATCACGCTCAGCAAGGACACTCTGCTCAGGCTGGGGTTCGTGCGCACCGTGAAGATCGGAATGAGTTACGTGCGCAGCGCGCTGTTTCCGTTGCCGGAAGAGCGCACGCTGGAGCACTTTTTCATCAACCGTTTCGGGCGCGAACTGTATCGAACGTTTTTCCAGTCGTACACGGAGAAGGTGTGGGGTGTTCCCTGCAGCCAGATCAGCGCGGAGTGGGGCGCGCAGCGGATCAAGGGGCTGTCGGTGTGGAAGACGCTCCAGCACGCGTTGCGGAAGGCTCTCGGCCGCTCCGGGCAGGCCGGCCTGAGCCAGAAGGGCACGCAGACGTCGCTCATCGAGCAGTTCATGTACCCGAAGCTGGGGCCCGGCCAGATGTGGGAGGAGGTGGCCGGCCAGGTGCGGACGCTGGGCGGCGCCATTCATACCGGATACCGCGTGGACCGGATCTTCACCGAGGGTTCGCGCGTTCGCGCCGTACAGGCGACCAACGCCGCTACGGGCGCCGCCGAGCTGTTCGAAGGGGATTACTTCTTCTCCACCGCGCCCATCAAGGAGCTGCTGCGTTCGTTTGATCCGCCGCCGCCGGCCAGCGTGCTGGAGGTCTCCGATGGTCTGGTCTATCGCGATTTCATCACCGTAGGGCTGCTGGTGGACGGGCTGAAGATCAACGACACGACTCCTCAGGGGAAGAAGCTGATCGGCGACAACTGGATCTACATCCAGGAGCCCGACGTTCTGATCGGCCGCCTGCAGATATTCAACAACTGGAGTCCGTGGATGGTGAGCGACCCGGCGAAGGTCTGGCTGGGCCTCGAGTATTTCTGCAACGAGGGTGATTCGTTGTGGAATCTCTCCGACGAGGCGATGATCCGGCTGGGCCGCGAAGAGCTGGCGAAGATCGGCATGATCGACGATGCCGCCGTGGTGGACGCAACCGTGCTGCGCATGGAGAAAACCTACCCGGCCTATTTCGGTTCCTACGACCGGTTCGCGGAAGTGCGCGAGTTCGTGGATGGCATCGCGAACCTGTTTCTGGTGGGCCGCAACGGGATGCACAAGTACAACAACCAGGACCACTCCATGCTGACCGCCATGATGGCGGTGGACAACATCGCCGCCGGCGTCACCGCGAAATCCAATCTCTGGGAAGTGAACACGGAGATGGAGTATCACGAGGACAAGGAGACGCGGTAGTTCAGCAACTCCGCTTGTACCACTCCAGCGTCCGCCGCAGCCCTTCCTGCAGCGAGAACGCCGGGGCGTGGCCGAGGTCGCGCACCGCCGCCGTGGTGTCCGCCTGTGAATCCCGCACGTCACCGGCTCGCGCCGGGCCGTACACGGGAGGGATCGCCACCCCCTCGATCTTCTGCAACTCGTCCCAGACGTGGTTCAGCGTGTAGCGATTCCCGTTGCCACCGTTGTAGACGTTGCCGGACACGCCCGGCGCAGCCGCGGCCTTCCGCGTAAGCGCGACCACGTCGTCGACATACGTGAAATCGCGAGACTGCTCGCCGTCGCCGTGAATGGTGGGAGCGCGCCGCTCGATTAACGCCTTCATGAAGAGCGAGAGCACGCCCGAGTACGGGCTGGACGGATCCTGCCGCGGGCCGTAGACATTGAAGAAGCGTAGCGAGACCGTTTCCAGATCGAAGCACGAAGCGAAGACGCTGGCGTAATACTCGCCCGTGAGTTTCTGTGCGGCATAAGGCGATTTGGGCCGCGGCACCATGTCTTCGGATTTCGGCAGCACCTCCGTATCGCCATAGGCCGAAGAGGAGGCCGCGTACACGAGGCGCCGAACCCTACCCGCGGCCGCTGCGCGAAGCACCTGAAAGGTACCGTCGATGTTCACCTCGTGCGATGGCACAGGGTCGCTGATGGAGCGCGGAACCGAGGGGATGGCCGCCAGGTGAAACACCGCGTCGGCCCCCTGGATCACCGGCGCGATGGCGCCGTAGTCGCGAATGTCCAGCCGGCAGAATTGAATCGCGTGGCGGACTTCCTCGAGATTGCGCTCGTGCCCGGTGAGCAGATTGTCAATCACCACAACCTGGTGACTGCCGTCCGCCACGCACGCCCTCACGAGCGCGGAGCCGATGAAGCCTGCACCTCCGGTGATCACGTATTTGTTCATCGTTATGCCGAATGACTAGCTGGCTTTGGCCGTCTGGGGTGGCGGAGTGCCGATCCGCGCCACGAACGCATCGTACGCGCCGGGGGCCGTGCGGTTCCAGTACTCGATAAAGCGCTCGCCCACCGTCTCCAGATTCTTCAGGTAGCCCGGATTCGCGAATGCCAACCGGGTTTCCGCGACCACCGGCTTGACGCGCATCCAGGTCACCAGCAGCTCCGTGCCGCTCTGAAAGAAGAGCTTCTCGTTGAGTACACCGCTGGTGATGAACGAGGCCACCATCTCCCAGTAGCTGGTCACCATGCGCGATGACGCGTTGGCCTCGGAACCGGGCGGGCACAGGGCCGTCATTTCCTCCATGGTCCGGCAATAGAAATTCGCGGTGAACCACTTGCGCGCCTCGCGCAACCGATCCTCGCGTCGCATTTCATAAAGCTGGAGAATCAGCTTTACGTCTTCGTACGAAGCCTGTTGATCCATGAGGCTATGATGCCACAGGCAGCGGATTAATCCCTACTGGGCCACTCGCGACACGCACTCGTACCCGGACAGGAACCCCTTCTGGAAGATGGGTGGCTGCATTTCGAGGTAGTAGCGCACCGTCAGCGGCTTGCCGTTTTCCAGCGTCATGGGCTGGCGGGCCTGGCCCTGACGGGGTACCCATTCGAAGGCGTATCCGCTGCCGGACGGCGTGGAGCGGTCCGCGTCGCCGAAGAATCGGAACACGGCCCACAGACCATCGTAGCTCTCGAAGCCGAATTCGCCGCCGCCCAGGCTGCCGCCCAGCCGAGCCTCGTGCGCGCTGCCCGGCCAGGTGAACTGTGCGCCCTGTCCGCCGGCCCCGGTTGCCTTCAACTGCTGGCCGTCCAGACGCAGCGTCATAGTTTTGAGACCTTCCGATGGCAAGGCACGCATGGAGTAGGTCAGGCGCGGTTCCTTCGCCCCGCCCGCGTAGAACGCCTGCGAGAGAGTCGCCGCGTGATTGAAGAAGCGCACGAACTGCGGCGTCAGATGCACCGTGGAGCCGGATGCGGGCACGTATTGCGAGCCCACCTTCGTCAGGTACTGCTTGAGGTTGCTCTCGTAGAAACTCCACAGCAGGCCATCCGGCGGACGCAGGATGCCATCCACCTCCTCGAGCGTGGCATCGCGCGGCGAAGCGCTGTTGAACGGATACTTGTTTACCACGCCGTTGAAGGCCGCGCAGAAGTTGCGGCCCGCGCCGTTCAGTTGCGATGGCCCGATATTGCCCAGCAGAGCCAGTACGTAGGTGATGGGATCTTCCATCAGCTTCTGCGTCATCTGGTCCACCTTGCCTTCGCGGTCGGGCCGGAAATTGTTGGCCACCTGGCGGGTGATGCGGAGCGCGTTCTGGGCGTCGTTGAGCGTCTGGTTGATGGCCGGGTCGTTGGGCCCGTTGGCGCGCGAGGCCGCGTCGAGAGACGACACCAGACTCAGCAGCGCGTTGATGTACGGGCTGTTGGCATCGGAGATGAACCGGTCCATGCAGGTGGTGGGCGGTGTCATGTACTGCAACGGTTGGAACGGAGCTTTGGCATCCTCCGAAGTGACGTTGGTGTTCACCGAGCCCACGCAGAACAGCGCCAGCAGATACGACTGATTGCCCGAGAGCAGCGTCAGCTTGCGTGCCGCGTCGGCGATGTTCGCGTAGCGCACGATGGACGAATTCTGCAGGTATTCGCGCCAATGCGCGACGAAATCGGAGTGGTAGCGCGCGGTCAGCTCCGGCACCAGCTTATCGGGATCGATGGCGGTGAACGCCTGCGGGCCCAGCACCCACTCCTCGCCGCCCAGATAGCGGCTGGCGTGATGGATGGCGTCTTCCATGAAGGCCCAGCCGTCTTTACTGAACGCGCCGGCGATGT
This sequence comes from Bryobacteraceae bacterium, assembly GCA_049510065.1. Taxonomy (GTDB): domain Bacteria; phylum Acidobacteriota; class Terriglobia; order Bryobacterales; family Bryobacteraceae; genus CAWACP01. The sequence goes on from JBEKZH010000076.1 coordinate 22,565, forward strand.
CTTTGTTGTTGGTCACCGCCTGCGCCGAACCGGGGAACTGCTTGTTGAAGTTGACGGTGGGGTTCCGCCGTGACGCTTCGGCCAGCATGGCCTGATAGATTCGTTCCATCGCGGCGAACTGCGCCAGATAATGCCTCGCCCGCGCCACCGCCTGAGCGTCGTTATCGGACGAATATGGATTCTCGTACCTCAGCTCATCGCTGTAAAAATCGAACTGTTGTTGCGCCAGGCGGGCACGATCGGAATCGAGCGAGCGGCTGCCAAGCCAGTGGCTGTACAGGAACGGCGAGAGGAAGATTCTGGTGCTCTTGTCGTGGTTCGAGGTGGTGATGAGATAGGCGCGCAGCGTGTTGTAGGCGGGCGTGTATTCGTCGGTGGGGCCGGGGGCGTCGGGCAGCCGCTGTAGCCACGCCAGAATGCCCACCTGGGTGGAGCCGAACATCAGCGAATGGAAACGGCCGAAATACAGGCGCCGCACCGAAGGGTACAGGCTGTTGCCGGTGTAGAGTCCCCAGCGCAGGCTCCAGGGCGCGCCATCGCGATGGTAACGCGCTAACGTCTCCACGGACTGGCGCAGCGTCTCCAGCCTCTGCAGGGAATCGATGGAAGGCAGTTCGTCGCCGCCGGAGGGGATGGCGGAGATGCCCCGCGCGGCCTCGAGGACGCGGTGCTCCAGCGCCCGGTTGCCGAGCCAGGAAACCGTGAATGCCGTGGTCAGCAGCAGAGCCAGCAGCGCGCCGCCGGCGAACAACAGGCGGCGGATGAAGTCCGCGCGCACGTTGCGGCCGCTGGCGCCCAGTGCCGCGCGGTCCGCCAGAATCACGTCGTTGAACAGGTGCGAAAGGAACAGCCATTGCGGGATGCGCCGGCTTCCCGGAGAAGGCTGCGGCGCCTCCACGGGCTCAATGGCATGCTTCAGCGAAAAGATGCCGGTAGCGTCCTCCGCGGAAGCGCGCCGCTCCTGAGCGTGCATGGCCTGTGCGTGGCTGTCGCGGACTTCGATGGGCCGCACCCCGGAAAAATAGAAGCCGCGCAGGAAGGCGCTGGCGCGCAACTGGCTGGGGCGGCACACGTCCACCAGGAATTGCACGATGCCCGTGCGCAGCTTGCGAAACTCGCGCGGAAACTCGTAAATGCCCGGCAGTTTCGCGGCGTCGTTTTCGCGCGCCAGAAACAGGGGCCGCTTGTCGCAGAGCGAGAACTGCAGCGCGGTGAGGGCATCGGTGAGGCGCCGCGTCTCTTCCTCCGCGTACACGCCCACGCGGTTGCCCAGCACCACGGGCAGCGTGGCGCCCACCACCTGAGTCACCTCTTCGTCGGTGAGATTGCGCACGTACTCGCCGAAGAAGGAGACGCGATCCGAGCGCGTGAAGAGAACATAGACGGGCAGGTTGATGCCCAGCAGATTGGTGATCTCGCCCAGCCGCGCGTTCAGGTTCCGTGCCACTACGGCCATGGTTTCGCGCGCGCCCGGCTTCAGGAAGGATTCCACGTCCACGCACAACACCACGGCCCTCGGCGGCTGTTCCTTCCGCAGAAAGAGCGAGCGAAGGCGCATCCTCCTGGACCGCACCCGCTTTACCAGACTGGCCCAGCGCGGCGGATCGCTCACCAGCCTTCCACCGGCCTCGAGGAACGCCGTCTGGCGCGCGAACCAGACATTGGTGGCGCGCGTGGGGATGATCAGCCCCTCCTGCCAGACCTGACCGCTCAGTAATTCGGCTTCGATGCCGCAGTGCATCAGGGTGCTGGTCTTGGCGCTGGCGGTCTGGCCGGCCAGGAAGACCACGGGCAGCCGGGCCAGCTTCGCGTCACGGCCGAGAACCGATGTGGTGAGGCGGTGTTCGGCTTCCTTCAACAGAAAGTCGATGTCGTCGCTTCCCGGCGCGGGCGCGGCGGCCGCGGCCCCGGCTGCTCCTGGCGCCGCGGCGGCCGCCTTCGCGGACTTCGCCGCCTGACGCTTCCGCTGGAGCCAGAACACCAGGCCGTACCCCACCACGCCGAGCGACATCAGCAGCATGCGCACGATCATCGCCGCATTGCCCTGGAGATGGAGCATGTCCACGAAGAACCAGCTCAGCAGCAGATAGACCACCAGCCAGCCTGTCGAACCGAGCATGTAGCCCATACCCATCGCGACTCAAAACCTCGGCAATTGCGCGGCCAGCGTGCGCAGATCCGACACGCCCGAACCGAGCAGAATCGAATAGAAAATAAACAGGAGCAGCGCCAGACCGGCGCTGCCGATCGCCGCGTACCCCAGCCGGCGCGCCCATACATCCGTTACCGCAATGGTGACCATCTGCCCGCTGATCTCCCACGCCGGTGAGAGATCCGGCCGCGTTTTGCGGATGCGCCGCATTTTGTCGTCAATGGCGCCCATCACGGCGCGCAGCTCTCCCTTTCCGGACACGCTGTAGCGGCCCAGAAAGCCGAGCAGCAGGCACAGATAGTGGACCTCCAGCAGGTCCGCGGTCTCCGGCACGTCCCTTCGGCCGAGGATCTTCTGCAGATTCTGGAAGAAGACCTCGCCGGCCACGTGCTGGCCGAACAACTCCTCCTGCATCGGACGGCGGACCCAGTCCTGAAACACCGGGTTACGCAGGTTGAGCACGGTCTCGTCCAGAAACGCCACCACCGCGAAAATGCCGAGGCGAATGTCCTCATCGGTGTAGCCGAGCGATTTTCCCTCGCGCTCGGCGGCCTTCAACGCGCTGCGGATCTGGTTGCGGAACACCTCCGCGTCGGTGACCATCTGCCGGTTGGAGCGCAGCCGGACGGTGACGGTGAAGACCTCCTGAAACACCAGCGCGAGATTGACGGTGCGCAGGACCGGAGGAGTGTTGGGGTTGGGCGCGTTCGGTGTCGATGCCATGGCTATTCCAGG
>JBEKZH010000077.1:0-24641 GCA_049510065.1 Bryobacteraceae bacterium
GCCCCATTCTGGGCGGTCGCGTGGTCCGCAAACTCAAATCGCGGCAAGCCGAAACCCCCCTAACCTGCTGCCTTACAATCGCTTGCTGACGGCCCACTCTCCGTTAGCCGGACAGTAGTGATTGGCTTGAAACGTGCCTGAGCAAACTGAGGGAGGCATCGAAGCCACTTCGCCCCGCATACATAGGGCACGTACCCGGTCCCAATGAGACTGCCGTGAAACTTCTTCCAGCGATGCACCATATTGAGGACATGGTAGCGGCGTTGCGCCGTAAGAGCCGCAAACGGGCACTGGAAGCCGGAGCGGCCGCAATCGCCGAACTCTGAGCCTGTTCGCTTCCTTCCGTGGTTCGTGCGGTTGGCCTGCTGTTGGGTGTACGATTACCAGCAGCCATGGACCACGACTGCCTTGCACTTTGCGAAGTTAAGGAGACGGTCAAGGCCGTCGCCTTTCTCCTCGCAAGCAGATTAATACCCATGGCACCAACGGGATCGCGACGGTGATGTTATGATATGCGCCCCTCACAGCCTCGCAACTAGAGTCGATCACGAGCACGCTCGCCGGCAGCTCTAGCGAACGAATTGTAGGATTGGTGAAGAACTATCATGAGTTGGCGTTTCCGGAAAGTCTTTAAGGTGTTACCCGGCGTCAAGCTGAACCTGACCCGCAACGGCCTGAGTGCCACCTTTGGCGCTGCCCCGTTCAGCATCAACACAGGTCCCAAGGGCGTGTACAGCAACATTCAGATACCCGGTACCGGAATCTGGGATCGGCAACGGCTTCACGGTCCGTTGTCGCAACCGCATGGTGCGCAGCCGTCGTTAGCAGATGGGGGCAGCGCTTCACCTCTTCCGCAATATCCTGCACCCTCGTCTGGAACCGAGATACACAGCGCAAGCACGGAGCGACTCGGCAGCGACTGCATGGAGGAGCTACGGCGGCATCTCAAGGACACCTACGACGAGCGGGCAATTCTTACGAGCGAAATCTCAAGCGCCACTCAGGAGGTCGAGCTTACTAAGAGACGATACGAAAACTGGGACGATGGCTTCCTCATGAAGCGAATCCGCAAAGAGTCGTTTGCCGCCCGAAGAGAAGCTGCCGACACAGCCGCTGCGAAGCTCGAAGAATTGAAGGAGCAGCTTCGTCTGACCACCCTAGCAACGGAGATTTCTGTTGACCCGGAACAGGCGGAACCGTACTATCGGATGCGGGATGATTTCGCCGCTCTTTCGGAATGTCAGAGAATATGGAACATTGTTACGCAACGGCCGATTGATCGTATTGCTGAACGTCGGACCGCGATTACAGAGATCACAAACTGGCCCGTATCATTTTCACTCGCCTCGTGTGACCTTATCCAATGGGACCAAACGATACCGCATCTTCAAAACCATACAGGCGGAGATATGTACATCTATCCTGGATTCATTCTCTACAGGGCGTCCAAACAAGCCTTCGCCCTAATTGACGTCCGTGATGTGTCCCTAACATTTGTCTCATCGGAGGTCACCGAGGCTGGGACCGTCCCGTCCGATACCGAAGTAATTGGACAGACATGGGCCAAGGCGAACAAGGATGGGAGCCAGGATAGGCGTTTTCGGAGCAACTATCAGCTCCCTGTCGTGCGTTACGGTACGCTAGTCTTCTCAAGTCCAGATGGTCTGGACGTGAGATACGTGTGCTCCAATGCCGCATTAGCAGAACGCTTCGCTACAGCCTGGGATGCATTTGGCATGTCATTCTACGAACAAGGTGGAGCCGTCCCTCGCATGACAAAGGCCGAGGCTTTAGAGAAATTCAAGGCTGCATTTGAGAGATGCAAGATTGCCAGCCTGAAGTTAATCGACAGCATTCAGTCACTATCGAAGGACGACTTCATGGCGTACATGGCGACCGTCGTAGCGCTAATTGATGCTGCGAGAGGGTTTGTAGCAAACTCTGGCCTATCACCGAAGCTTAGGAGCCAGTTCCGAGGCTTTATCGAGAAGCTTGAGGTGAGCCGCTCAGAATTCGAGACATCTGTGTCCACTGGAGGTATGACAATGAACACTCTTACTGCGTATACTGACGTGCTCGTTGAGTTCTTCAATGTGATCCGGGCCGCTTTCTTCGATGCGCCGCCTCACCCGTGACGCTTCTGCGTCTTTCGATTGCAGGTAAGTTCGGTTGTACTCAGTGCTAAAGGAGCCGTAGGATGCCGCTACTCCGTTCAAGTTTCGAGCCGGCATAACGTGAAGACATACTTCCACGTCGACATGGACGCGTTCTTCGTGAGCGTGGAGGAGTTGCTCGACCCTTCGCTCAAAGGGAAGGCCGTGGTGGTGGGAGGCAAGCCCGACCAGCGCGGCGTGGTGTCGGCGGCATCGTATGCGGCGCGCAAATTCGGCGTGCATTCGGCTCTGCCCCTGCGAACGGCCGGCAAGCTCTGCCCCCACGCCATCTTTCTCGACGGCCATCCGGACATGTACCGCGAGTACTCCGGCAAGGCCTTCACCGTGTTCACCAGCTTCACGCCGCTGGTGGACATGGCTTCCATCGACGAAGCGTATCTGGACATGACCGGCACCGAGCGCCTGCACGGTCCTCCGCTGGCCGCCGCGCACTCGCTGCACCAGCGTATGAAGGCCGAGACCGGGCTGAACTGCTCCATCGGCATTTCGGTGTCGCGCATGGTGGCCAAGGTCTCCTCCGATCAGGCCAAGCCGAACGGCGTGCTGTGGGTGCTGCCCGGCCAGGAGGCGCGGTTCCTGGCGCCGCTGGAGATCCGGCGCATCCCCGGCGTGGGCAAGGTGACCGAGCGCAACCTGCACGCCTGCGGGATCCGGCACGTGGGCGACCTCGCCTCGCTCAGCGAGAAGTTCCTGGCCGAGCGCTTCGGCCAGTGGGGACTCGCGCTGGCGGGCAAGGCAAAGGGCCTCGATGCGGGCGGCTGGTTCGACACGGAGGTGGGGGCCGGCGGCGACCCCAAGTCCATCAGCCACGAGCACACCTTCGACGAGGACACCGCGGACATGGAAAGGCTGGAAGCCACCCTGGTGCGGCTTTCCGAGATGGTGGCGCGGCGGCTGCGGGAACATCTGCTGTTCGCCCGCACCATTCAGCTTAAACTCCGCTATTCGGATTTCTCCACTTTTACCCGGGCGAAATCGCTGGACCACGCGACCCAGATTGATGCCGAAATCCTGACCGCAATCCGCGACCTGTTCCACGAGAATCTCGACCGGTCGCTCAAGGTGCGCCTGCTGGGCGTCCATGCCTCCGGCCTCGAGCACGCCACCGGACAGATGCGCCTGCTGGACCAGCAACTTTCCGAGCGCTGGACCAGCGCGCTTTCGGCGGTGGACCGCCTGCGGGACCGCTACGGGGAGTCGGCGGTGGCGCTGGCGCGGGGCATGAGCAATCGCATTCGCGAACGCGTACACGAGAATCCGGTGGGCCTGCCCGGCCGGCGCAAGCCGGGCGACAAATAGCCCGCCCGCACCCTGCAGCCTTTCTCGGAATGAGACGATAAGTAATCAGAGCTACACCATACAGAGTTGTATGGCAATCACCGGCAGAGTTGTGCGCCGCGCCAGGAGACTGACCCTCATCGGGTTGGCCGGCGGCGTGGTATGCACGGTTTCCCTGATGCAGGTCGGGTGTAGCGCCGGCCGGGACCGCAGAGTCCGAACCACCGTGCAACAGGTGCGCGATCTTTCGCCGGAAGACGTTCGCGCCGGCGTTCCCTTACATCTCCGCGGAACGGTCACGTATCTCGATCCCTGGATGGACCTGCTCTTCGTGCAGGATGCCACTGGCGGGATCGCGGTGGATACGCTGGCGGATCGCCACCTGTGGGTCCCCGGGCAGGTGGTTGAAATCTCCGGGATCGCCGGGGCGGGTGGGGCGGCGCCGCTGGTAATTGAGCCACGCGTTCAACTGGTGGGAACCGGGCCGCTGCCCGCGGCGGTCGCCATTCCCGCCCATGGCGCCGACCTGGTCCGCTTCGAGTACCGCCGCGCCAGCATCAGCGGCATGGTTCACTCGGCGTTCATCGAACCAAATGCCCGGCTCTCGCTGACCATGGATTCGAGCGGGCGGAAAGTGGTGGCGCGGGTTCTGGCCTACCCGGCGGCGGATTTTCTCAGCCTGGTGGGAACACGGCTGACGGTAAGGGGGGTTGCCAGCAGCACGCTCGACGTCTGGGGACACGCCGTGGACCTGCAGATCAGGGTCGGAGCCATGGACGACGTCACCGTCGATCGCCCGGCGGTGCCGCCGCAATTGCTTCCGGTCCGCAGCGTTCGCGCGTTGCAGGCGCTCGCTCCGGCGGCGTTGCCCGAAGAGCGCGTGCGCATCCGGGGGCGACGTTTGGACACGGAAATCGGCTCCTCGCATATCATCGACGACGGCACCGGCAGGATTCGCGTGGTGCTGGCGCCGTACGCCCCCAGCCTGGCGGCCGGTGAAGTCGATCTCGCCGGATTCCTGAAGTACGACGCCGGGTCTTTCATCCTCGACGCGGCGAGCCCGGTGGCAGTCGCTCCCGCCGTGGAAAGCAGCGGAAACATCGGTCAGGAGGCGTTGACGGAGGTCCGGCAATTCCATCATCTGACCGCGCTGGAGGCGCGCCGGGAGTACCCGATCCACGTGCGTGGCACGGTGACCTATTTCGATCCGGTGACGCACAACATGTTCCTGCAGGACGGGACCGAGGGCACCTACGTCTTCACCAATGGCATCGAGCGCCTGCCGGCGGTGAAGACGGGGGACGAGGTGGAGATCACCGGGGTCACGTTCCCGGGCGATTTTGCCCCCACCATCGGGAAGCCGTCGATTCGCGTGCTGGGCCGTGGACGAATGCCGGCGCCGCTGGCCGGGGATGTGGAAGACATCTTCCTCGGGAATGCGGACAGTCAGTGGGTGGAACTGGAGGGTGTGATTCACGGGCTGGACGGCGTTCTCGGTCACGCGCTGGCAACCCTGACCTGGGGTAGCCGCACCTTCAAGGCCCATATCCTCGGGCTGCCCATTCTGCCGGAGAGATTCCGCGGCGCCAGGGTGCGCCTGCGCGGCGTCGCCGGTTCGCTCTTCAACCGGCGCAGGCAATTGCTGGGGATTCAACTGTTTGTTCCGGGCATGGACTACATGACCGTGCTCGAGCCGGCCCCCGCCGATCCATTTTCGCTGCCCGTGCGCGATGTCGACGAGTTGCTGCAATTCTCCCCCGGGGCGCGGACGGACCGTCTGACGCATGTGCGCGGCGTAGTCACGCTGAGCGCTCCCCTGGGTCCCACCTGGATCCGCGGCTCCGGCGGAGCGCTGACCATCCGGGATCACACGTTCGCCCAACTGGCCCCCGGAGACCTGGTGGACGCGGTGGGGTTTCCGGCTAAGGGACCATTCTCCCCGGAAATGCACGATGCCGTCCTGAAAAGGATCGGCGGGGGGCCGCAGCCCGCGCCGACGCCGGTAACCGCCGACGAAGCCAGGGAGGGCAACCACGACGCCGAACTCGTCCGCATGGATGCCATTCTGACGGATCAGGTCAGCGACGGGGGAGAACACGTATTCCACCTGCAATCGGGCAGGACCAGCTTCACTGCGCGCGTTGCCGACCGGCCCGGCATACCGGTATTAGCCACTGACGCCGTGCTTCGGGTGACCGGGATCTGCTCGGTGGAAGTTGACACATCGCACGATATCGTGGTTCCGCGCACCTTCACTCTGCGCATGCGCTCCCCCGCCGACATCGCGGTCATCCGGGAGGCACCCTGGTGGACGCCCGACCGGACGCTGAGGGCGCTGACGTTGACCATCGGCGTGGTGCTGCTGGCGTTCTCGTGGGTGGTGGTGTTGCGGCGCCGCGTGCACCGTCAGACGCGGGTGATTGCCGAAAAACTGGCCGAAGAGGGCCGGCTCCGGGACGAGGCGCAGGCGGCCAGCCGGGCCAAGAGCGAGTTTCTGGCGAACGTCTCGCACGAGCTGCGCACGCCCATGAACGGGATTGTCGGATTCACCGCGCTGGCGCTCGAAACGGAACTGACCGGCGAGCAGCGCGACTACCTGGAGACGGTGCGCACCTCGGCGAACTCTCTTCTGCGGATCATCGACGACATCCTGGATTTCTCCCGCACCGACGCGGGCGGCGTGGAACTGGACGAGACCGAGTTTTCGCTCGCCGATTGCCTGCACTCGGCCATGAGAATTGTCGAGGCCGACGCGGCCCGCAACGGCCTTCGGATGAACTGCGAAATCCAGCCCGCCATCCCCGCGACGTTGCGAGGCGATCCCGAGCGGCTGCGACAGATTGTGCTGAATCTGCTGAGCAACGCGGTCAAGTTCACGCCGCAAGGCAGCGTTACGCTGGCGGCCGCGCTGGAATCGGAGAGCGACACCAGTGTTTGCGTGCGCATCGCGGTGGCGGACACGGGCATCGGCATCCCCATGGAGAAGCAGGCGCTCGTTTTCGAGCCATTCCGCCAGGCGGACGGATCGGTGACCCGGAAGTACGGAGGAACGGGCCTGGGTCTGGCCATCAGCCGGAATCTGGTGCACCTGCTGGGTGGCGCAATGCAGTTGGAGAGCGCGCCCGGAAAAGGCAGCACGTTTGTCTTCACGGTTCGTTTCCACAGGCCGCCGCAGGGGAGCGCGTTACCGCCCGCCGCGCGGAGGTGGCAGGAAAGTGCCGCGCGACCTCTTTCCATCCTGGTGGCCGAGGACAATGCGGTGAACCAGCGCCTGCTCGTCACCATCCTCGAATCGCGCGGGCATCGGGTGCGGGCGGCGTCGAACGGCGTCGAAGCGGTGGAGTTCTTCCGGAATGGCGAATTCGATCTGATCCTCATGGATCTGCAGATGCCGGAGCTGGATGGCATCGAGGCAACGGCGGCGATCCGGCAGAGCGAGAAGGGCAACGCTCACGTGCCTGTTTACGCGTTCACGGCTCATGCCATGGCCGGCGACCGCGAGAAATGTCTGGCGGCCGGTATGGATGGGTACCTGTCCAAGCCCGTGCACCTCGACGATCTGGTGGCTGTGGTGAACGAGGTCGCGGCGAAGACCCCGGAGACCGCGCCGCTGGACGGCCAGATTGCATGAGGGGCCATGTTGGCCGATTGAAGATCGGCCGCAGGATGAAACCCCAATGTCACTTGGTCTTTCAGTCTGCAGCCGGCCTTCAGCCGGCCTGGCGACGCGTAGAAACGCGGCGGCAGCCAGGATTGGCTGCCCCACCCCCGGTCAGCCCCGCAGAATGCCCATTTCCTTCGCCACGCGGGCCAGGATCTCCACGGCGCGGTCCAGCAGATCGGGAGTGTGCGTCGCCGTGACGATGGTGCGAATGCGCGCCCGGCCTTCCGGCACGGTGGGATATCCAATGCCCGTGGCCCACACCCCGTTCTCGAACAAGCGGCGGGAGAATTCGTGCGCCGTGCCGGCTTCGCCCACGAGAATCGGCGTGATGGGCGTCTCGCTGGCGCCGGTGTCGAATCCCGCGCGGCGCAACGCGTCCTTGTAGTAACGCGTGTTGTCCCACAGCGCGTCGATGCGTTCGGGCTCGCTCTCGAGCAGGTCGAACGCAGCCAGACAGGCGCCCACCACGGCGGGCGGATGCGAAGTGGAGAACAGGAACGGCCGCGCGCGATGATACAGATACTCAATGAGATCGCGGCTGCCGCACACGTAGCCGCCGAGCACACCCACGGCCTTGGACAACGTTCCCACCTGGATATCCACGCGCCCGTGCAGGTTGTAATGGTCCACGGTCCCACGGCCATTGCTGCCGAGAACGCCCGAGGAGTGCGCGTCGTCGATCATCATGATGGCTCCGTGGCGCTCGGCGATCTCCACCAGCGCGGGCAGCGGAGCGATGTCGCCTTCCATGGAAAACACGCCGTCGGTGATCAGCAGCTTGCGGCCGGGCTTGTCTTTGAGAACATCGCGAAACAGAACATCGGCCGCGGCGGTATCCCGATGCGGGAAGACGTGGATCTTCGCCCTCGACAGGCGGCAGCCATCGATGATGCTGGCGTGGTTCAGGGCGTCGGAGATGATGTGATCTTCCGGACCGAGGATGGCCGACACCGTACCCGCGTTCGCGGTGAAGCCGGATTGGAACACGACGCACGCCTCCACCTTCTTGAAGGCGGCGATGCGGCGCTCCAGCTCGAGATGGATGTCCATGGTGCCGGAGATGGTGCGCACGGCGCCGGAGCCCGCGCCGTACTGGGAGGCCGCTTTCACGGCGGCTTCCACCAGCTTCGGATGATTGGCCAGGCCCAGGTAGTTGTTGCTGGCGAGATTGATCACCTCGCGGCCGTCCACCCGCGACACCGGTTCGCAGGCGGACTCGAGCACGCGCAGGCGCTGAAACGTGCCGGCCTTCCGCCAGGCGTCCAGTTGCTCGCCGAGCCAGGAAAGAGGATTCGCGGTGGTCATATGGTTTCCCTGAACCAGTATGACTCCGGGGAATGTCACTCGCGCCGGAGGACGGCGATCGGGTCCATGCGCATGGCGCGGGTGGCGGGGCTGTTCGGCGGGCCGATTGACAATCGGCCGCAGCTTGACAAGCTGCCCCACAAAGCAGCATAGCCGCAACCAAACGGAAGGGCGGCCTGAGAGGCCGCCGCAGGCTACGAGCCTGCCCCACTTCGAATCGTCGCGGGCTGCGAAGATTCTCAGGTGTAGTAGTACAAGGTCTTGCGTGCCGACCAGGCGATTGTCTTCCGGACTCAGACCTGGTCGGGCACCACGAACGGCGCGCGATACTGGCGGCGGAACATCGCCGTGGCCTCGGCATCGTCTTCGCAGCGGTAGTTCTCCGCGTCGAAAGTGAGCGTGCGGCCGACACGGTAGGAGATGTTCGCCAGATGCACCAGCGTGGTGGAGATGGCGCCCTCCTCGATGGGGGCGTTGAGATCGGAGGCTTTGCCGCTACGCAGGGCGTCGACGAAGTTCTGCCAGTGGCTGGCTTCCGCGAAGCTTGCGGGACCGTGCTGTTGATCCTTGCCCAGCCAGGACTGGTAGCGCCCGTCGTATTCGATGGCGAGGTGGCCCTTCGACCCGTAGAACACCGCGCCCATGGTGTTGGAATCGCGATTGGGACCGCCGTCCAGCCCGGCCTCGTGGTTGGACATCCAGTGCCGTACCTCGAACGTCATGTGCTTCCGCTTGCCAGCGGAGTCGCGAAACTCGTACGAGGCGGTGACGACGTTGGGCGTTTCCTGGTCGTCGTCGAACATGAAGTGACCGCCCGTGGCGCTCACCTTGTACGGGTACTTCACGTCGAGCCCCCAGCGGCAGACGTCCATCTGATGGGGACCCTGATTTCCAATGTCGCCATTGCCGTAGTCCCAGAACCAGTGCCAATTGTAGTGAAAGCGGTTCCTCGTGAACGGCCGCTGGGGCGCCGGACCGAGCCACAGGTCATAGTGAACGCCCGCGGGCACGGCCTCCTCCGGCGTGTGGCCGATGGTGTCCCGCCATTTGAAGCACAGTCCCCGCGCCATGTAGATGTCGCCGATCAGGCCTTCGCGCATCTTCTGCATGGCCTCCCGCGCGGAGGGCATGGAGCGGCTCTGCGTGCCGTGCTGCACGAGGAGGTTGTACTTGCGCGCCGCAGCGACGATCTGCTTCGCCTCGAACATGTCGTGCGAACAGGGCTTCTCGACGAAGACGTGCTTGCCCGCCTGGAGCGCCCAGATGGTTTGCAGGGTGTGGTGATGATTCGGAGTGGCGATGGAGACCGCGTCGATGGTCTTGTCTTCGAGCAGTTTGCGAAAGTCGGTGTAGGCGTCGGGCTTCTTCGCGGCCTTCGACGTCACCATGCCGATGCGCTCGTTCAGCACGCTCTCGTCGATGTCGCAGACGGCCGCGATCTCGACATTGGGCATCTTCAGCCAGGCGTTGAGATGATCCCTGCCCCGCCCCTTCACGCCCACGCAGGCGATGCGAACGGTGTCGTTCGGGCTGGCCAGCCCCCGGACGTTCGCCGCGCCGGCCGCGGCCGCCGCGCCCATGAGAAAGTACCGTCTGTTCATGCGCTCACTTCCAGTTGCTGAGTTCGCGGGTGAGGTCGGCGCGGACGCCGAGGAATTCGGAGTCGTCAAAACGGTTGCGCAGTTCGCCCCGGTCGTTGTTCAGATCGTACAGCTCGTTGGAACCGTTAACGCGCAGGACCAGTTTATAGCGGCTGTTCCGAGCCATCGACGTGCCTTCGAGCGCCGCATAGGCCCGGTCGCGCCACGGTTGCTTTTTCGGGTACTGCCGATTGAGCACGGCGCGCGCCAGGCTGCGGCCCGACGTCGCGGGAACGGGAGCACCGGTCAACTCGCAGAGCGTCGGCAGCACGTCGCACAGGCTCACCACCTCCGGACGCACCGACTCGGCAGGCACGCCCGCCGGCCAGTTCCAGATCAGCGGCACGCCCACCACTTCCTCGAACATATTCGGCGGCGTGGAGGCACGGCCGTCGCCCCAGAGCCCGTGGCGGCCGAGCAGCACTCCGTTCGTACCCGCGATCACCAGCAGCGTGTTGTCGAGCAGACTCCGCTCCTGCAGCTTCGCTCGCAATACGGGGAGCTGATCGTCGCAGGCGGCCATGGCCGCGGCGGCCTCGCGAAGACGCGCGGTGATAGACGCAAACGCCTTCTTGTCGGTGGCGTTGTCGGCCGCGGGCATCCACCCGGTCTGTGTGAACGGGTTGTCCGCGAATAACTGCCGGTACTTCGCGGGGGTCCTGTCCGCCTCGCGCAGAGGAGCGTAGCGCGCCACGGCGCAAAATGGCTGACCGGCTTTTTGCTGGTCGAAGAAGCGCAGCAGTTGATCGCTTATCGTGGCCATGGCCCCTTCCACTACCGAGGCCGTGCGATATCCACGCGCGCCCAGCACCTTGTCCAGAGTGTTCGCGGCGCCCGCGGCCGCGGCCTGCATGGGCGACAGACCGGTGAGCAGCGAGTCAAAACCGGGCTGCGCGACGGGCGCGGCGGAGAAGGCATGCACGAATCGCGTGCCGGTGCGCGCGATCAGATCCAGGTTGGGCGTGCGCAGGTCGCGAGCGCCGTGCAGGCCGGTCATCCACGCGCCCAGGTCGTCAATGGCGACGAGCACGATGTTGGGCGGGGTCGGAGGCGGCGCCGCAGCTCTCGCGCCGGCCACGGCCACCGCGCCGGCAAGGAATTGTCTTCGGTTCAGCATCATGATCACAGTACGTCCGCGAAGCCTCGCTTGAGATGGCGGAACAGGAACCCTCCCATGATAAACACAGCCAGGGAGTACGCCGCGAGTATGGCGAGGTCGTCCGGATTGGGTATTCGCGACGAGAACAGCCGGTCGCGATACGCGCGCACCAGATAGGCCAGCGGGTTCCATCGCACCAGCAAGCGCGCCCACGGCGGGAAACGCGCCTCGGGGAGCAGGATGGGCGTGGTCCAGAACCACAGCGTCAGCACCACCGACAGCACCTGCGCGGTGTCGCGTATGTAGACCTGCAGCGCGGCGACGATCCAGCCGACTCCCACCGCCAGCAGGCCCAGCAGCGCCATGTACAGGGGCAACAGAAGAACCCCGGGACTGAAGCGGCGCTCCCAGATGCCGATGGCTCCCACCATCAGTAGCAGCGCCATCAGGTGATTGGCCAGCGAGGACAGGAACACCGAGACGGGCAGCACCTCGGCGGGGAATACGGTCTTGGTGATGAGGCCGGCGTTCTCCACCACCGAGGCGGCCGAGCGCAGGACGGTCTCCTGAAACAGCAGCCACGGCAGGAACCCGGCAAACAGGAAGAGCGTGTAATTCCTGGTCACTTCGCCCGCGGGCAACTGCACCTTCATACAAATCTGAAAGACGAAGGCGTAGCTCAACAGCATGACCAGAGGATGAATGAAGCCCCACAGCCATCCCGCGGCGGAGCCGACAAAGCGCTGCTGGAAGTCGCGGCGCACCAACTGGAACAAGAGGGCGCGGCGTTCGACCAGGATGCGCGCGAAGTGCCGGCCGGGAAGTGGCATGGGTGGCTAAACCATCAGTGTACTGCCGTGGCCGGGGGACCAATTGGGTTCGATTCGTAAAGAAGTGTTCATACCGAGACTGGCTTCGTTTCGCAGTGGAGGGATTGATTCCGAAATTGGGTTCGTTTGGTACCAGCAGGATTGACTCCGAAATTGGCTTCGTTTGGTAATGCGGGATCACCGGTGGCTGGGGCCTCCTCGCAGGGATCTGTGCGTCAGTGAACATGCCGCATTGACGGTAGCACGGGCGGGCGGGATGTTCGGGGGCGATGCGTGGAAACTAGTTTGTAATGTGGTGTTTGACTCGTGCCGATTGGCGTGAACCGCTCATGGCCGAGGCCGCAACGGGGATTAAAACCGCGTTTCTCCGCGCGATTTCCGCACCGGCGTTTCCCAGGCGCGTGAGTGCCAAGGGGGCGGGTTGGCGAAGGTTCGCCGCAATACCGTTCATTTAGCCGATGAGGGGGCCGGTAGCCGTGCTGCCTGCGTGCGGGAACTCGGGAGGGGTTCGCTGAGGGCTCAACTCCGGAACGGGACTTCCGGATTCCCCCGTGCCCGTTCAGTTCTACGGGTCGGGCGTAGTACGCCAAAGTGGGGTGCGTCTGCCCAACTTCCGAGTGGGCGGTCAACCAGCAGTGTCACGCGCTTTCATGCCGGGGTGTCAAACGTCCGGACGCCGCCAACCTACACAGCTGTCAAGGCGAAGTCGCACCGGCAAAGTGGCCCCGAGAATCGGCTAGCTCAGCCCGTACACTTGCTTCGGAGCGAGATATGCAGGAAATCGATCGACGAGGGCTTTTCGCACTGTGTAACAGTAGTGACATTCATCGACGAAATCATCCGGCAGTTCGACTTCGTATTCTCTCGCTAATGCGGTTGGGCCCCCACTCAACAGCGGGCGACAAATTGGATGTCGACTGGGGTTGTGTTCGCGAGCCAGTGTAGACAGCGGCGTTTCCCACATGTTGCCCATGCTCAGGCCCTGACAGATGTGGACATTTCCGTAGCAGTCGAGGTGAACCCGCGCGGGCGCCTCCAATTCTTCGTGCGGGCAGGTGGTCAGTTCCTCGCACCGCCGCCGCGGCAGTCCAGCAGTAAGCTTCTCCGCCGCTCGTCCTTTGAACAGAACGCCGCCTCCTATGATGGGTTGGCCCTTGCCTGGCGATTCTCTTTGGCAGGGTGCAGGGGCTGGTGTCTCAATACAGATCGCGTCGCAGGGGATTCCCAGGTTCATTGCAGCGGCAAGGGCCGGCCTGGCGGGATTGCTGTCCCCTGTGCTCCGATGAAAACCGTCATCACTCACGCTGAGGTCGGCTATCCCGATGTCCCTGATGGGCTTGAGCCAGATCTCGGCGTCCTCGACCGAGGTGGCCCAGTATGCGTTCGTCACGATGCCGGCTCGCAAACCCAACGTGGCAGCCAACCGGAGTCCCTCCAGCAACAAGGGATAGAACAGGAACGCCTCTCCGCCCTCGAAGTACACGGTCTCGACCGTGCCCATGAGCTCGATCTGCGCAAACACTCGGCGGAGTTGCTCGCAGGTGAAAGTGCCACGCGCCTCTGGTGAGCAATGCAGGAAGCAGTGGTCGCATGTGTACGTGCACGAGTAACTGAGCAGAAAGTGAATTCCCTTCACCCCCAAACTCCCCATGGCGCCGGGCCTCCTTCGTACAATCGAGGGTCGTAGTTCTCCTAGATTATAGCGATCAATGGTGGACGAGAATGCCGAAGAAAGGGACTACGAAAAAGGTACCCTTTGGCGTGGACCTGATCGAGGGAATGAAGCTGGTGCTGGCTCATCGGCGCGGCAAAGTCGAACTGGAGCAGGTCTGGCCGAAGCCTGTCGACGTCAAGGCCATTCGCAAGCGGGTGAAGATGTCACAGACTGAATTCTCCCAAGCCTATGGCATCAGCAAACGCGCGTTACAGGAGTGGGAGCAGGGCGGGCGTCAGCCAGACTCAGCCGCACGCTCGTACCTGACAGTCATTGCGAAAGAACCAGCGGCAGTGCGCCGAGCCCTTGCCAACGAATAGTGTGCCGCAACAGCCGTCCAGTCCTAAGGTGAAGGAATCGCGCCAATCGGCCGATAAATGGGCAGGAAGTGGACGTGAAGATTCGCGCTCTTGCCATCCTCGCAGCCTTGCTCGCCTGCGGCCCGCTGACGGCCCAGGACGCCACCACGATGTGGCAGTTCGCGCCGGCCGGCACGAAGGCGTTCATCGGCATCCGCTGGCACAATATCGAAGAAAGCCGGATCGGCCGCGCTTTGCGGCAACAACTGGCTGACGCGGGCTTCGCCGGGATGCCGTTCTTCGGCTTGCTCAGGGACATCGACGAGGCGGTGATCGCATCGCCCGGCAAACAGCCGGACGATCCCGAAGACAAAGAGGCCCCGGTGCTGATTCGTGTGAGTGGGCGGTTTCGAACCGGCGAATTCGAACGGATGATGGCCGCGCACGGTGCGCATGCGCAGTTGTATCGGCAAAAGCGGGTGTACCGGCAGAAGAAAGACAGCGACATGGCAGTGACTCTGCTGGACGAGCGAACCTTCCTGCTGGGCGATGCGCCGTCGGTGTTTGCGGCGCTGGACCGGCTGGAGTGGCCCTCCCCTGCCGCGAACCCGTTGCTCGCACGCGCCGCGAAACTCCGCGAGGACTATGACATCTGGGCCTTGTTTGCGGTGGCGCCTACGGAGCTCGCCGGGCGCCTGATGCCGGATCTGCCGTTCATTGAAGATGCGCACGGGCTGGAGCTCGGCATCTTGTTACGGAACGGCCTCGATCTGCGGCTCGGCCTCGATACGGAGTCGGAGGAATCGGCCACGAAGCTTGCGGACGAACTACGGAAGGCCCTCAAGCTGGTTATGAAAGACCAGACCGCGGGCATCACCGCGGCTGCGAAGAAGATTCAGATCGCCGCCGACAAGTCCAGTGTGCGCCTGACACTGCGGCTGGATGCCGCGGAGGTGGAGCGAAGTCTGGCCGAGGCGGTAAGGCGCCGGCACGCAGCCCAGTCCACGGTTGCGGTCATCGTACCCGCGCGTCCGCCGCCTCCGGCCCAGAAGCAGACTATCCGGATCGAGGGTCTCGACGACGGACCCAAAGAGATCCCGCTGGCGCGGTAGGTACTATCCTGAGTTCATGCCGGACCTGCCACTGGTCATCTTCGATGGCCACTGCAGCTTTTGCCAGATCTGGGTAGATTTCCTGCGGGCGCTGACGGGCGACCGGTTCGGCTGGGCGCCATCGCAGGAAGTGAGCGCCGACTTCCCGCAGATTCCGCGGGAGCAGTTCGGCAAGTCCGTGCAACTGGTCCTCCCCGATGGAACGGTGGAGAGCGGCGCGCGAGCCGTCTTCCATGTCATTGGCTCCGCGCCCAATTATGCGTGGCTGCCGTGGTGTTACCGGCGCGTTCCAGGCTTCGCGCCCGCAACGGAGCTGGCCTACCGCTTCATCGCTTCCCGCCGGGACTTCGGCTACCGAGCCACCCGGCTTCTCTGGGGGCGCGAGATTCAGCCGGCATCCTTCCAACTCTCCGAGTGGATCTTCCTCCGGCTGCTGGCGCTTATCTATCTCATCGCCTTCTGGTCCTTCGCGGCGCAGGGGGTGGGGCTCATCGGCTCGCACGGCATCCTGCCGCTGGACCGGTATCTGACGGCGATTCACGGAGCGTATGGCACGTCGGCGTGGAGAATTGTCCCAACCCTGTTCTGGCTGAACGCCAGCGACGCGGCGATTCAGTGGCTGCCCATCGCCGGCGTTGTTGTCGCCCTGGTTGCGCTGGCAGGTTTCGCGCAACGAATCGCCCTGGTTGTCCTCTTTGTCCTGTACCTCTCGGTCTGCGCCGCTGGACAGGAATTCCTGTCGTTCCAGTGGGACTATCTGCTGCTCGAAGCCGGGTTTCTCGCCATCTTTCTCGGGCCATCGCGAGTAGTGGTCTGGCTGTTCCGCCTGTTACTGTTCCGGCTGATGTTCTTTTCGGGCGCGGTCAAGCTGTCCAGCGGGGACGCGGCCTGGCACAACCTCACCGCGCTGGCCTTTCACTATCACACGCAGCCGCTGCCGACGCCGCTGGCCTGGTATCTGGATCAGCTCCCACTCTGGTTCCAGCGCGCTTCCACCACGATGGTCCTCGTGGTCGAGCTGGCCGTGCCGTTCCTGATCCTGCTGCCGCGCCGCGCGCGCATGTTCGGCGCGGCGTGCTTCATCGCACTGCAGGGGACGATCCTGCTCACCGGCAACTATGCCTTCTTCAACTGGCTCGCAATTGCGCTGTGCATCCTGCTGCTTGACGACCAGTTCCTGCGGCGCGTACGGCCGAGCCGGCTCAGCACCAGGGTCCCGCCGAAGCCGCGCCGAACGATAAAGGTCATGCTGGCGGCCCTCAGCGTCCTGATCCTCCTGCTGAACATCGGCCAGTTCAGCCGCCTGCTCTTCGGTGACGCTCCCGGCCCGCTCGGCGATCTGCTGCACACCACCGAGCCGCTGGGCATCGTCAACAGCTACGGGCTTTTCGCGGTCATGACCACGACGCGTCCGGAAATCGTCATTCAGGGATCGAACGACGGAACCACCTGGGTCGACTACTCGTTTCGTTACAAACCGGGCGACCTCCGGCGCGGCCTGCCCCTGGTGGCGCCGCATCAGCCCCGGCTCGACTGGCAGATGTGGTTCGCCGCGCTCGGCGGCCAATATCAAAACAACGACGGGCAAGGCAACGACTGGTTCCTGAATCTCATGGTCCGCCTGCTGCAGGGTTCTCCGGAAGTGACGCGCTTGTTCGAACGCACGCCTTTTGGGCGGACGCCACCGCGGTATGTGCGCGCGCTGCTGTACGAGTACCGGTTCACCAGCCTCGCCGAACGGCGGGTGGCTGGCGACCTGTGGAGACGTGACCTGCGCGGTCTCTACTTCCCCGCGATTTCACTCGATAGCGTACGGATTAAGTAGTCCCCCTTAGTACGCGCCGCGCTTTCGTACCTTTCCTGGCCCCTTTGTCGGGCAGCGCTAATGCCGCGAACCCGGAGGGTCGATAGAGAACTGAAGCAACGCACGGGAGCAGTGTCCCCGACGGGGCTGAGCATACGAAACCTGAACCGCATGTCATTGAGAAACAAGCTCTATCCGACCATCATTATTCTGCTGGGCGCGCTCGTACTCTTCAGCGAACTGCTCAAGTGGAACCCCGAGAACGGCCTGCGTTACACGTTCTTCCTGGTGGCGGCGTTAGTGGCGTCGCGGCTGCAGGTGACCCTGTCGTCGGTGAACGGCACGGTGTCGCCGTTGTTCTTCTTTGTGCTGTTCGGCGTGCTGGAATTCACGCTACCGGAAACGCTGTTCATGGGCGTCTCGGCGACGGTCATCCAGTACCTCTACGACCGCCGGCAGAGAACGGACCCCGTTCGGATCCTGTTCAATGCGGCGTG
Source organism: Bryobacteraceae bacterium (assembly GCA_049510065.1). Classification (GTDB taxonomy): domain Bacteria; phylum Acidobacteriota; class Terriglobia; order Bryobacterales; family Bryobacteraceae; genus CAWACP01. The sequence continues at coordinate 17,417 of JBEKZH010000077.1, forward strand.
CATGGCTCTGGCCATCGCCGCCACCAATTACGCCTGCCGCGCCCATCCTTTCCGGGCCCAGAACCTCGAGATCGTCCTGACACTCACGCTGGCGGCCACGGTGTTTTTCACCATGACCACCGTGCCCATGGCCTCCATTGTCTCGCTGAGCGAACGGAGATCGCTGCTGCGGGTCTGGCACGACTCCTATTTCTGGTCGTTCCCTTACTATCTGGTGGGCGCGATCCTGGCGGGCATCACCAGCTATGCCGGCCGGACGTTCGGCTGGCAGTCGGCGCTGGTCATTATCCCCATCTCCTACCTCATCTACCGTTCCTACAACCTGTACCTCGGGCGGATGGAGACGGAAAAGAAGCACGCCCAGGAGATGGCGTCGTTGCACCTGCGCACCATTGAGGCTCTGGCGCTGGCCATCGAAGCCAAGGATCACACCACGCACGATCACCTGAAACGCGTCCAGGTGTATGCGATCGAGGTGGCGAAGGAGCTGGGCCTGAGCGATGCCGAACTGGAGGCTCTGCGGGCCGCCTCGCTGCTTCATGACATTGGCAAGCTGGCGGTGCCCGAGCATATCATCTCCAAGCCGGGCCGCCTGACGCGCGAGGAGTTCGAGAAGATGAAGATCCACCCGGTGGTGGGGGCGGAGATTCTCGAACGCGTGCAATTCCCTTATCCGGTGACTCCTATCGTGCGCGCTCATCACGAACGCTGGAACGGCAGCGGCTATCCGGACGGCTTGAAGGGCGAGGAGATTCCTATCGGCGCGCGGATTCTGGCGGCCGTGGACTGCCTGGACGCCCTGGCGTCGGACCGGCAGTATCGCCGCGCCCTCCCGCTGGAAGAAGCGATGAAGCGCGTGGCGGCGGAGGCCAATGTCAGCTTCGATCCCAAAGTGGTCAACGTCCTCGAACGGCGATTCCAGGAACTGGAGAGGATGGCCAGAAGCAAAGAGGTGGAACGGACCAGGCTCTCCACGAATGTTCGCGTGGAACGAGGAGAGGCGCCCGCGGCCGGTTTCGAAACGCACAAGGCCACCAGCACGGGTACCGCGCACCAGGTGAACTTCCTCGCATCCATTGCCGCCGCGCGCCAGGAGGTCCAGAACCTGTACGAGCTGACCCAGGACCTGGGGAACTCGCTCAGCCTGAACGAGACGCTCTCGCTGCTGTCCATTCGCCTCAAGAGGATGATCCCCTACGACGCGCTGGCGATCTGGGTGCTGCGCGATGACGTACTGCGGCCGGAATACGTCACTGGCGAAAACTTCCGCCTGTTCTCGTCGCTGGAGATCCCCCTGGGACAGGGCTTGTCCGGCTGGGTGGCGGAGAACCGCAAGCCCATTATCAACGGGAATCCCTCGGTGGAACCCGGCTACATGAACGACGCAACCCGGATCACCACCATGCGATCCGCCCTCTCGGTTCCGCTGGTCGGGCTCAACGGGCCGGTGAGCGTACTGACCCTCTATCACACCGAGCGCGACGCTTTCACCAGGGATCATCTGAGAATTCTCATGGCGGTTGCGTCCAAGCTGGCGCTCGCGGTGGAGAACGCGCTCAGGTACCAGCAGGCCGAGAGCTCCGCCGCGACGGACTACATGACCGGCCTGCCGAACGCGCGCTCACTGTTCCTGCATCTGGACGCGGAGATCTCGCGCTGCCGCCGCCAGGAGTCGCCGCTGGTGGTTCTGGTCTGCGACCTGAACGGATTCAAGCAGGTGAACGACCGTTTCGGCCATCTGGAAGGCAATCGCATCCTGCGCACGATGGCCACGAAATTCAAGGAGTGCTGCCGCGAATACGACTACGTCGCGCGCATGGGCGGCGACGAGTTCGTGCTGGTGATGCCCGGCATCCGCCTGGATTCGCTCGCGCCCACCCTGCAGCGACTGCGCGCGGCGGCCGCCGAGGCGGGCCGCGAAGTGTGCAAGGAAGACATCCTCTCGCTCAGCATCGGGCATTCGTTTTATCCGGAGGACGGCAGCGACGCCGAGCAACTTCTGAGCGAAGCCGACCGGCGCATGTACGGTGCCAAGCAGCAGGAGAAGTTGAAGACGGCGGAGCGCCGGGGATACGATTTCGACCCGCAGCCGGCCATCACTCAGTGGTAGACACGGGGGACACGCGGCGGCAGCCGTAGACACTACCTGAGCTGGCCGCTCGTCACGATATGCTTGGAGCGTGAAGTTTCCGCGGTCGGCCGGGCTTCTCCTGCACCCGACTTCCCTGCCCGGGCCTTTCGGTATCGGCGATCTCGGTCCCGGCGCCCGGCGCTTTGCCGATTTCCTGGGGGAATCGGGCATGCGCATCTGGCAGGTGCTTCCGCTGGGGCCCACCGGCTATGGAGACTCCCCCTATCAGTCTCTGTCGGCATTCGCCGGGAACCCGCTCCTGATCAGCCCGGAAGGACTCGCCGAAGAAGGGCTGCTTGCACGCGGTGACCTCGAACCGGCGCCAGCCTTCCCCGAACACACCGTCGACTTCGAATGTGTCATCCCGTACAAACTGGCTCTGCTGCGCAAAGCCTTCGAGCGCTTCCGTGGCGGCGCGGAATTCGACCGCTTCTGCGATCGCAACGCGTACTGGCTCGAAGCCTGGGCCCGCTTCAGCGCCCTGAAGAACGCCAACGGTGGCGTCGCGTGGAGCGAGTGGAATCCCTCGCGCACGGCCGGCGCGCGCGAGATCGACATCCAGCGATTCTGGCAGTACTGTTTCGCGCGGCAATGGCAGAATCTGAAGCGGCACTGCGCCGAGCGTGGCATCCGCATGATGGGTGACATGCCCATCTACATCGCGCACGACAGCGCGGACGTGTGGGCCAACCCGGCGCCTTTCGAACTGGACGAACAGGACCGGCCGCTGGTGGTCTCCGGCGTCCCTCCCGATTATTTCACCGCCGACGGCCAGCTCTGGGGCAATCCGATTTACCGCTGGGATCAAATCGCGCGGAACGGTTTCGCCTGGTGGATCGAACGCTTTCGTCACACGCTCTCGGTTGTGGACATGGTCCGTCTGGATCACTTTCGTGGTTTCGAGGCGTACTGGGAAATCCCCGCCGGCGAGACGACGGCCCGCAACGGACGCTGGGTAAAGGGTCCCGGAGCGGCGCTGTTCGAGGCGGCGGAGAAGGCGCTCGGCCCGCTCCCCATCGTCGCCGAGAACCTGGGCGTGATCACGCCGGAGGTGGAGGCCATCCGCCACCAGTTCCACTATCCCGGGATGAGCGTGCTGCAGTTCGCGTTCGGGACCGACCCGCAAGCGCCCACGTTTCGCCCGCACAATTATCCGCGCGAAGTGGTCGCGTACACCGGCACCCACGACAATGACACGACGCGGGGCTGGTGGAACAGCTCGCCCGCCACCGACAGCACGCGGACTCAGGCCGACATCGCGAACGAGCATGCCGCCGCATGCGCCTACCTGAACACCGACGGGCACGAGATCCACTGGGTATTCCTCCGCGCGATTCTGGCCTCGGTTGCCGACACGGCTCTGGCGCCGATGCAGGACGCGCTCGGACTGGGCAGCGAAGCACGCATGAACCTGCCCGGCAGCACGCGCAATCACTGGCGCTGGCGCATGCGGCCGGATGCCATCAACGCGAGGCTCGCCGGCCGATTGCGCGAGCTGACCCGGCTGTACGACCGCTAATCGGAGGATTCGTCCCGCGCTCCACAACAACCGGCTGTCGGCAATTGTCGCGGGCAGCGCCTCGCCGGTTATTCGAACACAAGACGCAAATCTCCGGAATATGCGTGGAATTTCGGCTCCTGCCCCACCCAGGCGAGCCATCGTGGAAACACCAGAGCCGAGAATGTCGCCTCGTCCGAGTTCACCGGAATCGGCATGGGCCAGAGCAGCTTGTGCGCCTCGTCCCGCCTCCCCACCGCGAGCAGCGCCGACACCAGCATCGCGCGCTGTTCGCCGTCGTCGCCGGGAGCGGACGCGGCAAAAGCCCGCTCCAGCAGGGGGATCGCCTCGGTTGGGTGGTGGTCCAGCGCGAGAGCCCAGGCAAGGGCCGCCTGGCGAGACCGGGGCGTCACACCACCCAGCGTGGCGTTCGCGCGCGCTGCCCATTCGGCGGCGGAGGCAGAGGGAAAAGCAAGGAAGCGGCACAGTACGGCAACGCCACGCGATCCGGGGGTCTGCGCGGCTCGTAGCGCCTCGTCAGCGTGTGCCCGCGCGCCCGCCGCATCTCCGCTGGCGAAGAGCCAGAAGGCATACTGCGACTCCGCGCGCGAGCGGTCGTCGCCGGAGAATTGCGCCAGAGCCGCGGCCAGCGCCGACATCGCTTCGCGCCGCCGGCCGGCCAGGAAGTCCCACTGCGCTTTCCAGAGGGGCGCCAGCGAATCGTGCAGCGAGTTCCGTCGCCAGTCGAGGAACTGCTGGAATAGCCGGTCGGCGCCGTTGCGGTCGCCGGTCATGAGCCGCGCCTCAGCGGCTTTCAGGAGGTCGACACCGGCAAGGTAGCGCGGATCTTTCTGGTGCGCGTGGAGGAAACTCGCCTCGGCGTCGGAGTAACGCCTCAGGAAAAACTGCACCTCGCCGAGCGAATCGAGCGGGTTTGGATTCTGCGGTTCGAGGCGTTGATATTCGGCCAGAGCGCTGGTCGCCCCATCTGCATCGCCAGCCCAGGCGCGGCAGTATCCGAGCTGGTTGAAGGCGCCGTCATTCCAGGGTTGCAGCCTCGTGACGGTGGCCCAGGCAGCCGCCGCGGCCGGGAAGTTGCGAGCGCCCGTCTGCCGTTCGGCCAGGGTTCGCCACGCACTGGCCTGGGCGGGTGCGAGCCGGGTCAAATCGGCAAGCGCCGCGATCTGCGCCGCGGAATCGCTGGCCAGCGTTGCCGAGAGGAAGCGGAGCCTGGCCTGGTCGAGGGCATCGGCGGACCGCATGGCCGCCGCGATATCGTCGGACGCGCCAGTGGCGTGCAGCTCGACATCCAGTTCAATGCGTGCCAGCCATGCCGGAGTGAAACCGGGTGCCAGCGTGACCGCTTCCTGTAGCAAACCAGCACGCGCGTTCGGGTCGGCCCCCCAGAGAGCCTGCCCGTAGGGAACCAGCGCCAGCGCTGCCTTCGCGCTGACGTGGCGTGCGCCGGGTGCGAGTGCGCGCGCCAGGCCGTCCACGGCGGCGAGCGCCCCCTCCGCCGAAGCACTCACGCGAAACGAGCGGTGCATCGTGATGCGATTGCTGGCGGCATCCTCGACGGCGGCGTCCACCACGAGTGCGCCCGCATCCACCCGGAACCGGGTATGCAGGTACGAGGTGGCATGTGCCGCTACGGCATCGTTCACCGCGGGAGTGGTGAACGCCGACATGTCCTTCTGACCGAAGACCTGGTAGTCGAGCAGCGCCGGGCCCGCGGCCGAGAGCCAGTCGTAGTCGCGGTCGGAGGTCAGATTATCGAAGGGAAGAATGGCGATGTACTGTACACCCCGCGCCTCGTTCTGCCGGCAGGCGGTCAGACAGAGCGCAAAGGCAAGGGCGGCGATCCCCGGCGGACCTGTAGTCCGCCTACAACTCACGCGGCTCTTTCTTCATCAACTCTTCGAATTCCGGATTGCCCTTCAAGGCCGCGAACTCGGGCTCTTCGCGGAACTTCTGGCGGTCCTTGAAACCTTCCTCGAGCGCCTTCCGAATGAACTGCAGCGCCCGGTCGTTCATGCCCTTCTGCGCGTAGATCCTGGCCATGTAGTAGTGGAACTTCGCCTTGTCCTCGACGCTCTGCTCCTGCAGCAGAACGCCGTTCGCGGAGGTATGGACGAATACGTCGGGGTCAAGATCCAGCGCCTTCTGATACGCTTCCATGGCGTCCTTGAAGTGGCGCGTCGAGAAATAGGCGCTTCCCAGGTTGCTGTACACGGTTGCGGAGTTCGGCGCCAGCCGCAGCGCAGTCTTGTACAGATGAATCGCGCGCCGGTAGCTTTTCTGACTGTAGTAGATGGTGCCCAGGTTGTTGAACGCTTCCGAATAGTGCGAATCCAGCCTGGTGGCGCGCTTGTAGTGTTTCATGGCGCTCGACAGATCCAGGAGTTGGTTGTAGGCGATGCCAATCTTGTTGACGATCACCGCCGACTTCTGATCGCAGTGCCCGTACTGTTCGAGCGCTTCGCGATACCTCTTGCGCGCCATAAAGATGTCGCCGAGCTCCTCGGGAGGAAGCCGCCTGGCCGGCAACGCGGCCGATGGAGTCTGATCCGGCGACTTGAGCCCGCCCGAGCCAGATCCCGTCGCGACGGTCCCCGAACCGGCGCCAGGAACGCTCTGAAAAAGAAGCCCGGCCAGAGCTGTGACCAGCACAGTCGAGAGCATTGCACCCCTTCCTTTGGCTTAAAGCATACCGGAATCCAGCGACGGATTCCAGCCCGTGGTTTTACCAATGCCTGCTGGAAGCATTGGACACCGTCGCGGAGCCCGGGGTTCCCGCGGGAGGGTACCCAGCGCAAAACGCAGAAAAGCCCCGGGACCTCTTGGTGGAGGAACCGGGGCTTCTGTGTTTAATTGGGCGACGTCCTACTCTCCCACACACTCGCGCGTGCAGTACCATCGGGGCTGTGGGGCTTAACTTCCGTGTTCGGGATGGGAACGGGTGGGACCCCCACGCTAGGATCACCCAAAGCTTGTGCTGCTAAAACCAGCTTTGGCTGAATATTGATGGGCCGTACAACAAATCACTGAGGCTGACCTCGACGGTGTCGAGGGTAAATTTTATGGTCAAGCCGAACGGGCTATTAGTAACGGTAAGCTCAACATATTACTATGCTTACACCTCCGTCCTATCAACGTGGTAGTCTTCCACGGCCCTTATTAGGGTATAAACCCTTGGGAGATCTCATCTCGAGGAAGGTTTCGCGCTTATATGCATTCAGCGCTTATCCTGACCGAACTTCGCTACCCAGCGATGCCACTGGCGTGACAACTGGATCACAAGAGGTTCGTCCATCCCGGTCCTCTCGTACTAAGGACAGCACCCCTCAAATCTCCTGCGCCCACCACAGATAGGGACCGAACTGTCTCGCGACGTTCTGAACCCAGTTCACGTACCGCTTTAATAGGCGAACAGCCTAACCCTTGGGAGCTTCTACACCCCCAGGATGCGATGAACCGACATCGAGGTGCCAAACCGGAGCGTCGATGTGAACTCTTGACTCCGATCAGCCTGTTATCCCCGGCGTACCTTTTATCCGTTGAGCGATGGCCCTTCCATACAGAACCACCGGATCACT
>JBEKZH010000078.1:0-24334 GCA_049510065.1 Bryobacteraceae bacterium
GCGGAGCCTCGGCTCGGCCCCAGGGACCAGCGCTTGAGAAATAGTGGACGGATGCGCCGTAAGCAAGGCGCAACACGTCCAGACCGTCTAATTTGGCCTCAATTGGCATGATCCAGACGATTCCGACCGGCGGTCTGGCAGCCGGTTATGTCAGCGGGAACCGCGCTCCAAGATAAGCTCCGACCCGCACTGAGGCATGCAAGCGATCTCGACTTGGCGGTTAACCTACAGTGTGGAGTTCAAGATGGATCCCTCCTGGCACCGTAGGGTTCACGAATCCAAGTTGACGGTTTGTCGCCTATGCTGAGACTGGCCCGAAACCCCGTTCGAGGAAGTGGCGATCCAACTTCGTCGCGGCGGGCCTCCGGGGCGGCCATGACGCTACCGATAACCCCCGTTATCAGGCCGCGAACGCCAAAAGGAGATTGGTGTCGCGACAACGCGCCCAGGGTGGGCGAGTGCTCTCTGCGTCACAACTCGCAGGAGATCCCTGCCTGGTCATCTATTTCGGCAGCACGGCTTTGCCAGTTACGTTGAATTTGCCGGTCTGAACCGAGGCTGCATCCTGAGGCTGTGCGCCACCCAGTGAGACGATGTATTCACCGGGCACGATCACGCGATTGCCCCTCTCATCAACCTGGCCCAGGGAGCGCGGATCAATTGTAAGGCTGACGTGAGCCGACTCGCCAGGACTCAAGTGCACGCGCTTAAATCCCGCAAGCACACGCAGAGGAGTCTCAAAGACCTCAGGCTGCGTGAGGTAGAGTTCAACGACTTCATCTCCCGCCATTGCACCCGTGTTCTTTACGTCGCCTTCTACCGTGACCGAATCACCGGCTCCGACTCTTACTGGCGCAATTCTCAGGTTGTTGTACGCAAAGCTCGTGTAGCTGAGTCCGAAGCCGAATCCATAGAGCGGCTTGTCCGCGAAATAACGATAGGTCCGGCCACGCATCGAATATTCCTCAAATGGTGGGATCTGGCTCAGCGACGAGTAAAAGGTCAGCGGAAGGCGCCCGGCGGGATTGTTGTCGCCGGCTAATGTCTCGGCAATTGCCGTGCCGCCCTCCTCTCCGGGATACCAGGCTTCGAGGATCGCATTGGCATTCTTCTGCGCCGAGTTAACGGCTAGCGCGCTGCCGTTCTGCAGCACGACAACCAGCGGCTTTCCGGTCGCGGCGAGCGCTTTCAACAGATCTTCCTGGGCCCCGGGCAAATCGATGGAAGTGCGATCGCCGCCGCTGAACCCCGCCAGCTTCACGGGCATCTCCTCACCCTCCAGGGAGGGTGAAAGACCGACGAACACGATCGTCACCTCCGACTGATTGGCTGCCTCGACTGCCTGATTGCGCAGCACAGCCGCCGGAGCCTGCCAGGTAAGGTCGATGCCAGCGCTCCCCGTTGTGTGCAAGTACTCCAGACGGATCGGGTGTGGTTGCGTATCGCTGAACGTCACAGGCGCTTCGATGACGGCACCTCGCTCGCCAGTAGTCTCGCCGCGATTTTCGACCAGCAGCTTCTCGTCCAGGTAGAGCCGGAAGCCCTCTGCATTCTCGCAGGCATAGCAATAGTTCACGCGCACACCCAGTTTGTACTCGCCGGGCGCCGGCGGAGTGAAGCTGCCGCCCCAGCGCACCGAGTAATTGTTACGCTGCAGGCCGTTTACGGGAACAACCTTGTCCCAATTGAAATTGATGTTACGGTCGGTACGCGTGAGGACAGGCGTGCCGCTCAAATCAGGCGAGCTGAAGTACTCGCCGGTAAGTCCATGGCCCGAACCGCTGGCAGGATGAAGCGCGGTATGCTCGACGGGCATCGCGAAGCCCTCAACCAGAGTCGAGCCCTGCGCATAAGCCACCTTCGCGGAGGAGAACCGCTTCTCAATTCCGTTGAGCGGATAGACCGGCGCAGGCGGCGGACCGTTGTAGTTGCCTTGCAGGGACTGTATGAGTTCGGCGGTGGGACCAACTACGGCGATGCGAGCGATCCCGGCTTTCAGGGGGAGTGTGTGATCCTGGTTCTTCAGCAGCACAATCGATTCCCGAGCCGCGCGCAGGGAGAGTTGCCGATGCTCGGGCGAGTTGACCTCGCTCACGGGGATCCGCCCATAGGCATAACTGGAAAGCGGGTCGAACATGCCGAGCTTGAATCGCGCCCGGAAGAGGCGGCGCAATGCGTTGTCCAGATCGGATTCCTTGATCACGCCCTGATGAATCGCGTCAATCAGCGATGGGAACGCCTGACCCGTCCCGAAACCGCACTCGAGATCGGTGCCGGCTTTTACGGCCGCGGCTGCCGCGTGGGGCATGTCCGGGGAGTAGTGGTGTCCGTTGTAGACGTCAGCCACGGCCGCACAGTCGCTGACAACGTAGCCGTCGAACTTCCAGGCATCGCGCAGATGATCGTCGAGCAGCATGGCGCTGGCGCAGGCAGGCGCGCCGTCAATCGCGTTATAGGCGCACATCACGGACTGCGCGTGCGCCTCGGTCACGGTCGCGCGAAAGGCAGGCAGGTAGGTGTCCTCAAGATCGTGCGGCGAGACGTCGACGTTGAAGCCGTGCCGCAGCGGCTCGGGGCCGCTGTGCACTGCGTAGTGTTTCGGAGTTGAGACCACCCGGAAATAATGCGGATCGCTTCCCTGCATACCGCTGACGAAGGCCACGCCCATGCGGCTGGTCAGGAACGGGTCTTCGCCATAGGTTTCCTGGCCTCGGCCCCAGCGGGGATCACGAAAGATGTTGATGTTGGGCGCCCAAAACGTAAGCCCGAAGAACGCTTCGTGCTGGTTGTTGCGCATAGCCTCGTTGTACTTGGCGCGCGCCTCGGTTGAGACCGTCTCGCCCATCTGGTGAACCAGGCCGGTGTCCCAGGTGGCGGCCATCCCGATCACCTGCGGGAAGTTCGTCGCGTAGCCGGCAAAGGCGACACCATGGAGGCCCTCGTTCCACCAGTCGTACTTCGGAACGCCAAGCCGCGGGATGGGGGGTGCATGGTCCCGCATCTGCGAGACCTTCTCTTCCAGCGTCATGCGGCCGATGAGATCGTTAATACGCTGTTCCAGCGGCAACGCCGGATTCATATACCCAGCCTGAGCAGTTACCTCCTGCTGGGCATGTAAGGGGAATGCGAGCGCGAGGCCGACCAGGAGTCCAGGAAGACTGCTCGCCAGACGAGGGCGGAAATCAGACATGGAGATTGCCAGCTCCTGTGGATGAGGATTCATACAAAATGTACCACTCTACCCATTCCCGAATGAGTTTCACGAACGCGACGGAGCAATGAGAAATCCACGTGCACGTAAAGTTGCCATCTCGGACTTCTGCCACTCGGGGTCCGGAAACGGCGTCCTGGGACATTACTCCTGTCCCGCTCCCGTCATGGTCCGCTGCCGCCAGGTCTTTGACCGCATTATTCGGTGTGCTTTGGAAACCGCTTGCTGACGCGCGCGGCTCGGAACTGAGCCGTGACCGTAAGGGAGCGGTCTCCCGTAAGAGCACACCATCACGCGGTCAAAGACCTAGCGGCGGATGATTCCCTCGACGTGACCGGCGTTTCACGGGATGAATCTTCAGCCACTCATTCAGCGGGTTCGGAACATAGTCGATTGTAAGTTCTCCCGCGAAGGGGAGGCCGACCGGAGCCGACCAGAAAGAAACCTCAGCGTTGTGAGGGGATCGCACGACAAGCCGGGAGGTTCGAGCCGCGATTCTCTCGTCTCCTGCCGCGCGCCAAACCGGCATCGATTGTGAGCGAGAGCTGGCCGAGTGCGGTCTCCGCGAAGGCTCTGTCACTGACCATTACCGTGAAGGTGAAGAAGCCGGACTCAACAGGAGTGCCGCTCACCACGCCGTCCGGGCTCAGGGTCAGCCCGGCGGGAAGCGCACCTTCGATGACGGTCCAGTTCCCATAGAGCGGCCAGACACCCGTCGGACAGGCCAGGGGGACTGTATTGGGCCAGGCGGAACAGACGCCGCCGCCGGCTTCGAGAACCTGTGAGTAGGCCACGCCGGCCCTTCCGTCGGGCAGGGACACGGGCGCTCCGATGCCTGTAGCAGGCGCCTGGAGGTACGGCACGTCGAGCGATCCACAGAGCGGGGCCACCGGCGCCAGCACGGTCAAATCCATGGGGCCGTTGGGCAACTCCGTTGCGGCGGAGGTCTGGTCGAAGAAAACCAGGGCATCGAAGTCCTGAGCGAGCCGCGAAGTAGGGTTGAACTCGAGAAAGCCGTCCACCTCGGCAAAACCGATGCTTCTGAACTCGAGCTCGCTCATCAGCCACGAGGAAGCGGGGTTGTTGGCGTCCGCCAGCCGCAGATCCAGGATTTGCCGCGGCGTGCCGGTCTGGTGGAAGAAGTACTCCGCGCTTCCGGGAAACGAGTCGAGGGCCGGGAAATCGCCCATGACGGCCGGCGGCACGCCCGGGCATCCGGAGCCCAGGGGGGCGCATGCAAAGTACATCCCGGAGTGGAAGGAAGTCCCCACGGTCAGGTAGTCCGATCCGAAGTGCTGTGCCAGGATTCCGCCCAACGCGCCCGGCTCCTTGTTGATGTGGCCGTTGTGCATCCACAGGACGATGCGAGAGCCTGGGGGTGCGTGCGCAGCGATCCATTCGGCGTTGGCGGCCATCGCCGCGTCGCGGACGGAGTAGTCGCCGGCGATATTGCCCAGCGACACCTGGACGGACTGCACCGCTATGGTGGCATTCTGAATCGCCCAGTCCACCTCGGCGGCGGACATCTGCCGCAGGTACTTGTCGCGGTTGGCCTGAAGCTGGCCGAGAACGCTTCGAGCGGCGGCCAGGCCCTCCTGGTCCCTGGAGAGATCCGGCGGGTTACCGCCGGGAAGCTGGAGCGGGCCCACCAGGGCGTAGCTGGATTCCACCGAAGCGAGAAGGTTGGAATCGGCCTTGCGCACGAAGGCGATGACGTTCTCCATGGCCACGTTCGCCATGTTCACGTCGAGGCCCATGTACTGGATGCGGCCTTTGCCGGAGGCGTTGTAGCGGCGCATCCACTCGACCATGTCGAGTATCTCCTGCATGTTCCAGTTGAAATAGTTCATCCCCTTCAGAAGTTCCCGGGGGTCGCCGATGCCGGTCTGTATGTAGTCGTTGAGCCGGGCAGCCTCCGGCATCTGAGCCTCCATGGCGAGTATCGTGAAGCCCATCTCCTGGACCAAAAACGAGAGCAGCCGCGTCTTCATACGCCAGATCTCGGAGGTGCCGTGGGTGGCTTCACCGAGCCCGACAATATGCGCGTTTCCGATGATGTTCTTCAGTGGTTCGAGCTCCGCGAGACTGGCTTCGGGGTCGAGGCTGGTGAAGGGAATCGCGTTGGCCTGGATCCATTGAACCTGCTGGGCCGTGGGACTGGAGAAGAACGGCTGACCGTTGACGTCGATGCTCATACTGTCGAACCAGGCCGTGCCGCTGCCGTTGAGTACGGCGCCGAAATCGAGAGAGACGGCCCCGGCGGGTACAGCCAGGTACAGATCGTAGCGTTGCCAGGCGGTGGTGCCGCGAGGGGCGACCGACCCCAGATCCCTGGACGCAATCTGAGAAGTTGGCCCATTTGCCGACGCCCACAGAGTGGCATAACTGTTGATGGTCTGGGTGCGGATGTAGCCCGACAGGTGGAGCGTCTTCCCGACGGCCGGGTCCGCGGGCAGGTACAGGTATTCAATGCCATTCTGATTGGTGGCCGCCGAGCGCGAGGAGATGCGGAGACTCTGCGCTCCGTCGACCGCCGTGGTGGTATCGACCGCGAATTGATAGGAAGAAGCCGCGCTGTACGAAGACCAGCCTGTGGGAACTCCCCCCGAAGCATTCTCGAAGCTGAGATTCAGGTACGATTGCGCGGAAAGCAGCGCGCAGGCGAAGACCGAAAGCAGAAGCAATCGCCCCGCACGAGCTGAGCCGGCAGAAACCGGACTCCGACGCCAGACGCCATCAGCGTACATTGCCTCAGATTCCTTGCCAGCGATTCTATCGTCTGCACGACAGGAGCGACAAGCCAGCCCGGCGTCGTCGCCAGCCAATAAGAAGCGAGCCTGCGATGGAACCGCACGACACGACGCAGCGCATCGGGCGCGCTTTGAAACAATCTCGCCTCCCGAACCTTGATCCACTCACCAGTTCGGAGATAAACGCGGGCCGACCACATCATAACTGAGGTCAATTGGCCAGTGAACGATAGGTGGGCACCCCGGCGACTGGCCCGAAACGACGCTGGTCGAACTGCGACGCCGGATTGGTCTCGTGAAGTTCCGGTTACGTCAGCCTGGCCGTGCAACGCCCTTGCTGTAGAATTGCCGCCACGGGCGGTCGCGTTCCGGGGTATCGCCGGCCAGTGAGAAACATGCGCCTTCAACTCAGGTTTAGGACGCGGAGCAGCGGAGCCGCAACGCATCGGCAGGCGGGGCTGCGAGCCCCGCGCAGGCCACGGGCCTGCCCCACGTCGGAGCCCGGAATCGTCTCGTGCCGCGAAGACCCACGCTATACTAGGACTCCGGGGGGAGTCCATGCGTGCTTACGCCAAATTCGCGATCCTCGTTGTCGCGATTGTCGGTGTTTTGATCTGGCTTGCCGCGGGCGGCATCAGCGAAACCAAAACATACTACAAGACCATTGCCGAATTGAATGCCATGGGCGATCAGGCGCACGGCAAACGGATTCGCGTGGGCGGGGACGTGGTACCCGGCTCCATCGTGCGCTCCGCCGGCGGCGTTACCTTCACGCTCAAGCAGGACGCGCGCAAGCTGACGGTTGTCTACAACGGCATCGACCCTCTGCCGGACACGTTCAAGGACGGTTCGCAGGCCCTGGCCGACGGCCGCCTCGGCGAGGACGGCGTCTTTCGCGCCGGTAAGATCCAGGCCAAGTGCGCCTCGAAGTACGAGGCCAAACCGGTCCCGCGTAACGCTGCCAGCCTTTGACACGCACGTGAGAACCTCATGGAGAACATAGGCGCCCTCGCGATCCTCCTCGCTTTTTGTCTGGCGGTTTACTCGGCGTTGTGCTCGGTGATCGGCAAGGTGGCGAAGAAGCCGTTCCTCGCGGTGAGCGCGCAACGGGCCGTGTACGCCGTTTTCGGGTTGCTGACGCTGGCCTCCGGCCTGCTGGTTTACCTGCTGCTCACGGGCGATTACCATATCGCCTACGTGGCCGCGCACAGTGATCCGGGCATGCCCGCTCTCTACAAATTCACGGCATGGTGGGGCGGCCAGGAAGGCTCGCTGCTGCTGTGGTCCTGGCTTCTCTCGGGTTATTCGGCGGTAGTGATGTGGACGAACCGCCGCCGGTTCCGCGACATGATGCCGTGGGTGACTTTCGTGCTGATGGTCACCGAGACGTTTTTCCTGGTGCTGATCACCTTCGTGCTTTCGCCCTTCAAGATTCTGATCGCGGGCGCCAGGATGAACCTGGTGGAGGGCATGCCCCAGGGGTTGAACCCGCTGCTGCAATATCCGGCGATGGCCATTCATCCGCCCATGCTGTATCTCGGGTACGTCGGCTTCACCGTGCCGTTCGCTTTTGCGATCGCGGCGCTGATCACGAAGCAGCCCGGCGACGCCTGGATCCACACCACGCGACGCTGGACCCTGATCACGTGGCTGTTCCAGAGCACCGGCGTGACGCTGGGCATGGGATGGGCGTACGCGGTGCTCGGCTGGGGCGGCTACTGGGGATGGGACCCGGTGGAGAACGCTTCCCTGCTTCCGTGGATCAGCGGCACCGCTTTCCTGCACTCGGTGATGATGCAGGAGAAAAAGGGAATGATGAAGGTGTGGAACATGGTGCTGGTCTCCGGCACCTTTTTCCTGTGCATCCTGGGCACGTTCCTGACGCGCTCGGGCATTGTAAGTTCCGTACACGCCTTCGCGCAGAGTTCCATCGGCAATTACTTCGTGGTGTTTCTCACCGTGGGCATTGGCGCCACCATCTGGATTATTCTTGACCGGCTGAAGTATCTGAAGAGCGAAGCGCATCTGGAAAGCGTGGTGTCGCGCGAGTCGAGCTTCCTGTTCAACAACCTGATCCTGCTGTCCAGTTGCTTCGCGGTGCTGTGGGGCACGCTGTTCCCGGTGATCTCCGAAGCGCTCACCGGCGAGAAGATCAGCGTGGACAAGCCATTCTACGACAAGATTCTGGTGCCGGTGGGCCTGTTTCTGATGTTTCTCACCGGCGTGGGGCCGCTGGTGGCGTGGCGCCGCAGCTCGCTGGAGAGTCTGCGCCGCGCGTTTCTGTGGCCGTCGGTTGCAGCGCTGGCGCTGGTGGTGGCGCTCTCCTTTGGCGGCATGTACGAACACCCCTACGCGCTGGTTTCTTTCGGGTTGTGCCTGTTCGTCACCGTCACCATCGCGCTGGAGTTCTGGAAGGGCGCCAACGCGATTGGCGCCAAAAGCGGGATGAGCCTTGTGCGAGCGGCCGTGGAGTTGACGCATCGCAATACGCGCCGCTACGGCGGATACATCGTGCACATGGGAGTGGTGCTGATGTTCATCGGCTTCACCGGGTCGGCATTCAACAAGGACCTCACCGTGCAAGTGACGCCCGGCCAGGATTTCGCGATCGGCCACTACAATCTGCGTGTCACCAACATGCAGGACGGCGATAACGACAACTACGAATGGCGCACGGTGACGGTGGATGTGCGCAAGGCCGGGGAGAACCTGGCGACTCTGCGGCCGGAACACCGCTTCTACAAGTCAAGCCGGCAGCCCGCGTCCGAAGTCGCCATACGCCGCCGGCTGAATGAAGATCTGTACGTCAACTTCGCCGGCATGTCCAGCGACGAGAGCAAACTGGTGATCCAGGCGTACGTGTTCCCGCTGGTCTCGTGGATCTGGCTCGGCTACTATGTTCTGCTTTTCGGCACGCTGGTGTGCCTGGTGCCGCCGAAGATGCGGCTTGCGTACGCTCGTACGGAGGTTGTGGGCATCGTGGGGAAGCGCGCGTCAGTCGAGAAATAGGGGAGAAATAGTTGGCTCGCTGGAAGAGATTCGTTCTGCTGGTTGCGGTGGCTGGCCTGCTCGCCGGGCAGGACGGGACGACGCTGATCACTCCGGCGGTGCGGCGTGTGGGCGCTCGGCTGGCGTGTCTGTGCGGAACGTGTAAGAACACGGTGGCGGACTGCCCCATGATCGAGTGCGGTTACTCCAAACCGGCCCGGTTGAAGATCGCGCGGATGCAGGCCGCCGGAAAGTCCGACGACGAGATTGTCGCGTCATTCGTGAAGGAGAATGGATTGCAGGCGCTGGCATCGCCACCGACCTCGGGCTTCAGCCTGCTCGCCTGGGTGATGCCGTTCGTGGTAATTGCGCTCGGGCTGGTGGCGATCGCGTGGTTCGTGAAGAGGTTCGGCGCGCGCCGCGCGGTGGCTGGTGCGCCGCAACTGGATGAAGAAACGCTCCGGCGCTACCAGGAGCAAATTGAAAAGGATGTAGCGAAACTCGAATAATGTTCCTTGTCTCCGCTGTCCTGCTTGCTGTGGGCGCGCTGCTGTTCACGTTGCTGGTCCGCGCCAAAGACGTTCCGGAGCCGGAAGCGCCGTCTCCCGCCGCTCATCTGGAACAACGAAAAGAGCAGATTTACGAAAATCTTCGCGATCTGCAGTTCGAATATCGCGTGGGCAAGCTATCCGACGAAGACTACCAGAAGACCAAGCTGGGGCTGCAGACCGAACTCGCCGGCGTGTTGGCGGAGATCGACCGTGTGCAACCGGCAGCCGTTCCGGTCCCGGCGCCTCCACCACCGCCGCGGGCGCCCGACAGCGCCAGGATCTGTCCCCACTGTGGCGCGAAATTCGCGCGCGCCATGAAGTTCTGCGGCGAGTGCGGAAAGGCGATGGCTTCATGAAGAGAGAAAGTGGGGCAGGCTCTCAGCCTGCGGCGGGTCCCCGACCCGCCTGCCGCTGGGTTGCGGCCATGCCACCTTGCAGGGCAGGGCGGCCTGAGAGGCCGCCGCAGGCTGAGAGCCTGCCCCACATCGAATCGTCGCGGGCTGCATTGCTGATCGCTCTGGTGTGCGCGCTGCCGGCGTTTGCGGGCATCGACGGCACCGTGGCCAACCGGACCACCGGCAGCCCGCAACCCAACGTCATCCTGCAACTCCTGCAGCCTACTCAGCAGGGACTGCAGACCATCGGCACGGCGCGGTCTGATGCCGCCGGCAAGTTCCATTTCGATCAGGAACCGCCCGGACCGAAGCTGGTACAGGCCGTCTACGCCGGCGTTTTGTACACGCACATGATTCCGCCCGGATCGCCCACGTCCGGCGTCGAGGTGCCCATCTGGGATGCCACGAAGGATCGCTCGGCGGCGAAGCTGGCCGAACATATGATCCTGCTGCAGCCAGGGGCCGGCGAGCTTTCGGTGAGCGAGACGTTCATTTATCAGAACGGCGGCACGAAGACGTTCAGCGACTCTTCCGCCGGCTCGGCGCGATTCGTGACTCTGGGGGAGCTGAAGCAGAGCCCCTCGGTTTCCATCACGCCGCCCGGCGGCATGCCCATCACGCGGCCCACCCAGTCCGACAAGGCGAAGAACTCGTACCACGTCGACTACCCGGTGATGCCAGGAGAGACGCGCTTCGACGTGACCTATACGATACCCGCGGCGGACCCGCTCGAAGTCAGCGGGAGAGTGCTGGAGACCACGGGTCCGCTGCGTTTGGTGGTACCGAACGGCGTGACCCTCAAAGGCGACAATCTTGAGATGATCGGCCAGGAACCGACCACCCAGGCCGCCATCTATAACGTGAAGGGCACCGAGTTCCGAGTGCAGGTGGTGGGGAGTGGAACGCTCGCTCGCGGCGATAACAGCGCCGGGCAAGGGGCGCCGCAGGATGACACCGGCGCGCCGCAAATTCAGGAAGCGACACCGCGCCTGTATGACCGGATGGTGCTCATTCTTGGCCTCACGTTCGGCATTCTGTTGTTGGGCGCGATTGTGCTTTGGCGCGGCGGGACCGGGAAGGCTGCGAAGGGCGGCCGCTAATGCCGGCCTTGCGAGGATCTGCGGCGCTGGGGGGCGGACTTTCAGTCTGCAGCCGGTTTTCAGCCGGCCCAACGCCGCGTGGAAACGCGGCGGCAGCCACGATTGGCTGCCCCACGGAGCAGCAGCGCCGCAACCCGGGGGCAGGGCGGCCTGAATGCCGCCGCAGGCTGAAACCTGCCCCACTTCGGAAGCCGGACGGCACGTCATGAACGCCGTCGACGTCCAGGGCGTCTGGAAATACTACGGCGATTTTCCGGCGTTGCGCGGCATCGAGCTGAGCGTCGAACGTGGCGCGTGCCTCGCGCTGCTGGGGCGGAACGGCGCGGGCAAGACCACGCTGCTGCGCATCATCGCGGGCCTGTCGCAGCCGGGGAAGGGCCGCGTGAATGTGCTCGGCGAGAACGCCCGCGACAAACAAACCCGGCGCAACATCGGCGTGCTCGGCCATTCCATTGGCGTGTACGAGGAGCTGTCGGCCCTCGAAAACCTGCGGCTGTTCGCGCGTCTCTACGGCGTGCCCGATCCGACGCGCACAGCTCTCGAGTGGCTGGAGCGCACCGGTCTCTCGGTGGTCCGCGACGGTCTGGTCCGCGAGTTCTCACGCGGGATGCGCCAGCGGCTCGCGGTGGCGCGCACGTTTCTGCACGATCCCGCGCTGCTGTTGCTCGACGAACCCTTCACCGCGCTCGACGACCGCGCCATCGGCGTCCTGCAATCTCTGTTGAAACAGGCGCAGCGCGAGGGTCGCAGCATTATCATGTCCACGCACCAGTTGCGCGAGGCGCTGGAGCTGGCCACCGACGTGGCGCTCATCAATCGCGGCAAGCTGGCCTTCCGCGGCCCCCGCACACAGGAAATGCTCGACGATCCCGCATGGCTGTACCGTAACTACGGAGACGCATAGCGTGGAAGCCGTTCTTTACTTGCGCCAGACACTCGCCATCGCCGGCAAGGACCTGCGCGCGGAGTTGCGCAGCAAGGAGACCATCAACGCGTCCCTTTCCTTTGCGCTGGTCATCCTGCTGCTGTTCAGCTTCGCCTTCGACCCCAGCGCCGAAACCGTCCGCGAAATCTCCGGCGGGCTGCTGTGGCTCGTCTTCGCCTTCGCCGGCGCGCTCATTCTCAACCGCAGTTTTGCGCGCGAGCTGATGAACGACTGTCTGGATGCCCTGCTCGCCTCGCCCACCAGCGGCAGCCAGCTCTTCCTGGGCAAGTGCATCGCCAACTTCGTGTTGCTGATGGCCGTGGAAGCGGTGTGCCTGCCCGTGTTCGGCATCTTCTATAATGTGGCCTGGACCCGGCGGATCGGATGGCTCACCATCGTCTTCGCTCTGGGCACGTGGGCGCTCACGGTGATAGGAACCATGTTCAGCGCGTTAACCGTGAACCTGCGGTTGCGCGAGCTGATGCTGCCGATCCTGGTGTACCCCATGATGCTCCCGGCCCTCATGGCTGCCATTCAGTTGACCACCGTGTTGATGACCGGCGCGCCGCCCGGGAACGAAAACATGATATGGCTGCGGTTGCTTGTGGGTTTCGATATCATCTTCACTATCCTGGGACTGAGCCTTGTAGAGACTGTGCTCATCGGATGAACCATGCGTGAAAAACTGATCTACGTGTTCTCGATCGCGGCCATGGCGTTGATCGCCTGGGATCTGTATCGCATCTTCATGGTGCTGCCGGACGAGGCCAACCAGGGCTCCATATACCGCATCATCTACTTCCATGTGCCGGCGGCGATCACGGCCATGACCGGGTTCTTCGTGGCCATGGTGGGGAGCGCGCTGTACCTGATCACCAGGAATCTCAAGTTCGACTCCGTCGCCGCCGCCGTCACCGAAGTTTCGGTGGTCTTCGCCGCCGTGAATCTGGTGACCGGCAGCATCTGGGCGCGGGTCATCTGGGGCATCTGGTGGACCTGGGACGCGCGGCTGACGTCGATGCTCATCTGCTGGCTTCTCTATGCCGGCTACCTCATGCTGCGGCGCGCGACGGACGAGCCCACGCAACGCGCACGCCTCTCGGGGGTGCTCTCGATTTTTGCTTTCGTGGACGTGATCATCGTCTGGAAGTCCATCGAATGGTGGCGGACGCAGCATCCGGCTCCGGTTCTCAGCATCCGCAGCGGCGGCGGGATGGCGCCGGGGATGGAATCGCCGCTGTGGTGGAATGTTGTTGCGATGGCGCTGGTGGCCGCCTCGCTGGTGTTGCTGCGGATGCGCCAGGAAAGCATCCGCCGCGAACTCGACGCGCTGCGGCGGTATGCGCACGCACTTTAGGAGCGTTCGATGGATACTCGCAATTTCACTTTCATGTTCTACGGCTTTCTGGCCGCGTGGGTGATCGTGCTCGGCTACGTGATTTCCATCGCGATGCGCGAGAGCCGGCTGCGGAAGGAACTGGACCGCGTCCGGCAGATGATCGAAACCAGGGGAAACTAATCAGGAGGAGCGTCTGGCGATGGCGGACACTAACATCTGCTTGCTGCGCATCAGTGGTATGGAAGGTGAATACGCGCTGCCCCCGTTGGAGGGCAGCTTCCAGTTGCTGTCATTCACGGCGGAGCGCAGCGCGGGCTTGAACAGCGTGCACTTTCAGTTGAAGACCGGCAAGTGCACCATGCAACTGGTCAACGCGGTGAGCGCGGAGACGCGCGTGCCGTCAGCCACTCTGATAGTGGTGAAAGCCGGCCAGACCGTGATTCAGGTCGAGTTTCGCGATTTTGTGATCACCGACGATCACGTGTACGGCACCTGGACCGGACATCCGGTGGAAAGCTACACGATCACCGCCGCCGCGATGAACGTCGTGGAGCAGATTGGCCCACTCGCCTTCGGCACGTTTATCCCGGGCAAGACGTACCGGTATTGAGGGCACTACCGGATTTCGACCACGCTACTCTGGGCGGTCATCTGCCGCCCTTCAGCGTCGCGCGCAACCAGGCGGACCAGATAGTCCCCCGGCTTCAGGTTGAAGACCGTCCGAATGGTGACTGGCGGCCCCAGCTCCAGCTTCTTCCGAGTCTCGTCCCTGAGCCGGAACTGCACCACTTTCTGAGCGCCAGCAATGAAGTTCCCGTTGTTGTCGAACAATGACGACACCACGGTCACGTCGTTCCGGTTGCGCCCATCGGCTTTGCGAAAGCGGATCTGCCTGGCGTCCATGCTGGCCAGCACGGTCAGCCTGGCCTCGTCGCCGGCCTTGAGAAACTGCGTGCTCAGTTCCACGGGAAGGTCGTGGATCTCATCCCGGGAGAAGACCGCGTTCTCAATCTCCTGTTTCGCGGCTTCCACCGGATCCTCGCTGCGCCTGGGTGCGTAATAACCGCGCCGCGCCTGCACGGTTAGCTTCCCTGAAGTCTTTACCGTCACCTTCAGATCGTGAAAGCTGCCGTCCAGTTTGAGGCCCTCCGGCGCGAAACCGAGGGTGTAGATGTACTCCGGCAACGCCGCCAGCCGCCTGAACCCGCCGTCGAAATCGCTGCTGTTGGTGACAAATGTACCGCCAGTTCCTTCGGCCAGGACGGCCATGATTTCGGAGTTGGCGTTCCATTCCTGCTGTTCGTATGGGACTGCGCGGGCATTGAGCGCCCCCCTGGCGTCGATCGCGCCGATGACCACGTTTGCATGAATGGCCCGATCCAGCGCGATGGTCTGATCCGGCAGCAACGACCCAGTAAGATAGAAACCCGGCGAGACCAGGATGATGCTGCGCTGCCCCGGAAGCGTCGACATGCGCCGGGCGAGATCCCTGACCACGGCGAGAGAAATGCGGCTCTCCTGCTCGCCCGCTTCCACAATCATCGTGACCGCTTGCGCCTGACTGGCGGCACCGGTGCAGTCCTTTGCCAGTTTCGTGGCAAGCTCCAGCGCCACCTTGTCCCCTTTCGCCACCTGCGCGGCAAGATAGTAGCTCAGGTTCGGGCAAGCGGGTGCTGCCGGCCTGCTGGTCGGGTTTGGCCGAAGCTTCAGCAAGGCGGGTTCCACCTTCGCGCGATCGCCGGTGAAATCCAGCGGCGCGGTGGTGCCGGACGTGGTAAAGATGCCCACGCGATCACGCGGCTGCAGCGAGGCAATCTGCTGCCGCAGGGCATCGCGTGCCCGCGCGAGATCTTCGGCGGTCAGGTGGATATCGTCAAAAAGGTAAGCGATGAACTTCGGCATTGGCCCCGACTTCTGGCTGGCAAACCTTGCGATGTCTCGTCGCTTGCCCTTGTCGGTAAACTGGAAATCCTCCTTGCGGAGATTGCCTACCGCATGACCCTCGGCATCGCGCACCACCACGGGGACCAGCACGAGGTTCGTTTCCGTACGGAACGTCATCGGCTCATCGCGCGATGTAATCTCGGCCGTGTTTGCCGATTCCTCGGGAGCCGCAGCCGGCGCAACAGTGGTACCCGCCGGAGTCATCCGTTGCGCCACAAGACGAAGGGGGACTGGCTGCTTCGCGGCCGCGCCGGGGCTCTGAATCGCGTCGGCCAGCAGTTCCCGGCTGGGAGGCTTCGCCACCGTGTCCACCGGTCCTGAGGCCTTCCGCCCGGCGAAATATCCGTTGCGGGCCTGCACGTCGAGCTTGCGCGAACCCTTGAGCCTCACCTTCAATTGGTGAAAACCGCCGTCCGCCTCCTGGCTCGGCGCGAATCCCAGAACGTAGTAGCTCTCCGGCGTTGCCAGCCTGTGGAATGCTTTGTCGAAGTCGTTGCCGGACGCGACGTACGTGCCGCCGGTTCCATGCGCCAGTTCTGCTAACACCGCCGGACTCGTCGCCCCGCCCACATCCAGGACGTGGATGGCCACCTTCGAGCGAATCGCCGAATCAACCAGATCCGCCTGGTCACGCGCCCCGTCGGGTCCCACCAGGAATCCCGGGGACGTGAAAACAATGCTCCGTTGCGCCGGCAGAGCCGCCATCCTGCGCACCGCCGAGCTCAACACTGCGAGCTGAGCTACTTGCACTTTCGACGCGGTGCATGCGGAGACCGGCTGGAATTCCAACCGCGACAAGGCTTCCCGCAGCTTCGCCCGGCTATTGGTGAAATCGAGGAGCACCCGGCACGATGTAGTGAAGATCCCCGCGCGATCGCCCGGCGGCAGGGCCGAAACCTGTCGAATCGCCGCGGCGCGGAGCCGCGTGAAGTCGCCGAGGTCACTGACCTGAACGTCGTCGAATACCCAGGCCGTGAGATTCGTTCCTTGCGCCGGCCTCTCGACCGAAAAGCTGGAGATCTCCTTCAGCTTGCCTTTGTCGAAAAGCTGGAAGTCCTCTTTTCCGAGGTCGGTCACCGCGTGCCCGTCGCGGTTGCGGACCACCACGGGCGCCATCACCAGACCGCCGGAAACCGCCGGAGTGCCCGGCTGCGCGACGACCGGGCCCGCCCAATAGCAGATCCCGAGGACGAAGAATGCAGTCGCCGGTATTCTGGCGCGCCGGAGAAGCCGGGAACTCCCGTTCACAATTGCCTCCTGGCTGAGAAGCCTGAATGTATTGTATGGCTGTTCTCTGCCCTGCCGGCAACGAACGCGGCTGCACCGCGTGTCCCCAACGGGCTGGAGGCCTCGTCTATCGTCCATATCAAGACTCTATATAATACTTATATATGAAGTCGCTTCTGATCCAGATGGACGAGCAGACGCTGGCCGCCTTGAACCGCGTTGCGGAACCCGGCAAACGCAGAAGGTCGGAGTTTGTCCGGCAGGCGATTCGCAAGGCTATCCGTCAGGCAGAGTACCGCGCTATGCGGGAGGCCTATCGCAGGCAGCCGGATTCGCCGCTGGATGCCGATGACTGGTCCACGGCCGAGGAGTACAAGCCGTGAGGCAATTCGAGATCTGGTGGGCGAACCTGCCTGCGCCCGCGGGACGAAGGCCGGTGCTGCTGTTGAGCCGCAACGACGCGTATGAGTACCTCAGCAAGTTCATCGTCGCGGAGATCACCACGACGATCAGGGCGATTCCCGTGGAGGTCCGTGTGGGACGGCGAGAGGGACTGCCGTCAGCCTGCGTCGCGAATCTCGACAATGTCCGCATGGCGGCGCGGCCGTGGCTCGACTCCCGGGCCGGTGTGTTGGCGCCGTCGAGGCGCGTGGAAGTGAAGCGCGCCCTTGGATACGCGCTCGGGTGGGACGAGTTGATCGATGCAGTCGGGTGAGTAGGGGGCTCGAGACCTCGACAACGGCCTGCTTGCAAATGTGCAGTTACAATGCATAATTGCAAGACGGCTGCCCCTGGCGCCGAAGGTCGTCGCCTTGCCGTTTACGGAACTTTGACGCGCCGAATCAAGCACTCCTCTCGCGGATTCAGGAGATTGCGGGAGTCTCGTGCAGAAGTCGAATCCTGGCACCCGCGCCCCGGACCGATGAGTCATCGGGAACCTCAGGGTCTCCGCACCGCCCCCGCCCTGTGCTATTCTGAATGGGTACATAAACGGGATTAAGATAAAGACGAGGAGTACCGATCCGAGAATGGCACTGGCGGCTGATCTGAAAACGAAGGTTATCGCGCAATACAGGCAGCACAAGAATGACAGCGGCTCGCCAGAAGTTCAGGTAGCGATCCTCAGCCAGAGGATCGTCCAGCTTACGGACCACTTCAAGACGCACAAGAAAGACCATCATTCCCGCAGGGGACTTCTCTCGATGGTTGCTCGACGGCGCCGTTTGCTGGATTATCTGAAAAGCCGAACTCCGGAGCGGTACAAGGCCCTGATTCAGAGTCTCGGCATTCGCCGCTAGCGCGAAGCCCGAGGCCAGGTGGCCGCGCGTCCTGGTGGACGCTATCACCGCACGACAGTCACTCCCAAGTCTCCCTCTTAATCGCAGACGGCGCTCGCCGAAAAGGCGCAGGCGCCCAGGTTAAAGGAACCAAGATGGTCCACACAGTTGAAATCGACCTGGATGGTCGTAAGCTCTCCCTTGAAACAGGAAAAATCGCAAAACAGGCCAATGGCGCGGTAGTAGTGCGTTCCGGGGACTCGGTAGTCCTTGTCACGGCGTGTGTCGCCGACGAACCCAAACCAGGCGCCAGCTTCTTCCCGCTCACGGTGGATTACCGCGAATACACGTATGCCGCCGGAAAGATTCCGGGCGGCTTCATCAAACGCGAGGGGCGTCCCTCCGAGAAAGAGATTCTGACCAGCCGGATGATCGACCGGCCCATTCGTCCCCTGTTCCCGGAAGGCTTCTCGTACGAAACGCAAGTGATCGGCATGGTGCTCTCGGCCGATCCGGAGCGCGACCCGGCCACCCTTGCCATTGTGGGCGCGGCGGCCGCGCTGGCGATCTCCGATATTCCGTTCCATCATGTGCTGGGCGCGGTGCGCGTCGGCCTGATCGACGGGAAACACGTGGCCAATCCGGGCTACAACGAGAGCCGCGAATCGAAGATCAACATCACGGTTGCGGGCTCGGAAGAGGGCATTGTGATGGTGGAGGCGGGGGCCAATCACGCCACCGAAGCCGAAGTGATCGCCGCCATCGAATACGGTCACGAGTGCTGCAAGAAGGTTGCCGCGGCCATTCGCGAGCTGATGGCGAAAGCGGGCAGGCCGAAGAGGGAATTCACGCCCGCGCCGCTCAACCAGGCGCTGCTCGATCAGATTTCCGCGAGCATCCGCGTGGAACTGACCGACGCGATGGATACCGCGAAGTACTCCAAGGAAGACAGCCATCACCTGGTGAGCGCCGCGAAGAAGAAGGTGGTGGAGGCTGCTCCGGAAGAGCAGCGGGCCGAGGCCGGCCAGGTGTTCGACATCCTGAAGGAGCGGATCTTCCGCGAGCAGATGCTGGACCAGCACCGCCGTCCGGACAACCGCAAATTCGACGAGATCCGCAAGATCACTATCGAAGTGGGCGTGCTGCCGCGCGTGCATGGCTCGGCGCTGTTCACCCGCGGCGAGACGCAATCGCTGGTGAGCACCACCCTGGGCACCAAGGAAGACGAACAGCGCCTGGAGATGTTCGACCCCGGCGTCACCAACAAGCGCTTCATGCTGCACTACAATTTCCCGCCGTTCAGCGTCGGCGAAGTTGGGTTCATGCGCGGTCCAGGCCGCCGCGAAATCGGCCATGGCGCGCTGGCGGAGCGTTCCATTCTCGCCGTGCTGCCCGACGAGAAGGCGTTTCCGTACACGCTGCGCGTGGTCAGCGACACTCTGGAGTCGAACGGTAGCAGCTCCATGGCTACGGTTTGCGGCGCCACGCTGTCCCTGATGGATGCGGGCGTTCCGATCACCGCGCCGATTGCCGGTATCGCCATGGGACTGGTGATGGAAGGCGACAAATACGCCATCCTCACCGACATCGCCGGCGCCGAGGACCATTACGGCGACATGGACTTCAAGGTGGCCGGGTCGCGCGATGGCATCACCGGCCTGCAAATGGATATCAAGGTGCCGCGCGTTTCCACCAAGGTCCTCACCGAAGCGCTCGAACAGGCCCGCAAAGCGCGGCTCTTCATTCTCGACAAGATCGTGGCGGTGATCGCCGAGCCGCGCGCGGAAATGTCGCCCTATGCGCCGCGCATCTACACAGTTATGATTCCGGTGGACAAGATTCGCGAGTTGATCGGCCCGGGCGGCAAGATGATCCGCAGCATCGTGGACGAGACCGGCGCCAAGATTGACGTGTCCGACGACGGCACGGTGAACATTTTCGCCTCCGACGGCGAATCCGCGCGCAAGGCCATTCAACGCGTTACGGACATTGGCGCGGTGGCCGAAGTGGGCAAGACGTATCTCGGCAAGGTGGTTCGCCTGGCCGAATTCGGGGCCTTCGTGGAGATCTTCCCCGGAACCGACGGCCTGCTGCACATCAGCGAGATCTCGGAGAACCGCATCAAGCAGGTCCGCGACGAGCTGAAGGAAGGCGACCAGATTCTGGTGAAGGTTCTGGCGACCGAAGGCAACAAGATCAAGCTGAGCCGCAAAGCCGTGCTGCGCGAGCAGCGCGAGAAGCTGAAGACGGGCAAAGCGTAAACCCGAACAACCGCTTGCTGACGCGTGCGGCTCGGTAGGATCGGTGCCTTGCCGAGCCGTGACCGTGAGGGAGCGGTCTTCGCCATTGTCCGCCGGCCAATCGACGACAATAGAAGTTTATGCACAGACAGACGCGGCAGGCCGATAGCCTGCCCTATGCCGCTATTGCCATCCTTCTCGTAACCGTTCTCCTCCAGGGCTGCAGTGCCTCCGGACAAAGGAGCGGACCGGCCGGCGCGCCGCCGCCGCTGGTCACCGTGATGGAAGTTCAGCCGCGCGACGTTCCCATCTTTTCCGACTTCGCCGCGCAAACCTACGCGCGCAACATGGTGGACGTTCGCAGCCGCGTGGCCGGCTATGTCGACCGCTGGCTCTTCCAGCCGGGCGCGGAGGTGGTGGCCGGTCAGGTCCTGTACGTGCTCGATCTGCGGCCGTTCGAAGCCAGCGTGGAACAGGCGCGCGGCAACCTGCGGCAGAGCGAGGCGGACCTCGATTTCGCGCGCAAGCAGGTTTCGCTGCTGCAGGCGCAGGCGAGCCTGGCCTCCGCGCAGGCGAATCTGGTGAAGGCGCAGCAGGACTACGAACGTCTGAAGCCGCTGGTGCAGGCTGACGCAGCCTCGCAGCAGGACCTCGACGCAGCCACCGCCGCGTTGCGCGCCGCCGAAGAGACCGTGAAGGCGAACAAGGCCACCGTCGAACAGACCGCGCTCTCCACCAGAACCCAGATCGCTTCCACCGAGGGCAAAGTGGAATCGAACAAAGGCGCGTTGAGCACCGCCGAGCTGAATCTCGAATACGGCACCATCCGCGCGCCCATCGGAGGCAGCATCGGCGATTCGCTGGTGCCGGTGGGAGGGCTGGTGTCGCCCACGGCCGCGCAGCCGCTCACCACCATCGTTCCGCTCGATCCCATCTGGGTCCGCTTTAAGGTGACCGAATCGGAATACCTCGCCTGGGCCAGACGCGGGGAGAAATCGCCGGCCGGGCAACTGACGCTGATCCTCGCCGACGGTTCCGAGTTCCCTTCCAAAGGCCGCATCACGGATACGCTCAACCAGGTGGACCCGAAGACCGGCACGCTGGAACTGCAGGCCAGCTTCCCCAATCCCCGGCACACCCTGCTGCCCGGCCAGTTCGGCCGCATTCGCGTGCAGGTGGACGAACGCAGGAACGCCCTGGTGATTCCGCAAAGGGCGGTGCAGCAGATGCAAAGCATGCAGATCGTGTATGCGGTGGGCCCGGACAACAAGGCGCTCACGCGTGCCGTCACCACCGGCAACCGTACCGGCGATCTCTGGATCGTCGAGCAGGGCCTGCAGGCGGGAGATCGCATCATCGTGGAAGGGCAGTTGAAGGTGCGGCCGGGAGCTACGGTACAGACGCAGCCGTATCGCGAGCCGAAGTCGGGGAGCTGACCGATGGCACGATTCTTTATCGATCACCCCGTGTTCGCGATGGTGATCGCCATCGTGATGGTGATTCTCGGCGCGGTGGCCATCCCCGGTCTTCCCGTGGCGGCGTATCCGGAAGTGGTGCCGCCGGTGGTGCAGATCACCACCAACTTCCTCGGCGGCAACGCGCAGGACATCGAGAAGACCGTGGCGCAGCCCATCGAAGAGCAGTTGGTCGGTCTCGACGGCATACTCTATTACCTTTCCACCAGCGCCAACGACGGCACGCTGAACATCCAGGTGACGTTCAAGCTGGGCACGAACCCGGACATTGCCACGGTGCAGACGCAGAACCGTGTGAACATCGCCATGCCCCGGCTGCCGCCCGAGGTGCAGCGCCAGGGCGTCACGGTGAAGAAAGTCTCCAGCGCCTTCCTGCTGGCCATCAGCCTGGTCTCCACAGGCAACCGCTACGATTCCCTCTTCCTCACCAACTACGCGCAGATCAATCTGGTGAATCAGCTCGGCAATATCGAAGGTGTCGGCGAGTCGCGCCTCGGCTCGAACCAGGTCTACTCGATGCGCGTCTGGGTGAACCCGGACAAAATGGCCAAGCTGGGGGTGACGGCGAGCGACATCAGCGCGGCCATTCAGGCACAGAACCGGCAGAATCCGGCCGGAGCGTTCGGACAACCACCGGCTCCCGCCGGGTCCGATTTCCAGTACTCGGTGAATGCCCCCGGGCGCCTGGTGGACCCGCGGCAGTTTGAGGACATCGTGCTGCGGGCGAGTCCGGACGCCTCGCTGCTGCGCATCGGCGACATTGGCCGGGTGCAACTCGGAGCGCAGACCTATACCGGCTTCAATCGCGTGAACGGACGCGACTCGGGCAACGTGATTATATACCTGTCGCCGGGGGCGAACGCCGTGCAGACGGGCGCCCGCGTGCGCCGCTTCCTGAATCAGCTCAAGACGAGCTTCCCGGCCGGCATGGACTACATAATCTCCTACGATTCCACCATGTTCGTGAACGCGGCCATCCACGACGTGATGCTCACGTTGTTCGAGGCCGTCGGTCTGGTGATCCTGGTGGTGTTCCTCTTCCTGCAGAACTGGCGCGCCACGCTGATTCCGCTGCTCACCGTTCCCGTGGCTGTCGTAGGTACTCTGGCGCTGTTTCCGCTGCTGGGCTTCTCCATCAACATCACCAGCATGTTCGGTTTGGTGCTGGCGATCGGTATCGTGGTGGACGACGCCATCGTGGTGGTGGAGGCGGTGCAGCGGCATATCGACGAAGGCATGTCGCCACGCGCGGCGACCATCCAGGCCATGAAGGAAGTGTCCGCTCCGGTGACCGCCATCGCCTGCATTCTCGCGGCGGTGTTCATCCCGGTGGCCTTTCTGGGCGGCGTCAGCGGACAGATCTACCGGCAGTTCGCGCTCACCATCGCCGCTTCCGTGCTGCTTTCGGCTTTCAATGCACTCTCTCTGAGCCCCGCGCTGAGCGCGCTGATCCTGCGTCCGAAGGGGCGCGCTCGCGGACCGCTCGCGCATTTCTTCGGCGCTTTCAACCGCACCTTCGCCTGGGCCACGGGCCGCTATCTGGCGGGCGTGAGCACGCTCATCCGGAAGTCCGCGCTGGCCCTCATCGGACTGTTCTGTTTCTGGCTCGTGGCCGGGGCAATCTTCCAGCGGATGCCCCGCGGTTTCCTGCCCGACGAGGACCAGGGGTCCATTTACGTCGCCATCCGCCTTCCCGACGGATCGTCGGTGCAGCGCGCCGATGCGGCCACCCGCAAGATCGAGAACATTATCGGCGGCATCCCGGGCATCGCCAGTACCCTGACCCTGGGTGGTCTGGACCTGACTACGCGCACCAGCAATTCCAACGTCGCCACCGTGATCGCCCGAATGAAGCCGTGGGACGAGCGCCACGCGGACAATCTGAAAATGCAGGCGATCATCGCGGCGATGCAGCGGGAGTTCCGTAAGGTGCCGGAGGCGGTCACCTTCGCCTTCGGTCCGCCGCCGATCCTCGGCCTGAGCGTTTCCGGCGGCTTCCAGTACATGCTGGAGGACCGCCTGGGCGGCGACGTGCGCGCGCTCTCGCAGACCGCGGACATGCTGGTGCAGGCGAGCCGGCGGCGTCCGGAGCTGGGCAACGTCATCAGCACCTTCCGGCCCGACGTTCCGCAATACAAGGTGGACGTGGACCTGGACAAAGTGCAAACCCTTGGCGTCCCCGTGACCGAGGCGTACAATGCGCTCCAGACATTTCTTGGCGGACTCTACGTGAACGACTTCAATTTGTTCGGGCGCACCTGGCAGGTGCTGGTGCAGGCCGAGCCCGACTTCCGTTCCGGGCCTTCCGACATCAACCGTTTCTACGCGCGCACCGGCGACGGCGACATGGTGCCCCTGGGCACTCTGGCCACGGTGAAACCGACCACCGGGCCGGATGTCATTTACCGATACAACCGTTTTCGCTGTGTCCAGTTGCTGGGCACGCCGGCTACGGGGTATAGCAGCGGTCAGGCCTCGGACGCCATGGAACAGTTGTCCATCGCGACGCTGCCAGTGGGGTTCGGCTACGAATGGACCGGCACCACGTATCAGGAGAAAGAAGCGCAGGGGCACGAAGGCGTGATCTTCGGCTTCGCGGCCGTACTGGTGTTTCTCTGCCTGGCAGCGTTGTATGAGAGCTGGTCGATCCCGATGGCGGTGTTGCTGGCGGTGCCCCTGGGGATTTTCGGCGCTTTGCTGGCCGTGTGGATGCGCCACTATCCGTACGACATCTACACGCAGATCGGCATTGTCACGCTGATCGGCCTGGCCGCCAAGAACGCCATCCTGATTGTGGAGTACGCGCGCATGAGCCACGAACAGGGCGAGTCCATCGTCGATGCGGCCATGATAGCCGCGCGGCTGCGGTTGCGGCCTATTCTGATGACCTCCTTCGCGTTCATCCTGGGCGT
>JBEKZH010000079.1:0-23026 GCA_049510065.1 Bryobacteraceae bacterium
CATTCATCAGCAGCTTCGCCTTTTCAGGCTCATCCCGCATTGGAATCAAATCGGCCTTTCGGGCTCTCTCCGCATTGGAAACGAACCCCCGCTTCAGGCTCACTCCGCATTGGACAATTCTGCCGGTTGCCGGACCGGGGCCCCTGTTGTAAGATAGGTGGTTGTGGTCGGCGCAGTTGGTGTGCCTGCCTGAGTACCCTCAACACAACCTTCTCTAAGGGACACATTATGTACGCGGTTATCGAAACGGGAGGAAAGCAGTATCGCGTCGCCCCAGGCGATACGGTTCGGGTGGAGACACTCGAGGGAGAGCCCGGCGCGGCGGTGGAGTTCGACCGCGTGCTCGCGGTGGTGGGGGATTCCAACGAAGTGGTGACTGGCGCCGACCTGGCCAGCGCGCGGGTACGGGGCACCATCGCCGGGCACGGGCGCGGCGACAAGGTCATCGTTTTCAAGTTCAAGCGCAAGAAGCAGTACAAGCGCACCATCGGGCACCGGCAGAACTACACGGCCGTGACCGTGAACGAGATTGTGGCGTAGCAGGTGAGCAATGGCGCATAAAAAAGGATTAGGCAGTTCCAAGAACGGGCGCGATTCGAACGCGCAGCGGCTGGGCGTGAAGGCCTTTGGCGGCGAACTGGTGACCGGCGGCTCCATTCTGGTCCGGCAGCGCGGCACGCGCTTCAAGCCCGGTGAGAATGTGGGTCTCGGCAAGGACGACACGCTCTTCGCCAGGGTGCCTGGCATCGTGCAGTTCCGCGACCGCGGCCGCATGGGCAAGTTCATTCGCATCGCTCCGGTGGAGCAGTAATACCAGACGAGGCTTCTCGGAATTGGCCGCGGGTCCAGGCGGACCGGCGGCCTTTTTCATTGTGTGCACGATGAAGTTCATCGACGAAGCGATCATTTCGGTGAAGGCAGGCGACGGCGGGAACGGCTGCATGGCGTTCCGGCGCGAGAAGTTCGTGCCCAGGGGCGGTCCCAGCGGCGGCGACGGCGGACGGGGCGGCGACATCGTCATGGTGGCCAGCGACCACAACACGCTGCTGCACTTCCGCTTCAACCCCGAACACACCGCACAGCGCGGCCGGCACGGCGAGGGGAGCAACCGCAGCGGCAAGGAAGGGACATCCATCGAACTGCCAGTGCCGGTGGGGACCATCGTCTACGACGTCGAGACCGGCGACGTGCTGCACGACTTCACCGCAAAGGGCGAACGGTTTGTGGTGGCCCGCGGCGGACGCGGCGGCCGGGGCAACCAGCACTTCGCTACACCCACGCATCAGGCGCCCACCGAACATGAGCCGGGCCGGCCGGGCGAACAAAAGCGTCTCCGTCTGGAACTCAAGCTACTGGCCGATGTCGGCCTGGTGGGCTTCCCCAACGCCGGCAAGTCCACGCTGATTTCCCGCATCTCCGCCGCGAAGCCCAAAATCGCCGACTATCCCTTCACTACGCTGGTCCCGAACCTCGGCGTGGTACTGGCGGGCGACCGCACGTTCGTGGTGGCCGACATCCCCGGCCTGATTGAGGGGGCTCACGAGGGCGCTGGCCTGGGCATCCAGTTTTTGCGGCACGTGGAGCGCACCCGCCTACTGGTCCACATGGTGGATGTGTCTGATTTCACAGGACGTGATCCTGTGGAAGACTTCGAGGTCATCCGGCACGAGCTGGCCAGCTTCAGCGAAGAGATGGCGCAAAAACCGATGCTGGTGGTGGCCTCCAAGATAGACGCGGTGCAGGATGTGGAGCGGCTGGCCTCCGTGCGGCGCCTCGCGGCCGAGCGGGGGCTGCCTTTTTTCGCCATCTCCGCGGTGACCGGCGAGGGGCTGGACGAGCTGGTGTACGCAATGGCTGAAAGAATCACTGGAAACGCGGCGTTGACGGTCGATGAGGGAGACAAGGACCAGACCACAAAATGACCGCGATACAATCCGCGCTCGAAGGGATGCTCAAGGCTGAGACCCAGCTCGATACCACAGCCTCGCGCATCGCCAATCTCCCTTTCCCCACCGTGCCGGCCTCTCAGAACCCTCCCCAGGACATCGTGGATCTGAGTGCCGAAATGGTGAGCCTCCTCGAAACCCGCAACAACTTCGCCGCCAACGTGAAAGTGGCACACGTGGCCGACGACATCCAGAAAAGCACCCTCAGCATTCTCGGATAACGGCGGCCACTCGGCTACGCCGCAGGAATGATATCGTAGGTCGGTGTGAAGCCCACTGGCGAACGGCTCGTCTCTCTCGATGCGTTTCGCGGCGCCACCATGGCGCTGATGGTTCTGGTGAATACGCCGGGCGACGGGCGCCACGTATACGGGCCGCTGGAGCACGCCGAATGGAACGGCTGGACGCCCACCGACGTGGTGTTCCCTTCCTTCCTCTGGATTGTCGGCGTCGCCATCACGTTGTCTCTGGGACGGCGCATGGAGGCAGGCGTGTCGCGCGTCCGGCTGCTGGCGCAGGCATTCCGGCGCGCGGTGATCCTCTATGTACTGGGCGTGCTGATCTACGCGTGGCCCGGCCTCAATCTTTCCACCCAGCGTCTGCTCGGCGTTCTGCAACGGATTGCCATCTGCTATCTGGTTGCCGTGACCATTTACCTGACCACGCGCGTGCGGGGACAGCTCATCTGGATCGGTTCGCTGCTGGCCGGATACTGGCTCATGATGACGCTCATCCCCGTGCCGGGCTACGGAGCCGGGCATCTCGACGTGGACGGCAATCTGGCCCACTACGTGGATCGCGTGGTCCTGGGAGCCCACAACTACCACTGGACCGAGACGTGGGATCCGGAGGGGATTGTCAGCACGCTGCCGGCGGTGGCCACAACTCTGCTCGGCATCATGGCCGGACATCTGCTGCGTCTGCGGCGCACGCTGGCTGAGCGAACCACGTGGCTGTTCCTCGCAGGGAGCCTGCTGCTGGCCGCGGGACTCGTCTGCGACATCTGGCTACCCATCAACAAGAAGCTGTGGACCAGTTCGTACGCGCTGTTCATGGCCGGGCTGGACTTCCAGATCTTCGCCATCTTCCTGTGGCTGGTGGATGGCGTGGGCTACAAGCGCGTGGTGAAGCCGCTGGCGATTCTGGGGATGAACGCGATCGCGGTGTATCTGGCGTCCGAGTTTCTCGACCAGGCGCTGAGCGCGGTGCACTGGATGGCAGGCGGGCAAGCGGTCACGCTGCGCGAGTGGCTCTACAACAGCCTGTTTGCGCCGCTGGCCTCGCCGGCGAACGCGTCGCTGCTCTTCGCGATCGCCTATACTCTGCTGATGTATCTGCTGGCGTATGGGATGTATCGCCGCGGCTGGTTCCTGCGGATATAGGAACCGGCCGCGACAACCTGGTCTCCGCCGCGATGCGCGCCTGCGATCCGTGCCTGAGCTGCGCTGGACGGAGTGTCATAAGCGATCGCGCATCCGCTCCTACTTGATAAACGCAAGCCCCAGCGGGTGTTGCCCCGGCACCGGGATCGTGTGGATCACGGTGTTCGTTAAGGTGTTGATCTCCGAAATGGAATTGGAACCCAGGTTGGTCACGAAGATGTAGTGACCGCTCGGCGTCACCTTCACCACGTGCGGCATGACTCCCACCGGGATCCTCGCGATGGTGTCCGTGGTCCACGCGTCGAACACCTTCAGGTAGCCGTTGGCGTAGCCGGTGGCTTCGCTCCCCAGTTCCGCCTCCGCCACATACGCCCTGGTTCCCGTGGGATTGAACGCGACCCCCAGAGGGTAGTCGGCCTGGACGTGCGTGACCACCGTGTTCGTCAGGGTGTCGATGACGGTGATGGTGCTGTCGGCGCGGTTCGTCACCCATACCGTTGAACCGTCCGGGGTAACCGCCGCCGCCGCCGGATATCCGTCCGTCGGAATCGTCGTCAGAACGGTGCGACTGGCGACGTCGATCACAAAGATCACAGAGCCGGGATTGGCGTCGTGGTTGGTGACGTAGGCCGTAGTACCATCCGGTGTGAACACCACCCCGTTCGGCTCGGCCGCATCGCCGTTGAACGGCGGCAGCGCGATGGTCCCCACCACCGTCTTGCTGCTCACGCTGACGATGGAGATGTTCGACGAGTCGACGTTGGCCACCCAGACGAATTGCCCGTCCGGTGTGGCCCTGGCCGCAACCGGCATAGCGCCGACGGAGACCCGCTGAGTCCGTGCGAAAGGGCACGTGCTGTAGAAGGCCACGGTGTTGTTGTTCGCTTCCGCGATGACGAGCCCGGGGGCGGACGCCGCGTTGCAGGTCGGCACCGTCTTCGGCGCGCTTACTCCCGAATACGCGGGGTGAAACGGCAGCCGCATCGGGAAGGGCATGAGGCTGGCGACCACATTGCTTGCAGCCTGAGGTTGGACGTCCGCCTCGGGCGTCCCACGTACGTCGGGCGGGAAGTCGGGCAGGTCCGGCAAAGGAACATCCGGAATATCGTCGAACGGGTCCGGGATCAGGGAAGGCAGATCAGGGAATGGATCGGGGATCTCCGGGGGAGGGAAATCTAAGATCGGGTCCGGGAAATCTATCGGATCTTCGGGCGGAAGTGGAATATCGAACGGATCAGGCAGGTCGTTGATGGGGTCGAAAGGATCGCTGAACGGGTCCGGCGGATCGTTCGGCCAGGGGGGGAAGTCATTGGGAAACGGAGGAGGATCGTATTGCTGGTCGGAGCCCCGAACGTCTGCCCGCCACGCGAGCAACAGAAACACCAGAATCAATGCCTTGTATCTGAGTCTCATAGCGATTCTCCTACTGGAAGATCACGGTCTTGCCGATGAAAGCGCCCGCGTAGATCGCGCCGCTGTCCAGACCGGTGGCGGTGAACGCTGCCGGGCTGGCGAGCGGCAGAGCGCCAACGTACACCACTCCCTTGGACTGCAGCAGGTGGCCGCGCCTGGGGGGAACGTTGGCCAGCGCGGTGGACGGCACAGCGAAGCTCGACGATCCCGGAGGCGCCACGCAGACGAACTCGCTGGTGGCGTTAAACGGAAGATCCACGCCGCCCCCGAAGATGACCACCGTCAGGCCCGCGGGCGTGCCGGTCCAATTCACGGTGAATCCCTGGCTCCGGGTAATGGGGGATATCTGGTCGCGGTTGCTCCAGGTGAGCGGCGTGGGAAAGGTGAAATTCGTCGAAATGGCCCCGACGTCGGCCCCGCCTGCGCCGGTGAGCGTGAAGCTGCCCGGGTTGAGGAACAGCGACGAGGGCACCAGCGATCCGTCATAGGTGTAGCCGAGCGGCTGGAAGTTCCGCACGTTACCCGCTGCCCGGCTCGCTTTCCGGTTGCCCGTGGCGCTGGAGACCGTGAGAGAACTGCCGGCGTCCAGAAACTTCCCGGTGGTGCCGCTGAGGGGAAAGGGATCGCCGTCGAACATGTCGCCCTGCGGCGTAAAGGCCGTGCACGTGCCCGCCGGCGGCAGCGAGAAGAATGGGTTGAACGGCGGAAGCGGCGAGGTACTCTCCTGCTGGAACGTCATCATGATGCTATCCGTCGTTACGGTGGCCGCCGCCGGTAACCCGACATCTTCCGTCACCGGCGTGCGCAGCACCGCGATGACGCCGATCTTCCTGCCCGCGAGAAAAGGCGCCGTCAGCGCATTGCCACTGTCCGAACACGGCGACCCGTCGGCTGAGATGGCCATGGTGGTGGTGTTGCTCACCGCGGCGCCTTCGGTGCGGACCTGCACCGGGACCCAGCATCCCAGCGGCGCATTCGCGGGAACCTGAAAGTTGATCTGGTCCAGTCCCGCGCAGCACGGGCTGCGTCCGCTGTATCCGATTGAAGCCGGCAGGCCGCCGACGAAGACCTCCGTTTGGGTGGGGAGATTGCCTCCTGTGGGCGGGACGTTGTCGGGGAATGTCACCGGGCCCAGTCCGGTTCCATAGAGGATGACGGTCTGGTTGGGCGTGGCCGGCACAGTCGGCAGATTCACCGGCAGTGCCGGGCCGGAGACGAAGTTCTGGATCACGGACGGCCCAAAGCCGCTGCTATTGATTGCGAAGGCGCCGAACCTCGCGTTCGCCACCCTGGCGGGCGAGGGCGGCCCTTTGACACCATTGAAGGTGACCGAAACGGAGACCTTCCCCAGCGGCGCGTTCGACGGCATGATCGCGTTGATCTGCCGTGCGCTGACGTAGAGCGGGATAGCGTTGACCGATGTCGCGCCCTGGGTAACTGCAACGGAAACGCCGCCCAGCGTGTTAGACAGTGGAAAGACCGGCGTCGGACTCGAGGCTGGCCCCAGACCGGCGCCAAAAATGGCAAAGATGGATCCGCGTGCAATCGGTCCGGCCGGAAGGCCCGGATCCATGAAGCTGGCCGAGTTGACGATGCCCCGCGACCGGATCAACTGAGCGTAGCCGCCCGGAGCCATCGCCAGCGTAAGAACAATGCAGAGAGTTCTCATTCGCTCCTCCGCATTAGATAATACCGCCTGCGCTTCGGAAACGTGTACCACGCCGCAAGGAGGAGGCGCCAGTCGTCGCCCTTGAGCGATGCCGCCTGGCAGGAGGAGAGATTCGCGGCCCGCACCGCGTGGGCACGGGCCGCGAAAGATAACGGAGGGAACTACCTTACAGGCCCTTCTTCGCGAGGAACTCGATGAGGTCGACCACGCGCATCGAATAGCCCCATTCGTTGTCGTACCAGGCGAGAACCTTTAGCAGGTTGCCGTCCAGCACTTTGGTCATCAGCGAGTCGACGATGGAGCTGTTGGGGTTGTGCAGCATGTCGGTGGAAACCACCGGGTCTTCGGTGTAGGCGAGGATGCCTTTCAGCGGGCCTTCCGCGGCGGCCTTCAACGCGGCGTTGACTTCCTCGGCGGTGGCGGACTTCTTCAATACAACCACCAGATCGACCGCGGAAACGTCGGGCGTGGGCACGCGCATGGAATAGCCGTCCAGCTTGCCCTTGAGCTCCGGCATCACGAGTCCGATCGCCTTGGCGGCGCCGGTGCTGGTGGGGATCATGTTGAGGGCGGCGGCGCGGGCGCGGCGCAGGTCCTTGTGCGGGAAGTCGAGCACGTTCTGGTCGTTGGTGTAGCTGTGGATCGTCGTCATCGTGCCTTTCTCGATGCCGAACGACTCCTGCAGCACCTTCACCACCGGCGCCAGACAGTTGGTGGTGCACGATGCATTGGAGATGATGTTGTGCTTTGCCGGATCGTACTGGTTTTCGTTGACGCCCAGCACGATGGTGATGTCCTCATTCTTCGCCGGGGCGGTGATGATGACCTTCTTCACCGAACCCTTCAGGTGCTTAACGGCCTGAGTGGCGTCGGTGAACTTGCCGGTGGATTCGACGACCACCTGCACGCCGAGTGAGGTCCAATCGAGCTCGGCGGGGTCCTTGATCGCAAAGATCCTGATGCGTTTTCCGCCGCCGACGATCGCATCGCCCTCCGCCTTCACGTCAACGTGCAGGGGACCGAGGATGGAGTCGTACTTGAGCAGGTGAGCCAGAGTTTTCGTATCGGTAAGGTCGTTGGCGGCAACGAACTCAATGTCCGGGTTATTAAGACCAGCGCGCACGACGTTGCGACCGATACGGCCGAAACCGTTGATACCAACTTTAATTGCCATATGCTTCCATTCTATCAGCGCGCCGGCAGGTTGGGAGCCGTGGAGCCGCCCAGATCGGCGTAAGCTTCCTTCACCCGGATCACTTCCGAATTGGCGAAGGTTATGAAAGTGATCTTGCCGGGCGCGTCGCCGTAGACCCAGTCCTCGGTCTCGAGGCCGTCGCTGTCGGTCTCGCGCGACTTCAACCGGGGCCGGCCCATGGCCAGCAGCACCGCGTCGCGCTCCATGCCCACGATCACGCGGTTCTCTTTGATGGCCTTCTGTTGCTCGGGCGGCAGCGTGTCGACGAAGTTCTGGGTAACCGAGGTCTTCTCGAAATCGAGGACGGGCGCGAGCATCTTCTTGATGTCGGTGGTCTGCAGGGGCGGAAGCGGCTTGTGAAAAAGCAGCGCGATGTAGGTGCCGCCGGGCGCGTTCGCGTCCGATTTCGACAGGGGCGTGGTATTGCCGCCCATGCCGATCTCGATATGCTTGTACCACTTCCCCTGTTTCTGGCCGCCGTTGATTTCGAGCACGATCTTGTCGTTGTCGAAACTGACTTTGGTGACCTGGACCAGATCGCCGACGCGTGCCGCCGGACCGAGTTGTCCTTTGGCCAGTTCGGCCCACTTCTCCTTGTCCCATTGCCCGTTGGTCTCCACTGGCAGTTCGTGTTTCGAACGCGGCAGCACTACCTTCGCTTTGGCGTATTCGGCGGTGAGACCGCGCAGAATCTCTACGCGGTCTTCGTCGCTGATCTTCGGTTCCGATGCGCATGCGGGCAGCGCCCAAAGGCACCCGAGAACCGCGAACGCGACTGGGCGCCGGCGGGTCTTCAGGGAACTCGCGCAAAACGGACCGCGACCACGCCGCCGGAGCTGGTGAGTTCCCGGCCTGTATGGCGTCGCGGCTCGCGGCCTTTGCGCTTTCATAGGAAGGGCTCCGCGCTACGAGCGCGAATCAGGAAGGGGCGCTGGGTGCAAATGGGCGCCTTCCACAAATAGCCTGCAAGGATGAGCACCACAATCGTCGTGAGCAGGCCGCCTTCCGGCCCGTACTCCCCTCCACTCCAGAGCCAGCCTGCACTCCATTTTAGCGTGTACGGCACGCCAATCCCTTCCTGGAATATGCCGCTGAGGTTGGCGCCGAGCAGCGGCAGAGCCAGGTTCCAGCCATAGTGCAGGCCAATGGGCAGCCAGAGGTCGCCGCTGCGGAGGAAGGAGAAGCCCAGCAGCACGCCCCACAGGAAAGTATTGACGAACCCGAGAGGGTGGATGCCGGGGTTCAGCCCATGCATGAGGCTGAAGAGCAGACTCAACGGCAGCACGGTGGAGAAGATGCCAGTTTCGGTGAGCAGCACCTGGAAAGCGTAGCCGCGGAACATGATCTCTTCCCCCATCGCGCCGAACAGCAGCACGACGGCGATGAAGATGACGGCTCGCCAGTTGCCGCCCGACGGCGTGGGCGCGAACGAGGCCATCCGCAAGAGCACGGCTGGAAACGTCACCAGCATGCCTCCGACGATGCCTCCGAGCAGCCCGAGCGCAAGGTTCCGCTGCGAGGCGCGATTCCAGCCGAGGCCAATGTCTTCAAGGCGGGCGCGCTCGTAGATGCGCAGGGCGACGGTAGTCCCAATGGCCGCGGCAGCGAAGTTTGCCAGAGCCGCGTTGACCAGGCCCTTGTCGCCCGTGGTGATGCGGATGATGTTGGAGGCGGCAATCAGCGCGATCAGCGTGATGAGCACGAAGACGCCGATACGTAACAGAAAACCATAGCGCGCGCGTGGCGGCGCCGCGTGCGGCGGCTTCAGGTCCGCGATCATATCCTCAAGTATAAGGAGTGCCCAGGGGGCTGCAA
Organism: Bryobacteraceae bacterium; assembly: GCA_049510065.1. Taxonomy (GTDB): domain Bacteria; phylum Acidobacteriota; class Terriglobia; order Bryobacterales; family Bryobacteraceae; genus CAWACP01. Next base: position 9,421 of record JBEKZH010000079.1, read on the forward strand.
GCTCTGCTTCGCATGGTGCCGTATTGGCTATAGTACATGGAGCGGAACGCTGCTCTTCGGACGCCGGCTTCGCTCGCTTACCGGGTCTGGAGTGGAGCAACCCTTTGGCGTGAACCGAACATGACGCAAGCCGGGTCCATCGAGGGAAAGCGCGTGGTCTCGGTCAACGTGGGGACGCCGCGGGAAGTGCGCGTTCAGAACACTGCGGTGGCCACCGCCATCTTCAAGTCGCCCGTCGAGGGCAGGATAGCGTTGCGCCGCAACAATCTGGCCGGCGACCGGCAGGCCGATTTGACGGTGCATGGCGGGCTTCATAAGGCCGTGTACCTCTATCCCGCCGAACATTACCGCTACTGGGCCGAGCAGTTGCCGGGCGCCGAGCTTCCGTTCGGAGCCTTCGGAGAGAATCTGACCACCGCCGGCCTGCTGGAAGAATCGGTGCGCATCGGGGACCGTTTCCGCATCGGGTCGGCGGTGCTGCAAGTGACCCAGCCCCGGATGCCCTGTTACAAGCTCGCCATCCGTTTTGGACGCGCCGACATGGTGAAGAGGTTCTGGATCAGCGGCCGCTCGGGGATCTACTTCTCCGTGGTGGAGGAAGGCGAACTCGTCGCCGGAGACGCGATCGAACAGGTTGGCGCCGGACCCGAGGAGATAACCGTGGCCGACGTCGTCCGCCTGTTCCGCGGCGACGAAACGGACCCGGAGAAGCTGCGGCGTGCCATGAGAGCGCCGTTGTTTGGAAGTTGGAAGGAAGAACTGGACGCCCGGCGCCGTGCCTGATCGGTTCCACGGCGGTCCTCAGGCCCGCGCTCAGGCATCATGATAGCACTGAAAGTGATGCTATGATAGCAGCGTGAGGACGACAGTCACGCTGGATCCCGACGTGGAACGGTTGATCAGGGACGCGATGAGGGAGCGTGCAATCTCCTTCAAGGAAGCCCTGAATGAAGCCGCACGAATTGGGCTCCGCGGCAAAGAGCACAAGCGCGCCCCGAAGTTCGCTCAGAAGACGTTTCGGATGGGAGAGGGACAAGAGTTCCGTTGGGACAAAGCGTTGGCTGTTGCCGACGCAATAGAGGACGAGGAACTCACCCGAAAGCTCTCGTTGCGCAAATGATACTTCTCGATGCGAACCTCCTGATCTACGCCATCAACGAGGACGCCCCGCTAAACCGGAAAGCGAAGCCCTGGCTGGAATCGGCTTTGTCGGGACCGGAGACTGTCGGCTTTCCGTGGAATGTTCTTCTCGCATTCCTCCGGCTCACCACTCGACCGGGTTTGTTCCGGCACCCGCTTCCCGTGGATGCGGCTTTTGACCTTGTGGCTTCCTGGCTGGATCAGACGTCCGCGACTATCGTGCATCCAGGTCCGCGCCACCTGGCGGTTCTCCGCGAGTTGCTCCTGCCTCTGGGCACCGCTGGAAATCTCACATCCGACGCACACCTGGCTGCCCTGGCCATCGAGTACGGAGCGGAACTCTGTTCCTCCGATACCGACTTTGCCAGGTTCCACGGCCTGAAGTGGCGCAACCCTCTGTCCTGAGTCCAGTGCTCGCAAGCGCCGGCTCACTTTGCCGGTCTGCCATGCTCCAGGCATAGCGCCACCAGATCCGAGACGTTTGCTTCGCCCACGCACATAACCGTGTCTGCGCCGCCCCAATAGATCTTCACGGTCCCATCGGATTCCGGAACCGCGCCGCAGGTGAAGACCACGTTGTGGACATAGCCCGTGACTTCCCAGGGATCTTCCGGTTGCAGAATCCACGAGTCGCCCACGCCTATGATCTTCGCCGGGTTCAGCAGGTCATGAAGAGCAACCCCCAAACGATAGACCGATCCGTCCATTGTCTGGAAGACTCCGTGATAGATGGAGAGCCATCCCTGGCCGGTTTTGATCGGCGGCGCGCCAGGACCGATCTTCATTTCGTCCCAGTGATATTGCTCGGGCCTCATGATGAGCTGGGATTCGCCCCAAAACCGCAGATCCGGAGAGTAGGAAATCCAGATGGACCAGGGAGCGATGTCCGAATGAGGACGGTCCAGCCTGGCATAGAGCCCGTTAAACTTCTCCGGGAAGATCACCACGTTCCGGTAATCAGCCTCCGTTATGAGGGAGACTTTTTCTACGTAATCGAAGTTCCGCGTCCTCGCAAGTGCGATCCGCACTCCATTTCGCGAGTAGGCGCTATATGTGATTACGTACTCCCCTTCCAGTGGGGTCACGCGTGGGTCCTCTACGCCGAACTCCTCATAGGCGGCAAAAGGGCCGTCTTTCTCAGGAACCAGAAAAGGCGCTGGCGCGGCGGTGAAGTGGAATCCGTCGGGACTACATGCCAATCCAATGATGGATCGTCCCGTACGGAGATGGGAGCGGAAAAGCATGATGTATTCATCCCCATGCTTCACCACCGCCGCATTGTGAACGGTTTCGACTGGATACGGGATCTGGGCTTTGGTGAGGATCGGATTATGGCTGTATCGTCTGACAATATCCGGCGTCATGATCGCTTCTTCGCCTCCAGATCGAACACTGTAGAGTAGACGTGTTCGTACGCCTCCACCATCGTCTCGATCGAGAAACATCGCTGGACCCGTTTCCGGCAGGCGGCGCGATCGATTTCGCAAACCCGTTCCAGGGCCCGCACCGCCTCGTTGACATTGTTGACCAGGAATCCGGTACGGCCGTCTTCGATCACCTCACGGCAGGAGCCAAGGTCCATGGCGATCACCGGCACGCCCGCGGCATTGGCTTCTGCGAGGACAAGGCCAAATCGCTCCGGAATGGTGTTCAAGTGCAGTAGCGCTCGCGCCTGAGCGAACAATTCGTTCTTACCCTGCACGTCCACTGGTCCGATATAGCGGATCTCGCGATCGTCAAGGTAGGGTTCCACCTGCTTTCGAAAGTATTCCTCGTCCTGGATGATTCCCGCGATGAGCAGAGGCAGGCCACTCAGGCGAGCAACCGCGATTGCCAGATGGACACCCTTGTCCGGGTGAATGCGCCCGAGGAAAACCAGGTGGTCACCAGCAGACTGCTGCAGCGGATACAGCGAGAGATCGATCCCGTTGTACACGGTCGCCAGGTAGTTCAATCCCGGCGCTCGATCGGAGTCGCTGATCGAGACGAAGTATCCGTCGCGGTACTTCTGATAAACCGGCATGATCTTAGGAGACGAGAATCCGTGGATGGTGGTGAGGACCGGCGTCCGAACGAGCCGGCTGTAGGTCAGCGCCATGAAATCGTAGTGGCTATGGATCAGGTCGAACTCGGCAGCATGCTCGAAAGCTTCGGAGATATGCAGGTATTCGGCCACTTTGGGATCGACGCCGGAATGCTCTTCATATCCCTCGTCCACCACGGCATGGAGGTGAGCGCGGGTCACGGAATCCCCGGTGGCGAACAATGTCACATCCCAGCCACGCGCGACGAGTCCTTCAGTGATGTTGCTGGCGACGGTTTCCCAGGCGCCATATTGCCGCGGAGGAGTTCTCCAGGCCACCGGTGATAAAACCGCCACCCTTTTGTGCGAATGTCCCATGGCATTCATCCGTCGGCGGATTTCATGGCAGCCAGAACCTCATCGAGTTGGACGGTAGCGAAACCCGTGGCGTGATCGGCCAAACCATAAGGGATGATCAGCTCGCCCCGATGAACGAGAGCGCCACAGGTATAGACGACATTGGGCACATATCCTTCCCGTTCGTCCCGATTAGGTTTGAGCAAGGGCTCGCGAAGACGGCCAATAACCTTGCTGGGATCATCGCGATCCAACAGAAACGCGCCAATGCAGTACTTTCGCATAGGGCCGACGCCATGGCTGAGCACCAGCCAGCCGGCATCGGTTTCAATGGGGGATCCACAGTTCCCAAGCTGGACCAGTTCCCACGGAAACGTCGGCTTGAGGAGCACCCTGCGCTCATTCCAGAAGTGCACGTTATCGGAGAACATCAGGTAAATATTCTCATTGTCCTGCCGCGAAAGCATGGCATGGAGCCCGTTGATCTTCCGCGGGAAGATAGCCATGCCTTTGTTCTGGGCGGCCGGACCATTCAGGGTAATGAATCGAAAGTGGAGGAAATCGGAGGTTTCCACCAGCTCCGGCATTACCACCCTGCCATCGTAGGCGGTGAAGGTCGCATAGTAGATGTGGGCACCATTCTCTTTCTGAAAGCGGACGAACCGGGCATCCTCGATGCCGTTGCGTTGCGAGGGCGTGGCTGGGAATAGTATGCGCTCAGACAACTGCTGCTCCGGCTGGAACTGGACCTCGTAGTTGGACCGGGCCAGCATCCAAATCCCCTGTGCCTCGTGTTGATCCTTTTGCGTCATTCCATCCGGCAGGCGGAACTGTTCGGCCTGGAGACTGGCGCGAAGCTCTTCCAGCGCGAACGAGTCCCCGAGCTTGTTCATGACCCGGCGCGTAAAGTCGCGAGTCAATCCAAGCTCAATGAGTTTCCGCGCGAACAGTCCCTTCTCATAACGGGGGTTGGGGATTTGACGAGGCTCGGTGAGGAAGCCAGTGGGGGTGAATACCTCGATCCGATGATCGGGATGGATGATACCGGTTCGGAACGTGATGGAAGAAACATGTCCTTCTCCGGTGGCGCGCAGGCTGAGAATGAACCGCAGGGAGCCAGTTGGCAGACCGGTTTGATCGGGATGCGGCACGATCGAGGGATTGAACAGCGCAGCGGATTCCAAAGAGTACTCGGCGAGGAAATAGGAGCCGATCAACAGCCGTCTTTCTTCGGACAGGCCCTCATCAGTCGATAACATCTCGCGGACTTGTTCAAAGCGTTCCAGGAAGAGACTGCGAATATGCTGATGCCGCTGCGAGAACTCGGCGGAGATTTCCTCGAGGAGGAGACCGACCCGGTCTTCCGGGATCGACATGATCCGGGAGATGATCCAGCCGACCCGCCGGGAATTTCCCGGACTGAATGGCCGCAGAAGCACACGTGACTGGTCGGGCTTGAGGATCGGGGGCGTGCGGCGGACGTGAATCGAATTAGCGTGAATTAAGTTGGCGTTCATGTAGGGGTTGTCTCAGGCAGAACTCAGGAGGCGTCCATCATGCCCCAATGGCGATCGGCTCCCGGAAGCTCGTTACCATGTTTTGCGCCAGGCGCATTTCCGTTAGTGAAAGCAGAAAGGCAAGGGTAGACTCCGCTCCCTGATTTCCATTCACCCGATCCACATGTAGCCCATCTCCGCAGCCCCCGCTTTCAGCCGAATACAGTTCCAGGCCCAGATCGTTCCAGCCGATAAACCAGTCGAAGGCGCGCTGGGCCTGTTCGTACCACCACAAGTCCGATGTGGCGCGATAGGCTTCCAGGCAGGCCGAGACCATTGCCTGGGCCTCGATGGGCTGCTGGTCAAAATTGGCACGCGTGCCTCCCCGCCGGTAGAAGCCATTGCTGCCAATCGGCCGAAAGTGACCGTTCTCCGAGATCTGTACCTCGTTGAGCCAGCGTAATGCCTGCAGGCCTCGCTCAAAGACCGCGGGCTGTGCGGTCGCGCGGCCGCTCAGAATCAGGGCATGGGCGAGTTTCGCGTTGTCGTACGACAGATCCTCTTCAAACCAGCACCAGTCCGGCCTGGCATTCTTTTCGAAAAGCTCCATGAGCCGGCAAGTGAGTGTATCGCGGGTCTGATTAACGAGGCTGTCACCGCTCAAGCGCCGCAAGTATTCATGGATGCCAATCAGGCCGAATGCCCACGCCCGCGGCGATGTGAACTCCGTCAAGGCCGGTAATGCCAGCGCGAAGAGTTGTCCGGCCATCATCTGGAAGCTTCGGAACGGCGAGCGCCCCACACCCATACCGAGGGCCCACAGCGCTCGACCCTGGCAGTCTTCAGATCCCTGGGCGTCGAGCCAGCGGCGGTCAAAGCTCATATGGTTGTGGAAGCGTTTGGTTTGAGTATCGAACGCGTGGTGAAGAAAGGCCGCGCACGTGGTGGCAAAAGTCCGTAGCCGTTCCGACTCCTCTCCCAGTTCGCCCAGTAGTACCGCGAGAATAAATGCACGCGCATTGTCGTCGGTGCAATAACCTTCGGAAAAATTCGGAACGTCGAATACCGCGTGCTGAAAGACTCCCGTCGAATCGGTCATCCGCGCGAGATGATGCAACTTCAACTCGGGCAGTTCCCGAGGCCGGCGGGAGAGCGTCTTCGTGAGGAGAGAGTTTCGAGAGAGCGCCGCTCCCTCAAGCCGCGACAACTCGAACGAATGCATGTAGAGCTGCGCGACGTTGCTCCAAACCATCTCACGCCCGATCCGGTAAGCGTTCTTGCGAATAGCATGCCGGCGGGTGTCGTCCCGTAGCAGGCCAATCACTTCACGTGCAATGGCCGGGGCATCCGCGAATGGGACCAGAACGCCGCGATCCTCCGCTAACAGTTCCGCGGCATGCCAATACGGCGTGGAGACCACCGCTTTGCCGGTGCCGAAAGTGTACGCCAGCGTGCCCGACGTGATCTGCGCCTCGTTGAGGTAGGGCGTCAGGTAAAGGTCCGCGGCACCGATGAACTCCTTCAGATTCTCAAGCTCTACGAAATCGTTGTAGAAAATGACATTCTTTTCGATTCTGTTCTTCTTGGCGAGCATTTCGAGGCTAACCCGGTAGGCTTCGCCATGCTCGCGCAGTTCGTTCGGATGGGTGGCGCCCAGAACAATATAGACGACATCCGGGAACTCCGCCAGAATCTGTGGCAGCGCTTTGAGAACATACTCGATGCCCTTGTTGGGCGAAAGCAGGCCGAAGGTGAGCAGTACCACCTTTCCTTCCACACCAAACTGATCTTTGAAGTATGTCGGATCGACGAACCCCACATCGGGAATCCCATGCGCGATCAGATCGATCTTCGCCGATGGCGCCTCGTAGATGTCCTGCAGCATCCGTCGCCCGCGCTCAACCATGACCACAAGCCGCGTCGAAAGGGAGATTAGCTCCTGCATGACGCGCCGTTGATCGGCTCTGGGTTCGCGCAAAACAGTATGAAGCGTCGTCACAACGGGCATCCTCAACTCGCGCAGGAATGCCAGAATGTGACCGCCGGCGGGTCCGCCAAAAATTCCGAACTCATGCTGCAAACAAACCATGTCCACGTTGCTGATGTTGAGGAAGTCCGCGGCACGCAGGTAGGACGACAAATCCTGCTCCTCAATCTCAAAGCGAACTACTTCCGGGTAATCGTAACCACCTTTGATGTCGTTGACGGACACTGAGAAACACTGGCTTTGCGGATACGCGGTTGCGACGGCCGCCAGCAGGTCGGACGTGAAAGTGGCAATGCCGCACTTGCGCGGCAAGTGGTCGCCGACAAAAGCGATCTTGCGAACTTTAGAGGTGTGTTGCATGAGATATTCCTTTGCCCGACATCCCCGCTTCCTCGTCGATTAATCTGATGCCCTGAGTTGCGCCGCAGGGGTGAAGTGAAGAGGGTCCCTCAGGTTTTGCAGCTCCCGGTAATAATACAGAGCAGCAGGCCGCCTTCCCTTGAACTTCAGCGTCTTCAGGAATTCGATCTCCTCCTCCGTGGCGTCGCCACTGAGGGATTTGTCCATCAGGAACTGTTCAAAGCCTTGCTCGATGGCAAAGCCTTGTTGCGGTGGCTGTTCGACGAACTCAAATCGCTTCAAGCTGCCTGGCGTCAGCCGGCGGTTCAGGATGACTTCCATGCCGAATGTCCTGACGTCGATGTCCCAGGAGTCGATCATCGGATCGAGGAACGAGACGCAATTCTCAATCGAGACGTTGAAGACGTCGGTGTCGAGAAACTCCAGGATCGCGACTCGCACTTGCTCGTAGCTGCGGCCGCTCAGTTGAGCCATCAAGCGAAGCCACTCCTCACTTTGCAGTTCCTCCTTGGCGATGCCCTGGGCGACATCAAGTAGTTTTTGCGTCACCAGGCGTTCGAGTTCGCCAAAGGGCTCTTTCTCGAAAATCCTGCGGACTTCCATCTGCCTTTCGGGCTCGCATTTGCGGAGAACCAAATCCCGGCACTCTTTGAAGAGAGGCCTCGGCGGCTCCGCCACGCGCTTCTTCAACTCCTCGTGACGCTGAACGTCGGCCAGTCTCGAAAGTTCCCCGGCAGGGAACTTCAGGAATTCGCCCATCTTGTCGTAGATGTCGGTGCGCCCGGACGCCGGAGGGGCCTTCCTTCGAGTCAGGAGCTGTGAGACGTAGGATTCGGTGACCTGAGTGGCGGTAGCCAGATCTCTCTGATCCAGGCCAAGCTCACTCAAACGCTGTTTTATCACCAGAGAGACGTCCACAGGCTCCTCGATCAAACTTAACCAATCACAGTGAAGCAACACTCCCATTTTGGCATGGAGGGCGTTTGACAAGCAATACCACTTAACTGATAATGGTGAATGTCTGAGCGCTTCTGCCCACTCGCGGATCGTCTGAGCTAAGTTGGGCGATCTGATCCCGTCTTCTTAGGCCATCCCACCAAACCAGGAGTTGCCATGTTTGATGCCAACCGGAAGTCTGCGGGAGCCGGGTACACCACGACGGTAGCGTTCCTTGTTGCAGCCTTCATCTTCAGTCCAGCCATGTTGGTGGTCTCACGCCCGCCGGGATACGTATCTGCTTCGCTGGCGCTCGCCTGTGGAGTGCTATGCGTCGCATTGGCGTGGGTCAATTGGAGGAAGTTCTCGCAGCTCTCCATCCCTTCGATTGCGCCTCAGAGGGCGACGGCGAGATGACTCGCGCTCGTATTGGCGTCATCGTGATTCTCTGCGGCGTGTTGGGGACGTCCATGCTGTACGCCGGAGATTCCTCCAGCTACCGCGGGCTGCAGTTCGGCATGAATCTCACTACGGCAGCGAAACAGGCGGGGACGAAACCTGCCGACGCGAGACTGGTTCACCAGCGGCCGGCCTTGATTCAGGAAATGGACTGGCAGCCCCGTCCACCCGTCCTGGCGGGTCCAGCCACGGCAGACCCCGTGAAACAGGGATTGCTGTACTTCTTCAATGGAGAGCTTTTTCGCATCGTCGTCACTTACGACCGCTACAAAATCGAAGGGATGACGGCGGAAGACATGATTCAAGGTATCTCGGCGACCTGGGGAGTGGCAACCAGACCCACCGCCGAGATCGCATACCATTCCATCTACGGCGAGACTGCGGCGGTGGTAGCGCGATGGGAGGACTCCGAGTACTCCTGCAACCTTGTCCGCACCGGCGATCGATCCAGCTTTTCGCTGGTTCTCTATTCGAAACGGTTGGATGCCCTGGCGCAGGCGGCCATTGTCGAGGCTGTCCGACTGGATGCGCAAGAGGCGCCCCAGCGGGAACTTGACCAGCAAATGAAACGCCACGAAGACGAGCGCCTCGTCCTTGAGAAGGCCCGGTTTGTGAACAAGCCGAACTTTCGCCCTTAGAGAGCGCCCATGATCTCGCAACGCCGTACGTACGGGTCTCGGCCCATTCCCGTGATATTCAGAAAGGCATGGTCTTCTCTGGTCAGCGACATAGATCAGGATTCCCTTTACCCGGCGATCAAGGCTTGTCGGGAGGCGCGGTCACGATAAACGCGCAGCGGCGAGCTTTCCGCGAACAATAAGCAGGATCGAATGACACGCATCACTGTGAAACTCACCGCGAAGGAAGTCGAACTATTAAACAGCCTGGCATCGGATCAGATATTCCGCAGAGAGTTCATCGATCCGAGGCTGCCTGGCTACAAATCCAATCCTGCGGAGTTGCGCCTCGGCAAGAAATTAGTCGAACGTCTTCGAGTAATGACGGATCGGACGAAGGGAATACCGCTTCCACCCGGAATCGGAGCGACTGTTTGAGAGGTTCTCGCACCATCACGGCCGAAGGGACGCAGGATGCCCTTTGACCGGCTCATTCCGTGGCCGCTTACATCAGGTGCTGTTCAGATGTACGGAATCTCGAACGCGAGCGAATGGATCTACATCGGAGAGGCCGACAACATACCAGGGGCGCTCCTGGATCATCTTCAGGAGCTCGGTACGTCGTTCATGAAGCGACAACCGGCGGGTTTTGTTTTCGAGGTTTGCGATGGAGCGCGCCGATCCACGCGACAGGATCGCCTGGTTCTCGAGTACGAGCCCACCTGTAACCGGCACTCTTCGCGGGAGCCGTAACGGCGCAAGTGGAGCAACCGACGGAGCGGAAGGGAAGCTTTGGAAGGAGCGCAGAGATGCAGTGTGTACTCACCGGATTCACTCACAACATGGGATTCCGCGTGTTCGCATTTGAACGCATAGGAGAGGACCGGGTACGGACCAAATGTACTGTCAGGGCCGATCTCGCTCTGGCACGAAGATATGGCATCCAGGTACAGGAACTGCCGCTCTTGTGCCGGAGTCTTCTTGACCGGCGTGAGGAAAGTGACGAGATTCGGTCCCTGACCTTCAGCGAGGAGGAGATGCGGGCTCGCGCCAGCGAGCGCGCCGCAGCTCGCGAGAGGGCTGCCAACAGGAGAAAGCCGCCGCACAGGCCTTCTGTTGAGAATCTCGGCGCTGCCTGGCGAGGTCAACACTCGTAACTCGCTCGCCTCTGGTAGTTAGGGCAGGCGGGTACTGGCTCCCCGAAAACCATGGTTTCCAACTACCTCTCGCCCCCCTGTTTCGAGCACTCCACCTATGAACATGCTATACTCACACCATGAGCAAGCGTCTCCAGGTGCTGCTTCCAGATCAGGAAATGTCGGACATTCAGCGTCTTGCCAAACGAGAACGCGTGACCGTGGGTGAATGGGTCCGACGAGTGCTCCGGGAATCGCGCGCGAGCAGGCCCGCCGTCGAGCCAGAAACCAAGTTGAAGGCGGTCCGGCGCGCAGCGGAATACTCATTCCCCACCGCTGATGTTAAGCAGATGCTGACCGAAATTGAGCGGGGGTACGACGGTTGATTTTCGTAGATTCCAACATTCCCATGTACCTGATTGGAGCCGCACATCCGCATAAGGCTGAGGCCCAGGTTCTCCTGGAGCGCCTGATTGCAGCGGGCGAACGTCTCGTCACCGATGCGGAAGTGTTGCAGGAAATCCTTCATCGTTACACGGCCATCGATAAGCGGGAGGCCATCGGGCCAGCGTTCCAACTGACGTTGGGTATCGTCGACGAAGTGATCCCCATCGAGAAACCAGCGGTTTTGCGTGCCGGCGAGATCGCCCAAAGCCGTGCCATGATGTCAGCTCGCGATGCGGTCCACATCGCTGTTATGGAGCATCACGGTATTCGATCGATCTTGAGCTTCGACGGTGACTTCGATCGCTGGCCGGGGCTACAGAGGATTCATCGGATTTGAGCCGAACACGCGGGACAGACGCGCCTATCTGAGAAACTGTCAACGGACTTCCGCAAGTAGTGGCTCCCCGGAACCATGGTTTCCAACCACCTCTCCGCCCGTAATACGTTGATTACAAGAAGAGACTCCCGCGGATATCGCCCTGGAATTCCTTCACCAGAGCACCAACTGGTCATCTGATTGCCAGCCTGACCGGCTTGCCGACACGGCTGAGCATTTCCACGAGCGTGTCGATGGTGAACTTGGCCGTTTTCTTGTTCACCACATCGGACACCCGCGGGCGCGAGACCATCAGAATCTCGGCCGCCTCGGCCTGCTTCAGGTGATGTTTCGCAATCCAGACAGACAGCTCTTCCATCAGTTGCTGCTTGAGCAGCCGAGCGTCATTGATCTGTTTGCGAGATGCAGCCTGAAGACGTTTGGCCTCGTCCGGCGTAAAACCCAGTTCCAGGAAGAGGTTCGCGCCCGGCTTTGTAACATGGCGGATTTCGGTGTCGATCTTCATTTCCTTTCCTTCCTCACGTTGACCACGGCGCGATAGCGCGCCACCGCAATAGCCTTGTCCTGCTTGCTGGTCACCTGAGTCTTCTTCTGGAAGCAATGCAGTACATAGATGGCTTCCTCGAACCTGGCGACGTACATCACACGGTAGATGCCGCTCGCGTCCCGGATGCGAATCTCTCTTGTACCGGCACCCAAATCGTCGAACGGCTTCCAGTCGTCCGGCTCAAGCCCGGCCTGGACCTTCCCCAACTGAAAGCCCGCTTCCTTCCGGGCGTCTCTTGGGAATGCCAGCAGATCGTCGTAAGCAGATCCTACCCAACGGATCTGTTTTTCATCGCCCATACAACCAGCATGTATAAGATGTTATACGCGCCTGCGGTGCACGTCAAGGTGCTCGGTGAACAATAATAAGCAGGACGTGGGCGACGCTGTCAACAGAGAACGCCGGAGTTGGAAAGTGGCCTTCCCGGGTGCCCAGGAGTTGGCTCCCCGGGAACCATGGTTTCCAACTACCTCTCCACCGGAATTCAGCGCCTTCCCGAGTTCTCAGCGGAGTCGCATCGCACCGCGAAGCCGGTGGTTTGATCGCCCTGGTCAGCGGCTAACCGGATGTTTCGGCGCCTCCTTGGGCCATTGAATGACCGGGCGCCGTTTCTGCATGGCGCAGTCTCTCAAGAACAGATTGATCAGGTTTTGATACGGCATCCCCAACTCGACCGCCATTTCCTTGAAATAATTCACCGCCATCGTGTCCAGCCGAATCGTGATCTGACGCTTGAGTTGATTGGCGTAGGGGTTCTTGCGGGACTGGGAAAAATCGTATTCATTTCTCATCGGAGTCTCCAATACACTTCTTCCTCCTGCGCTGTCGCGCGCCGGGCAGATATCAGCCGGATCACCGCATCGGATTCCCTGTAGCAATGACTGACGATCAGGCAGCGCGCCCGAAAACTAAAGCCCAGCAGCACGAACCGTTCTTCTTCCTCTGAGTGGTCCGGGTCATCGATCAAACGGGCGTTGTCGTCCAGAAAACAGTCTGGGCTTCCTCGAAAGAGATGCCGTGCTTTACCACGTTGGAGCGAGCCTTGCGGCGGTCCCAGGCAAACTCTATATTGCCCACAGCCTTATTCTAGCAATACCGGACCAACGGCCAAGCGGCCAGACGAGACACCACTACGCTGTTCGCAATCGGTATCGCTCGGTGGCGGTAGGGGGCAATGGGTATCACTGCTTAGCAATGGCTCCCCGGCATGGATTCGAACCACGATTCACGGCTCCAAAGGCCGCTGTCCTACCATTAGACGACCGGGGAAGCGGGGCGGGAACTTCACGAACATTCTAGCATGCGGTGTTTGCTGTCATGCCGCTGCTGTCAGCATCCCTCCACGGCGACGGACTCCTCGGAATCCGCGGTCCAGGCGAGCCCGGTCACGCCGAGAGCGACAATCCTCCCGTCGGTTACGCCAATCACCGCTGCGGTGTGGCGGTAGGCCAGCGGATCGCCGGTCACATAGTGCAGTACGTGGCCCGGTGTGCCGCATTCCTCGAGATCGCCGGAAGCGATCAGTGCGCCGCGAACCACTTCCGCCACGACCTCGTCGCTGGAGACCAGCTTCACCCCGGGCCCAGGCACGCGTCCCAGGACAGGGCTTGAACACAAGATCCATGACTAAGCTAACATGTAAAGCAGACTTGACATGTCTATTGAGTCATGCTCTAATCAGTGTAGAGTACAGCGCGCTGGAGTCTTATGAACAACCGAATTCGCGATCTCCGAACCGAGAAAAGCTGGTCCCAGGCCGAACTT
>JBEKZH010000008.1:0-201521 GCA_049510065.1 Bryobacteraceae bacterium
GCAGCCAGGATTGGCTGCCCCACCGATGGCATCCTCCATCCGACACAGGTTCTGTTTTGAACAGAAGAGCCGTGAATTGTTGGACTTGCGAAGCCGCCCTGAAAACTAAGTGACATTGGGATTCCATCCCGCCCCACATTGAATCGTCGCGCGCTGCGAAGATTCTTCGGTGTGGTATTACGTGCGGAGTGGTAGTGGTCAGCCGATTGCACACAACAGCGGTTGTAGGTGTTGTTTCCGCCCCGAGGGGCAGGAAAACACATCGAGAGGAGGTAATCGGGCTGTTCTGGCGTCGTGGAGTTGCGTGTTGCTGTCATTTTCTCGACGTCCGCTGCTATTGGCCGCCCGGGTGACCCATGATCTCAGCGCTCGTTTTCAGCAACAACACGCCTCTGACGAACTATGTGCGAGGCGTCTGCGCGATGTCGGAGGAGATTTCCATTGCGGGAACCCTCGACACCGTCCGCACGGGATACGCGATTGCCCGGCAACTCTCCGCCTGGGCGCCGGAACTGGTGCTGCTGGACATCGGCGAAGAGGCTATGAAGAACCTGGCCGGCGCCGTGGTGCTGCAGATCCAGACCGAGTCTCCGTCAGCCGCCATCGTTCCCATCTGTTCGCAACGCGGCCCGCACGTACAGCAACTCACGGAAACCCTGGGGTTGATCCCGCCGCTCGCGCCGCCATTCGCCAGCGATGACCTCGAAGCCGCAGCCATTGACGCGCTGGGCGCCACCATGGACGCGAAACGAGGGTTCCTGGCCGTCTTCGCGCCGGCCCGTCCGGGATCGGGCGCCACGACGGTTGCGCTCAATGCGGCCTGGCAGGTGGCGCGGAACCGCAGCTTCCGCACGCTGTTCATCGAAGTGGACGAAGAGATGGGCGCCGCGTCGATTCTGCTGGACCATGGGGAGATTGGGATTACGCCCAGCGACGATCAGGGCTTTCTGACGGAGGCGGGATTCAAACAGCACGTCCGCCATCTGGGCCCGCTTCACGTGATCACCGGCATTCGCCTGCGAGCGCTGACGAAAATGAAACGCTGGGCGGTGCTGCGGCTGGCGACCTGCGCCAGATCGTATTACGATTTCGTCTTTGTCCGCGTCCCATCTCTCACTCATATCTCCGTGAAGCCGTTGCTGAGCATCTCCCGCAGGATCTGCATCACCGCCACGCCCGACGTGCCGTCGCTGGCCATGGCCCGGCGGAGGTGCGCCGAACTCCGGACGGCAATCGAGTCGGCTCGCGTGGTGCTGGTGGTCAATCGCTGTAACGGAGACTTCGCGGAACGCCACTTCCGCAACCTTCTGGATCACGAAAACGTCGAGCTGGTGCCCGACGCTCCGCGGCAGGTGCAGCAGTCGTACCGGGAATCCGGCGTCGTGGAGGTGGGCGGACCGTTTGCGCGTGCCATCCACTCGGTGGCATCGGCGGTGACCGGAAGCGCCAGCGCCTGCCCGCCGCCACCCTCGCGGCCGACCATGGCACTGCTGTCCAGATTGTTCGCTCCCGAAGGCACGTGATAATCAAGCAGTCATGTGGGGCAGCCCTTTCAGGCTGCGGACCCGCTTTCCAGCGGGTCCAGCCGGCCGGAAGGCCGGCTTGCGGGCAGGATTGCCCGCCCCTCGAAGCCCATACGCGATAACATTGCTTGCGGGGTGTCCTCCATGCTGAGCGAGAAGCAGGCGGAGCTGGCGCACAAAGCTCTCGACGGTTTCACCATTGAACTGCCTTCCTGGGGATTCGCCAACACGGGCACGCGGTTCGGCAAGTTCATTCAGGCCGCGGCCGCCACCACCACAGAAGAGAAGCTGGCCGACGCCGGGGTGGTGCATCGGTTCACCGGGTGCTGTCCGAGTGTCGCCGTTCACGTGTTGTGGGATTTTCCGAACGGTCTGGCCGACGTTCCCGCGGTGCTCGACGCGGCGGCTGCACAGGGCGTGCGCATCGGGGCCATCAATCCCAACGTGTTTCAGGACCAGCGCTACAAGAACGGATCGCTGGGCAATCCCGACGCGGAGGTCCGCAGGCAGGCGCTCGCGCACATTCTCGACTGCGTGGAGATTCAGCGCGCCACCGGCTCGCGCGACCTCTCCCTCTGGTTCGCCGATGGGCTCAGCTACCCGGGCACCGGCTCCATTCGCGCGCGCAAGAACTGGTTCGCCGAAGGGCTGCGGACCGTGCATGCCGCCCTCACCGGCGAGCAACGCATGCTGGTGGAGTACAAGCCGTTCGAACCGGCCTTCTACGCCACCGACATCGCCGACTGGGGGATGTCGTACATCTACTGCCGGCAATCCGGGCCACGGGCGAAGGTGCTGGTGGACACCGGCCATCACTATCAGGCGCAGAACATCGAGCAGATTGTCGCCTGGCTGCTCAGTGAGGGGATGCTGGGCGGTTTCCACTTCAACGACCGCCGCTACGCCGACGACGATCTCACGATCGGCTGTCTGGACCCCTACCAGGTGTTTCGCATCTTCCACGAGATCCGCTTTTTCGCGTGGGAAACCGGGACCGAGCCGGACATTCCCTACGTGGTGGACCAGAGCCACAACCTGAAGAACAAGATTGAAGAGACCCTGCAGACCGCCGGCAACGCGCAGGAGCTGTTCCTGAAGGCGGCGCTGGTGGATCATGAGCAGCTCGCGTTCCACCAGGCGAAAAGCGATCTGGTGGATGCCGAGGAATGCCTGCGCGCGGCGTTCTTTATCGATGTGCGGCCGGTGATGCGGGAATGGCGCAAGGCCAGGGGACTCGCCGAAGACCCACTCGCGGCGTTTCGCGAGAGCGGCTATCTGCAGGCGGCGGAGAAAGAGCGCGCGGAGAAAAATCGAGGGGCGATTTCCAGTTATGCATAAGGCTCTGATTATTGTGGGCGTTGCGGTTCTGTTGTCGGCTGGCGCCGTTGCCGCGCCGGTCCATCTGCGCTGCGAGTATCTGGTGAACCCGATGGGCATCGATGCCCCGTCGCCCCGCCTGTCGTGGCAGAGCGACAGCACCCAGCGCGACTGGCATCAGACGGCGTATGAGATTCGGGTGGCCACCAGCGCCGGCCGTCTCCGGAAGCCCGACGTGTGGGACAGCGGCAAACAGGCTTCCGCGGAATCGGTTGGCATCGCCTACGCTGGCCCGAAACTGGAATCGCGCCGGCGCTACTACTGGGCCGTGCGGGTGTGGGATTCGAAGGGGCGGCTTTCGACATCGGCGGAGACGGCGTGGTGGGAGATGGGCCTTCTCGGCAAAACCGACTGGAGTGCGCAATGGATCCGTTGGCCGAACCCGGAGGACGAGGCGGACCGGGCCGGCATCCGCTGGATCTGGCATCCGGGACAGAACGCCAGCGCCGTACCGCCTAAGACGGTATGCGTATTTCGTCTGCACCCGGTTCTCGCCGGTAAGCCGCGTAGCGCCGCCCTGTTCGTGCTCGCGAAAGGTAACTTCCAGGTGACGGTGAACGGCCACGACGCGGGCCGGAAGAGCGACTGGCATGCCTTCGACCGGCGTGAAATCGGCGATCTTCTGGTCTCCGGGAAGAACTCGATTGAAGTGACGGTGACGGTTTCACCGCGTCCAGCCTGGGGTCCGGACGCCGGCGCGCCGACCGATCTCCGCCCTGCCGGTCTCGCCGCTCTGCTGAAGATCGTCCACGAGGACGGCACCGTGGAACGTACGCCTACGAGCGGTGTCTGGGAGGCGCATCTCAAAGACGAAGCAGAGGCGAAACCGGCGAAAGAGGTCGCCGGTTTTGGAGGGATGCCTCCGTTACCGCAGCCCGCGGCGCTGCTTCGCCACGAGTTTGCCGTGCCGCGTGACGTGCGCCGGGCGAGGATCTACGTGACGGCGTTGGGCGGCTATCGTCTGTTCCTCAACGGCCAGCGGGCGGGAGACGATGTCCTGACGCCGGACTTCACCGACTACCGCAAGCGCGTCCTGTATCAGACATACGACGTCACCGGCCTGCTGGCGCACGGCCAGAATGCATTGGGCGCGATCCTCGGCGATGGCTGGTTTGCGAGCCCGCTCACCTGGCACGGGCTGAACGAGTTTCCTGGCGCGCCGGGTCTGCGTGCGCAGATGGAGATCGAATACACCGACGGCAGCCACCAGACGCTGGCGACCGATCCGACCTGGAAGACCGCGCCGTCAGCTATTGTTGACTCGTCGATTTACGGCGGCGAAGTCTACGATGCGCGCCTCCAAACGGTGGGCTGGGACAAGGCCGGATTCGACGACTCGCACTGGCTGCCGGCGGTCGCGGGGGACCCGCCCTCGCTGCTGGTGTCCAGCCAGATGTTGGCTCCCGTGCGCGTGGCGCAGACCTTGCAGCCCAAGAGCGTGACCCGGGACGCCAACGGCGCCTGGATCTTCGACATGGGTCAGAACATGGTGGGCTGGGCCGCGCTGCGCGTGCAGGGAGCGGCCGGGACCATGGTCCGCATGCGCTTCGCAGAGATCCTCAACCCCGACGGAACCGTTTACCGCGACAACCTGCGCAACGCCGACGCCACTGACATCTACACGCTGCGCGGCGGCGGCCCGGAAACCTTCCGGCCACATTTCACGTTCCATGGCTTCCGCTACGTGGAGGTGACCGGCTACCCGGGCACGCCCACGCTGGCTGACCTGACCGGCGAGGTGGCCAGCAGCGTGACAGGCGAGCCCGGCGGTAGAATCGCCACCTCGAGCGATCTGGTGAACCGCATGTGGTCCATCGGGCTCTGGGGCCAGCGCGGCAATTTTCTCAGCATACCCACCGACTGCCCGCAGCGCGACGAGCGCCTCGGCTGGATGGGCGACGCCGGCGTGTTCTGGCGCACGGGAACCTACAACTTCGACGTCGCTGCGTTTTCACGGAAATGGATGCGCGACGTGGCGGACGCGCAGACGCCGCAGGGGGCTTTCACCAACGTCTCCCCGAATCTGCTGCCGGAGGCCACCGAAGGCGCTCCCGGCTGGGGCGACGCCGGCGTCATCGTGCCATGGACCTCCTGGCTGCAGTACGGCGACGCGGGCATTGTGGAAGAGAACTGGGACGCCATGCAGCGCTGGATGCAATACATCCAGGACGGCAATCCGGATTTCCTGCGGAAGAACCGGCTCGGGCCGAATTTTGCCGACTGGCTGGCGCCCGACAATCGCACGCCGGGCCATCTCATCGGCACCGCCTACTGGGCCATGCTGGCGCGCATGATGTCCCAGATGGGGCATGCCATCGGCAGGGACGCGGACGCAAAGCGGTATGACCAGCTTTACGACAACATTCGCGCGGCCTTCCGGAAGGAGTACATCAAGGATGACGGCTCGGTGGGCACGGGCACCCAGACTTCGTACGTGCTGGCCCTGCAGATGAAGCTGGTGCCGGAGGCGCTGAAGGCGGCCGCGGCGGACAAGCTGGTGAAGGACATCGAGGCGCATCAGTGGCACCTGACCACCGGATTCCTGGGGACGCCCCACCTGTTGTTCGCGCTGGCCGACCATGGCCACACCGACGTCGCCTGGCGGTTGCTGTTGAACGAAACCTATCCGTCGTGGGGCTACATGCTCTCCAAAGGCGCCACCACGTGGTGGGAACGATGGAACGGCGATACCGGCGACCCGGCCATGAACTCGTTCAACCACTATGCGTTCGGCTCGGTGGTGGCGTGGGTGTACCGGTACGCGGCGGGCATCGACACGCGGCCGGAGGCGCCCGGCTTCCACGAGATCGTGATTCAACCGCGCCCCGACCAGCGCATGACGCACGCGCGGGCAGAGTACGATTCGGTCTACGGCAGAATTGTCAGCGACTGGACGGCGAAACCCGGGGAACCGTTGTCGTTGCGGGTGACAATTCCCGCCAATACCACGGCCCGGGTGGTCCTTCCCGCGGGCCCGGACGCCAGGGTTACTGAAGGAGGCCGGCCCGCCAGAGGGCAGCGCGAGGCAGATGGCTACGTGGTACGAATCGGCTCGGGGAGCTATACCTTCTCCGTCAGCGCCCGCTGAGCATATTGGCCAGCGCGGAATCGGCCGATAAGAACGTGGATGTGTGTCTCGTTGCGAATCCGGAGGATGGTCGTATTCTTCCTGATGTTTCCGGGCGCCGCCGGCACAATGCTGGCGCAACGAGAGCCATTCCGCCGCTACGGTCAGGAAGCCGGCCTGCATAATCTGGCGGTCAACTGCCTGGCCCAGGACCGGACCGGATTCCTGTGGGTGGGGACGGAGGACGGGCTCTATCGGGACGAAGGGGGATGGTTCCGGCGCTTCGGGCCGGAGACGGGCCTTCCGGACGCCTACATCGATGCCCTTCAGGTGACCGCTGACGGCACGCTTTGGGTGGGTGGATTCTCGGGCCTGTCCACTTTCGAGAACGGCCGCTTTGAGGCGGTGCCCGGGATTCCGCAGGTGCGCATCAGGCGTACCGGAAGGATGGCGTCGGATTCCCGCAGTGTGGTGTATCTGGGCACGGATCGGGGCCTGCTCCGCGTCCGGCGGCTCGGCTACCGGCGATTCTCGTTTGAGTGGCTTACGCAGACACCCGCGGCGGGCGTGACCGTCGACTCGCACGACGTGCTCTGGTTCGGCTGCGAGGACGATCTGTGCCGCGCACGCGCCGGCCAGGTGACGCGAGTCGGCCGGGCCTGGGGACTTCCCGCCCTGGTGTGGGACAGCATCGCCAACGACACTGGCGGGAACCTCTGGGTGCGCAGCCCTCACGCGTTGTACGTGAACCGCGAGGGCCTGCGGAGGTTCACCTCCGTGGAGGTGCCCACGGCGGACGAACCTGCGGGAGCCATCTCCGCCGATCCCCGGGGCGGTGTATTGGTTCCGACCAATAAGGGGCTGGCCTTCGTCACGCCGGAGCGGACCCGGCTGGTTGGGTCCTCCGCCTTCTTCCTGGACGATTCCATCAGTTATGCCTTGCGGGACGAGTCGGGACGGCTCTGGATCGGCCAGCAAGGGGCCGGAGTTTCCGTCTGGACGGGCGAAGGGGTCTGGGAGAACTGGACGCGGTCCGAGGGACTGAACAACGACGAACTATGGGCGGTGGTTCGGGACGGCAACGGGAACCTCTGGGCCGGTACGAATCACGGCGTCGATATTCTGCCGGTGGGCGGGAACAAGTGGCGTAGGTTGCCCCAGGCCGGCGACGAGCAAATTCGGGCGCTCGCGGCCGGCGGGGACGGCCAGGTGTGGGTGGGCAGCCGGCCCGGTGGTCTGACCCTGTTCCGGAATCTGAAGCGGATCAGGCATTTTGGGCCGACAGACGGGATGGACATCGACCGCATCGACGGCATACTCCGCGAACCGGATGGGACGATGTGGGTCGCCGGGCAGGGCGGCCTTTTTCACAGCCCCTTCGCGCAGGATGCTCGCCAGCGCCGGTTCGAACGTGTGCATCCGCCCGGAACGGATGCAGGCGAGCGATTCTATCAGCCAGTAATGGATTCCGCCGGCCGCGTCTGGATCCCGGCTCTGAAAGGCCTGTTGCGCTACGACCATGGCTCGTGGCGGCGTTTCCAGCACCGCGACGGATTGCTCAGCGACGCCGTCTATGCGGTGGCCATCACTCCGGACCAGTCAGTTTGGGCTGCCTATCAGGACAGCGAGGGCCTCACCGCAATCCACCCGGACGGGACCATTCGGCATTACCGGGCGCGCCAGGAACTGATATCCGGCCGGGTCTACATGCTGGGGACGGCGTCGGACGGAGCGTTGTGGGTGGGACCGACTCGGGGATCAGCATCTTCAAGAGAGGCCGCTGGCGATCCCTCAACCAGGCGGACGGGCTGGTCGCGAACGATACGGACATGAACGGGTTCTTTCTGGACCGGGACCGAAGCATCTGGATCGGCACCAGCCGCGGGCTGTCGCACTACTTCCCGCACCCGGAACGGCGGCCCGGATCAGGCGAGGTATTGAAGCGCCCCATCGTCGCCGCCGACTACACCGCGTCCAACCGGGAGGAAGCGGGGTCCACGCCGCGCCTGCCCTGGTCGGACCGGTCCATCGCGTTCGAGCTGGCAAACCTGAATTACGCCCACGAGGATGGCGTCACGTTTCGCTATCGCCTGCACAATCTCGACGAATATGGGCCTGCCGGGAAGTGGATCGACACCGCCCAGCACTCCGTCCAATTCAGCCTGCTGCCGCCGGGCGCCTATGTGTTTGACGTATCCTTCGTCACCCGGGACGGGGAGGTTTCCGAACCGGCCCTGTTCCGTTTCGAGGTGGCCGCGCCCTGGTGGCAGCATCCGCTGTTGCGCATTCTGGCGGTGGCGTTGATCCTGCTGGCCATCCGCCTGGCATGGAAGTGGCGCATGAGGCGGGTGCTGCAGCAACGGCGCGAACTGGAGGCGGCGGTGGAGGCGCGCACGCGGGAGCTGGCCGTGGAGAAGTCGCGGGCGGAGGCGGAGAAGGCGCGAGCCGAGGAAGCCAGCCGCCTGAAGAGCGAGTTCCTCGCCAACATGAGCCACGAGATCCGTACGCCGATGAATGCGGTCATCGGGATGACCGGCCTGCTGCTCTCCACGCCGCTCGATGGCGAACAGCGCGAGTATGCCGAGACGGTCCGGTCCTCCGGGCACCATCTGCTTTCGGTGATCAACGATATCCTCGATTTCTCGAAGATCGAGGAAGGGCGGATCGATGTCGAGGTGGCTCCTTTCGATCTGCGGGCAGCGCTGCTGCTGGTGATGGACCTGCTGAGCCCGCAGGCGCAGGGCAAGGGACTGGATCTGACGCTGGTCCACGACGACGGCATCCCGGAGATCCTGGCTGGCGATTCGGGGCGCATCCGGCAGATCGCTACAAATTTCCTGGCGAACGCCGTCAAGTTCACCGACAAGGGATTTGTCCGGGTCTCCACCAGTCTGGTCGGCAATGCGGGCGAGGCCGTGGTGGTGCGCATCGCGGTGGAGGACAGTGGACCGGGTATTGCGGAGAGCAAAGTTCCGCTTCTGTTCACCAAGTTCACGCAGGCGGACTCGTCCACCACGCGCCGTTTTGGGGGCACGGGACTGGGACTGGCCATCTCGAGAAAACTCGCCGAGCTGATGGGCGGCAGCGTTGGCGTGCACACCGAATTGGGGAAGGGCTCGCTGTTCTGGGTGGAACTGCCGCTGCCCGTCGCCAACGGGCAGTCCCGCGCGGGAGACTCGCCGGGCGAGCCGGCTCCGGACCTGCTGAAGAGCCCCTGCCGCGTGCTGGTGGCCGAGGACAACCCGGTGAACCAGAGGCTGGCCATCCGCATGTTGGAGAAGTTCGGATGCACGGTGGAGACCGCGGGCGATGGCGCCGAAGCGGTGGACATGTGCGCGCGGCTGCCGTTCGACATCGTGTTCATGGACTGCCAGATGCCGGACATGGATGGCTATGACGCCGCCTCCGCGATCCGCCGGGCGGAAAAGGAACACGGCTGGCCACGGCTGCCCATTGTTGCGCTGACCGCCCACGCGGCCGCCACCGACCGCGACCGCTGCTTCGCCGCCGGCATGGACGACTACCTGAGCAAGCCGGTGTCCGCCGAGCAGATCCACGCCGTGGTGCACCGGTGGATGAGCGAGGGGGATGCGAGACGAGCGCTCCATCCTGCCGCCCAGTAGAATGGGCCAATACAATGGGAATGTGCAGGAACAACTCTGTGACATCGGACTGATCGGGCTGGCCGTGATGGGCCAGAACCTGGTTCTGAACATGAACGATCACGGTTACCGCGTGGCCGTTTTCAATCGAACCACCTCAAAGGTGGACGATTTTCTGGCCAACGAAGCCGCCGGCACGCAGGTTGTCGGCACGCACTCGATTCCCGAACTGATTCAGGCGCTGAAGAAGCCCCGGCGAGTGATGCTGATGGTGAAGGCCGGCGACACCGTCGACCAGATGATCGCGAGCATCGCGCCGCATCTCGAAGCGGGCGACATCCTCATCGACGGCGGCAATTCGCATTACCCCGACACCAATCGCCGGACGGCGGACCTCGCTGCGAAGGGACTTCTGTTCGTCGGCACCGGGGTGTCGGGCGGCGAAGAGGGCGCGCGGCACGGCCCGTCCATCATGCCCGGCGGCAATCCGGCGGCGTGGCCCCACGTCAAGGAGATCTTCCAGTCCATCGCGGCGAAGGTGGCCGACGGCACGCCCTGCTGCGACTGGGTGGGCGAGAACGGCGCCGGGCACTACGTCAAGATGGTGCACAACGGCATCGAGTACGGCGACATGCAGCTGATCTGCGAGGCCTACCACGCCCTGTACAGCGGGCTCGGCCTCTCCGCCGGCGAGCTGGCCTGCGTATTCGCGAAGTGGAACGAGGGCGAGCTGGACAGCTATCTTATCGAGATCACCGCGAACATCTTTCGCAAGCTCGACGACGACGGGGTCCCGGTGGTGGACAAGATACTCGACGCCGCCGGCCAGAAAGGGACGGGCAAGTGGACGGGTATTAACTCGCTCGAGTTGGGCGTGCCGGTGACGCTGATCGGCGAAGCGGTGTTTGCCCGCTGCCTGTCCGCCATGAAGGATGAGCGCGTGGCCGCCTCCGCCGTGCTGAAGCCCCCGCCCATGCCGGTGATCGCGGACCGGGCCGGGTTCATCGAAGACATCCGGTGCGCGCTGTACTGCTCGAAGTTGATCTCCTACGCGCAGGGTTACCTGCTGATGCGCGAAGCGGCCCGCGAGGAGAAGTGGAATCTGAACTTCGGCGGCATCGCCCTGATGTGGCGCGGGGGCTGCATCATCCGCAGCCGCTTTCTGGGCAAGATCAAGGAGGCCTACGACAAGAATCCGCGGCTCGCCAATCTGCTGGTGGACGATTTCTTCAGCGGCACGCTGAACGGGTATCAGGGCTCCTGGCGGCGGGGGATTGTCCGGGCCATCGAGTGCGGCGTGCCCACTCCGGCCTTCTCCACCGCTCTCGCCTTCTTCGACGGATTCCGCACCGCGCGTCTGCCCGCCAACCTCCTGCAGGCCCAGCGGGATTACTTCGGCGCGCACACCTACGAGCGCGTCGATAAGCCGCGCGGCCAGTTCTTCCACACCAACTGGACCGGGCACGGTGGCAGGGTTTCGTCCGGGACCTACAACGTGTGATGATCGCAGAATTGGTCGGTCCACGTACGTTTCAGGTCCGGGAAGCGCCTTTAGCCGATCCCGGCCCAGGCGAGATTCAGGTAGCCGTGAAAGCCGTAGGCATTTGCGGATCGGACCTGCACAATTTCTCCGAGGGCGCGATCGGCGATGCTCCGGCGGTGTATCCCATGGTGCTTGGGCACGAACCGGTGGGGACGGTTCTTCGTTGTGGCGCCGGTGTGGGCGGATGGGAGCGCGGCGACACGGTGGCGCTGGAGCCGGCCATATACTGCTACCACTGCGAATTCTGCCGGAGCGGCCGCCACAACGTGTGCGCGAACATTCGCTTCTTGAGTTCGACTGCCGACCCCGGATTCTTCCGCGAGGCGGTGAATCTGCCGGCCGCCAATGTGTTGCCGCTGCCGGGTTCGGTGGGCGTGAGCGAAGGGACCCTGCATGAGCCCCTGGCCGTGGTGTTGCATTCCATGGCGCTCGCGCAGCCGCAGTTGGGCGAGACTGCGCTGGTGATGGGCGCGGGACCCATCGGGCTGCTGACCATCGCCGTCCTGAAGCTCTCCGGCATTCGCCGGCTGTGGGTTGTGGAGCCGCTGGCCCGTCGGCGGGAGCTGGCGCGGGCGGTGGGCGCCGACGTCGTGCTCGACCCGCGCGAGGCCGATCCCGTTGGCGTGGTGATGAACCACACCGGCCGCCGCGGCGTGGACATGGCCATCGACTGCGCCGCGAAGGACGACTCCGTCAATCAATGCCTGCACGCCGCGCGCAATGCCGGACGCGTCATTATCACCGGCATCCCGTCGCCGGTGCGTGTGCCCATCGAGTTTCACACGCTGCGCCGGAAGGAGCTGGCGTTCCTCAGTGTGCGCCGGTCCAACCACGATTCGGAGGCCGCGCTGCGATTGCTGGCCGAGCACCCGCAACGCTTCGCGCCCATCGTGACGCACACCCGGCCGCTGGCGGAGATCCAGTCCGCCTTCGACATGCTGGAGAGCGACGGGCACGAGGCCGGCAAGGTGGTGCTGTCGGTGTGACGCGTCGCTATGCACCAATCAGGTGCATAATGGTGTTATGAGATCGGCAAACAAGGTTGTGCGACAGAGCGTTAGCCTGCCGGCAAATGTCGCGGCCCAGGTACGTCTCATGGCGAGGACCCGTCGCCTCAGCGCCAACAGGATGCTGGTGGAACTGGTCGAAAACGGGATCGCGGGGGAGAAGCAGAAACAGCAGGAGTTCTTCGACCTCGCGGAGCGCTTCCGGAACGCCGCGGATCCCGAGGAAGTCAAACGGCTGGGTGATCAGATGGGCCGGATGGTCTTCGGCAACTGATGCCCAGGATCGAGCGTTGGGACAGACTGCCGGAGGGCGTCCGCCAGCACTTGATCGACCGAATGCGCGACCGCGCAATCAGCATCGCTGATCTCAATCAACTTCGTCTCTGGATCGAATCGAAGCCGGAAATGCCGGAGGGTGACTGGTACAAGGACTTTGGCTCGTTCAAGATCTGTGGTCAGGGATCGTTTCCAAAAACGTTTCTGCTTCGTGGCCAAGCAGCCAGGGGAGAGGCCATCTGAGCGTCATCGCCCTACACGCCCCGGCGATTGCCCCACAGCATCACGTGCAGCCGCGGGCTGAAGCGATAACCGCGCTCCTTGCAGATCTCCACCAGCCAGCGGCCGCGTTCGCTGAGCGTGGTGGCGTCCGTGCCTTCGGGCATGAGCACCACGCGCGAGCGGTCGGCGTAGACGCTGTCGATGAGGCGCTCCACTTCCTCCATGTCCGCCGGCGCGGCAACCACAAACTTGAGCTGGTACGGATACTCGGCCAGAAGCTGACGCACGACATCCGGCTGCTGGCGAAGCCGCTCGTGCACCGCCGCCCATCGCCCTCCCTCGCGCTCGAGTGGCGTCGAGTTGGCGAGCTTCGGACTGATGCTCATCAGGTCGCAGACGACCGGCGCCCACACCGTGCCCGCAGTCTCGATGGTGACGTGCAGACCGGCATCGTGGAGCGCGTGCGTGAGTTCGACGATAGCCGGCTGGATCATCGGCTCGCCGCCGGTCACCACCACGTGGGTCGCCGGGTGGCGCCGCACTTCCGCGACGATATCCGCAACGCTCATGGTCACGCCCTCGGGCGCCCACGACGTGTAGGGCGTGTCGCACCACGTGCAGCGCAGGTTGCAGCCGGAGGTGCGCACGAACACGCTGGGAGTGCCGATGAGCATGCCCTCGCCCTGCACGGAGTAGAAGATCTCGGCTATCTTCACGGCTGGTAGACGGCGGGATCGGGCAGGCCCGCCTCGGCGAATCCACGACGCCGCAACAGGCAGGAATCGCATTCGCCACAGGCGCGGCCGCGCGGGTCCGGATCGTAGCAACTGTGCGTGAGGCTGAAATCCACGCCCAGCTCATGCCCGAGCCGAATAATCTCGGCTTTGCTTCGTTTGATCAGCGGCGTGCGGATGCGTAACGTGGTGGCGCCCTCCACGCCGGCTTTCGTCGCAAGGTTGGCCATGTGCTCGAACGCCATGATGAACTCGGGCCGGCAGTCCGGATAACCGGAATAGTCGATGGCGTTCACGCCGATGAAAATGTTCTCGGCCAGAAGCACCTCCGCCCAGGCCAGCGCCAGCGAGAGAAAGACGGTGTTTCGCGCCGGCACGTAGGTCACCGGAATGCCCTCGGCCATCTGCTCGCTGGTGCGCGCCCTGGGGACGGCGATGTCGGCGGTGAGGGCCGATCCTCCGAACAGGCGCAGGTCGAGGGGCGCGATGAGGTGCGCCTTTGCCCCAAGCTGTACGGCGACGCGCCGGGCCGCCTCGAGTTCCACCCGGTGGCGCTGGCCATAGTCGAACGAGAGCGCATGACACTCCAGGCCTTCGCCGCGGGCAACCGCCAGACAGACGGCCGAATCGAGTCCTCCACTTACCAGGCAGACAGCGCGCGCCATGCTTGCTATCAGCGTAGCAGGCGAAACAGCGCCGCCGGTTCGATTAGAATTGTGCGTTGCGCTTCGCGTTTCTCACATCCACGCCGCAGAACATCAGCGCGGGCAGCGGCACGTACGTGGGTATCGCCACGCTTGCCGGCGCGCTCCGGCGCCGCGGCATCGCCATTGACGTTTTCGGGCCGTCGGTCTGGCTGCCGATGTACACGCTGTCGCGCCGCTGGTTCAACGAGCAGCTTCGCGCGCGCGATTTCGCCGGTTACGACGTGGTGGTCGGGTTCGACATGGACGGATTCCGCCTGCGAATGCCGCATATCGCTTCCCTCAAAGGCGTGATCGCGGACGAAGCGCAGTATGAAACCGGCCTGACCCGGCGCTTGCTCGAGTTGCAGGCCGGGTGGGAACGCCGAAACGTGCACGGAGCGCAGCGTGTTCTGACCACCAGCCTGTACGCGGCGCGGCGCATCCAGCAACTCTACGGCCTGCCGGAGACGCCACGCGTGGTCCCCGAACTGATCGACCTTACCGGGTGGCGTCAACTGTTCGACTCCGTGGAAGGCGCCCCCGATCCGGCGCGATTCGTGGTGCTCTCGGTGGCGCGCTTCTACCGCAGGAAGCGGATTGATCTGCTACTCGACGCGGCCCGGCTTCTGGAGGGCCGCATCCCCGGCTTCGAGCTGCGAATCGTCGGCGGTGGGCCGGAGGGCCGGCGTTTGCGCGGTCTTGCCCCGCGCTCCGCGAAGTTCCTCGGCACGGTTTCCAGACGAGACCTTGCGCTGGAGTACAAGCGCTGCGACGTTTTCTGTCTGCCGTCGGTGCAGGAGGGTTTCGGCATCGTGTTTCTGGAGGCCATGGCGGCGGGGCGCGCCATTGTCGCGGCCTCCGCTTCCGCGGCGCCCGAAGTGGTTCCGCATGCGCTTCTGGCGGCGCCCGACGACGCGGGCGCGCTGGCTCAGGCTCTGCATATCGCGTGGAGCGACCCTACGGTGCGCGATACCATCGCCCGGGCCGGCAGCCAGCATGTACAACGCTACGACGCGCCGGTCGTGGCCGCGCAATTTCTCGAAGCGCTGGAGGGGCTGCGGTTCTGATACTCTGAGAGCTTCGAAAAGGAGCATCGCCCGTGCCTGTCAAAACCAAAGCCGTCAAAGCCCCGGTGCGCGCCCGCAAGAGCAAACCGGAAATCCAGCAGGAATTCGACACCATCCAGGAGGAACTGGCGGCTTCGCGCGAGACCGCGGATTCCAGAGCCGAGGAGACCGCGCGGGCTCGCGAGGCGGAGATTCGTCACGCGGTGGAACCGGTGACCGTCGAATCGGTGGTAAGAGAGACATCGGGGTTGGGGCTGGAAATCTCGAAGGCCCTTTCGGAAATCTCCGCGAAGCTGGTGGAAGAAGTCAATCTGCTGGCCAGCGTGCGGGAAGCCGTCGCGCTGGAGCGCAAGGAGCTGGAGCGCCTGTACAAAATCGACGTGGCGGCAACATCGGTGGATCAACTCGTGCAGGATTATGCGCGGCAGAAGCTGGAACTGGAAACCGAGATCGCCGCCAAACGCGCCGAGTGGGAGGAGGAGACGCGCGCCACCGAACGCGAACGCAAGGAGCAGGATGAAGCTCTCCGCAAACAGCGGCAGCGGGAGATCGACGAGTACGAGTACAAGAAAGCCCTGGAACGTAAGAAGGCCCAGGATAAGTACGACGAGGAAATCCGGCTGCAGGAGCGGAAGAACAAGGAGCAGCAGGAGGCTCTCGAAAAGGGCTGGCATCAGCGCGAGGCTGTTTTGAAGGAGTCCGAGGGTGAGTTGGTCAGGCTGCGCAAGGAGTCGGAAGAGTTACCGGCTCGTCTGAAGAAGGAAGCCCAGGTTGCCGCGGCGGAGGCGGCCCGGTCCGCGGCGGCTCAGTTTGAGCAACAGATTCTGATCCATAAGAAGGATTCGGATACCGAGCGGCGCGTGGCCGAGTTCCAGGTGAAAACGCTGGAGGAATCCGTTTCGCGGCAGGTTGCACAGATCGCGGCGCTCGAAAAGCAGTTGGGTGAGGCCAAACAGCAGGTTCAGGATATTGCGGTGAAGGCGATTGAAGGCGCGTCGGGCGCGCGGGCTCTCTCGCATATCAACCAGATCGCCATGGAACAGGCCAGGAGCCGGCCGCAGGACTGATGGCGCGTTGACGAAACGTTTACATCCCGCGAACCTTTGACGCGCGCCCGGCGATCACACTGAAGGCTTGAGTAGTCTTACAGGGGTTTTCCGCCGGCTTCTTGAATCGCGCCACGCCACTTACTTGCTCATTGGCTGCGGGCTGCTGATCCGCATCGTCGCGCTCGCCAGAGTAGGAGGGAGATTCCTCTACTACGAGAACACCGCCTACGACCGGATGGCGGTGCAGTTACTCGACAACGCGAAGTTCTCGCCTTACTGGCCGCCCGGAGTTCCTTACTATCTGCTCTTGTTCCACAGGGTCTTCGGTGAAGGACTTCTGGTTGCCAGGGCCTCCATGTTGCTCGTCTATGTCGCGTTTTCTTTCGCCCTTTACGCACTCATCCGGGAGTTATGGTCGCGCCGCGCCGCCAATCTGGCGGTTCTCGCGTTCACCCTGTATCCTTCCTACATTCGCTGGGCCTTCAATCCTTCCACGGAGTATCCGGCAGCGGCCTGTCTGGTTGCCATTGTCTGGCTGACCATCATCACCATCCGGAAACGCTCCATCGCCCCGGCAATTGCGCTCGGCTTGTTACTGGGCGTAACTGCGTTGGTAAGAGGCAGTAGTCTGGGGCTTGTCCTGCTTCTGCCGGCCTTCGTGTTTTTCCGAACAAGAAGGTTCCCTCTGGCGCTGGCGCCACTCCTGATTGCCGCCGTTCCCATCTCCGCCTGGGCCTGGAAAGCGCACGACATGACCGGGCGATTCGTGATGATCAACGATTCGAACGCGCAGAACTTCTTCCTCTCGAACAACGCGTACACGCCGTTGTACAACACCTGTCGCGGTGGACCGGTGGCCTGGAGCGTGCCGCCCCAATTCACACAACTGGAGCAGGAAATCGATTGCCAGCCCCCGATCGAGCGGCAACAAACCTGGCGCCGCCTGGCGATCCAGCACATCCTCTCTCGCCCCGATCTGTTTCTGCTGCGAACGTTCAATCGATTCCGCGCGTTCTTCTGTTTCCCCATCCACCGCGGCGAGCCATTGACTCGCTATCGCTATGCGCACGTCTCCGCCTGGCATGGATGGCTGGGCATGGGGATTACTGCCGTGGAGCTCTGCTTCTACTGGCCCATCATGGTTCTGGCAATCCTCTTCTGCTTCAACCTCCCGCGCTTCCGCTTTGAGGCGAGCAGTGTGGCTTTGTTACTAAGTGCCGCCTTCGTCTATGCGGGGCCCTGCTTTCTGACCTGTTCGCAACCGCGCTATAACTTTCCCGTGGTCCCGTTGTTTGCCGTGTTCGCGTTTGTGTTTCTGGATGCTCTGTTCGACAAGTCCTGGAGAGAATTGATCGCTCCCAGATCCAGGCTGGCCATGTTCCTGACTCTGGCCTTCTTCTTCTACATCCAGATTGAGTGGATCGCGATCGTCGCGACCTCGTAGGGCCGCGCTTCTAGGTCAGATGCCTTCGCCGCCGATGAAGCGCTCGGCGCGGTGCAGCACGCCGGCATCCTCCAGCGCTTTCATGAGCTGCTCGACCGCGGCTTCATCCTCGCTTGCCAGTTCCGGCAACGGTAGCGGGTCGTGGGGCGGCTCCGGCGACACCACGATGGCTATCAGCCCGGCCGCTATCAAGGCCCGCACGTTCGCGCTGCCTTCGGTGATGGACACGGCGGAGCCCTGGCCGAACAGGTCTCGTTCCAGCAGCGTGGCCAGGCGCCTGCGGTCCGGCAGCCAGATCACCGCCGGCTCATGCCCCAGCCTGTCCGCGCGCTCCCGTGGGCTCACCGGTCCGCGATGCTGGTCGTTGGCGATAACGCCGCGAATCATGCCCGCGGCCAGCGTGGCGTTAGAGAACGGGTCAATCAGGATGAACGCGCCGGTGGTCCGGTTCTCCTGGTACGAATCGAAAAACACCGGCCGCGGAACGTCGATGGTCACCACGCCGATCTCGTTCAGCTTCAGGTCGCGAGCGGCCTCGTGCTCCAGCGTGTTCACGTCCATTCGGCAGCGCACGTTGCGCACGGTGGCGCGCACCTGGCGGGTGGTGTGCTTCAACAGGTAGGAGCGGCCAGGCTCCAGCGGCGCATCGCTCATCCACACCAGCGTCGCGTCGAAGGAGCGCGCCACGGCGGGCGGCGTTTCGTCCGCGCGCACAATCATGTTGCCCCGGCTGATGTCGATTTCGTTTGTCAGGGTCAGAGTCACCGACATGGGCGCGAAGGCTTCCTCCAGACTGCCGTCGTACGTGGCAATCTCCTTCACCCGCGCGCTCCGGCCGGATGGCAGCACCCGCACCTCATCCCCAGGCCGGATGCTGCCGGACGCGATCTGCCCGGCGTAACCGCGGAAGTCGAGCGAGGGCCGAATCACGTACTGCACCGGCAGCCGGAACGGTCCATCGCTATCGGCGTCTTCCACAGGCACGGTCTCGAGATAATCGAGGAGCGTCCGGCCACGGAACCAGGGTGTGCGCTCGCTGCGGGCCACCACGTTGTCGCCTTCCAGCGCGCTGATGGGGATGAAGTGAGTCTCGCGAAATCCCAGCTCGCGCGCAAACGCGAGAAAGTCGGCCTCGATCGCTTCAAACACGTCCTGCCGGAACTCCACCAGGTCCATCTTGTTTACCGCGACGATCACCCGCGGAATGCCCAGCAGCGAAGCGATGTAGGCATGGCGCTTCGACTGCGGCAGCACCCCCTTGCGCGCGTCAATCAGCACGATGGCAAGCTGGGCCGTGGACGCGCCCGTGGCCATGTTGCGCGTGTACTGCTCGTGCCCGGGCGTATCGGCGATGATAAACTTGCGGCGCGCCGTCGAAAAGTACCGGTACGCGACGTCAATGGTGATGCCCTGTTCGCGCTCGGCCCTCAGTCCGTCGGTGAGCAACGAGAAATCCAGCGGACCCGTGGAACGGTTCAGGCCGGAGTTCTCGATGGAGGCGATCTGGTCTTCGTAAACGCCCCGCGATTCGTACAGCAAACGGCCGATCAGCGTCGACTTGCCGTCATCCACGCTGCCCGCGGTGGAAAAACGGAGAAGACTCTTCTCTCGCGCTTGCGCCACCGCCATCAAAAATAACCCTCGCGCTTCTTCAGCTCCATCGAGCCATCCTGATCGTGGTCGATGACGCGGTTCTCGCGCTCGGAACGCCGCACGTGGATCAGTTCGTCGATGATCTGCGGAACAGTGTCGGACTCGGATCGAACCGCCCCGGTGCAGTACGTGCAGCCCAGCGAGCGCATCCGGCTCATCACCATCTCCGGCTGCTCGCCTGGCGCGAGCGGCGGGTTGTGTTCCGGCGGAATCAGGGTCCCGTTGCGGACAATCATGGTACGGGGCTTCGCAAAATACAACGGCACCACCGGGATATTCTCCTGCTCGATGTACTGCCAGACGTCCACCTCGGTCCAGTTCGAAAGCGGGAACACGCGGATGGTCTCGCCCTTGTCGATGCGCGCGTTGTACAGGTTCCACAGCTCCGGCCGCTGGTTCTTCGGGTCCCACTGCCCGTGGCTGTCGCGGAACGAGTAGATGCGCTCCTTGGCCCGCGATTTCTCTTCCTCCCGCCGCGCGCCCCCGAAGGCCGCATCGTACCCGCCCTCCCGCAACGCGTCGAGCAGCGCCTGGGTCTTCAGCAGCGCACAGCATTTCTGCGTGCCCAGGCGGAACGGGTCGGCGCCTTCCTCAATGGCCTTTGTATTGGTGTGGACAATCAGCTTCGCCCCGATCTCGCGCGTGAAGTTGTCGCGGAACTCGGTCATTTCCCGGAACTTGTAGGTGGTGTCAATGTGCAGAAGAGGGAAAGGGATGGGGCCCGGCCAGAAGGCTTTCTGCGCCAGCCGCACCAGCACCGACGAGTCCTTGCCAATGGAATACAACAGAACAGGACGCTCGAACTCGGCCACCACCTCGCGGAAGATGTGGATGCTCTCAGCTTCCAGCGCGCGGAGATGGGGTAACGTTCTCATGCAGTTAGGGATATTGTATCATCCCGATGGAATTACCCCTTATTTTACGGGGTTCAGTGAGTTGTTCCCGGGGGTGCCTGATCGATTATAAGACAGTTCACCGGCATGTCCGGATCGGCCGCCATGGCTTCCAGCAGCGCTCGATACTGTTCCAGGATGACGGTGGCGGCGCCTTCGGTGAAGTGAGAGGGGCTGTAGTCGCAGCGCAGCGAGAGCCGCCCGTCGGCGATGGTGGCGTGGAGGTGCAACTGAAACGGGGGCGTCGGCGCGGCGGTGGGGCCAAAGGTGAACTGAAAGCGGAGCACGGCGAAACCGCGCCCGGACATGCGCTCGGCCTCGTCCAGCTCGCGCCGGCAGTGCTCCATGAGGTCGTTCGAACTGGGCGCGCCGCTGATGGTCAGGCGCACGGGCAGCATCCGGCCACCGGTGTGGACACCGATCAGCAGGCGGTCCTGATCGGCGATCCGCGAGACCATAACGCTCCAGGCCGTCAGCAGGACCACCATCCGGGGCCCGTCGAGAGCGCCTGCCGGCTCGGTGGCGACTGCTGGCTCCGCAGGCAAGGCGGCGCGGGGACGGATGCTGGTGGAGTAGCGCCGTGAGTAGGCGCCGGCCAGGTGGTTGTGTAGTGCGACGAGGCTGTCGGCCATTTCGCTTGCCATTGGGCGAATGCGGAGCGCTGCGCGCGCAGGTGCTCCATGACGATTGTCCGCTTGATGCGCGGCAGATACAACGCATAGCCGTACCGGGGGCAAAGAGGGAGTTAGTACCAGGCCGGGTGCTATGAATCCCAAGCGGTGGGGCGGGCAATCCTGAGCGGCTCGCGAAAGTGATTTACGGCTGCATCCGGTCGGCCCAGTGCAGGAAGCGCCACAGGTCGCGGCGCAGGTGCCACGAGAGCGACAAAAACTCCCGGAAGGTGATCTCTTCGGCCGGCCGGCCCAGATACGTGTCCAGGCGCCAGCGCAGGTACGGGCTTCGCCACGGCCGCAGCCGGTATCCCTTCGTGGCCTGCCAGATGGTCCCCAGCATCAGGGCACCAGGTTGCCAGCCGTTTTGGCTTCCTTCGCGCCCGCGGGGGTTGCATAGTAGCCCGTGCGCGTCCGCACGATAGGCGTGCCCGGCCCCTTCACGGTGACGCGGATCTGCCGGAAAGTGCCATCGAGGGCCGGGTTCGAGGGCGTGTAGGCGATGATGTACTGATTGCGAATCTCGTGCGCCACGCGCAAGGCGATCTCGTCCACCTCGGCCAGCTCCTTCGGATAGTAAGCGAGTCCGCCGCTGGCAATGGTGAGCGAATTGAGCACCCGTTTGCACCTCTTCGCTTCGTGCGGCTCCTCTTCGCTGAGCAGCCCCACGGCGAAGATCAGGACCTCGCTCTTCTGCGCCTTGTCCACCAGTTTC
Organism: Bryobacteraceae bacterium; assembly: GCA_049510065.1. Classification (GTDB taxonomy): domain Bacteria; phylum Acidobacteriota; class Terriglobia; order Bryobacterales; family Bryobacteraceae; genus CAWACP01. The sequence goes on from JBEKZH010000008.1 coordinate 21,530, forward strand.
TCCAGCGTGTCGCGATCGTTGCTGGCGGTATCGTTGCCGTCGGTGATCACCAGCAGCACCTTCTTGTCCTTCTTGCCCTTCTGCTTGAGATAGTCGATGGACATGCTGATGGAATCGCGCAGAGCGGTTCCGCCACGCGAGTCGATGCGCGCGATCCCCTGTTCGAGCAGGCGCATGTCGTTGGTGAACTCCACGTCCAGATAGGCCTCGTCGTTGAAGTTCACGATGAACACCTCATCCTGCGGGTTGGAGGCTTTCACCAGGTCGAGCGACGCCCGTTCCACTTTCACCCGCTTGTCGCGCATGCTGCCGCTGTTGTCCACCACCATGCCGATGGAAACAGGCACGTCCTCGCGCCGGAAGACCTTGATGTTCTGCTCCGCTCCGTTCTCGTAGACCTTGAACGCATTCTGGGGCAGGTCGGTGAGGAGCTTGCCCTTCCTGTCCACCACACTGGCGTGAAGCACCACCAGCCGGGTCTCGGCTTTGAACAGAGGCACGTCGTCGCTTTGCGCCAGCAACGCGGCGGTGGCCAGCGGAATGAGGACGCTACTGAAGAACTGGCGCAAAACGGACCGCGACCGCGCCGCCGGAGCTTGCGCGTTCCTGACCTCGATGGCGCCGCGGCTCGCGGCCTTTGCGCTACTGAGACGGAGCATAGTACCCGAGACGATAGAACGCCTTGAGCGGAGGCAGACCGGCCGGTTGCGCCAGCTTCACCTGCACGTGCCTGTACTTCCCGTTGCGTTCCTGGTTCTTTGGAGTATATCCCAGCACGTACTGATTCCGAAGCTCGACGCCAATTTTCGCCGCCACATCGGGCAGCTCGGCGAGGTTCTCAACCTCGTAGGCCCGTCCGCCGGTCTGCTCGCTCACCTGTTGCAGGAGTCCGGGGCCGGCCATCTCTTCCGGCGTGCGCGCGCGGCTGGAGACCGGCTCGTAAATGCCGATAGCGTACATCTGCACGTCGGCCTCGCGCACCGCGTTGCGAATCTCGGTTTCGGTGTAGCGGCTGCTGTTGTCACCGCCGTCGGAAATAATCAGAATGGCCTTACGCGGATTCCTCGCCTTCTTCATTTCGTGCATGGACAGGTAGATGGCATCCAGCAGCGCGGTGCGCCCCTTCGATTGCGTGAAGGTCAGGCTGTTCTGGATCTCCTCCGAACTGGGAGTAAACGGCACCACAAGCTGAGGGCTGTCGTTGAATTCCACCAGGAAGAACTCATCCTGCGGGTTGGCGGTCTTGAAGAATTCGGCGGCGGCCTGGCGGGACTTCTGCAGCTTGGGGCCCATGCTGCCGCTGGTATCGAAAACCAGCCCCACCGAGAGCGGCGCGTCCTCGCTGGAGAACTGCGTCAGCGTCTGCTCCACCTTGTCTTCAAAGACCTTGAAGTGCTGCTTTTCGAGCCCGGTCACGAAGCGGTTCAACGGGTCCGTGACGGTGACCGGGATAAGCACCAACTGCGTTTCCACGCGGATACTGGAGTGGGGCACCAACTGCTTCGGCTCGGGTTTCGTGCTCGTCCGCGGAGCGATGGCGACGCGCGCATCCGGAACGGGCGGCGTGGAGGCGGGCTTCTCGTCGCCGGCGGGGAATCCGTGAGCCAGCCAACAAAGTCCGAAAAGCGCACAGGCCGCGAGCCGCGCCGCCCTGCAGATCCGAGGCCCCGTCTTGCGCGAGTTCCAGGAAAGCGCCGGGATCAGACGGGATTGCGCGAGGACTCTGGTCAGCACGGCGTGCGCCCTCAGTTGCGACCGGTTTTCAGTATACCATCGGCCAGTGGCATCACGGCTCCACGTTCAATCGGCATGATCAGCATAAGCTCTTTGTTTACAATTCATTGGAGGTTGTTGCCAATGGACGTGCCAGGCCGCCGCACGGTTTCCCCGGCACTTCAGATCTGCCGCAGAACCTCTTCCAGCGCTTCCACGAAAAAGTACTCGCCCCACATCACCGACTCGTCCACGCCCAGCTCCTTGTGAATGTGGTAGACCCCGCCCCTGAGAATGCCCTCCCACTTCTTGTCCTTGCGCGCCACATACTTCTCGCAAAGCGTCCGCACGATCAGCGCCGCGCTCGACCAGTAGAAGTGCGATCGTACGCGGTCGGAGGCGGAGGATCGCAGACGCAGGAGCGCCGCCGCGGCAATGGCTGCCGCCGAGGTGTCCAGAAGCTGCCGGTTGTTCGCGGGAGCGTTGAAGTCCCAGGGCGGGACTCCATCGGCGTGCGTATTGACGATGTAGTAGATGGCGCAGGCCTCGGCGGTTTGCAGGAAGCGTGCATCGCGGGTGTATTCGTAGGCCACGGTGAACCCGTACATGGCCCACGCCAGACCTCGCGACCAGGAGGAATCGCCGCGATAGCCCTGCTGCGTGCTCTCACGGAGAAACTCGCCGCTGGCGACGTCGAAGATACCCTCGTGCGCGGTGGATCCATCGCCCCGCACCAGGTAGCGTCGCGTGGTCAGGCAGTGCCGGATGGCGATGTCGCGCAGTTTGCGGTCGCCGGTTTCGCGCGCGGCGTAGAAGATGATGCCGACGTTCATCATGATGTCGATGAACAGCGAGTCGGGGGAAATGAACGACCGCAGGTACTGGCCCTTCTCCTGGAAGCGCTGCGCCATAGTGCGCCCGGCTTCGATCAGCACCTCGTTGAGCGCGGCCTCTTTCGTGAGCTTGAACCAGCGGTGATACGTGGACAGGAAGAAGAAGCCCAGGTCCTGGCAGTCTTTATCGTGTTTGCGGGGCTCCAGCAGCTTCGAGTAGTGGATGGCATGTTCGCGCCAGAACGTTGGGCCGCCGTTCTCCTGTTGCGCACGCCTCTCGAAGATCCACATCATACCGGGCAGAAACCCGTCGCACCAGTTTGTCCATGCTGGCCCGTCGTGTTTCCAGCGCCCGTTCTTCGTGTACATGGGATAGAAATCCGGATATTTGTGGATCAGCTCCCGAACCTGGTGCTGGGCGAACCGGAACGATTCCTCAAACAGCGTTCGGTCGTCGTCGAGAAAAAACTGTAGCAATTCGTGCTCCCTGGCTTCTTCCTCAGTGTACGTGACTGGAGCCGGCCCTGGAGTGGGGGTCAGTTGCACGCCCCTCCGCAATCTGCCAGGATCAACGTCATGGCCGCAACCAAAGTTACCGTGCGCAACAACGGACCCATCCTGATCGAGGGCGACTTCGAGATCTACGACGCCGACGGCGGGCAATACGGCCTGGCGGGCCGTAAGGTAATCGGCTTGTGCCGGTGTGGCCTCTCCGACAACAAGCCGTTTTGCGACGGCCATCACGGCGTGCAGGGTTTCGAGTCGCTGTGCCACGCCTTCACTCTGCCGGAACCCAAACCGAAGTCCTGACCGCCCGTCGCAAAAGTGGCCGGTCGTTGCCCGTCCCCGGAATTGGACGCGCAGTGACTTCTGCCACGGGCTGGGGACCGGAAAATGGAGCCCGCGCGCCTGGCGCGTAGTTACGAGGTGACATGCTGCAGCGGCCGTGACCGCGTCGCTGAGGGCCCCCCTCACTCCGGACGAGTCAGATAGAACCGCAGGCCCGCGTACGGTCCCGAAAGCGTGTCGGTAAAGTATTCGTCCGCCTTCGGAGAGGTCTTGAAATGGAAGGCCTTCGCGCCAACCAGAAGTTCCAGCTTGCCGAAACGAAACGCCAGGGAACCCTCCGCGTCCCAGATGTCACCGTGATGGAGTATGCCGAATCCCGACGCCTTCAACTCATAGCGGAAATGCCGGAAAGGAGCCTGCTCCAACTCCCCGCCGAGAGTGGGGAGGACAAGACTCTTGCTCTGGGCGGCGTAGTTTGAAACCGTGTTGCCGGAGGAGTCCGTTCTCGTCGGGGCGTACGGTGCGCTGATGTTGGTGTGAAACGTCAACCACTGCACCTCCCACAGGGTCTTGAAGCGGAGCTTCTTCGGGCCGGGAGTGAGCGGGTAAGTGAGAAAGTCCCAGGACACTTTCACATCCTGAGCCAGGTGACTGGTTGCCAGCCAGTCGTCCTGGTAGAACGCCGTGCCCAGAAGGGTCAGGTCTTTGGCCGCGGTCTCGTCGCCGCGGCCCTGAATCCGAAAGTAGGAAAGACGGATGGTGCTCTGTGCGCCGGCCGGGATGCTCAGGATCATACCAGGCGCGTTCTTGATGATGCCCGGATAGGTGAGATCGGCGTTATACGCGCTGGAAGCCGCGCCTCCGCGCATCACTGGCAGGGCCGGCAGGAACGTGGTGAACCAGTAGAACGGTTCCACGGAGATCCCGCCGTCCTCGAGTGTGTACGGCGCCTGAGCCTGTTGCGCATAAGCGGAAGCCATCGCTGCAATCACCAGCGGCACACAAAGAACGCCGGAACGACGGATTAATGTCATGATGCTCGGTGACGTGCCGGACCGCCGCCGGGTTTGTCAAGATTTGTAGAGCGTTTTACGCAGTTTCGCCTGATGCTTTTCGATGTGGCCAGCGGCCAGGCGGATCAGATCGTCCAGCGGCCATGCCTTCGATTTCTCTCGGAGCGGGATCCGCAGGCCGGCCGCACTGCGCTTGCTCGCCACCGCCGCGAATTGCCGGTTCGCCTTCGTCCAGCGAGCGATCAGCGCCGCCACCGACGTCTGCGCGTCCTGCGCGACGGCGAGGTGATTCACCGCCCGGATTGTGCCTGGGTGCAGTGTCGGCGGTTTCTTCGCGGCCACCGCCGTGGCAATGCTGGCGTATTGTTCATGCCAGAAGACAAGATGTATCAGAACCTCTCGTGGTCCCCACCCATCGGTCCTGCTCGCCTCCAGCGCCTGCGGGGGAAGAGAGCGAATGAAGCTGATGAAGGAATCGACAGCTTCGTCCAGCCTGGTAGTGTCCATGGAATGGGCCACTCATGGCCCGCTTCAAGCGTAGACCAGACTGATGTCAATGTACTACTACGCCGGAGAATCTTCGCAGCCCACGACCATTCGATGTGGGGCAGGCTCGTAGCCTGCGGCGGCCTCTCAGGCCGCCCTGCCAATGGGTTGCGGCTCTGCTGCTTTGTGGGGTAGGATGGCATCCTGCGCGGCGGCTGTTAACCGCCGTTGTTCGGCCGATTAGCAATCGGCCGCAGCTTAACAAGCTGCCCCACAAAGTCCCCGCCAGTTAGTAACACAGCAGTTAGTCAGGTTCAAATCCCGCGCGATCGCCTCGCGTGCTGGCATGCTGGTCCTCTTTCCGAAGATAGCAATCGCCGATTACAAGCACCTCGATTTCCGTCCCCATAAAGCAGCGGAACGCGTCTTCCGGAGTGCAGACAATGGGCTCGCCGCGTACGTTGAAACTCGTGTTCACCAGCACCGGACAACCGGTTCTTTCCTCGAAGGCGCGCAGCAGTGCATGGAAGCGGGGGTTCTGGTCCTGGCGCACGGTCTGCACCCGCGCCGAGTTATCGACATGAGTAACTGCCGGTATCTCGCTGCGCAGGACGTCGGCCACCAGTAACATGTAAGGGCTTTCCACGTGTAACTCGAACCATGCCGCAGCCGCCTCCGCCGTCACCACGGGCGCAAACGGGCGAAACGACTCGCGGCGCTTCACCTTCAGGTTGAGAGTCGATTGCATGGTCGGCGAACGCGGGTCCGCCAGAATCGACCGTGCTCCGAGCGAGCGCGGGCCGAACTCCATGCGGCCCTGGAACCAGCCCACCGCTTTGCCCCCGGCAAGGGCCTCCGCGGTGGCCGCCAACAACTCGGATTCAATCAGTACACGGTAGTGCGCGCCAGCGGCTCGCAGGCGGCTCTCAATCTCCTGTTGCGAGAACCCGGGCCCCAGGTAGCTGCCCTTCATGCTGTCCGCGCCCGCTTGCCGAGGTTGTCCCAGGTACCCGTGACACGCGGCCAGGGCTGCTCCCACTGCGCAACCGGCATCGCCCGCCGCCGGTTGAATCCAGATGCTCTCGAAGCCGCCCTCGCGCAACAGCCGTCCGTTTGCCACGCAGTTCAACGCCACGCCGCCGGCCAGACAGAGGTTCCGCGCACCGGTGTCTTTCCTGAGTGCGCGAGCCATCGTCAGAACCACGTCCTCGAGGACCGCCTGGATGGAAGCCGCGACGTCCTTGTGGCGCTGTGCGAGCGCTTCCCCGTTCCCGCGCGGCGGGCCGCCGAACAGCGTATCGAAGCGCGCGTTGGTCATGGTCAACCCGGCACAGTAGTTGAAGTACTCCATGTTCAATCGGAACGAGCCATCCGGCTTCACGTCGATCAGGTGCTCCCGAATCGCGCCGGCGTATCGCGGGGTACCATAGGGAGCCAGCCCCATCAGTTTGTATTCGCCCGAGTTTACGCGAAAGCCGCAGTAGTAAGTGAAGGCGGAGTACAGCAGCCCCAGCGAATGCGGGAAGTGGATCTCGCGAATTACCTCGATTTGATTGCCTCGGCCGAGAGCGGCGGAGGTGGTGGCCCATTCGCCCACGCCGTCCATGGTGAGAATCAGCGCTTCCTCAAACGGCGACGGGAAGAAGGCGGCGGCGGCATGGCTCAAGTGGTGTTCGGTGAACAGCAATCGCTTGGCAGCATCGAAGCCGGGAGCCAGCGCGCGTAGTTCGCGCCGCAGCACGTCCTTTTGGAACAACTTCTCGCGAATCCACAACGGCAGCGCCATACGGAAGGAAGCGAACCCGCGCGGCGCAAACGCGAGATACGTCTCAATGAGCCGCTCGAACTTCAGAAACGGCTTATCGTAGAAGACGACATAGTCCAGCTCGCCCGGTCCCACGCCGCCTTCCGCCAGACAGTACTCGATGGCATGACGGGGGAACGACGCATCATGCTTCCGGCGGGTGAATCGTTCCTCCTGCGCCGCCGCGACAATCTCCGCCCCGCGCAGCAACGCCGCCGCGCTGTCGTGGTAGAACGCGGAAATGCCGAGTATGGTGGGCACTTAGAACTGGTTGGCCATCGTCTCCGGCGGCGGTCCCGGAGGCTGGCGTTCAATCCAGTAACTGGCGGCCTGAGGGTCCGCTCGCAATCGCAGGGAATCTTTCCCCAGCAAACGGAGCAGCAAGCCAACGGGTGTAAAGACGAGATAGAACAGCGCCGCCATCACCACCGGGTTCACAATGGGGGCCAGCAATACGCCCAGCATCGTCCAGGCGCGATTCAGGGGATGGAGCAGGAATGGCGCCAACCCCGCGATCAACAACATCGCCGCGCCGGCCCCCAGAACCGGCACACGCATCCGGCCGCGCGACAGCAAAGGCCACACAGACACCGCGATGAGTAACAAGCCGGTCACCAGACCGAACTGCCGCTCCGAGGACGCGCGCACGACCGCGCGGCGAGTCAGGTCCTCGTGGATTTGCGGCTTCATGACTTACTCGGACTCGGGACCGTCGTGCAGCACGCACACGTCTTTCAGATTGCGGTAGTCCTCGGCGAAGTCGAGGCCGTAGCCGACCAGAAACTCGTCCGGGACCGTGAACCCCACGTACGCCGGCTGCACCGGCCGCTGGCGGCGCTGCGGCTTGTCCAGCATGGTGACGATTCCCAGCGATTTCGGCTTTCGCTGCTCCAGCACGTTCAGCAGATAAGTCAGCGTGATGCCGCTGTCGATGATGTCCTCCACCACCAGCACGTGAAAGCCCTCGATGGACACATCCAGGTCCTTGGTGACCTTCACCTCGCCCGAACTTCTCTTGTCTTTTCCATAGCTGGAGATGCCCATGAACTCCACCCGGCACGGCGTGCTGATGGCGCGGGACAGATCCGCCAGAAACAGGAACGAGCCTTTCAGGATGCCGATCAGGTACAGAGGACCGTCCGGGTAGTCGCGCGAGATCTCGCGGCCAAGCTCCTCGACGCGATCTCCGATCTGCTCGCTGGTAAGAAGAACCGTGGGCGGCTGGAACACTTTAGTCGGCCTCGTGTAGCCGCGCCAGGCGCACGCTTCCCGTACCAATGTGGATGTGCGCGCCCGTCGCTTTGCCCGGCACCGCGGAGCGGAAGGCGAAGAAGGGAATGCCATGCACTTCCAAATACTGCCGGAGCCAGATGCCTTCGGGCTGATCCGGCATCACGGCCACATCCACCTTGCCGCGATGATCGAACCCCAGCGCGCGATGCGCGGCCGTGTCGCCGTTGGCGCTGATGGGCATGGGATGATCATATTGCTTTTGCCAGGCCGCCTCAACGTCCTTCAGGTCGCCGGCCGTAAACGAGCCTTTTCCCGCGAAGTGCTCTTCCACCAGGTTGAGCGCCGTTGCCGATGCGAAGTCCTGCTCGGCGCGGGCCATGGCCGCCAGTTCGGCCAGCACTTGCACTCGCGCTTGCGCCAGATCGAGCGTCTTCTGACGGAAACTCAGTTCGTCGTTCAGCGGATCGAGGGCGTTGCGTGCGGCGATGCCAGCGTCAATCCACCCGCGCATGCTGTCGATCTGCGCCTGCTGGCGAGCGACGCGCCGGTGGGCCGCCGCCAGCATCTCGCTGGTCTGCTGTTCGGTCATGCTCTCCACTGGCGCGTACAGCGTCCGGCGCAGAATCAGATCGTCCTGGGCGTCCGCCAGTTGGGCGAGAGCCTGCTCCAAACGCGCGCGCGGCAACGCCCCGGTCTCCACCAGGCTGGCAATACGCCGCACTTCCGCGCTGGCCTGATCGGCCTGCCTGCTGAAAGGGTTGTCTGTGGCGGTCGCCGGAGTTTGCGCCAGCAATGGCAGCGAACACAGGGCGAACAGAAAGGTTCGCAGCTTCTGCATTCTCGTGAACCAGTGTACCATCAGGGTAGGAGACGCCTTATCCGCGGCCAGAGCAACACCGTTCGAAAGATCCCGCCCAGTCTGGCAGATTCCGCACGTTCCACGGAAATCGATGAACCGGCCGCCGGTCCTGCACCCGAAGAGATGGAACCGGCCTGGCTGACCGCCGTCCGCGCCATCGATTCGAGGAAGGGCTCCGATATCCGCGTGCTGGACCTGCGCGAAGTGACTTCTTTCGCCGATTTCTTCGTCATCGCCACGGGCTCCAACCCGCGCCAGATTCAGGCCATCGCCGAAGAAGTCCAGAAGCGCCTCAGGGAGCGCGGCGAGCGGCCCATCAACGTGGAGGGGCTCAACAACGCCGAATGGGTTCTGGCCGACTACGGCGACTTTATCGTACACATCTTCGCGCCGCAGTCCCGCCAGTACTACGATCTGGAGCGTCTGTGGCGCCACGCCAAAGACGTGCCGATTCCTGCCGTCACGAGCTCGGGGTCGGCTGTGCCGCAGGCGCCGGGTAGCTGACCGGCATGACAATCCAAGCCACGATGTAGCCGATGATGCCGACGAACGGGATGGGCCAGATCACCAGCACGATCCACAGGATCCGCACCAATGTGACGTCCACGCCGAAATAGCGGGCAAAGCCGGCGCACACACCGGCGATCTTCTGATCGTCGGCCGGACGCGACAATCTCTCCGTCCGCGGTGGGACGGCGGCCGACGGCGCCTGAGCCGTCCCGGCGCCACACTGGCTGCAAAACTTGACATTGTCTTCCAGACCGACGCCGCACTTGGTACAGAACATGGAATCCGACCTCCAACCATGGTTACGCATTTCCCGCCCCCGGTGTTCACCGCGTCTAATTCGGGGACGTACACCTCAATCCCCAATTACGACTGGCGTCCGGATCGACTTCCCAACGGAATCCTTACCCTTAATTGGGGATTGAGGTGTACGTCCCCGAATTAGACGCCACACCCGTTTGGCGCCCCGAGCACGTATAACTAAGATAAGAGAGGAGAACCTGTGATGTTGATTCGAATCCCGCGCGGGTGGGAAATCCCCGAACGCGAGGCGACACCGGAATCCGTCTACCTCAACCGGCGGCAGCTCCTGGCGGCGGCCGGCTTCCTGGGCGTGGAGGGACTTCTGGCGGCCGCCACCCAGGCCGGGCCGTATCCGGCGAAGCGAAACCCGCAGTTCGCGCTCGACCGGCCCATCACCGAGGAGTGGGCCGCCACCAGCTACAACAACTTCTACGAGTTCAACGAAGAGGACAAGACCGCCGTCAAGGACATGGTGGGCAGGTTCCAGGTGAGCCCGTGGAAGATTGAGGTCAAGGGTCTGGTACAAAAACCGCGCACCTACGATGTGGACGAACTGGTCCGCACCATGCCGCTCGAAGAGCGCCTCTACCGGCATCGCTGCGTGGAAGCGTGGTCGATGGCGGTGCCGTGGACGGGCTTCCAGTTCTCCGAGCTGGTGAAGCAGGTGGAGCCGAAACCGGAAGCGAAATTCGTGCGCTTCGAATCCGTCTACCGGCCGAAGGAGATGCCCGGACAGGTGCAATACACGTGGTATCAGTGGCCGTACTTCGAGGGCCTGCGCATGGACGAAGCGATGCACCCGCTGGCGTTCATGGTGACCGGTATGTACGGCAAGCCGATCCCGAAGCAGAATGGCGCGCCCATCCGCATGGCCCTCCCCTGGAAGTACGGGTACAAGGGCGCGAAGTCGATTGTGAAAATCGAATTCATCGCCAAAGAACCAGAGACGTTCTGGCACAAATCGGCGCCGTCGGAGTACGGGTTCTACTCCAACGTGAATCCCAACAAGTCCCATCCCCGCTGGTCGCAGGCCACCGAGAAGGTCATCCCCAACATGGAGCGCCGGCCCACCCTCATGTACAACGGCTACGAGAAGTGGGTGGCCGGCCTGTACAACGGCAAGGAATTCTGAGCGGCTACGGCCGAATAACCGAACCTCACCGCGAGCCGGCGTCATTCCCTCGCGAGTCAAGCAGAGCGGCTCGGAACTGAGCCGTGACCGTAAGGGAGCGGTCTCTCGTAAGAGCACACCATCACGCGGTCAAAGACCTGGCGCCATCTGATTCGTGGAACAAGTTCGCGAGTGCCGCATCGTAAGAACGGCGGGAATGCTGTGGCCGAGCACTTGGGGGCAGCACACGCTTGTCCGAGATGGCGACTATACGTCCGGATGGAATTGGTGACTGGCGGAAAGCAACGCTCAAGGGGATGTTGCTTTGGCCGGTGTAGCACGCGAACATGTTCACAGGATGAGGAACGAAGCGGAGGTATTCGCCGATTTAGAAGTACTGTGCCAGTCATCGGGCTACGTCCATGCCCTCGCCAACATCTGTTTTCGCGACAACATAGTTCGGTATTCGGGGCAACTGCGCCCGAAGGACATGTTGCCAATGTTCTCACCCGACCACCTCATTCGCGCCGAGATTTCAACGCTCATTGGCCTGATGATCAAGGGCGAGATGGACTGGTCGATGCCGTCGCCCCACGTCGTGCAAGAACAGATGGACCGCACGGACGCTTTGCTCAAGGAGTTGCATGAGACATTTCTTCCATCCATCTCCGACGCAATAGCAGAACAGGCCAAGGCACCGGTTAAGGACCTCGAACTGCTGGGCCGTGGCGAGTTCCTACGAGAGGTGATCTTTTACGGCGGGGAATCGGCTTACAGCTTCCAATATCGCGATTACGCGCCCCCAAAATACGCAGCAGATGACGCCTGGCTAAGGGCGAACCGCGGATTCTCGATCTTCGATGCCAGAACGATCGCTCAAGCAATTGCGCGGCTGCAGGAACAGAAGCTCATGGACGCGGTGGTCCACATGGCGACGATCCCACCAGAGCAGTGGAGCATCCTCCGAGGCTACGCATTTTCCATGGGAGAAGTTGCCACGGCATCCCGCCTACCGGAGTCAACCGTGGAGACCGTGCTAAACGCTTTCGCCCTGGCCCCTGGCGAAAAGAACGAGACCTTTCGCGCGGTTGATGATTTCAACGTAGCTAATGCGACTCCCCTGCTCAGATCTAGTGGTGAATTCGTTCTGTTCCAGTCGTACAGCCTCGTTGAAGCGCTCTATGAATCGCCGTTCTACTGGATGGTGGTTGACAAGGCATATGCGTCCACTGCAATGCAAAACCGAGGGCGCTTTACGGAAACCTTCTGTAGGGATCGGCTCGAGTTGGTTTTCAGCAAGTCGCGCGTCCACACGAACGTGGATATTCTCGAATCAAAGGCGACGAAGGTCGGTGAAATTGACGTTCTGGTGCTCTTTGGCGACCGTGCCGTCATCGTTCAGGCTAAATCGAAACGGCTGACGATGGAGTCGCGTAAAGGCAATGATGGCCGGATTCGAGATGATTTCAAGAAGAGCGTCCAGAATTCGTACGATCAAGGGCTTACGTGTGCTCGGAAGATAACTGACCCCAAGGTCAAGCTTGTTGGGCCCGACGGCCGGGAGATCTCTGTTCCAGACCGAGTGTCCGAGATCTACATTCTGTGCGTGGTCGCCGACCACTATCCCTCGCTGCACTTTCAATCCCGCCAGTTCCTCAAGTACACACAAACCGACGCCATCCAGGCTCCTATGGTGCTCGATGTCTTTACGCTAGACGCGATCACGGAGATGCTCCCTTCACCGCTCCATTTTCTCAGCTATATCGGCCGCCGTGTCGGCTACACGGAACGGCTGATGGCAACGCACGAGACAGTCATCCTTTCCTATCACCTGAAGAAGAACCTGTGGCTTGAGGAGAACGTCGACATGCTGATGTTGGGAGACGACATCTCCGTCGACCTCGACGTTGCCATGGCGGTGCGGCGCGACGGCGTGAATGGTCAGCGGACGCCTGATGGTATTCTCACTCGCTTGAATTCGACCACCGTGGGACACATCATCACGGCCATTGAGAGCCGTCCAGAGCCTGGGGTCATCGATTTCGGCTTCCTCCTGCTGGCGATGAGTGGCAAGGCGACAACAGACGCAACTAAGGGCATCGATCGGGCCGCCAAACTGGCGCGAAGAGATGGACAGACACACGACATATCAATCGGGTTCGATTCGCCCAGGAGTGGATTCACAGTGCATTGCAGCGCCGATCCGTTACCGGTTGCGGAGGATCGACTACGGCATCACTGCGAGCTTCGTAAACATCGTCAAAAGGCGAAGACTTGGTTCGGTGTCTGTCTTCATCCAAGCGATCATTCACTCAGGTTCGGGTTCAAGCTCGATTATGAGTGGCAACAGGATACCCGTCTGCAACGAGTGGCACCCGACGCTGCCCCGCCTGCCAATCTCTGCCAAGCAATTGAGGCGAGCACAAAGCGGTCGAAAGTTGGACGCAACGATCCGTGCCCGTGCGGCAGCGGGCGCAAGTATAAGAGATGCCACGGGCCATTGGCGGGCTGAGACGGCCATTGGCAACAATGCTCTTTTTGAAGTCAAAAAGTCGAATCGCAGCATCAGGTAGAAGTCTCGTCACTTGATCGTAAAACGCCCATCCCGAGGATCCGGCCCAACCCACAGCACAGCTACCCCATCTCTCCACGAAACCAGAGCCCTTCTCAAACGTAATACCGTTGAACGAGGCACTCATGAACAATCTCCTGCAGGACCTGCGCTACGCCATCCGCAATCTCCTGAAATCCAGAGGCCTGACCGCCATCGCCGCGGCGACGCTGGCCATCGGCATCGGAGCCAATACGGCGATCTTCAGCATCGTCGATACCCTTCTCCTGCGCCCGCTGCCGTTTCGCAACCCCGAGCAACTGGTCGCGCTCAATGAGACCGAGGCGGCTCCCGGCAAATATCCCTTCGCCGGGCCGGATTTCATCGACTGGAAAAAGCAGAACGCCACCTTCCAGGACATGACGCTGTTTGGCTGGAGCGGGAACATGAATCTCAGCAGCGGCGGAAGACCGGAGAGCGTCCACTCAATGCCCACCGAAGCGAACTACTTCTCGCTGCTGGGCGTCTCGCCGCTGCTGGGCCGCACGTGGTCTGCGGGCGAGGACCAGCCAGGCAAAGACCAGGTGGCCATTCTGAGTTACGGGCTGTGGAGGAGCCGGTTCGCGGGAGACCCGGCCATCGTGGGCCGCGTGGTCAAGCTGAATTCGAAGCCGTACACCATCATCGGCGTCATGCCCGCGAGCTTCCGCATGCACAACGCCCAGCTCTGGATCCCGCTGGACATGGATGGCAAAACCCTGGGCCAGCGTGGGAGCCACTGGGCGAACGCGATCGGACGGATGAAGCCGGGCGTGACCGTGCGTCAGGCGCAGGCCGAGCTCACGGTGATCGCCTCGCGCCTGGAGAAACAGTATCCGGGCTCGAACGACAAGGTGGGCGCGGCCGTGACGCCGCTGCATGAGCGGCTGGTTGGTGAATCGCGCGCGCCGCTGCTCTTGCTGCTGGGAGCAGTGGGTCTGGTGCTGTTGATCGCATGCGCCAACGTGGCGAATCTGCTGCTGAGCAAGGCGGTGACCCGGCAGAAGGAGATGGCCATTCGCAGCGCGCTGGGAGCGGCGCGGCGCCGGCTGGTGCGGCAGTTGCTCACCGAGAGCGTTCTGTTGTCGGCGTCCGGCGGCGCGGCCGGTCTGCTGCTTGCCTGGGGCGCCGTGCAGTTGTTCGCTCGCCTGGAGAGCCTCGCGCTGCCGCAGTTCAACACCATCGGACTCAACCTGGATGTACTGGCGTTCACCTGCGTGCTGGCCATCGCCACGGGCGTGCTGTTCGGCATCTTTCCGGCGTTTCAGGCATCGCGGCCGGATTTGCACGAAGAGCTGAAGGGTGGGGCGGGCAGTTCCGTCAGTCCGGGACGGCGGCGCCGGTTCGCCAGCAACGCGCTGGTGGTGAGCGAGGTGGCACTCTCGCTTCTGTTGCTGGTTTGCGCCGGCCATCTGCTGGAGGATTTCGCGCGGGTGCGCAGTCTCGATATCGGCGTGCGCACCGCCGGCGTGTGGACCGCGGGCGTCATGCTGCCGGAATCCGGGTACAAGGAGCAGACGCAACAGTTCCGCTTCCAACGCGCGCTGCTGGAGCGGACCGCGCAGATTCCCGGCGTCGAGAGCGCGGCGCTGAGCAATCGGCTGCCTCTGGAAGGCGGCAGCAACGGGTATATCGTATTGCGCGGCGAGGCGACCGCGCCGATGAGCAATCAGCTTGTCGAGACGCACGCGGTCTCGCCCGGGTATTTCCGCGTGATGGGAATTCGCATGCTGAAGGGCCGCGATTTCACGCCGGCCGACATCCAGCAGGCTGAGTCGCAGGATGCGGTGCTGAATCCGATCTACGAGAAAGGCGGCACGCCGCCTGCCGCGCAGACGAACCAGACGGTTTATCCGGTGGTGATCAACGAAAGCATGGCGCGCTTTTTCTGGAAGGACCGCAACCCGATCGGCCAGGAGTTCTCGTGGGGCGCCCGCAACGGGCCATGGAACCAGGTGATTGGAGTTGTGAACGACGTCCGCCAGTGGGGGCTCACCCTGAAACCGGTGCCCGAGGCGTATTCCGCGTTCGACGGCGATTCACGGGTTTTCCTGGTGCTGCACACGTCGTTGCCGCCAGCCACCCTTACCCCGCAGGTACGCCGCGTGCTGGCCCAGCTCGATTCGAGTCTGCCGCTGTTTGGCGCGCGGACCATGGACGAGATAGTTGGCGAGCAGGCGCAGGGACAGCGGTTCCTCAGCGGGCTGGTGGGCTCATTCGCGGTGCTGGCGGTTCTGCTGGCGGCCATCGGCATCTACGGCGTGCTCTCCTATGCGGTGACGGCGCGTACGCGCGAGATCGGCATCCGCATGTCGCTGGGCGCGAGCCAGGCGCGCACGCTGTTCGGAGTGCTGGCGGAGGGAATGCGGCTGGCGGCGATCGGATTTGTCGTCGGCGCCGCGGGCGCGTTTGCCGGCGGCCGAGTGCTGTCCAGTCTGCTGCATGAGGTGAAACCGGGCGATCCGGTGGTGTTCATCGCCACCGCGAGCTTCCTTGCGGTTGTGGCTCTGACGGCGTGCTATCTGCCTGCGCGGCGCGCCGCCCGGCTCGACCCGATGGTGGCGCTCCGCGAGGAGTGAAAGCCTCCTCTTCCAGCCGGCGCGGTCTTGACGGCGTACCCAGAGGGGATCGGCGGTCACACTAGATTGCGCGAAAGCGGTCAAAGGGTTCCCGCTCCGGTGGAAGCATTTCATGCTCCCATGAAGACGCGACCTTACGCGCCCGGGCCCGTGCCACCGTCAATGCCTGATGTTCGCTACTACGAAACGAAGCCAATTCCTCTTGACGGCAGCGTCGCTTCCCTGTTAATATACTATCTCTATAGGGGTACTAGACATGGAGACGCTGCATAAGCTCGCAAGACCCGCCGCCACCCCGGACCAGGAGCGCCTTGCGCACGACGAGGTCCTGCGCACACTTCGCGAGGTGCGCTTCGGCACGGTCCAACTCACCATTCACGACGGCCGCGTGGTCGAGATTCAGAAAACCGAGCGCATCCGCCCCGCCTCCTGTTGTCGCCCGCAATAATCCTCCACCCAGCCTGCCGACCCCGTCGGAACCGGGGAGGCTATATAAATGAATAAGACGTGGCGCGACCAGTCCACTGGAGCGAGACCGCACAACCAACCGCACCAGAACCGAAAGGACAGGACTTTGGCATACGCTTCGCTGTTCAGGATTCCCGGAGGCCGCTGCCTTCTCATTGCCGGCGCGGCTCTCCTGCTCACGGCTGGCGGTCGCCAGCTTTTCGCGCAGCAAGGTAAAGTGGCCGCTCCGGGATCGGACTCGTCGCGCACGCCAATTGGCGGGCCCGCCGGCTCCCCTTTGAGCTCCGCCGAGCCCTTCGACGCCCCCGAGCTCAAGCCAGTCGGCCAGCTCAACGATCAATTGCCGAAATGGATCCAGTTCGGGCTCGACGAACGCTTCCGTTTCGAAAGCTACAGCGGCAACGGTTTCAAGCCGGGAGTTGACGACTCCTATCTTCTGAACCGCTTCCGCTTCGGTGTGATCATCCAGCCGTCCACATGGTTCAAGGTAGTGGGGCAGGTACAGGATGGCCGCCCGTTCCTTCAGAAGCCGCCGTACGGCCCTCCGAACAAAGTGGCGTGGGACCTGAAACTCGCCTATGCCGAGTTCGGCGATCCGGAAACGCAGCCAATCACGTTCCGCGTCGGCCGCCAACTTCTCGACTACAACAACACCATTCTCTCCAATTCGGAGTGGCGCAACCAGGCGCGCTCCTATGACGCCGTGGTCACCAATATTCATGTAAAGGACTTCCGTCTGGGCTTGTTCGCTGCCTCCGTGGTCAACCCGCTCGTCCAGGGCATCAGCCATCACCAGGAGGGCAACAACATTTACGGCGCGTACGGCAACATCGGGAAGGTGATCCCGAAGTCGTCGATTGAGCCATTCGTGCTCTGGCGCGTGGCGCCGAGTGTGGCGATCGAGACGACCGCCACAAAGAAGACTGGCCACCTGGACGAAAAGGCGTACGGCTTTCGCATCGCCGGCAAGGACATTTCGCATTTCGACTATCGCGCGGAATTTGTCCGCGAGGGAGGCTCCGCGGGCCCCAATAACATCAAGTCCTGGGCCACAACGTTGGGCGCGGGATACACGGTCTCATCCATCGGCTGGAGACCGCGCCTCTTCGCGGGTTACGACTACGCCACCGGCGACAAAGATCCGAAGGACGGCACGCACGGCGCCTTCGACACCATGTACCCCTCCGCGCATGACCGCTTTGGCATTACGGATCAGTTCGGGTGGCAGAACATCAAGGCGGGTCGCGGAGGCGTTACCATCGTTCCGCATCGCCACTGGACGGTGACCGGCCAGTACCTCGATTTCTGGCTGGCCAGCGCCACGGACTCGCTTTACAACGGCTCGGGAGGCTCTATCCTGCGCGACAGCACCGGAAAATCCGGCAAACACGTGGGTGAGGAAGTCGATTTCTACACGTGGTACGAAATCAACAAAGAGGTGCACGTCGGCGCGGGTATCGGTCATATCCTGCCGGGCGAGTTCCTGGCGAAGGCGGGGAAAGGCGCTTCCTACACTTACCCTTACTTCGTGATTGAGATGTTCGACGGCAAGCGTGTCCGCTAAGGAGGATTGACATGAAACCACTCATCGCAGTTTCTTTACTGGCGTTAGGCCTCGGTCTGTTGGCGGGTTCCTCAAAAGCCACCAGCCCGCAACGGGTTCATTTGCTGAACGTCTCCTACGATCCCACGCGCGAGCTGTATCAGGAGTTCAACAAAGCGTTCGCCGCCGACTGGAAAAAGAGGACGGGGCAGGACGTGGAGATCGAACAGTCGCACGGCGGCTCGGGTAAACAGGCCCGTGCGGTGATCGACGGCCTGCAGGCGGATGTGGTCACGCTCGCGCTCGCTTATGATATCGATGCCATCGCGGAGAAGGCTCAGTTGATCGACCCAGCCTGGCAGAAGCGGCTTCCCGACAACAGCACACCCTACACCTCCACCATCGTGTTTCTGGTGCGCAAGGGAAACCCGAAGGGTATCCACGACTGGCCGGACATCATCAGAAAAGGCGTCAGCGTTATTACACCGAATCCGAAAACATCGGGCGGCGCGCGCTGGAACTACCTGGCGGCGTGGGGCTATGCCTGGAACAAATACGGCCACGACGAGAAGAAGACACGCGATTTCATCGCCGCGTTGTATCACAACGTTCCGGTGCTGGATTCCGGGGCGCGCGGATCCACCACCACTTTTGTGGAGCGGGGAATCGGCGATGTCCTGCTCGCCTGGGAGAACGAAGCGTACCTGTCGGTGCGCGAGTTCGGCGCGGACAAGTTCGAGATCGTCAACCCGTCCTCCAGCATTCTGGCCGAGCCGCCGGTCGCGGTGGTGGACAAGGTGGCCGAGCGGCACGGTACCCGCCAGGTGGCCGAAGCGTATCTGAAATACTTGTACACGGAAACCGGACAGGAGATTGCCGCAAAGAACTTCTACCGGCCGCGTCTGGCCAGCATCCGCGACAAGTACAAGAGCCACTTCCCGAACATAAAGCTGTTCACCATTACGGAGGTAGCGGGAAACTGGAGGGAAGTGCAGCAGAAGCATTTTGCCGATCACGGCTTGTTCGACCAGCTATACAAACCGGAGTGAAGGAAGATTGTTTCGCATACGGCAACACAGCGTGGTTCCCGGGTTTGGCCTGACTCTGGGCTACACCCTCACCTACCTCAGCCTGATTGTGCTGATCCCGCTGGCGGCTCTGGTGGTGAAGGGGGCGGCGCAGCCGTGGGCGCACTTCGTCGACGCCGCGTTCGACCCGCGCACGATGGCCGCGTGGCGCCTGACCTTCGGCACGGCGCTGATCGCGTCGCTGATCAACGCCGTGTTCGGACTGATTGTCGCCTGGGCCCTGGCGCGCTATGATTTTCCGGGGCGCCGTCTGCTGGACGCGCTCATCGACGTTCCGTTCGCGCTGCCCACGGCGGTGTCCGGCATTGCGCTGACGGCCATCTACTCGCAAAATGGATGGATCGGCCGGTGGCTGGAGCCGCTGGGCATCAAAGCGGCATTCTCGCCGCTGGGTATCGTGATCGCACTGACCTTCATCGGACTGCCGTTCATCGTGCGGTCGGTGCAGCCGGCCATCGAAGACCTGGACCCCGCGGTGGAAGAGGCGGCTGTCCTGCTGGGCGCCACGCGCTGGCAAACGTTGCGCCGCGTGATTCTGCCGGCGTTGCAGCCGGCGCTGGTGGCGGGCTTTGTGACGGCATTCGCGCGCGCGCTGGGCGAATACGGGTCGGTGATCTTCATCTCCGGGAACATGCCCATGAAGACGGAGATCGCGTCGCTGCTGATTGTCACCCATCTGGAGCAATACGACTACACCGGCGCCGCGGCCATCGCGCTGCTGATGCTGGTCAGCTCCTTCGTGCTGCTGTTCCTGGTGAACGCGGGACAGTGGTGGTCGGCGCGGCGCCGGCAGGGAAGGACGGCATAGTGTCCTGTCTCAGGAAGTCCCGAGTATTGTGGGGCGGGCAATTCTGCCCGCAGCCGGCCTTCCGGCCGGCAGGACACGCTGGAAAGCGTGTCCGCAGCCATGATTGGCTGCCCCACAAAGTAGCAGGACAATAGACGATGATCATCACCGCGCGATCCCGTCACACCGAGCCCGCCTGGATGCGCCTCACCGTCATCCTGATCGCGGCTGGCTTCGTGGCCCTGCTTGTGCTGCTGCCCGTTGTCGCCGTGTTTGCCGAAGCCCTGCGCAAGGGGATCTCCGTCTACGTCGCCAGCATCACCGATCACGACGCGCTCTCCGCCCTGCGGCTCACTCTGCTCACCGCGGCTGTCTCGGTCACCGCGAATCTAATCTTCGGCGTTGCCGCGGCCTGGGTTATCGCGAAATTCGAGTTTCCGGGCAAAAGCACGCTGCTTTCGCTCATTGACCTGCCGTTCGCCGTCTCGCCGGTGATATCCGGACTGGTGTTCGTTCTTCTCTTCGGCGCGCAGGGGTGGTTCGGCGGGTGGCTGATCAACCACGACGTGCAGATCATTTTCGCCGAGCCCGGAGTCATTCTGGCCACCATTTTCGTCACATTCCCATTCATCGCGCGCGAACTGATCCCGCTTATGCAGGAGCAGGGGACCGAAGAAGAAGAGGCCGCCGTTCTTCTGGGCGCCGGCGCGTGGCAGATTCTCCGGCGCGTCACGCTGCCCAACATCCGCTGGGCGCTGCTCTACGGCGTGGTGCTGTGCAACGCGCGCGCCATGGGCGAGTTCGGGGCCGTGTCGGTGGTGTCCGGGCACATCCGCGGCAGGACCAACACGCTGCCGCTGCACGTGGAAATCCTGTACAACGAATACAACTTCTCCGCGGCGTTCGCGGTGGCCAGCCTGCTCACGCTGCTTGCCGTGGTGACCCTGGTGGTGAAGGCCGCGCTCGAATGGAAAACCCGGCGGGTGGAGGACCAGCATGGCAATTGAGGTCCGCCACGTAAGCAGAACGTTCGGGTCCTGGAACGCGCTGCGGGACGTGAGCCTCACCGTGAACCACGGCGAGCTGGTCACTCTGCTGGGCCCCTCGGGTTCGGGCAAGACCACGCTGCTGAGGATTATTGCCGGTCTGGAACAACCCGATCCGTGTCCGGAGACGGCGGTGTTCATCAACGGAGTGGACATCTCCCGGCAGCGCCCGGATGAGCGGAAGGTGGGCTTCGTCTTTCAGCACTACGCTCTGTTCCGCCACATGAGCGTGTTCGAGAACATCGCCTTCGGATTGCGCGTGCGTCCGCGGAACCTGCGTCCGCCCGAGCGGGAGATTCGGCGCCGCGTGCAGGAACTGCTGGAACTGATCCAGTTGGGAAGATGGGCCAATCAGTACCCGTCGCAGCTATCCGGCGGGCAGCGGCAGCGGGTGGCGCTGGCGCGCGCGCTGGCCATTGAGCCGAACGTGCTGCTGCTGGACGAGCCTTTCGGGGCCCTGGATGCCCGGGTGCGCCAGGAGTTGCGCCGCTGGCTGCGAACCCTGCATGCGAGGATTCACGTCACCAGCGTGCTGGTGACGCACGATCAGGAAGAAGCGCTGGAGGTGGCCGACCGCATCGCCATCATGAACCAGGGCCGCATTGAACAGTTCGGCACTCCCGACGAGGTGTTTCACCATCCCGCATCCGAGTTTGTCGTCACCTTCCTGGGCAACGTGAATCTGTTTCACGGACGAGTGGAATCGGGCAAGGCGATGATCGGCCGGCTGGCCGTGGATGCGAGCCGCGCGCTGCCGGTGGATGGCGGCACCGCCCGCGTTTTCGTGCGGCCGCACGAGCTCGACATCGACGTGCATCGGACCAACGGCGCTTCTGTGCGCGCCCGCGTCCTGCGCATTCAGTCCGCCGGGCCGCTGGTGCGAGTGGAACTGGCCTCGGAGGAGGACGACACGGTCCGCACGGAAGACCCCATCAACGTCGAGCTGACCCACGAGCGCTACCGCGAGCTGATGATCCGGGTGGGCGACACGGTGTTCGTTCGCCTCCGCGATGCCCGAGTGTTCGTGGAAGACTACTCGATATAGCGGGGCTGGCGCGCTGGCGCGCCCTGCATCGGTACTGTCTCGGTGTTCTGCGCGGCGGCGAAGCGCCATCCCTCCGGCGTCGACACCATCAGGTGTGTGAACACGCCGCTCCGCGATCCGTCGGGACTGCGCGTCGGAATCCCGCGCGCTCCGGTCGTTTCCCACCGGCCGTGGACCAGGGCGATATGCGGCGCCAGGAAGCGAATCTGGTTCCGGACCACTCGAACCTGCGAATCGCGGAAGAAGTCCGCGTGCAATAACCCTTCAGATGCATCCCCAGCACGTTCACAAAATCGGCGTCTTCCTGCCACATTAGGACGTATGCAGGCACATCATGGCGATTGGAACGCGCAGGGAGTATCTTAGCGGATTTCCGATCCAGGGGGCGAAGAGGGCGTCCGCCCCCTGAATGGATCCCGAACCGCGCTACTGTGCCGGCAGTACCGTCAGCATGGCCGGAGGACTCGATGCGTTGCCAACCGTCACCACCACCGGCTGAGGACCGGCGGGGACGGTTGCCGGAATCCTGAAGTTGACCTGCGTTTCGCCGACTAAACCCGGAGGGATGCCATAGAACGGGGTGAACGCCTCAACCCCGCCCACCGTCACGGTGAACGGCAGCAGAGCCGGTAGTGGCAGGAAAGCGAGCGGAGTGCCAGGGGACGGCGATTGGCCGGTGGCAATCCCCGGAGGTTGCATGTCGCCATCTCCCGTGATGTACAGCGTCAGGGAGTCACCCAGCTTGCCACTGGCAGGGTTGCCCTTCGCGTCCTGGATGTTGCCCAGAAAGTCCGTAAAGATGCCCGGCGCGGACGGAGTCACCTGGAACCAGTACGAGGCAATGTACCCGTTGTTGTTCACCGCCAGCAGCGCCGGTCCGGCTCCGGTCTCATACGGAACCTGGAGGTCTATGCGTCCCGGCGCGATATAGAAGAGCGGAGCGCCCACGCCATTGACCGTGGCGGACACGCCCTGATCGGCCAAAAGGTACGGTGGGCCAAAGGGATAGTCGGAGTACGGGCTGAGATTCGAACCACGGACGGTCATGGTCATGCCTGGGGCGGCGCCGGGTTGGAAGGATGCGCCGTTCAACACGCTGGTGATCCGGGCAGAGCCGGTGACGCCGATGCTGAAGACTACGGGGATTTCAATGTACTGCGGGAACGAGTTGGTGGCCTGCAACAGGATGGTCGCGTTGTAGACGCCCTGCCTCATTCCCATGGGGGACGCAGTGATGTTCAACTGCGACAGTCCCGTGCCCGACGCTGGACCAATGGTCAGCCACTTTGTCGCGGCGTTGGCAGGGAACACGGATGCGCTCCACGTGGACCCGGCCCCGTGGGCAAACATGCCGATGCTGGAAATCACGGGCCTGGTCTGATCCCACGTGCTCAGGTCAACCTCCCGCGACGTGACCTCAAACGTGCCGGCATCCTGCCCGGGGCCCGCAAGAGAAGCGGTCGCCATGGCCGACACCTGATTGCCTAGTGAATCCGTGCCGCCTACCGTGTAAGTCGCTTGCATCGGCGGAGTGACCCCGGACGGGCAAACCAGGGCTTGCAGCGTGCCGTACCCGGCGATGTGATAGGTCCCGAAAATCTGTTGCGGGTCCGCGCTCAGGCCGGTGACCGCATCCTGGAAGCCTCCGAGCACCACGCCGTAGCCGGCCGTTTCCTGAAGTGTGAGCAGCGTTGGCCACTGGCAGGCGGCGCCGGCGGCGGGATTCTGCAGCACCGTGGCCGGCGCGGTGGAGAGAACCAGATTGGCCTGCTTCAACGGATCGGTGACGTGTACTGTGACCGACTGGGACCACGTGGCGCCGTTGGCATCCTGACCGCTGAATGTCCAGACGCCGTCGTCGACGGAGGACAGTACCAGGAGCACCGATAGCTGCCCGTTTGCCGGGAGGGAAGACGTCCCGAAGAAGGGACCGATCAGGAAGCTGAGGTCGCTACCGGCGTCATTCCAGCCGGTTACCGTGGTGGCCACACCGGCTTCCTCCGTCAGGGTTACCAATACGGGCAGACCGGCGGCCACCGGGTTCGGGGATATGGACACGGCTACGGCCGAGCCGGTGGCGGGAGCCACAACCGTGACGGTAGTGGAGCCGGAGGAGACATTGAAAGCGGCGCTGCCGTTGTAGGTCGCCGTCACGGTGTCGTTCCCGGCGGGCAGTTGCAGGGCGCTGACCGGCAACGTTGCGGTTGCCTGGTTGCCCGTGCCGGCCACCAGAGTCGCGGTCCCCAGGACGTTCGCGCCGGAGGTGAAAGTGACCGTGCCCAGCGCTGGGGCAAGGCTGTTGGTGGCGGTCACCGTGGCGGTGAACTGCGCGGACCCGCTCCAGTTAGCCGTGGTGGGACTCGCCACCAGCGACGTGGTTGTGGCCGCCGCCGGACTGTTCCATTGCATCACCAGGCTAAAGGCGTCAACGGAACCCAGACCGGTAACCATGTCGTAGCCGGGGCCGGCGCTGTAGCCGAGGAATCCGTTGGTGCAGTCCGGACTGCCCCCGGCGCAGGGCACGATATTGCTGCCCGTGGTGACGTCGTGGAAGACGCCGGGCGAGCTTTGCGCCAGACGGTAGAGCTCGGGGTTGATATTGCCCATGCCTGCCTGCTTCTGGATGCCTTTGGAGACCAGATACTGGTTGAGAAGAGCCACCACGCCCGCGAAGGATGGCGCCGAGGCCGAGGTCCCCTCGAACCCATAGAGGTTGCCCTGCGAAAACGCCAGGTATGCGTCGTGCGCGGCCGAGGAAAATGCGATATCGGGAACGAGGCGGGCACCAAGGTTGGGCACGCCCGGACCCGTCTGCCACGAAGGCTGGCTGAAGAGAATGCTGACTCCGCCTCCGCTGGCCGCCAGGATTCCGTTGTCCGGCAGATTGACGGTGCCCGCCGTCTCATTCCAGCTCGTTTCCGGAATATAGCCGAGGGCCGAAGCGCCGGTGGGGCCATTGGTGGTCTTCCAGTAGGGCCCGCCGTTTTCAAAGAGCTCAGTACCTCCCACTGCGGTCACTTCCGGCAGGCTGGCCGGGAAAGAGACCCCCAGCCCGTACTCGGCAATAGCAGGTCCGAACTGATGGAAAGCATCGCATCCGGCCGCCCCGGAATCCCCGGAGGATGCAACCATAGTGATGCCCTCCGCATTCGCCTGTTGGCCCAGGAACCGGTAGCCGCTGCCGTCGAACAGTTCACAGCCGCCGAAACTCATGGAGATCACTGGCGCCAGATTCTGATCGACAGCCGCCTGAATCGCCGGGTAGAACCCCTCCGCATAGACGTAAACGATGGTGGCATTGCGCGCCACTGCGCCGGACCACTGGATGTCGAGGTTGGCTTCCTCGATGTCGCCCACGCTCCTGGAGTCGGGGCCGGCCTTGACGATCTGGACGTTGGGCGCCGGAAGGTTGAAGAAAGTTCGGAACGCGTTTGCGTCGGTCGCGTCGATTTTGGCGCCGCCAATGATGGCGATCTTCTGACCGGTCCCATCGATCCCGTTGGCATACAGCGCGGAGACGTCGTAAATGGTAGCCCAGTCGTCGGGGCCGAGCACGTGGCCGCCTTCGATATTGAACGCTGGCACGGATGAGACAGGTCCGATCCGCCTGGCATGGCCCATCGGCTTTGGATAGAAATCGTTCAGCCCGCGCAGGGCGCCGACGATGTCCTTGAGAGCCGCCGGGATCACTGGGGCGGTGGCGTTGGCAAAGTGCATCTCCCCATTCACCGCGTAGCTGTGGATCTCCGTGCGGAAAGCGTTCGATACCTGCTGCGCGGTGCCAGAGAAGGCCAGCCAGTTGCGCGCGTGGGCCGTCTCTTCGACGGTGAAGCCCTGCGATTGCAGCCACGACACAATCCGTGTGACGTCATTCTGGCTGAGGCCAAAGCGATCCCCGAATTGTTCCGGCGTGAGCCACTTGTGGTAGTTCGCGCTGGCCGGGTTCTGCTGTTCGGCGAGCAGGGTCTCCAACTCCGCCTGCTGCTTTGCCGACGGTTTGGCCAGCAGTGTCATGCCGTTGATCATTCGTGACGGTTCGACAGCGCCACGGTCAAATTGCGGCTGAGCCTGCCGCGCCACGCTCTCTCTCAGAGGCACGGCGCCGCCGGTGTCAAAGCGGCCGTTGATCCGGTCCTGTTGTGCCAGCAGCGTGGCGGAAGGAGCCGCCAGCACGGCTCCCAGCAGTGCGATTCTCGCCAGAAGTAGTTTGGTCATGTCGGGATTGTTTTCTCCATCGCGAAGCGAGACTTTTTGCGCGTGACTAAGGATTATATCCAGGATCGGCCCAACTACCAAGGGGCCTTAATCGCTCCGTTTTACGGTCGCGGCTCGGCTTAGTGCTGTTCCCAACGGAGTCCAAGGCGCCACACGCGGGGTGTGCCGGTGGTGGGCAGCGGAGTCATGCCGACGTAATACTGGCGGTCGAGAATGTTCTCCATCTCCGCAATCGCCCACACATATCGGCTCACGCGCTCTTTTGCCCCCGCCGCGAACGAGGCGAAACCCGGCAGGAGGAAGTGGTTGAGATCGTCGTCGAACTGCGACGAATAACTGCGCAGCGATGCCGACACCAACAGGTCGCCCTTCTGGTATGCCACGAGCGCCGAGCCCTGATTCCTCGCCACCTGCGGAATGCGCGGGCCGGTGGAGTAGCGCGAGTCCACGAAGAGGTACCCGAGCTGGCCCTGCCAGTTGCGCCATGTGCGATTCACGTTTGCTTCGATGCCGCGCGAAACGGCGGGCAGTCCGTTCATTCGTTGGCGGAGGATGGCACCGCCGGTCTGGCTCAACGTCGCGTTGCCGATCAGGTTGTCCAGCGAATCGCGGAACAGGTTGAGAGTGATACGCGTCTTCTCGCCAACGAAATCCGCGCCGATCTCCGACCCGAACAGCCGCTCGGGAAGCAGCGAGGGATTCGCTTCGGTCAGCACGCTGCCGACCTGAAATGGCCGGTACAATTCGTTCAGCGTGGGGGCACGAAAGCTGCGCCAGACAGACCCGCGCAGCCGCAGCCGGTGGTGGCCGAACGCAAACCCGCCGCTGGGACTGAGGATGCCGTCGCCGTTGCCGGGCACGTCGCCCCGCAGACCGCCGAACAGACGCACGGGTCCGGCGGTGAACTGCAACTGGCCGAAGCCGCCGCGCTCGAACCGATGCCCTCCGCTGACCGCGGTCCCGCTCAGCAGACGGTCCGTGCTCCAGCCCTCGTCGCGCTCGGCGTCCACACCCAGCAGGGTTTTCCAGTGGCGCCGCGAATACGCCCAGTAGGCCGCTCCGCCTCCGCCCTGCGCGGGCACCGTCTGGCGGTCGGTGATCGTCTCCGAGTTGCGGTCCGCGCTCACGCTGGAGAAGGTGGCGCGGAACGCTTCCTGGGTGTACCACGCCAGCACGGAGATCTGGTTGTTGCCGAACGTGCGCGCGTAGTTGGCGGCGACGTTCCCGAGGCCAGTGGAGTTGCGCTGGTCCGCGACGCCGTTGTTGCGGTGTTCGGCAAGGATGTCCAGCCGCAGGAACAACCGCTGGCTGCCCTTGAAGTAGTCGACGCGCAGATTGCCGGCAACGTAGTCGGAGCCGGCGGGTTGATCCACGCTGCCCCGCAGGCTGGCGGGCACGATGTAGTAACCGTTGGAGGTGTACATCCGCACGTCGGCGGACGCGGCCCAATGGCGCAGCGTCTCGGAAAACCCGGTGAGCACTTCCTGTTCGGCGTAGCTGCCGTGGTCGTACTGCAGATAGCTGTCGCCCCGCGCCGCGCGCGAGAACAGCGCCACCAGTCCCCCCATGGCGCGATCGCCGAAAACCGCGGTGGATGCGCTGGGCGCCACCTCCACTCGCTGCATCTCGTCGGGGGCAAGGCGCGTCCAGTAGACCCATCCGCCGAACGGGTCGTTCATCGGAATCCCGTCCCACAGCACCAGCGTGCGGCTGGCGCCCGTGGAGCCCAGGCCGCGCAGCGAGACTCCCTGCGTGGTCGGGTTGCCCACGATGCTGGAGGAGCGCCGGAACAACTGGAACCCGGGGATGATGCGCAGGCGGTCGTCCAGATCCACGCCGGTCAGCTTCCGGATGCTCTCCCGGGTGAGTACGGTGACGGTGGAAGGCGAGTCTTCCTCAACCGTGTCGGTGACGTTGATGGTGGTGCTAACGGGGGGGGGCGCCGGTTGCGGTTGCTGCGGAGCCGTGGTCTGCGCCAGGCACGGTGAAAGCGTCAGGGCCAGCCAGGCGAACGCGCAGACCGGCCATCTCCTGCCCGGAGGCGGCCAGACGCTCCGGAGATGCGCTGAAAACGATGCGAAAGACGATGTCATTGTCGGGAGGGGGGAGCGTTTTCCCGCGCGCCGGCTCCACCAGCGCCAGATACTTCAGGATAGTATAGACGTCCGCCTCCTCCGGAACGCGCGCGCTAAAATCCTGGCTGCATAGGCGGAACTGCGCGCCGCGCTCGGTGAGCCGCCACGCCAGGAACGCGCACATGCCCACGGCGCGCTCGAACCACTCCTCCTGTTCCGGCGGGACGTCGAGATCGAGCCACATCTCCACGGCGAGTTCCTGCTCGCGGGCGAACTCGCGGATCTGCAGCTCGCCGGTGTGCGCGGTGGCCTTCCAATCCACGTGGCGGGAACTCTCGAAGGACTCGTAGGGCCGGATGCGGTAGAAGTCGTGTCCCAGCCCGCGCGCGTACGCCTCCAGCTCCCCGGCGAGGGCCGCGAACAGATCCTCGAAACCGGGCTGCGGATCCACGGGCGGATAGACCACCAGATCGCGGCCCATGTGCATGCGGACACGCCGCTCGGCAAAGCCAAAGGGAAACCGGGTGGAGAAACGGAAACTGCTCTCGCGATACAGGCCGCGTTGCGGGAAAAACACTTCCACCGGGCCGTTCACGGCGGCGCCCGCGGGAATCATGGGGAAGTACAGCGGCGGTGAAACCGAGCTGGCGTCGGTGGGCGCGAGGTGAATGGAAAACGACGGCATCCAGGCTTTCACGTTGCGCACCACCACGCGGCCCTGCAGGCGCCGGTTGGCCGGGATGTGTTCGGGCAGGATGAAATCGAGTTGCAGACCGGCCAGCGACAGCCGGCTGATAAAGCCCGACACCAGCAGCGTGGAGAGCATGGCCGCCAGAATCAGGAAGAGCAGGTTGTTTGCGGACGCGAACGCCGCCAGCGCCACCAGCGCGCAGACCACCGAGTACACGAGGCCGGCCCGGGTGACCTGCTGGCGCACCCCGAGGTCCAGCGCCTCACTGATCCTGTGCCAGAGTCTCCGCACTCCTCTTCAAGGTCGCACAGCGATGTCACTTAGTTTTCAGAGCAGCCTGGCAAGCCCTACAGGTGGGGCAGCCAATCCCGGCTGCCGCGGCGTTTCCACGCGGCGCCGAGCCGGCTGCAGACTGAAAGTCTGCACCACAAGAGAAAACCCGGGCGGCCGGAAGCCGCCCGGAGGAGAAAGACAAGGAGTACCGCGTCAAACCAGATTCGGAATCTTGATGATCTTCTTCTGGATGGCGTACTGCACCAACTGGGCCTTGTTGTGAATGTCGAGTTTGCGCATGAGATTGAACTTATGCGCTTCCACGGTCTTGACGCTGAGGTTGAGATCGCAGGCGATCTCTTTCACCGAGTTGCCTTCGGCAAGCATTTTCAGGACCTCGCGCTCGCGCGTGGTCAGCGTGGCGAATCTTGGCAGCCGGTTTGCGGACTTGATGCGCGACCGGAAGTCGTCCACCAGTTGCGACAACATCCGCGGACTCAGGTAGCTGCCGCCGCGGCAGATATCGCGCACCGCGGCCACCAGTTGCTGCGACGGGCTGTCCTTCAGGACATAGCCACTGGCGCCGACCTCCATCCCCTCCACCAGGTAGTCTTCGTCGTCGTACATGGTGAGGAAAAGGATCTTCGTTTCCGGCCGATTCTTGCGGATCTGTCGTGTTGCCTCGAAGCTGCTCAGCCCCGGCATGCCAATATCCATCAGCACGACATCGGGGCGAACCTCATTCGCCTTGTCCACCGCATCCCCGCCGTTGGAGGCTTCGCCGACGACTTCCATGTCCGATTCGGCGGCAATCAATGTTCTAATGCCCTGGCGAAAGAGTGTGTGGTCGTCTGCCAGCATTATGCGAATTTTGGCCATATAACCCTGCCCGGTTCTCTCCGAATCCGTCGTCTCCGCGTCACGCCCAGGTTCCGACCCGCGTCTCTATGCTCGTCGGCCTTCGTTCCCCAGCGGCAACGAAATCAGTATTTTCGTTCCCTTGTTCTTTCGCTTGCCCCCGGTACCCTCGGCACCCGACGGCCAGCTTCTGACCTCGAAACGCCCACCCAGCAGAGCCACTCGTTCGCGCATACCCGAAAGGCCGAACGAATCACGCCGCGCCAGCGCCTCATCCACGTTGAATCCGATGCCATCGTCTTCAACGGTCAATCTGACTATTCCATCGGCGGAACTCGCGGAAATGTTTACGTTCCCTGCGCTCGAGTGCTTGCCGATGTTATTGCAGCACTCTTGTACCAGCCGGTACAGTATGATTTCGGTTTTCTGAGGGATTGGCCCTAGTCGGGCGAGGTGCAGCCTTACCCGGCAGGGGTGCAGCCTGCGGAACCGGTTCACCAGTTGCCGCAGCGCCGCGCCCAGACCGAGCTGCTCCAGTACCGCCGGGCTCAGGGCCGCGATCAGCCGGCGCATCTCCAGAATGGTGCGCTCGGTCATTTCGCGCGCCTCGCGCAAGCGTGCGATCCACTCCGCGTTCTCTTTGGGTATGGAGTGCTCCAGCAACTCCATCTGCAGCCGGATGCACAACAGCGACTGGCCCGCTTCATCGTGCAGCTCACGGCTGATCCGGCGCCGTTCCATCTCTTCCACGTGCAGCATGTGCTCGGCGAGCTGGCGGATCTGCTCCTCGCGCGCCGCCAGGTCTTCCATGAGGCGCGCCTTCTCCGCGGCCATCAGACACCGTTCGGCGGCGGCGGCCAGCAGATCCTGTTCCCGTGGCAGCCACTCGTACGGTTTGGAGAAGCCAAACTGCATGACGCCTTCCGTGTGGCCGTTGGTGGCCAGCGGAATGGACCAGCACGACTTGTATTTCCGCGCCCATTTCTCATCCAGCACGAAGCGGCCGCCGCCGTTCTGAGGATCGAGCTGGCGGGGTCGCTCGAGCCAGCGCACCCGCGCGGCGCTGGTCGGCAAACGCTGGCCGGCATCGTGCATGCGTCCGCCCGCGGTTGCGCTGGCCTGTAGCATCCAGCAATTCCGCGAATCGTTCAACAGATACAGTTGGCCGGCGTCGGCGCGGCATACCTGCACCAGCGTCTGCAGGAACCGCCGCAGCAACTCATCGAGATTCCGCGATTCCAGCTCCACCCGGAACAGCTCGTAGAAGGCCTGCGTTTCGGCCTCGCGGACCTGATAATACGCGTTATTCAGAGTCAGGATGACGCAGAAATGAAGCTGTTCCCGCACCCATTGGAAGTTCGCATACTCGCGCGGAAGCAGCCGCTTCAGCGTGGGCGTCAGCAGATTGTCATATTCCTGCAGCGCTTCGATGATCGAGCTGGGCGAAATATTGAGCTTCGCCAGACGCCGTCCGTTGTATTCCACCTGCTCGATGAACTTCAGCGGCGGCCGGCCGCTGCCCAGAATGAACGCGGCCGCGCCCGGCGTCAACGACGTCAGGGCGTCGCGAATCTTCGGCTCGAATCCCAGGCGCTTCAGGCGCGCGACGAATTTCCGTTCCAGCCCCTCGGCATGCGGCAGCAGACAGACCGCCAGACGCTGCAGGTGCACGCGCAACTGGTCACTGAGGACATCTGCCGCATCCGCCAGTTCGGGGGAGATTTCGGTTATCTGCACCTGTCCGTTATATCGGCATCCAGGGGGAAGACTTTAGCTCAACCTGAGATCAGGCACAAACTACTGACTCCTCATACCCACGATCACCCCAGGGAATGAGCCTTGGCGCGTCTTCCGGCCAGCAGATCATTACCCGGCTGCAGAGCGACTCGTCGGTGGCCAGCCGAACCACGGCCCCGGCGACCTCCTCGTCAAGCCTGTCGGACCAATCTCGGCGGCACCTTCACTTTCATGAAAGAATCCTCAGCACTTTTCTACTCTCGCGGCGACAGGGCAAGCGGAGGAACAACTCAACATGAACGACTCCACGCTTATTATGGTGTGCCTGTGTCTGACCTTGATCGCAGTGATACCGCCAGGTCTTTGACCGCATTATTCGGTGTGCTTTGGAAACCGCTTGCTGACGCGCGCGGCTCGGAACTGAGCCGTGACCGTAAGGGAGCGGTCTCCCGTAAGAGCACATCATCACGCGGTCAAAGCCCTAGATTGTTGCAATTGGGGGACACGCTCGTGAGGCCGTCTTCGCTCCTGGTGCGGTAACCATGCTCCTTCGGCAATTGTTCCGAATCCCGCAGCCGGAGATCGCCGGCGATTCACGATGCAGCGAACCACAGCCGTACGCTGGGGGTCCGAAACGGCCTGCGGACGTTTTGCAGATGCCCCAACGCAGCAACCCTGACGCCGCCCCAGGCAAAAGAAGCAAGGCTGACCGGCGGGCTGCGTGAACGGATCCTGTTCACTGGAGGCCAACGCCCGGAAACTCGCCGCCTTCCTCCGCGCCCCCATCTACCTTTTCGTCCGAGCGGAACCGGCTCCACGTTTCCCGCCCTCCGCGCGTCAGCTCTTATGTGACCCGTCTTCCGTTCCTGGTGTGCCTGCTGGCATTGCCGCCCGTAGCCTTCGCCGACGCCGGTCTCGACCGCATGCTCAAGGGGATCGAAGAGCACTACAACCACGCGAAAACACTGCAAGTCCTGTTTACAGAAGAATATACGGCGGAAGGCCGGAGCCGCCGCCCGGAGAGCGGGCTGCTGGTGCTGCGCAAGCCCGGACGGATGCGCTGGGACTACACCACTCCCGCTGGCAAGTTGTTCATTTCCGACGGGAAAACCGTCTATCTCTACAGCCCGGACGCGCACCGGGTGGAGCGGGCTCCTCTGAAGGCCAGCGAAGACATGCGCGCCCCCCTGGCGTTCCTCCTGGGAAAACTCAATTTCTCCCGCGAATTCAAAAACTTCCAGACGAAACCAGCGGGCACGGACACGCTCGTCACCGCCTTCGCCAGCTCCGACAAACTCCCCTATGGCAAGGTGGAGATGGTGGTGGGCCCCAACTTCGAGATTCACCGTCTGGTGGTAACCGGCACGGACCAGTCGGTTCTGACGTTCACGTTCGCGGGCGAGAAAGTCAACCCGAAGGTCGACGACGCCGTTTTCCGTTTTCACATGCCTCCGGGGGCGACTCTGGCGGACGCGGAGGGCCAGTAGTGGCTGAATTCCTGCTGAAATACGCCGATCCCCGCGGAGAAATCCACCAGCAGGTGGCGGTGGCCGACTCCGAGAACGAGGTCCGCGAGCGCTATTCGCAGCAGGGGCTGCTGATCTACTCCATCCGGCCCCGCCGCCAGATAGCCGCGATTTCCACGCCGCTGCGCAAGAAGAAGAAGCTCAACACCGAGAAGTTCCTCATCTTCAATCAGCAGTTCATGACGCTGATCCGGGCGGGGCTGCCCATCGTCAAGTCGCTCGACCTGCTGTCGGAGCGGCTGTCCGACCCGAAACTGGGCGTGTGGATCAGGGCCGTCCGCGACGAGGTCCGCACCGGCGCGCTACTTTCCGAAGCGTTTCGCCGGCAGGGAGTGTTCCCGCCCATTTACGTCACCTCCGTGATGGCGGGCGAAAAGAGCGGATCGCTCGCGGAGGTGATTGAGCGCTACGTGACCTGGCAGAAGCTGTCGCTGGCGGTACGCAGGAAGCTGATCACCGCGCTGATCTACCCGACGCTGCTGATGACCATGGTGATCTGCCTGATCGTGTTCCTGATCACCTACGTGGTGCCGAACTTCGCCGAGCTGTACCGCAGCATGTCGGCGCAGTTGCCGGCGGCCACGCGGATTCTGATTGCGGTGGGCACCACGGCGCGCAACTACATTCTGCTGGGGGTGGCCGGAGTGTTCGCCGCGGCCGCCGCGTTCTGGATGTGGTCGAAAACGGACGCGGGCGAAGAGCGGCTGGATCGCATCCGCATGAAGCTGCCGGTTGTCGGCGAGGTGTGGATCAAGTATCTGGTGGCGCAGTTCTCGCGCATCCTCAGCACGCTGCTGGTGGGCGGCATCCCGCTGGTGCAGGCGCTGGAGACGGCGGCCAGCTCCATTGGCAGCCGGCTGTTGAAGGTCACGCTGGAGGATGCCACGAAGCTGGTGAAGGAGGGGCAGGCGTTGTCGGCCGCGCTGGTTGCCACGAAGATCTTTCCGCCTCTTTCCATCGACATGATCGAGGTGGGGGAATCCACGGGCGCGCTGTCCAGCATGCTCAACAGCGTGGCCGATTTCTACGAAGACGACGTCACCACGCGCCTCACCGCGGTGATGTCGCTGGTGGAGCCGGCCATCATGATCTTCATGGGCTGCTTCGTTACGTTCGTACTGGTGGCGCTGTATCTGCCGATCTTCTCCCTGGCGGACAGTTTGCGATGAGGAAGAAAAATGGCCGCCGATAAACACGGATGCACACAGATAAGAGTTCCTGGTTGTTATCCGTGTTTATCTGTGTTCATCTGTGGCTAAGAGATTAATATGGCATCTGACAAGATCACATTCCGCGATCCCGAGCAGGAAATCGAGCAGGCGCAGCAGGCGGCCGCGCGCTACCGCTGCGAGTTCGTCGACCTGAAGACCATCCGCATCGACCCGGACCTGTTTCACTCGGTCCCGGTGGATCTGATGTTCCGCTACAACTTCGTGCCGCTGGCCGGCGGGAACGGGAGCACCCTGGACATCGCCGTCGCCGATCCGCGCAACCTCAACCTGCTGGACGAGCTGTCCATCCTGCTGAACAGGAAACTCCGGGTCCGGGTGGCCACGCTCTCGCAGATCTCCGATCTTCTCAAGAAGACCGAGCAATCGCAGCGCGTGCTGGAAGAGGTGACCGAGGGCTTCGCGCTCGACGTGGTGGGCGACGAAGAGAACCAGGACGAGACGCTCTCCATCGACAAGCTGGCCGCCTCCGACAGCGACATCGCGCCGGTGATCAAGCTGGTGGACACCACCATCTTCAACGCGCTCGAACGCCGCGCCAGCGACATCCACATCGAGACGCGCGACCAGGAAGTGGCCATCAAGTACCGCATCGACGGCGTGCTGCACTACGCCATGCCGCCCATCGCCAAGGAGTGGCACTCCACCATCGTCTCGCGCATCAAGGTGATGAGCGAGCTGGATATCGCCGAGCGCAGGGTCCCTCAGGACGGCCGTTTCCGGGTGCGCTACAAGGGCCGGCTTATCGACTTTCGCGTGTCCATCATGCCCACCATTCACGGCGAGGACGCTGTGCTCAGGGTGCTGGACAAGGAATCGATGAGCGAGAAGTTCGCCACGCTGTCGCTCGAGGTGGTGGGCTTTCTCGATCGCGATCTGGTGAAGTTCCGCCGCTACATTAAGGAGCCGTACGGGATGGTGCTGGTGACCGGCCCCACCGGCTCGGGCAAGACCACCACGCTCTACGCCGCGCTGAGCGAGATCAAGAACGACGAGGACAAGATCATCACCATCGAAGACCCGGTGGAGTATCAGATCAAGGGCATCACCCAGATCCCGGTGAACGAGAAGAAGGGCCTCACCTTCGCGCGCGGTCTGCGCTCCATCCTGCGCCACGACCCCGACAAGGTGATGGTGGGCGAAATCCGCGACCAGGAGACGGCGCAGATTGCCATCAACGCGGCGCTCACCGGCCATCTGGTTTTCACCACCGTGCACGCCAACAACGTGCTGGACGTGCTGGGCCGCTTCCTCAACATGGGCGTGGAGCCGTACAACTTCGTCTCCGCGCTCAACTGCATCCTGGCGCAACGGCTGGTGCGCGTGATTTGCCCGCACTGCCGGACGAAGGTGCGCTACCCGGACGAGTACCTGGTGGAGAGCGGCTTCCATCCGGCCGAGTGGCAGGAGGTGGATTTCTTCGAGGGCCGCGGCTGCTTCGAGTGCTCCGGAACCGGCTTTCGCGGCCGCACCGCGATTCACGAGCTGCTGGACCTGAGCGAGCGTATCCGGGAAATGATTCTCGACAAGCGGCCCGGGTCGGAGATCCGCCGCCAGGCGCGCGAAGAGGGCATGACCTTCCTGCGGGAATCGGCCGTCGAGAAAATGCGCGATGGCATTACGACGCTGAAGGAGATCAATAAGGTCACCTTCATCGAGGGTTGAAGGAAGAATATGGCCACAGATGAACACGGATGCACACAGATAAGAACGAAAGAATCCGATCCGTGTTTATCCGTGTTCATCTGTGGCTAAAACAAAATGTCTTTATTTACCACACTGCTGGGCGATCCGCCACCCACCTGGGCCTTCGAGGTCTCCGAGGCCGGCATCGCGTTCGGCAAGACCGCCGCGCCCGCCGAGGTGAGCTTCCGGGCGCTGCCGGAGGGCGCGATTTCGGTCTCGCCGCTCCGCGACAACGTGCAGTCGCCCGACGTGCTGGCTCGGGAAGTGGCCGCGCTGGCGCCGCCGCAGACGGGTCATCGTCATCGCGCGGCGCTCATTCTTCCGGATTACTGCGCGCGCACCGCCGTGCTCGACTTCGACGCCTTCCCCGCGAACCTGGACGAGCAGCGGGCGCTGGTTCGTTTTCGCATGAAGAAGACGGTGCCGTTCGAGCTGGAAAGCGCCGTCGTTAGCCACTATCAGCAGTCGGCCCCCGCCGGCGAGAAGATCGACGTAGTGGTGGCGCTGATCCCGCAGGAGATTGTGGCGCGCTATGAAGCTCCCTTCCGCGCCGCCGGTTTTCAGCCGGGGGAGGTGACCACATCGGCGCTGGCCGCGCTCAATATGGTGGCGCCGGATGGCATCACCATGGTGGCCAAGCTGGGCGGCCACACGCTGTCGGTAATGGTGCTGCGGGGCTCGGTACTCAAACTGGCTCGCTGCGTGGAGCTGGTGCACGCGACGTCCTACGAGATCCTGTCGGTGCTGTATCCGACGGTGGCCTTCATCGAGGACGAATTGCACGCTCGTCCCGAGCGGCTGCTGCTGTGCGGTTTCGGCCGGATGGCGGACGAAGAAGCGCCGCTGTGGCGAGCCGAACTGGGCGTGGAGGTGGAGCCGTTGCGCTCGCGCTACGGCATGCCTTCGTGGACCAACGCGGGCCTGCTGGGCTATATGGAGTCGCTGGCGGCATGATTCGGATTCCCGTCAACCTGGCAAGCGAGCCGTTCCGCAAGACCCGCGCGGCGCTGGTGGGTTATATATCAGCCGCGGTGGTGCTGACCATCCTGCTGGCGGTACAGGGTGTGTACATCGTGCGGCAGCGTAATCAGGCGGCCGACCTGCGCGCCGCAAGGAACAGCCTGAGCGCCCAGCTTCACGCCGTGGAGCACCAGCAGGCGAAAATCAACACCACTCTGCGGCAGCCGGAGAACGCCGCCGTACTGGAAGAAAGCGTGTTTCTGAACGCGCTGATCGAGCGCAAGGCCATCAGTTGGACGAAGCTGTTCAGCGACCTCGCCCAGGTGATGCCGTACAACGTGCGCCTGATCTCGGTGCGCCTCCCGCAAATCGATTCGCGCAACCGCGTGGAACTCGACATGGTGGTGGGCGCCACGGAGCCGGGACCCATCGTCGAGCTGTTGAAGCGGTTGGAAGCGTCGGCGGCCTTCGGCTCCACCGCGGTGATGAGCTCCATGCCGCCGGGCCAGAATGAACAACTGTATCGCTATCGGGTGACGGTGAGCTATGCGCAGAAGCTGTAGCAGAACGGCAAAGAACAATTGGCCACCGATGAACACGGATAAACACAGATTTAAAACAAATAGCTTATCTGCGTTAATCTGTGTTTATCTGTGGCCAGAATTGTTTTTGTCTCCTGGCTATGAGGCCGCCCGCCATGCATAGAGACCTGCGCGATCTGCGCGCGCTCTGGCCTCCTCGCGATGCCGGCGCGGTGGCGCGGCTTGTGGCCATTGCGCTGCTGCTGCTCAACCTGCCCGCGCTTTGGATGGTGCTGCGTCCGCCCGGCGGTTCGCCCGCGGAACTGCAGGCCGAGCTGGCCGATCTTCGTGCCCAGGCGCGCCAGCGCCGGGACCTGCTGGCACGCACGCGTCTGCTGGCCACGCGGGTGGAATCGGGGCGTTCGAGCGGACAGCGCTTCATGGATCGCTACTTCCTCGACCGCCGCACCGCCGCATCCACCATTGCCGGCGAACTGGTGGACGATGCCCGGCAGGCCGGCATCACCCTCAAGGACGCGGCCTATCCCAGTGAGCCCGTGGAAGGCAGCGACAACCTGAGCATGATGACCGTGGCGGCGAATTTCGAGGGCTCCTACGCCGACCTCATCCACCTGCTGGATCGCATCGACAAATCGTCGCGGCTGTTGATTGTCGAGAGTCTGCAGGCGGTGCCGCAACAGGGCTCGGGACGCCTGAACATCGGCCTGCGCTTCAACGTGTTCGTACGCGAGAACGGGGACAACCTGGTGGCGGAGGCGGTCCGATGAAATGGGTGCCGGCAAAACTCGGGGCGGAACCGAGGAAGATGGCCATCCTTGGCGGCCTGGCGCTGGTGCTCGGGTACCTTGTGTGGAGCAATCTGTTCAGCGGCGGAGGTTCGTCTCAGCCACCCGCTTCCCCGCAGGCACGCGCACTGACGCCGTACTCCGGTGTCGCTCCCGAGGCCCCGCCGCCCACCGCGAGCGCGGAGCCGGCACGAAGGCCGGGCGGCAACACCCGCGCTGCACGCGCCACCGCCAGTCTGGAGGATTTCAAGCCGTCGATGAAGCGCGCCCGCCTCACCGCAAACGATCCCACGCAGGTGGATCCGACGCTCCGGCTCGATCTTCTGGCGAAGCTGCAAAGCGCGAAGTTCGAGGGGAACATGCGTTCGCTGTTCGAGTTCTCCCAGGCCGCGCCGCTCCCGATCAAGGAACCCGCGAAAATCGTCATAGCGCCGCGTCCGTTTGGCCCTCAGCCCGTGGAGGTTCCCGCACCCAGCGCGCCTCCGCCACCGCCCGCCATCCCCCTGAAGTTCTACGGCTTTGTCAACCCGGCGAGGCCGGACGTAAAGAGCGCGTTCTTTCTGGATGGCGAGGATATCCGGGTGGCCAGCGAGGGGGAAACCATCCGCAACCGCTATCGCATTGTGCGCATCGGCGTGAATTCCGCGGTGGTGGAGGACACGCAGTATAAGAACCAGCAGACCCTGCCACTGGTGGCTGAGGAGCAGCCGGGATGAGCAGGCCCCATCGCAACCCCCGGGAATCCGGCTTCGCTCTCCTGATGGTGTTCGTGCTGGCCGCCGTGATCGCCATCACGCTGTACTTCGAGCTGCCGCGAACCATGTTCGAGCGCACGCGCCAGAAGGAACAGTTGCTCATCGACCGTGGAGAGCAGTATTCTCTGGCGGTCCGGCGATTCTACGTGAAATTCGGGCGCTTTCCGGCGAAGATGGAGGACCTGGAAAACACCAACAACATGCGTTTTCTGCGCCGCCAGTACAAGGACCCGATGAC
The DNA here is from genome assembly GCA_049510065.1 of Bryobacteraceae bacterium. Lineage (GTDB taxonomy): Bacteria > Acidobacteriota > Terriglobia > Bryobacterales > Bryobacteraceae > CAWACP01. The sequence goes on from JBEKZH010000008.1 coordinate 60,897, forward strand.
CGGCGAGGCCGATTGGCGCATCGTCCATGAGGCCGCCGGAGTGCTGACCGATTCGCTGGTGCACCCCGCCAATCAACTGGCGAAAGGACAGAACGGCGCCGGCGGCAGCCAGAGCTTCGGAACCCTCAACAGCAGCCAGCCTTTTGGCAGCTCGCTTTCGTCGTCGTCCTCCCCCGACGCGAATTCGGACCAGCCTGCCCCGGCGGCGTGGGGGCTGTTGTCCCGTCCCAGCGACCGTGGCCCGCTGGGAACCGCTCATGGCGGAGTCTCCGGGGGTGACGACACGCAGCAACCGGTGTATGCCGGCAATGGTCCGGGGCCGGACATGGGCGGCCCGAGCCCGAACCCGGCGGGGGATACTTCGAATCAGACTGCGGCGGCACCGGACCCCAACGCGCCGGTGAACCCGACGGTGGGCGTTGGCGGAGTTGGACCCGTTGGCGGCACGGGCCCCAATCCCGTGGCCGACATGATCAACAACAGCCTGCGGACTGGGCGACAGTTGCCCAATGCAACATCGGGACAGAGCGTGGCGGTGACGGGCGGGGGAATCGGCATCGCGGGCGTGGCCAGCAGGAGCGAACTGCGGGGCATCAAGCGCTACAACGATCGCAGCAAGTACAAAGAGTGGGAATTCGTGTTCGACATGAGCAAGTTGCAACAACTGCAACAGCCGCAGGGACAGCAACAGCAGCCACAACCTGGCGGCGGCGCGACACCCGTCGTAAGCGGCAACGGTCCGTAGGCTCCCGTTGCGATCGCGATGACAAGTACTTGACAATGTAAAGTACACTGCGATATCATCGACCGTGATGACCCGACGAATCCTCGCCATCGCAGTGATCTTCGTTTGCACCACCGCCGCCTGGATGATTCTGGGCGCCACGGTCTTCGTGCGCACCTACGACCGCACCCCGGAGCTGCGCCAGAAGGTGATGTCCAATTGGGGCGGCCCGCACGTCCAGAAGCCCCCGAGCGCCAGCTATCGGATCGCTCGCTCCGACGCGGCGGCAACCGGCTCACGATGGGAGACCGTACCTCTTCCCCTCGAAAACACCCGAGCGCACGCCGATCTCGGCCTCGGATACCGCCAGAAGGGCCTGCTTTGGTACAGCACGTATCGGGTGGGCTTCGGGGCGCACTACACGTTTCGCAACACCAGCGCGCAGGCCCAGGACGTGACCATCTGCTTCCCGTTCCCCTCCGACCACGCGATTTACGACGACCTGACATTCCTGGTGGACGGCCACGCCGTCGCCTGGACTGCGGACAAAGGCGAGGCTACGGCCACCGCGCAGGTGGCCTCCGGCTCCGCGGTAACGCTGGACATCGCTTACCGTTCGCAGGGCCTCGACGAATGGCGTTATGAATTCGGCAGCGACGTGTCCCAGGTGCGCGATTTCGAGTTGCGCGCCCATACCGATTTTCCCGATGTCGATTTCCCCGAGGGAACCCTGTCACCGGTGGCGAAGCGCGCGCAGGGCGGCGGCTGGAACCTGCTCTGGTCTTATCGAAACCTGATGACTGGGCAGCAGATCGGCATCGCCATGCCGGCCAGGCTGCAGCCCGGTCCACTGGCCGGCGAAATCAGTTTCTTCGCGCCCGTGTCGCTGTTGCTCTTCTTCTTCGTCATGTTCATGATCACCACGCTGAAGCGCATGGAGCTGCATCCCATGAACTACTTCTTCCTGGCGGCGGCGTTCTTCGCGTTTCACCTGCTAATGGCATACCTGGTGGACCACATCTCCATACACGCCGCTTTTCTTGCCGCGTCGCTGGTGTCCGTGTTTCTGGTGGTCAGCTATCTGCGCCTGGTGACGGGTCTGCGCTTTGCCGCGCTTGAGGCAGGCACAGCGCAACTGATCTACCTGGTGCTGTTCTCCTACGCGTTCTTCTTCAAAGGATTCACCGGGCTGGCCATCACCATCGGCTCCATCCTGACCCTGTTCATCGCGATGCAGCTCACCGGCCGGCACCGTTGGGGCGAGGAGCGCTAAAGCGGCTCACCGTCGCGGCCAGACCCATCTCGAAAAGACATGCCATCTTCTATCTGCCCAGAACGCGAGCGAATTCAAGAGACACAAGGACGCCACAAAGATGAACGTAACCACAGCCCATCCTGACCACAGGAGCGCGATGCCTGGCGGGTTCACGTGCGAGAAGTGGATCATAGCGAGGATACTGACTGCGGCGAGAACCAGGGATGCCAAACCCACCTTGAGAAGCACACGGCTGGTCCGAGGCGATCCGCGGTGCACGCCGTTATCGCTTCCCGGTGCGCTGTACACTTTCCGGCTTCGCCTTTGCCTTTTCGCCATCGAATAAAACGATACCAAGAATTCAGATCCGTGTTCATCTGTGTTTATCGGTGGCTAATAATTGGCCGCCGATAAACACGGATGAACACGGATTCGCGCCACTCCCCCTCAAGGCCGCACCGAAGCCGTGCGCTCCAGTTTCCCCCAGCCCACCAGCCGGCCCCGCATCGCATACAGCACGGATTTGCCCAGCACGTAGTACATAAGCTGCCGGTAATAAATCCGCTGCAGGAACAGGAACGCAACATCCCAAGGGGCCACCCCCTCCAGCGCGTAAGCCAGCAGCGCCGTGAACAACTCCAGCAGGAACAGGCCCAGGTAATACAACAGCACAATCCGCCAATTCCCGGCGAAAAGCGCGATAAACATGGCCACCTCGGCGAAGGGCGAGAGCGCGGCCAGCAGCACCTGGAAAATCCAGATACTGGGCAGCGCGACCATGCCCAAAAACCCGTACGCCGGATTGAACGTGGCGTCACGGTGTTTCCACACGGCCTGCAGCGTTCCAAACGCCCAGCGGAAACGCTGCTTCGCCAGGCCGCTGGTGGTCTCCGGCGCCTCCGTCCACGCGACCGCCTCCTCGTCGTAGCGAATCTCGTAGCCGAGCCGGCGGATGGAGAGCGTCAGGTCGGTATCCTCGGCCAGCGTGTCGTGCCCGAATCCGCCGAGGGTGACGATCAGGTCCTTGCGCCATGCCCCCGCCGCGCCCGGCACCACCGTAATCGCGTTCAGCAGATCGAGCGCGCGCCGGTCCAGGTTGAACCCCATGATGTACTCCACCGCCTGGAATCGCGTGATCAGCGTGTGCCGGTTGCCCACGCGCGCGTTCCCCGATACCGCCCCCACCCGCGGATCCGAGAAGTGGCGCGCCAGCTTGTCGATGGTGCCGCGGCGAAAGATGGTGTCGGCGTCGAGGGCAATCAGAATGTTGTTGCGCGCCTGGGCGATACCGCGGTTCAGAGCGGCCGATTTGCCCGCGTTCGCCTGGGTCAGAATCACCACGCGCTCGTCCGCGCCGAACTGCTCGTGAAGCACCGAGAGCGTGCGGTCCTTCGATCCATCGTCCACCACCACCACCTCAAGGTCTTCGTAACCGTTCTCGAGTACGGACCGCACCGTTCTCTCAATCACCTTCTCTTCGTTCCAGGCGGCGATGATCACTGACACGGGCGGATGGAACTGAGGGTCGAACCGGCGGCGCCTGGCTTTGAACTTCTCCAGCACCGCCAAAGCGCCATACACCAGCGATCGCAGCAGCGTGAGATAAATGGCCACCAGGAAGAGCAGCCCCACGGCCTTCTTGAAGTTGCCCTTGGTGATGAGCGCGCCGCCTTCGATCCGCGCCATGCGCATCTCCTGCGCCGAGGGCACCGGCATCACCTCCGCGCGCGTCCGGCCCATGATGTCCGCGAGCCCGACAAACTGATAGCCTTTGCCGCGCAGCGTTTCGATCAGCACGGGCAGGGCCTCCAGCGTGGGGCTGCGGTCTCCACCGGCGTCGTGCAGCAGGATCAGGTGATTGCTCTGCCCCTCCTGCGCGCCCTCCTCCAGTTCGCTGACCACCTCATTCACAATGTGCTCGGCGGTGCGCCCAGCTTCCCAGTCGCGCGGGTCGATGCTCTCGGCGATGGTCACGTAGCCCTGTTGCTGCGCCTCCTCGATGGGAACGATCTCGTCGGGCGTGGTGGGCTCGCTGTCGGCGTTGTACGGAGGACGAAACAAAATGGTCCCGTGGCCCAGCTCGCGCTCGATAATCCGCAGCGTGGTGCTCAATTCGATGCGCACGTGTTCGGGCGAGAGTTTGGCGATGTTCGGATGGTCGTAACTGTGATTGCCGATGGTGTGGCCCTCGCGGTACTCCCGCCGGATCAGGTCGCCGTTCTCTTCGGCATTCACTCCCACCACGAAGAAGGTGGCGGGAACGTGATTCGCTCCCAAAATGTCCAGCACCCGCGGCGTGTATTCGGCCGAGGGGCCATCGTCGAAGGTGAGGCCGATCAGCTTGTTGCTCACGCCGCCGCTGCGCTCGATCACGTAGTACGACGGGTAGGATTGATACTGCTCGAAGAAGTCCTCGGTGTCTTTGTCCAGCCAGACGTTGCGGCTTCCATCGTGCGGCGTATCCACGATGCGCAGCACTTCGCCTTCGCCGTAACGGTTGGGTGAAGCGGCCGAGGTGAGCCGGAACAGCGGCCCCGGGTTGAAGCTGTCGTCCGGCCATTTCGGTTGTTGCAGCACCGTCCACAGGCCGGGGTCTTCGGCGCCCAGGCGCCACACGGCCACGCCGCGGAATTCGGCGTCGGCGACGTCGGTGATCTGGTTCAGGGCCGTGGCCGCATCCAGAAACCACACCTCGTGCTGGTCCCTGCCGGCGGTATAGCGCAGCACCGGGTTCTCGCTGTCCACGTCCCAGACGATCTGCGTTTTGTTGGCCTCGGCGGCGGCGATGGTGTCGCTGAACTTCACCTCGGTGCCGCCCTCCGATCCGATCACCCAGTCGTACCCGTAAGCCCCGAAACCGATCACCGTCTTGTTCTTCGGCACCAGCTTCTGCAGCTTGCCGAGTTGGCCGTAGAACCAGCCTTCCGATGCCACCGGCCCCGGCGCGCTCGACTGATAGTGTTCGTCGTAGACCATGGGGACCAGATAATCGTCGATTTCACCAAGGCGTTGGAGATCGTAGTTGTCGTCGTCCACGGGCACTGCCTGGGCGATCAGGAGTCCGGCGGGCTTCAGTTTCGCCCGCAGCTCCTCCATGAAGCGGACCATGGCGCCGCGGTCCGCCGATCTCAGCTCCTCGAAATCGACGCAGACGCCCGCGAACTTGTGCTCCTCGAGGTTGCTGTAGATGTTGTCGACGAGGTTGTCGCGGGCGGCGGCGCTGGTTAGCGCGCGATGCAGGTCGGCGGCCTGCCAGCCGTCCCGGTAGTTGTTGATCTCGGCGAAGATGGGCAGATGCGCGTCGGCGGCGATCTGCACTACGGTCTGGTCGGTGTTGTCGGACACGTCGCCCTTGCCGTTCTCCAGCACCAGCCACTCCGGTATCAGGTGGGTGAGTTGCGAAAGGTGCAGGCGCAGAGAAGACATGCTGGCTTCGTCCCAGTTGACGTAGTAGCCAAACACCAGCGGCTGGCCCTCATGGGGCAGTGCGGCCGTGTGGGGATGCATCACCGGGTTGCCGCCATTGCGGATGTACTTGATGGGGTGCGCGCGATACGGGATGTTTCGCGCCGCCTTCTCCCCGCGGATGATGCCGGGCACCTCGCCAAAATTCGCCAGGTGCTGGACCTGCGGCAATCCGAGAGGCGGCAGTTGCGCGTTGCTGAAGATGCTCAACGCAAGAACCAGCAGCAGGGTGGCAGCCAGCACGCCGGCCACGCCGAATGCCCGCCGGAAGCGGCTCCAGCGGCGGCCAGTCGGATCGTGGAAGACGAACGAGGTTCCCATCCTGCTACTTAGATGCCAACACGCGCGGTTCCGCTACGTCCAGCCCGTTAAGGAGAGTTAACGTCGGGACACGCGGCGACAGCCGCGCTACTCCCTTTGTGATAGCATCGCCTTTTACCGGTCCCCCCACGCTCGCCATGACTCAGCAAGGTCACAAACTCTCGGTTGTCGAGAAGATCGGGTACGCCTTCGGCGATGGCGCCTCTAACCTGATCTGGATGACGTTTATCTATTTCCAGCTTAATTTTTATACGGACGTTTTTGGCCTCGCGGCAGGCGCGCTGGCGCTCATGCTGGTGATCACGCGCACCTGGGACATGTTCTTCGACGTCTTCATCGGCACCATTGCCGACCGCACGCGCACACGCTGGGGCAAGTTCCGCCCCTATCTGCTCTGGATGGCCGTGCCCTTCGGGATTATGAGCGTGGCCAGTTTCACCACGCCGTCTTTCGGCTCGTCCGGAAAGCTGGTTTACGCCTACGTCACGCTGTCGCTGATGATGGTGGTGTATTCGGCCATCAACGTTCCGTACTCGGCCCTGATGGGCGTGATTTCGCCGGATTCCCAGCAACGCACCAGCCTGTCGTCCTGGCGATTCACCTTCGCCTTTTTGGGCGGCCTGGTGGTGCAATTCTCCACGCTGCGGCTGGTCGAATTCTTCGGGAAGGGGAACCGGGCCCTCGGCTATGAGTGGACGCTTAGCGTATACGCCGTGGCGGCCGTGGTGCTGTTCCTGACGGCTTTCGCCACCACGCGCGAGCGGGTTCAGCCGGTGCAGGACCAGAACACTTCGCGGGCCAGGGACCTGCGCGATCTGATGGCTAACACCCCCTGGCTGGTTTTGTGCGCGCTGGGCATTCTTACCGTCTGTTTCGTGGCAATTCGCGGCGCTGCAATCGTTTATTATTTTAAGTATTACGTCGGCGACGAACGCGGGGCGGCCAGCTTTATGGTGGTTGGTTCCATCATGTCCGTGCTGGGCACTTTCCTGATTCAGTATGTGACGCCCTTCACGGGAAGGAAGAAGGCCTACATTAGCTGCATGCTGCTTTCCACGGTGGCTTTGGTCTTTTCGTATTGGGTCGGCCCCGGCCAGATTCGTCTTCTCTACGCCTGGAACATCATCTACAGTGTGCTCACGGGGCCCACGTCCGCCCTGCTTTGGGCCATGTTCGCGGACACGGCCGATTACTCGGAATGGCGAACGGGCCGGCGAGCCACCGGGCTCATCTATTCGGCATCGGGAATGTCCAACAAGTTCGGCTGGGTGATTGGCGGCGCGCTGGCGGCCTCGCTGCTGGCTCTGTATGGCTTCCAGGCCAATGTAGCGCAGACGGCGGAAGGGCAGCACGGCATCCGGCTGCTGATGGCCATTGCGCCCGCCGTGGGAACCCTGCTGGCCGGACTGGGCATGTTCTTCTACCGGCTGAACGAAGCCACGGTGCAGAAGATCCAGGGCGAGCTGGCCGTCATCCGCGCAAAGTAAGTCGGCCACCGATGAACGCAGATAAACGCAGATTAAGAACATCCGTGTTCATCTGTGTTTATCTGTCGCTAAGAATGAGGGAGTTGTGAGATGCAATACGGATACTTCGACGACATTAATAAGGAATATGTAATTACTCGTCCGGACACGCCTAAATCGTGGAGTAACTATCTGGGCAGCACCGAGTACGGCGCCATCATCACCAATAATGCCGGCGGCTACAGCTTCTATAAATCGGCGGCGCAGGGGCGTTTCACGCGGCTGCGGTTCAATTCACTCCCCATGGACCAGCCGGGCCGCTATATCTACCTGCACGACCACGAAAACGGCGACTACTGGTCCGCCTCGTGGCAGCCGGTGGGCAAGCCTCTGGATGGGTATAAGTCGGAGTGCCGTCACGGCAGCGCGTACACCATCATCTCTTCCGAGTACGCCGGTATCCGCGCGGAGACCACTTACTTCGTTCCGCTCGGCCGGGACTTCGAGTGCTGGCGCGTCCGGCTGACCAACGTCGGTGACAAGCCCCGCCGGCTCAGCGCCTTCACCTACGTCGAGTATGTCGGGAATTGGAGCTCCTACGACGACCTGATCAATCTGCAATACACCCAGCACATCGTGAAGATGGCCGTCGACGGCAATATCATCGATCACGGAACCAACGTCAACATCCCGCACATGCCCGACAACTTTCAGGAGAAGGACCAGGGGCGCCACACCTTCCTCGCCCTGGTAGGCTCCGACGTCTTCGGCTACGACACGGATCGCACGACGTTCATCGGGACTTACAGGAGTTACTCTAACCCCGTAGTCGTCGAGCAGGGGCAGTGCACGAACTCGCTAGCCGCGGGCGACAACGGCTGCGGCGTTCTGCAAACCAGAATTCGCCTCGAGCCGGGTGAAACGCGGGAGTTCCTCGTACTGATGGGCGTCGGCACGGCGCGCGAAGAAGGCCGCCGCGCCGCGGACGAATTCAGCAGTCTGGACAAAGTGGACCAGGAGCTGGCCCGTCTGAAAAGTTACTGGCACGCGCGTATCGCCGGACTTCACGTGGACACGCCCGACGCCGAGTTCAACAGCATGCTGAACATGTGGAGCCCGTTCAACTGCGCGATGACTTACGCGTGGTCGCGCGCCGCCAGTCTGATTTATGCCGGCGAACGGGACGGTTTGGGATATCGGGACACTGTGCAGGACATGCTCGGCGTGATGCACGCGATCCCCCAGGAGGCCGTCCAGCGGCTGGAGTTGATGATCACCGGCCAGGTCTCCACCGGCGGCGCCATGCCCGTGGTCAAGCAGTTCGCGCATCGCCCCGGATCGGAGGATCCTCCGCGCGAGGAGGAGTATCGCTCGGACGATTGCCTGTGGCTCTTCAACGCGATCCCCGCCTACGTCAAGGAGACCGGCGATCTTTCCTTCTACTACAACAAGGTTCTTCCGTATGCCGACGAGGGCGAGGATACCGTTCTCGGTCACATGAAGCGGGCCATTCTCTTCAGCCTGAAACGCTCCGGCGGGCATGGCCTGCCCTGCGGCCTGTCCGCCGATTGGAACGACTGCATTCGTCTGGGCGAACAGGGCGAGTCCGTGTTCGTGGCCTTCCAGCTTCGCTACGCGCTGGCGGTCTATCTGGAAGTTACTCAGTTACTCGCGGTGAAGGAGGAGGAAGCCTGGGCGCAGCGTAATCTGGACCGGTTGGATCAGCAACTTCGAGAGCATGCGTGGGATGGCGAGTGGTATCTGCGTGCGTATCGTGCCGACGGTTTCAAGTTCGGGTCGCGCGAGAACCGCGAGGGCAGCATCTTTCTGAGTCCGCAGTCGTGGGCGGTGCTGAGCGGGCACGCCGATGCCGAGAGGGCCGCGCGCGCGATGCAATCGGTGCGGGACCGCCTGGCCACCGAGTATGGGCTGATGATCTGCGATCCGCCGTACGTCGAGACCGACTACAACGTGATGCGCGCCGCCCTGTTCAATGCCGGAATGAAAGAGAACGGCAGTATCTTCACGCACACGCAGGGATGGGCTGTGATTGCGGAGACCATGCTGGGCCACGGCGACCTGGCCTGGCAATACTTCCGCGCCACGCTGCCGAGCGCGTGGAACAGCCGCGCCGAGGTCCGCGAGATCGAGCCGTATGTGTACTGCCAGTTCACCCACAGTAAGTACAGCCCGCGATTCGGCGCCTCGCGCGTGCCGTGGCTGAGCGGGTCGGCCGCGTGGTCGTTCTTCACGGCGACGCAGTACATCCTGGGGCTGCAGCCGGAATACGGCGGGCTGCGCATCGATCCATGCATTCCGGCTGCGTGGAAGGGCTTCACAGTGACGCGGGTATTTCGCGGGAAGAAGGTGCACGTGGAAGTTCGCAATCCCGCCCATGTTCAGAAAGGCGTGCGGCGCCTCGTGCTCAACGGCGAGCCGCTCGAAGGCAACTTCATCCCAGCGGCGAAGCTGGCGGAGGAAAACCAGGTGCTTGTAGAGATGGGCTGAGCCCCGTGGGGCAGGCGCCCACGCCTGCGGCGGGTCCCCGACCCGCCTGTCCAGGGTTTGTGAGCGCAATCCTTACGCTGGAGAGAGCCGGGCCACAAACCAGATAGACGCAGCGAATCGCCCAGGCCGCTATTCCTTCCACGGGTTGATAATCCGAACACCACAATCCTGAAAATCGTCCGTATTCCGTGTCGCGATTGCAGCGCTGCGCGAGCGGGCGATAGCGGCTATCATCGCGTCGAGTTGCGAGATGGGACGTCCGCCTGCCTCGCGCCCGGCGACGATCTTCGCAAACACCCGCGCGGATTCCTCGTCGAAGGGGAGGATTCGACCCTGAAAGTCTTCCGCGAAGAGTTGTGTAATGACGGCCGACAAACGTGCCTTGCGCTTGCCCGCAGGCAGTACCTCGATCCCGTATAGCATCTCTGCCTGCGTGATCGTGGTGACATAAACTGCCGAAGGTTCCTGCGCGGCAAGCCAGCGCAGAACGATCCCGGAAGGCGACGGCTTGAGAGCTTCCGAGAGAACGTTGGTATCGAGGACAATCACCGGCCCAGCCTGGGAGGCCGCCGAACGGGCTCACGCGGTGGAAGCGCCAACTCTATGCCGCCCAGGGGAGCGACACGAAGCCGGATCGACTCGGCCAGATTCGGCCCGCGCATCGGTTCCGCCGTCAGCCCAGCCTTCAGGATGTGACGCGCCTCCTCCTCCATCGAGTGCCCGTGACGGGCGGCCCGGACGCGGAGCCGCGCCTTCAATGCATCTTCCAGGCGTCGTATCGTAATGGTCGCCATAGCTCACTTGCTATCAATGATAGCATTGCAACCAGTGACTGTTCCTACACCGCTTTCCGCAGCTCTTCACGAATCACTCGTCGCAGCGTCGATTCAAGCGGTTCGCGTGTCCGGTCGCCAAACTCACGAAGGGCGTCATTGTTTCTGCCTCACGCCGGAAACCCCCAGTCCCACCAATCTTCCCAACCCCCTCAACCACTTACGCCCCCCACCCGCCGCCGCCGTGGTAAACCTCAAATCGCAGGCTGGCCAGCTTGAGCGTTGACGCATCGCCCTTCAACCGGCGGTGTGAGCAGGTGTTTCCGTGCGAACCGGCGGATGTGGTGACGGGGTCCTCTCCGAAACTGCGCCGTTCGTCGTCGCTATGGCCGCCGGATCGAAACGAGAGGCGGCCGAAGGATACGATGCCGGCATCCACAAGTTATGTGAAAGCAGCGAGGTACGCGGAGGAATTCTCGAAACCAGACTATATACCGGGCGCCGGACTACTGGTACGCGGCTGATGTCCCGGTTGATGATGGACAGCCTCTCGACCCTGTCCGCTACGTTGCCTGATTCATGCACCGGCCGGACGCCTCCGCAGGTGTCCGGCCCCTCAACGCAAGCCCCATCCGCGGCACACGTGTGCCCGCTCGTCTCCCCTCACCAAGTTCTTCAAATCATGAGACTTCTGCCCCGCCAACATGCTAAAATAGAACCCAGAATCACCCCCCTCGAACGGAGCAGCTTTTGGCAGACGAAAACAAGGTTCCACCGAGCGCGCCTCCACCCGGCGACGCCAACAAGAACCTGATCCCCATCAATATCGAAGACGAGATGCGCCGGTCGTACCTCGATTACGCCATGAGCGTGATCATCGGCCGGGCGTTGCCGGATATTCGCGACGGCCTGAAGCCGGTCCACCGCCGGATTCTGTACGGCCTGAACGAAATGGGCCTCACCTACAACCGGCCCACGCGCAAGTGCGCCAAGATCGTCGGCGAGGTGCTCGGCAAGTACCACCCGCACGGCGACGCGCCGGTGTACGATTCCCTCGTCCGCATGGCCCAGGATTTTTCCATGCGCTATCCGCTGGTGGATGGCCAGGGGAACTTCGGCTCGGTGGATGGCGACCCGCCCGCGGCCATGCGATACACCGAAGCGCGCCTCTCGCGCATCGCCGCCGCGCTGCTGGAAGACATCGACAAGGAAACCGTCGACTTCAAGCCCAACTACGACGAGAGCGAGGTGGAGCCCGAGGTCCTGCCCACGCGCATTCCGAACCTGCTGGTGAACGGATCGTCGGGCATTGCCGTGGGCATGGCCACCAACATCCCGCCGCACAACCTCAGCGAAATCGTCGACGCCACCATCGCGATGATTCAGGATCCGCACATCACGCTGCCGAAAATCATGGAGCTGGTGAAGGGGCCCGATTTCCCCACCGGCGGCTACATTCTCGGCCGCCAGGGCATCCACGATTACTTCACCAACGGACGCGGCTCGCTGAAGCTTCGGGCGAAGGCGGCCACCGAGAAGATGGGCAAGGACCGCGAGGCCATCATCGTCACCGAGATCCCCTACCAGGTGAACAAATCGCGCCTCATCGAACACGCGGCCAGTCTGGTGAACGACAAGAAGATCGAAGGCATCTCCGAAATTCGCGACGAAAGCGACCGCGACGGCATGCGCATCGTCTTCGAGCTGAAGCGCGGCGAGCAGGCCGAGATCGTTCTCAACAATCTGTACAAGTACACGCAGCTCCAGGCGAATTTCGGCGTCATCATGCTGTCCATCGTCAACGGGCAGCCGCGCGAGCTGGGCCTGCTGGATGTCATCCGCCGCTTCATCGAACATCGCATCGACGTAGTGCGCCGCCGCACCGACTACCTGCTGCGCAAGGCGCGCGATCGCGAGCACATCCTGCTCGGATTCCAGCGGGCACTCCTCAACATCGACGCCGTGATCGCGCTGATCCGCGCCTCCCGCAATCCAAAGGAAGCGCGCGAGCGGCTGATGGAGTTCATCACGCCGGAGGAAGCGCAGAGCTACGCCGCCGAAGTGGGCGCGCGCGGGCCGCGATTCACCGAACGCCAGGCACAGGCCATCATCGAACTGCAGTTGCAGCGCCTCACCGGCATGGAGCAGCAGAAGATCATCGACGAGCTGGCCGACATCGAGCGGCTCATCGGCGAATACCTGGAGATCCTCGGTTCAGAGACGGTGTTGCGCAGCCTGATCGTGAAGGAGTTGCGTGAGGTCCGCAAGGACTACGGCGACGAGCGCCGCACCGAGGTGGTGGAAGATTCCGGCGAGATCACGCTGGAAGACCTGGTGCAGGTGGAAGATGTCGCCGTGACCGTCACCCGCGGCGGCTATCTGAAGCGCACTGCGGTGGACACCTACCGGCGGCAATCGCGCGGCGGCAAGGGCCGCATCGGCATGGGCACACGCGCCGAGGACACTGTGGAGCACCTCGTGATCGCGTCCACTCACTCCTACCTGCTGCTGTTTACCACCAGGGGCCGGGTGTACTGGCTGAAGATTTACGAGATCCCCGACGCGGGCACCTCGGGCCGCGGGAAGCACGTCTCCAATCTGATCAACCTGCTGCCCGACGAGGCGGTGAAGGCCTTCCTGACCGTGAAGGAATTCGCCGCCGGGCAGTACATTGTCATGGTGACCCGCAACGGCGTCATCAAGAAGTGCGAGCTCACTGAGTTCGACAATCCCATGTCCCGCGGCATTATCGCGCTGTCGCTCGACGAAGGGGACGAGCTGCTGGGCGCGGGCCTCACCACCGGCGACCACTTCATCTTCCTGGGGACCCACGATGGCAAGGCCATTCGCTTCCCCGAAGGCGAAGTGCGCGCCATGGGCCGTCCCGCACGCGGCGTCCGCGCCATGGACCTCAGCGGCGGCGATTACATTGTCGGCATGGAGATCGTGGAGAAGGAAGGTCTCATCCTCTCCATTTCCGAAAGCGGCTACGGCAAGCGCACCACGCTGGGCGACTATCGCCTCACCGCACGCGGCGGCAAGGGCGTCATCAACATGAAGTGCGGCCCGAAGGTGGGCAAGGTGATCGGGATTCTGTCGGTGAAGGAAGATACCGACCTGATGATCATCACCCGCGACGGCAAGATCATCCGCCTCGAATCGGGCGAGATCCGCCAGGCCGGCCGCTCCACTCAGGGAGTGCGCCTGGTGCGCATGGAAGAAGGCGACCAGGTGGCCGCGGCATCGGTGATCCCCGAAGCGGAGAACGGCAACGGCGACGAGCAGGGCAGCCTGCTGCAATGAACATCACTCCCGAGCAACTCGCGCTACTGCCCATGTGGTACGTGGCGTTCCTGCTCTCGCTGACATGCCATGAAGGCGCGCACGCGCTGGCCGCGAAGCTGGGCGGCGACCCAACCGCTTTTCACGCGGGCCAGGCGACGCTGAACCCGCTGCCGCACGTTTTGCGCGAGCCGTTCGGGACCATCGTCTTCCCGTTGATCACGTATTTCTTCAGCGGCTGGATGATGGGCTGGGCCAGCGCTCCGTTCGACCCGCGCTGGCAGCAACGCTACCCGCGCCGTGCGGCCGCCATGGCCATGGCCGGGCCGGCGGCGAATTTCCTGGTCGCCGCGATCGCCGCGGTGGCCATGCGCATTGGACTGGCCGCGGGCATCTTCGTTTCCGGGAGATTCAGCTTCACCCAACTGGTCGGCGCGCCGCAGGCCGGCGTGGCCGAGGGCGCCGCCACGTTCCTCAGCATCCTGTTCTCGTTGAATATCCTGCTGGGGACCTTCAATCTGATCCCGCTGCCGCCGCTGGACGGCGCTTCGGTCATTACCGTGGTACTGCCACATCGGCTCGCGCTCCGCTATCTGGAGCTGAGCTACAACCGGATGTTCTCGCTCATTGGACTGCTGGTGGCGTGGCGTCTGTTCGCGCCGCTCTTCGGGCCGGTATTCGACATCGCCGTCGGCCTGCTTTACTTTGGCTACCGCCCGGCGTAGCGCTGCCAGCCTGTGGGGCAGGCGGCGGCCTCTCAGGCCATCCCGTGACGCTGGTGAAACTCCCAGGCCGAGCGCACGATATCCCGGACATCGGTGTAGCGCGGGCGCCAGCCGAGCGCGGTCTTGAGCTTGTCCGAATTGGCCACCAGCACCGGCGCGTCACCGTCACGGCGCGGCCCCATGCGGAAGGGAACCTTCCGGCCGGTGATCTCTTCCACCGCCAGCACCACCTCCCGCACCGAGTAACCCGAGCCCGTCCCCACATTGAAGCGCTGCGATTCGCCGCCATCCAGCAGATGCCGGAGAGCGAGAACGTGCGCGTCCGCCAGGTCCATCACGTGAATGTAGTCGCGGATGCAGGTGCCGTCCGCCGTCGGATAGTCGTCGCCGAACAGCGTGACGGGTTCGCCGGTAGTGATAGCGCGAAGCAACAGCGGGATCAGATGCGTCTCCGGATCGTGCTCCTCGCCGAGCCCCGATTCGGCATCGGCGCCGCAGGCGTTGAAGTAGCGCAGGCACACGCTGCGGATGCCGCGGAACTGGTCCATCCAGTCCAGAACCTTCTCCACCATCACCTTGGAATCGCCGTACGGGCTGAGCGGGGCGTAGGGCGACGTCTCCGGTATGGGCACCGTTTGCGGCATGCCGTACACCGCCGCCGTCGACGAGAACACGATCTTCGAAACGCCGGAGGCGACCATCGCGGTCAGCAGCGAGAGCGTGCCTCCCGTGTTGTTGCTGAAGTACAGTTCGGGGACTTTGGTGGATTCTCCCACCGCGATGTATGCGGCAAAGTGGATCACCGCTTCGATGTGCCCGGTGGTCAGAACGTCCGTCAACGCCGCCGTGTCCTGCATGCGCAGCTTGTGGAA
The DNA here is from genome assembly GCA_049510065.1 of Bryobacteraceae bacterium. Taxonomy (GTDB): domain Bacteria; phylum Acidobacteriota; class Terriglobia; order Bryobacterales; family Bryobacteraceae; genus CAWACP01. Next base: position 76,288 of record JBEKZH010000008.1, read on the forward strand.
CGGAAGCTCACGCACGTTGTGCTCATACCCGCGAGAGAGATCGTCGACGACGACCACGTCGTATCCGTGCCGCTTGAGAAGATGCGCGGTGTGAGAGCCGATGTAGCCGGCCCCGCCGGTGACCAGGATCGCTGCCATTACTCTCCACTATAGCCGTGACCGCGGTCCCGTCCGCTCGGGGTACAATCGAAACGTCATATTCGGGGAACAAATGGGCACGGATAATACGGTCGCCGCGGAAGCTCTGCGGAACAAGATCACATCTCACACTGCCAGAGTCGGCATTGTAGGCCTCGGTTACGTCGGCCTCCCGCTGGCGGTCGAGTTCGCCCAGGCCGGCTTTCACGTGGTTGGCGTTGACGTGCAAGCGTCCAAGGTGGAGCGGCTGAACGCCGCCGAGTCCTACATTCAGGACATTCCCACCAGCATTCTGGGCCCGCTGGTGAAGGAGAAGAAGCTTGAGGCCACCACCGATTTCTCGGTAATCCGCGATCTGGACACCATCGACATCTGCGTGCCCACGCCTCTGCGGAAGACCAAAGATCCGGACATGAGCTATATCGTGTCCGCCTGCGAGGAGATCGCGAAACACTTCACCGCGGGCAAGCTGGTGATCCTGGAATCCACCACCTATCCCGGCACCACGGATGAACTGGTGCTGCCCATGCTGGCGAAGAACGGACTGAAAGTGGGCGAGCACTTTTTCCTGTGCTTTTCGCCGGAGCGCGTCGATCCAGGCAACCCCACGTATCAGACGCACAACATCCCCAAAGTGGTGGGCGGCGTCACCGCCGCGTGCACCGAAATGGGCGCGCTGTTCTACCGGCAAGCGCTGGAGCGAGTGGTGCCGGTCAGCTCCACCAGCGCGGCCGAAATGGCCAAGCTGCTGGAGAACACATTCCGCATGATCAACATCGGCCTGGTGAACGAGCTGGCCATGATGTGCGACCGCATGGGCATCAACGTCTGGGAGGTGATTGACGCCGCCGCCACCAAGCCGTTCGGCTTCATGCCATTTTATCCGGGGCCGGGATTGGGCGGTCACTGCATTCCCATCGACCCGTTCTATCTTTCGTGGAAGACGAAGCAGGCGGGCATCGAGGCGCGCTTCATCGAGCTGGCCGGATACATCAACGGGCAGATGCCGCAGTTTGTCGTGGACAAGATTCAGGACGCGCTCAACAACCGGACCAAACCCGTAAAAGGCTCGCACGTGCATGTGCTGGGCGTCGCCTACAAGCGCAACATCGACGATGTGCGGGAGTCCCCGGCCCTCGACGTGATCCTGCTGTTGAGGAAGCTCGGCGCGAAAGTGACTTACAGCGATCCGTATGTGCCGTCGATTCGTCTGGACGGTGAGAGCCTGTGCGCGTCCGCGGTGGATGGCAATGTGGAACAGGCCGACTGCGTGGTGGTGATCACCGATCACTCCGATTTCGACTACGAGGGCATCCACGACAAAGCGAAGTTGATTGTGGACACGCGCAACGCCTATCGCAATCGCAAGTCGGAAAAGATCGTGCTGTTGTAGCTCTTATCCCCTGCGCACGACGTGCTCTCGCCACATCCGCGCGAACTCCACCAGCGCCGTCGCGCGCCGGGCGCCGCTGAGCAGACGCACCAGTTCCCACGCCGCCCAGACAAAATAGGATGCGGTAATCCAGACGTGCACGTGCCGGCCGAGGTAACCCAGGACGCCCGTCGCGCCGGAGGGCACCACCGAGAAACCGAACTGAACCAGCCACAACACGAACAGCACGGCCGCCTCCCACCACGACAGTTCCATGTTGACCAGGAACATCATCCCCACCAGCGCCTGTCCGATGGTCATCAGCAGTTCGAGCTTCTGCTGGTCGTCGAAAGGAATCGCAGATGCAGAACCGCGGCTGAGCGAGTACACGATAGGCAGCATGGCGGCCAGCAGCGTCCACTGATTGATGTTGCTGGACACCATGTTCATCAGCGCCATGGGCGCGCGCGTCACCGTGCGAGCGAAATAGAAAGTGGACAGCATCTCCGGGAATTCCGAGACGAACGGCGCCACCCACTGGATGAACAGGAAGGCGGGAATGGTGAGGAACGTGGACAACGCCAGCAGGCTGCCCAGGAAGGGCTCGGCCACGAAGTAGATGAGCGCGCCGCCAACCACGAAGCAGAGCGTGATCAGCAGTATTCGCCGCCACCGCGGAGACAACACGATGGCGCGCGGAATCGTCTCCAGATCTTCGATCCCCTCCTCGCTCTCCGGCGGGATGCGCTGGAGAATGGCCAGATAGGCTGCATAGATGCCGATGAGAACGCAGGAGTCGATCAGCGTCAGACTGCCTTTGACGAACACGAACGACATGTAGAGGAGCGATGCCAGCAGGCCGACGACGTTCACGCTGTGCTCGCGGTCGAGGTGGATGCCGCCGAGCGGCTGCCCGGTTTTCCGCCGGTGAAACACGGCCGCCGAACAGTAGATCATCGGCCAGCCGAGCCCGGTAAGTATGCGGAGAGCGCCGGTCAGGTTGGCCAGCAGGAACGCAGTCTGTTGCTTCCAGGCGAGCACGGCCTCGACGGCGAATTCCGGCAGCGTCTGCAACCACGCCAGGATGGCCAGCGCGAAACCCTGGGCGATGAAAAACTGTGCGGATTCGGCGCCCCACGCGATCATCATGGAGGCGAACAGAATGCAGGGAGCGGTCCACAGCACCGCGGCCGGCCCGACCGCGCGAATTGGCTCCACGCCTACAAGCAGCAGCGCCAGGAAACAGGCCGCCTGCGGACGCGCCGGCTGAAAGCCGGCGGCAGCCTGAAAGGCCGCCCCACAAGACAGCAAGGCGGGTCGAGGACCCGCCGCAGGCGTGGGCGCCTGCCCCACTGTTGGATCACAAGAATTGGCAGCGTCCTGATGTCTCACGGGCGGGCGCTCCGTGAAATACAGGAATGCCTGCGAAATGCGCTATCTTTTTCCGGATAATCCGCGCGATAATGGGCGCCACGGCTCTCCCGCCGCTCCAGCGCGCAGCGTGCGATCAGCTTCGCCACGCAAACCATGTTGCGCAGCTCAAACGCCGAACGGGTGGGCGCGGAGGAAGGCCCCTCCGGCAGCCCGTCCAACTCCTCGAGCGCAAGGCGCAGATCCTCGCCCGAGCGAACGATGCCCAGCTTCTCCCAGGTGAGCGTGCGCAGCTTCGCCGTAGAGATATCCGGAAACTCCGGCTCGGGGGACGCCGCCGGGGGCGCCGTGGACGTTGACGCGTCGCGCATGCGTCGGCCGGTTCGCGCGCCGTAGACCACGCCTTCCAGCAGCGAATTGCTGGCCAGGCGGTTGGCGCCGTGCACGCCCGTGCAGGCCACCTCGCCGGCGGCGAACAGGCCCGCCACCGAAGTGCGCCCGTCCAGATCCGTTCGCACCCCGCCCATGGCGTAATGCGCGGCCGGGTGCACCGGCACCGGCTCCCGCGTCATATCCACGCCGCAGCGCAGGCACGTCTCGTAGATTCGCGGGAAGCGCCGTCGGAGATGCTCGCTATCCAGGTGCGTGAGATCCAGAAACACGTGGGTTCCGCCAGCCCGCCGAATCTCCATCACGACGGCGCGCGATACCACGTCGCGTGGAGCCAGCTCGGCCAGCGGATGGTACCTCTCCATGAAGCGCTCGCCGGCGGCGTTCCGCAGATAGCCACCTTCTCCGCGCAACGCCTCCGACAGCAGAAACCGCGGCGCGCCTTCGACGAAGAGCGCGGTCGGATGAAACTGGACGAACTCGATATCGGCAATCTCCGCGCCGGCCCGCCATGCCGTGGCCACGCCGTCGCCGGTCGCCACCGCGGGATTGGTGGTCTCGCGATATATCTGCCCCAGTCCGCCGGTAGCCAGCAGCACGGCGCGAGCGCGAATGGCCACGCGATCGCGCAGCTTCGCGTCGCATACCACCGTTCCGCACACGCTGCCGTCGCCGGCCAGCAACAGATCCGTCACCGCGGCGAAACTTCGGAACTCGATATTGGGTAGCGAGGCGGCCTTGTGATACAGCGTGCGGACAATCTCCGCGCCGGTGGAGTCGCCATGCGCGTGCAACACGCGGCTGCGGCTGTGCGCCCCTTCCCGCGCGAAAGCGAGCTTCGTGCCTTCGCGGTCGAATGCCGCGCCCCATTCGATGAGCTGCTGGATGGCCGGTGGCGCCTCTTCCACCAGTACACGCACGGCCGCCGGATCGCACAACCCGTCGCCGGCCACGATGGTGTCCTGTTCGTGCAACAGCACCTCGTCGTCGTCGCTCAACGCCGCGGCAATGCCGCCCTGGGCGTACTCGGAGGACGACTCCTGCAGGCTGTCCTTGGCCACCACGAGCACGGGTCCGGCTTCCGCCAGCTCAATGGCCGCGCGCAACCCGGCAACGCCGGCGCCGATGACAAGGAACTCAGAATTCATCCGCGGGAAGGACACGCATCTGCACGCGAGGGTGGTGCGTCACACCACATGGTACAACAGAGGTTTGATCCACGCAGTTCGAACCGCACAGCGAACCTACAACGCCATCATCGAGCGTGGCTGCCTCGGGCGCGTAGCGGAATTCCTGCCGCGGAACGCCAGCACCGTTTTCGTGGTGAGCGAGAAGCGCGTGTGGGAACGGTACGGGGCGCAGGTCTCCGGCGCTCTGCCGAGCCACGAGGTTCTGTTCTTCCCAGGTGGCGAGGTGAACAAGCGCCTCGCCGTTTTGGAAGAGCTTGCCGAACAGATGGTGGCCAGAGGCGCGGACCGTTCCAGCGTCGTGATCGCGGTGGGCGGCGGCATCGTGAACGACGTCGCCGGATTCCTGGCGGCCGTGTTTATGCGCGGCATCCCGGTGATCCAGGTTCCCACAACGCTGCTGGCCCAGGTGGACGCGTCGGTGGGCGGCAAGACTGGCGTCAACCTGTGCAGCGGGAAGAACCTGATGGGCAGTTTTCACCAGCCCCTGGCGGTCCTGATTGACCCGCTGGTGCTGGCCAGCCTTCCCGATCGTGAATACCGCGCCGGCCTTTTCGAGATTATCAAGTGCGGCATCATTGCCGACGCGGAGTTGTTCGACATTCTGCGGGCGGAGCAGGGCAGCGTGCTGGCTCGCGACAGCGCGACCCTGGAACGCATCATCTCCGATTCGGTGCGCATCAAAGCCGAGGTGGTCTCGGCGGACGAGAAGGAAGGCGGACTGCGCCGCATCCTGAACTTCGGCCACACGTTCGGCCATGCGCTCGAAGCGGAGACCGGCTACGAGCGGTTTCTCCATGGCGAAGCGGTGGGCTGGGGCATGAAAGCCGCCGCCGAGCTGTCGCGTCTGGAAGGCGTGCTTGGGGATGCGGATGCGAAGGCGATCGCCGCCTGCATCGACTCATACCATGGCATTCCGCCGCTTGACGGCATCGACCCCGCGCGCATCGCCGCCCGATTGCGAAGCGACAAGAAGGCCGTCCGCGGACGCGTCCACTTCGTGCTGGCCGAGCGCATCGGTGGCACGCGCATCACCGCGGACGTGGACGACGCGAACGTGCTCGCGGCCATTCGAACGGCGCTTGCGTGAGGACCGGAACCACGCCCACCGGAGCGCGGACCGAAGAACAGGCGGCCGCCTGGGTGCGCGACATGTTCGGCCGCGTTGCACCCCGCTACGATCTGCTGAATCACCTGCTCTCGGCCAACGTGGATCGCTACTGGCGCATGCGAACGGTGCGGCGCGTCGGCGATATTCTGAGTCGCGCCGACGCCGTGTGTGTGGATTTGTGCTGCGGCACGGGTGACCTCATGTTCGCCTTGCGGAAGCGGGCTGCCTGCCGGGTGCTCGGCAGCGACTTCTGCCATCCCATGCTGGTGGCCGCGCGCGCGAAGCGCCATTGCGAGGTGTTTGAGGCGGACGCGCTGCGTCTGCCCATGCGCGATCACTCGCTCGATCTGATCACGATGGCGTTCGGCTTTCGCAATCTGTCCAATTACCAGCGCGGCATGAAAGAGATGTTACGCGTGTTGAAGCCCGGCGGCACGGCCGCGATTCTGGAGTTCTCCCAGCCGCGCAATCGCGCGTTCGCCGCGCTGTACAGTTTCTATTCGCGGCACGTCCTGCCGGCCATTGGCGGCCTGATCTCCGGCTCGCGCGAGGCCTACACGTATCTGCCCGAATCGGTCCGAAAATTCCCCGGGGCTGTTGAGCTTGCCGAACAGATGCGCGCCGCGGGCTTTCGCGAAGTGGAGTACGAGCGCATGACCGGAGGCATTGTGGCGCTGCACGTCGCCCGGGCGTAGCCGCGATCCGCGCTCATCGCGCGGCGCAGTCCTTCAATGCGGCCTCAAGCTGTTCGCGCGAGTACGAGGTGCTGATGAACAGCTCCTGCCTCGCGCCGGCGCTCAACGCGATGGCTTTCCAACCGTTCGTAGTGGGCACCGTGACGCGTACTTTCACTTCGCCCCTGGCGTCACGAACGGGCCGAATCACGCCCGGAATCACCGACCGCACTTCCGGGTGGCGCGCCAGCAGGCGCTCCAGCAGATCGCGTACGCCATCGATGATGCTGTGCTCCACTTTCAGCTTGCCGTGAGCCGTGCGCAGTCTCACTTGAACCGCTTTCTGTACTGGAAGTCGATGCCGAAGAACCCGTTCTCATCGCGCACCGCCACAACGGACCACTTGCGGTTCAGGTCCCACTCGATCTGGATCAACTGCTCCTGCGTGCGCGCGAGGTTCGTCGTGTAGGTGAGCGTGACATCCTTGGAGATCTGTTGCTCCAGCGACAGGCGCGCCTGCGGAACCGTGGTGATATCGGTGAGCTGCGGGTCGAGCTTGATGTGGCTGACCCCGAAAAACCGCTCCAGCCGCCCGGTGATCGGCGCCGTCATGGCCTGTTGGAGCAGCGCGTTCGAACCGCTCGCCAGAAAACCCGTTTGCCCGGTGGCCTGCGTGCTGGCCAGTCCTCCAGGCGCGTTTGGCGTGCGCCCCACCGTGAGCAGCGCCACAATCTGCTCGCTCTTGAGCGGCGGATCGGAGCGGTAGGAAAGGTTCAGCTTGGTCAGCGGACCGGACAGCATGATGTCCACGGTGACGCCGCGCACGCGAGTTTCCAGATCCAGATCCACTACCGGGTCGATCTTCAGCGCGTTGTAGAAGTGCACCTCGCCGCGATTGATGGTGTAGTGATTGCCGAAGAACTCGATCAGGCCCTCGTTCACGCTCAGGTTGCCGATGACCACGGGCCGTTGCGGCGTCCCGGTGAGGTGGAGATTGGCCTGGCCCTGGAGGCCGCGCGCCAGCGACGTCTGCACTTCCAGATTCTGTGCGCTCTCCACGCGGATGTCGAACTGCAGACCCCGGAAATACTCGTTCGGCTCGGATGGCGTGGAGACGGGTCTGGCCGCCTGCGCCAGCAGCGAGCCGATGTCCGTGCTCGGATTGAAGCTGGCCTTGTTCACCATCACGGTTCCCGACACCATGCTGCTCTTCGACGTCCCGGTCAGATCCAGGGTGGCGTCCATAGTGATGCTCGCGCCCTGCGGCGACCGGTAGCGAACGCCATCGGCGCGCGCGGCCACGCGGTAGGTGAGCATGGGCGCTCCGAAGCCCACAAACCCGGTGAAGGAAACACGCCCTCCACCGCTCTCCGCGCTCAGCGTCTGAATGGTGGCGCGCGTACGATCGAACAGGATCACGCCGTTCGCTTTGTCGACGCCGTTGGGCAGGTCGGCAAGGTAGAGCGACGCGTTCTGCAGCTCCAGCCGGCCGTTCACCTGGGGATTGTCCAGCGAGCCGCGAATGGCGGCGCGTACCGTGGAGTGCCCGGACGCCAGCAGATCGGAGTTGAACAACTGCAGAATGCGCAGGTTGATGGAACCCGTGACCATAACGTTCCAGGGATTCTGCGCGCCAAAGCCGATGCGCCCTTTAGCTTCCAGCTCCGTGTCGGTTGCCGTGAAGCGCGCCTCGCGGATATCGGCTCCGGTTCGCGTCACGTCAAACAGCACCGGGCTGGCATTCTGCAGCGTGACGTCGGGCGGCGCGGCGCCGGCGCGCCCTTGCACGTCGGGATTGGGCGTCATCCGGATCTGCTCCAGGCGCACCTCGCCTCGCCATTGGCCGACATCGGCCAGCGGCCCGGTCACCGTCGCCGAACCGCTCACCGTGCCGCGGAACGGAAGGTCGCGCGCAGGCTCGGACCGCGCGGCCGAGAGAATCCCGTCGAGAGCGGCGAAGCTGACCGCGGCGAAAGTGAGCTGAGCATGGCCTGGGTAGTTGCCTTCCAGCTTCCACTCGCCATTGGCCCGCACCTGCGCGTCGCGCAGATCCCCCTCCGCCGTCACTTTGAGGAGAGGACCGCTGGTGCCGGCGGCGAGCGAGAGGCTGCCCGCCGGTGTGCCGTTCACGGTGGCGTCGCGCACCGTCAGGGAGCCGCGCAGAGTTTGCAGGTCGAACTGCTCCTTCGTCACGCGGGCTGTGCCGAAAGCAGTCAACCCGGCTTTCCCGCCCAGGGCACCGCCGAGATCACGCACGTGCGCAATCCGTTCCAGGCTCAGACCGCCACCGGACACGTTGAACGCAAGCGTGCCGCTGGTCCACTGGCCGGCGGAATGCTGCCACCGTCCGGAGAACTGCAGGCGTCCTCCGGCGGCGTCGGCCGCGCCGCTTACCACTTCAATGGAGTCTGCCGTGCAGCGAATGTCCACCGAGGCGCTCGCGACCTGCTCACTCCAGGCGGTCGCATTCGTGGCGCGGGCGCTGGCCTTGATGAGGGGCTTGCCGTAAGTGCCTTCGATGGTCAGCGATCCCGAAACAGATCCGCTCGCGGGCCACGTCTGGCCGGCCTCCGCAATCAGTCGCGCGAGGTCGCCATTGCGCAGAGAGAAGGCGCCGGCCACTTCGCTCGCGTCCGACACGCGCCAGTCTTCCAGCCCCGCGTGCCCGTTGCCGCTCATCAGCATTTGTTCGCGCGTAACGGTCAGGTCGCGCACGTCGAGGCGCGATCGCGTGAGCTGAAAGTTGGCGGCGAGCTGGTTGAAGTTCTGCTTCGCGAACTCGAACTGACCCAGTTCCACATGGCCGCGGACGGTTGGGTTCTCCAGCGGGCCTTGCACCGTGGCGGTGAGGCGGCCGGATGAACCGTTCGCCAGGCTGACGGGAATGTTCTCCGGCGGCTTCACCCCGGCAAGGCCGAAGAGAGGAAGCAGATCGTCAATGTTGCGAGTCTCCACCTTCACGTTCAGCGTCTGGCCGAGCGTGCCCTCCAGCGTCACCTGGCTTCGCCCGGTTGCGAGCTGCGATTGTCCGAGGCGCAGGGCGCCCGCGCGCTGGTCATAATTCACAGCGACGTGACCGGACACGCCCGGGCCTGTTGCCGCCGGTGTGATCTCCATGGCCGATTCGGCCACGACGTCACGTACGCCCTGCGCGGTGAACACTCCGGATGCGTGCAACGGCCCGGTCAGCGTTCCGTCCCAGGGGGGGATGCGCAGTGTTTGTGCCTGAGCCAGTTGCCGGATGGAGACGCCGCGCGCCTGTCCGTCGGCGCAGAACTTCTTCCAGTCGTCGATGGTGACGCGGCCCTGGAAGCTCCCGCCCAGCGCGGAGACCACCAGCCCGGTCAGGTCGAGGTGCGAATCCGTGATCTCGGCGTTCGCGGAAAACGAGGCGCTCTCCATCCGCAACTCCGGCGTATGAAGATCGACGCCGCGCCCGCTGGCTCGTCCGCTCAGCCGGAGCCCGGCCGCCGTGAAACGCAACCGGCCGTTGAAATCGACGTCGCCGCGATTGGAGACGTTCAGACCCAGGGGGCGCCGCACGTCGGCCACCGCGACATTCGCGCGCACGGCAAAGTCACCCACCGGGGCTGCCCAGTTGAGCACCGCGCCGCTCACGGCGACGTTCGAGTGCGGCATGCGCATACTGCCCTGCACAATACGCAGACCGTTCTTGTCCATGGCGACCGATGCCGCCAGATCGAAGGTGAGATCGTGCGCCGCGGGGGCGCTGAAGTGCACGGGCGAGAACGAGACGTCGCCGCGGTACTGCCGACCTCTGGAATCGTAGACGAGGGTGGTTACCAGATGCTCGCCCTGAAGCTGCAGGGGGACGCGTTGCGAGTTGTATTCGACGAAGCCATCGTTCAAAGCCACCCGCCGGACGGCCAGCTTGAGCACCTGCTCGACAAACGTCCCGGATCGCCGCGCAATCCGTGGCTGGGGGAAATTCGTGGAACCGTCCGGATGGACGAAGACGGTCAGTTCGGGCTTCTCCACCGTCAGAGACTGGATGTCGATGTCGCGCTCGATCATGGAGACGATCCTGAGTCCCACGCGGATCGAATCTGCCCGGAACAGCGGCCGCGCATCCGCCGGCTCGGTCCCGTGCAGCACGAAGGGCGCGACTTCAGCGGTCATGGTGTGCCAGTCGAAGCGGAACGAGCCGATCTCGGCGCGTCCGCCGGTGCTGCGTTCCACTTCGCTGACGATGCGGTCCCGCACCTTTTCCCGAAACCACGCGGACCGCACCACCGCTACTCCTGTCAGACCGGCGATCAGACAGACCACCGCAACTCCGCCAGCGCACCACCACAGTACCCTCGCGCGCCGGGTCATTCGAAGGCGTCCTTCCGATAGCGGATGTTCAACTGCTTCCGCGCCTCGCCGAGCCAGGAATCGAGCGCACGATCGACGCGCACCGCGGTCAGGACCTGCTCAATGGAGTCGCGGCTGCCTTCGAGGGAAGGAATGTCCTTCTGGCCCTGGGCTTTCCATTTTTCGACCTGATCCCGGTAGTAGCTCTCGATGGCGGTTTCCGGTACGTGCACTGCCGGCTTGAAGCGGTAGTCGATAAAGCGTAGTGTTGTAAGTTGCCACCACACCTGTTCGCGAACTTCCTCGCGAGTAAGTGCGTACGTTGCCAGCGCGGCGGTGTAAGTTGCCTCGCCGCCATACTGCTCCACGATCTGCTTCTCCAGCGGGTCCGCCTCGTTCTTCTCCGGTATTGGATAGTGAGTGGACTCCATCTCCCGCCGGATTACCTCCTGCTTGATGAGGCGCTCTGCCGCATCCCGCTTAGCGCCGGCGGAAACATCGGGCTTCTCGCGATTGAGGAACGCCGCCACGCGGATCTCGTGGACGATCTGCTGCTCGGTAACGACGCGATCGCCGATGGTGACAGCGATCCGATCGACGATCTCCGCCGGACCAGGGGAGGCGAGCAGGCCCGCGATGACTGCTACTCCGATCCTGCGGCATAACCACTCCTTTACGGTCGTGGCTCGGAACCGAGCCGCGCGCGTCAGCAAGCGGTCTGAGGGAGCGATACGCATCAGAACGCCTGCCCCAAAGAGAAATGGAACTGAAACCGGTTGATACGCTGCTGCACAGCCGTACCCGTACCGAAGAGTAGCTGATCGTAAGTACCTTGATAACCGAAGAACCGTGGCGAGTTAGGGCTGAAGCCGAGATCGACCCTCAGCGGGCCGATAGGCGTGTGATAGCGGACGCCGAATCCCAGCGTCTGCACGGCATAATTGAAATCCTGCAGATTGTCCTGGTGATAGCGCAGGCTCAGATGGCCCAGACCCGAATAGACGTTCCCCATATCGTGAAACAGAACACCGCCAATGTTATCGCCGATCAACGGGAAGCGAAGCTCGATTGAGTTCATGAGCAGACCGGTGCCGCCAATCGGGAAGCCGGTGAGGAGATCGCGCGGTCCGGCCTGATTGTCCGGAAAGCCGCGATCTGTCGTGGAACCGCCGGAAAAGAAACGCTCCGCCAGAGGAATGGTGGGCAGCCCGCCAAAACGCGAGATATCGCCAAAGTAGATGGACCGCGCCAGTACCAGCGAGTGAGTGAGCTGGTGATAGGTGGCATTCCGGAATATGATCCGGCCGTAGTCGGTCTTCGAGCCGAACAAGCCCGCCGCCAACCCGAAATCGAGAGTGGTGTAAGTGCCATGGTGAGGATCGATGGGGTCCTCACGCCGGTCGTGAATGATGCCTACCGAGAGAGCGCCCACGCGCACCGGCTGCGAGAGCAGCGGTATGAGTTCCGGCGAGATCAGCGGCGTGCCGATTACATCCGATCTCCGGAAGAGGAACCGGTACTGAAGAGTGAGGGCACGGGACCGGCGATGCGAAAGCTGTATGGAGGCCTCCTGGCGGCGGTCGTTGAAGGTGCGGACATCGCGCGAATAATCGTACAGCACGGAAAACTGCAAATCGATCTTGTCGTTTCCGCGGAACTGCGGCGCCAGATAAGTGAACAAAGCCAGTTGCTCGAAGGTCGACGCCTGTGTCTGCAGACTGACGGTATGGCCGAGGCCGAGGAAATTGATCCGGCTGATACCAATGCTTACCCGCGGGCTGAATCCGGCCTCGCCAGCGGGGTTACTAAGGTCCAATGTTCCTCCCCCGATGCGGGCAATCTCGGCTCCGAAGCCGAAGGTCAGAGAATATTTTCTGGCCTCGTCCATGTCGTACAGCACGTATTTGGCGAACTCCTGTCCGTCCGGATTCTGAAATGCCGTCTGCACGCGCGCGAAGATACCCAGATCGTACAGTCTCCGCTGGCTCTCGTTCATTTTCACCTGCGACACCGGGTCTCCGGCGTGAACGCTGATCCGTCGCAACACCAGTCCCTCGCGTGTCCGCTGCAGGCCGCTCACCAGAACTCCGCGCACGTAACGGCGCGCACCGGTGTGCACGGTGTAAGTAACATCCATGCGCTGCGAAGCCGGGTCCGGTGTGGCCACATAGTCGAAGGCCGCATCCGGATACCCGTTGTTGAAGAAGTGGCTGAGTATCAAATCGCGGTCGCTTGCTATGCTGACGTCGCTATAGGGTTGGCCGGCGCTGAGGTGCAGACCGGAGCGGATGGCGGCCTCGTCGGTGGCTGGGATTCCCTGCAGACTCAGCCGAAATACGAACCACTGCGGGCCTTCCGTGATTTCCAGAAACACGGCGAGCTGCCTTCGTTTGCCACGGTAGTCATCTACCGTCCGGGCGTTGACACGTACGTCGCGGAAGCCGTTGGAGCGGTATAAGTCGCGGATCGAGTTCAAATCCTGGTCCAGATACTGGCGGCTATACCGGCCGTGACGATAGCGGATCGGCGTCGATGGCATCACATACATACGCTCGCGTAGCGCCGCCGTCGTGAAGTACTTGTTCCCACTGATCTCGAGGTGCGCCAGGTTATGCCGGACGCCGAGGTTCACCGTGTAAGTAATCAGTTCCTCGCCGGGCTTCGTGTCGGACAAGGCGAAATCGGCCTGAGCGTCGAAGTAACCTCCCAACTGCAGAAACTCAATAAGGTTTCGCCGGCCCTCCACTAACAAATCTTTGTCGACGGACCGCTCCTGAAACACCGGGATCAACTGCTTCAAACGTCCCTGCGAAAGGCGCGTGCCGGCCACTTTGACGCGAACCAGCGGACCTGTCTCGATGTTCAGCGACGGCGTCACCGTGTTGGTGGCCTCGTGAGGGTCAAGCCCGGTCAGGGCCACTTTCGCCAGTAGCCGGTTATGCTTCTGAAGGCTGGATCGGACGCCATCCACGCCGTCGTTGAGGCGCGCTTCGGTAAGCTGCTTCCAGCCACGAATGCCGAACGGGTGGTGCCAGCCGGTGGCGCGGATGATCTCCTCAACGGAGCGGCCGGTGTTTCCGGTGACGTGAATCCCATCGAACCTGGCGCGATCTCCGGGGTGAATCATGAACTCGATGTCCATCTGCCGGGTCTCCGCGTGGGGCGACTCGTGAGTCTCGACGGACGCCTTATAGAATCCGTTTCGCCGCAGGGACTCCTCGATATTCCGCTTGGCCTGCTGGACGTCCTCTGCCGAGTACGGGGCTCCGAGTTGGAGCTTTGTCGCAGTCTCCAGTTGCGCTGTCGTGGGTGGCTCCGCTGCGCCGTGCGCCACCACCCGCCCCACAAAGAACGCGGCGCGAGTGAGGAAGCGCAGGGTGACGCCGCCATCGGTGAGGCTCGCGTCCACGGCGATGTCCAGATACTCGCCGGTCGAATAGAGCTGTTGCAGGGCGGCCGGAATATCGCCGGTCCTGAGCGGTTGACCGATCCGCATGGGAAGCAGTTCCTTCAACCGGGCGTCCGGGAGAGGCTGTTGCGGCGGGTCAAACAGGATTGCGGTTATCTGTTTTCCTTCGTACTCGCTGGTGGCAGCCAGCGCGGGAAGAATACAAAAAACGCTCAGCAGCGCGAGCACACGAAGACGGCCTTCCGCGGGCGCGGGCACAAACAACCATAATATCGCAGCGATTGCTACCATCGTAACTTCATGGACGACGATGCGAACGAGCGGTATTCGCGGCAGATTCTCTTCGCCGGCATCGGCCAGCAAGGTCAGCAACGAATATTGGACGCTTGCGTCACCGTGGTTGGTTGCGGCGCCCTCGGCAGCTTCCAGGCCGCGGCGCTGGCTCGGGCGGGCGTCGGAAGAATCCGTATCATCGACCGCGACTATGTCGAGCTCGGCAACCTGCAGCGCCAGTGGCTCTTCGACGAAGGCGACGCGGCGGACGGGCTTCCCAAGGCCGCGGCGGCCGAGCGGCAGATTGCCCGCATGAACTCGAGCGTGCATGTGGAAGCTGCCGTCGCCGACCTTACCGCGTCCAATGCGGACGACCTCCTGGAAGGCTCGGACCTCATTCTCGACGGCACCGACAACTTCGAAACGCGCTATCTGCTGAACGACTATTGCGTGCGCGCCGGCATCCCGTGGATCTACGGCGGCGCCGTGGCCAGCTATGGCATCGTGATGCCGGTGATCCCCGGGCGCACCGCCTGCTTCGCCTGTGTGTATCCCGAGCCGCCCGCGGGCGCGCAGCCCACCTGCGACACCTCCGGCGTGCTGGGGCCGGTGACGGCGCTGGTGGCCAGTTTGCAGGTGAGCGCCGCGCTGAAGTGGATTGTCACCGGCGACGTTCCCGCGGGCATCACCACCGCCGATGTCTGGACCGGCGACGTGCGGCGCATCGGACAGCCCGCGCCCGACGCCGCCTGCCGGGCCTGCGGCCGCCGCGAGTTCACCTGGCTGGAGCAACGCGGGCGCGCGCCCATCAGCATGTGTGGGCGCAATGCCGTGCAGATCCACGAGCTCAACCGTCCGCTGGATCTTGGCGAGCTGGCCGGACGGCTGCGCCCGCTGGGCCAGGTCCGCGTCAACGAGTTCGCGCTGCGTTTCGAGACTCCGCCTTATCTGCTGACGGTCTTCCCGGACGGGCGCGTCATTGTGAAGGGCACCACGGATCCGGGCATCGCGCGCAGCCTCTACGCGCGTTACATCGGGGGCTGAACGGCCACTCCCCCCAGCGCCGCCGCCACCTCCGCACGCGCCTGCGCGGTGATCTGCTCGCGGCACTTCAGCGTCAGGCCCTCGGTGGGGATGGGTTTGCCAATCACCATGCGTGCGCGGCCCGGCCGCGGAAAGCCCGAACCGAACGGTAGCACTGCCCGGGTTCCAAGCAACGTCAGCGGAACCAGCGGCACTCCCGCCTTGATGGCAATGTACGCGGCGCCCTCGCTGAACGGCCGCAGCGCACCATCGTGAGAGCGTCCCCCCTCCGGGAAAATCAGCAGCGAGATGCTGCGCTTCTGCACCGTCTCGGCGGCCATGCCGAGCGTCTTCAGGTTCTGACGTGCGTTGCCGCGAAACACCGGAATGTGGCCCGCGCGCTGCAGGTGCGTGCCGAGGAAAGGAATCATGAACAAGCCGCGCTTCGCCAGGAACCGGAACTGCACCGGCACATTCCCCAGCACCACGGGCGTATCCATGTAGCTCGCGTGGTTGCTCGCGAATACGTACACGCCATCCGGCGAAATGTTATCCAGACCCTCCACCTGCACTCTGACTCCGACAATCCGCAGCAGCGTGCGGGACCACGCCACGGCGATGCGGGCCTGGCGGCGTCCGGTGGCGTCAAAGAAGGACGCGGCCACGCTCACCGAGGCAAACACGATGGTGGCCAGCACAATCAGCGGGTCGGTGATCAGCGCGGCCCACACGGTCCAGAACATGAATCTTCATTTTACGAGCAGCGCGCGCGCTTCGCCGACAAGGAACAACGACCCGGTGATGACAATCGCGTTGTCCGGCCCGGCGTTGCCTCGCGCCATCTCCAGCGCGGTGGCGACGCTCGAGGCAATGCGGATGTCCGGATGCGCCGCCGCTTCGCGAATCACATCCTCCGGGGTCATGGCGCGCGCGTTCGCGGGCGCCGTCACCACCACGCTGGCGGCGAGTGGGAACAGCTCCGCCGTCATCTCGCGCACCGGTTTGTCGCGCATGACGCCGTAGACCAGCCGGATCTCGCGTCCCGCGTAGAAACGCCGGATATACGCGGCCAGCGCCCGCACTCCGGCCAGGTTGTGCGCGCCGTCGAGAAGGATGTCCGGCCGTTCGGCCACCCTCTCCAGCCGGCCCGGCCAGCGCGTTGCTGCAATGCCAGCCGCGGGGTAGCCGAGTTTCCGCAGCGCCAGAGCCGCTACTGTGGCGTTGTCCACCTGGTGCTCGCCGGCCAGCGGGCACTCCACGCGCTCGTCGCCCAGCAGGAAGCTGCTGCCGTTCGCGGTGATCTTGAGGCCGGACACGCGAACCTCGCCGGCCCGCTCGAAGGGCACGCCCAACTCGGCCGCCCGCCGCTCCAGCACACGCATCGCCGGCCCACTCTGGCTAGCGAACACCGCTGGCACCCCCGGTTTCAGGATGCCCGCTTTCTCGGCCGTGATCTGCTCGATGCGGTCGCCCAGGAAATCCTGATGATCGTAGTCCACCGGTGTGATCACGCACAACTCGGGCGCAATCACGTTGGTGGCGTCCAGGCGTCCGCCCAGCCCCACCTCCATCACCGCCATTTCGACGCGCCGCTGGCGGAACAACACGAACGCCATCGCCGTGACGCTCTCGAAGTAAGTCGGATGAAGATCGATCTCCCCGGCCGCCATCATGCGCACGGAGGCGTCATGTACCTCGACGAAGGCGCCGGCGAACTCGTCTTCGGAGACCGGCGTCCCCGCAATCTGAATTCGCTCCACCGGCTCCACCAGATGCGGCGACGTGTAGAGAGCGGTGCGCACGCCAGCCGCGCGCAGCCCCGCCTCCACCATGGCCGAAACGGAACCTTTTCCATTAGTGCCCGCCACATGCACATAGCGGCAGGCCGACTGCGGATCGCCGAGCCGCCGCAGCAGCATGGCAATACGGTCCAGCCCCAGTTTCGCCGTGCTGACTTCATTGCCGAGCGCGTACAATCGCCCGACCGCTTCCGGATAGGTCATGCAGCCTTCATGATGATACAGTGACCACTTGTACCGTGTTTACCTGATCGCCGTGCTCGCGCTCGGTCCACTTACTGGAGCCGGTCTCCCGCGCGGGCGAATGGTGGACCCGGTGGCCGTCGACGGCAACCCCGCGCAAAGTTACGCGCTGTATCTGCCGTCCACTTACACACCCGGCCATGCGTGGCCCATCCTCTATTGTCTCGATCCCGGGGCCCGCGGCCGCGTGCCGGTGGAGCGTTTCGCCCAGGCGGCCGAGAAAGCCGGCTTCATCGTGGCCGGTTCGAACAATTGCCGCAACGGGCCCACGGAGCCGGAGCGCGAGGCCATCCGCTGGCTGCTGACGGATACGCACGCCCGCCTGGCCATCGACGACGCGCGGATCTACGTGGCGGGCATGTCGGGTGGTGCGCGGGTGGCGCTCGCGTGGGCACAGAACGGCTCGATAGCCGGGGTGATCGCCTGCGCGGCTGGCTTTGGGAATGAACTGCCGAAGCAGATTCCGTTCCGCCTCTACGCCACCGCGGGCGTCGACGACTTCAACCACGACGAGCTGTTCCTTAACAGCCTGGAACTGGCCCGGCGCGGCATCGCGCACCGCTTCGTGGAGTTCGACGGCGGACACGACTGGCTGCCCGAGCCGCTGGCCGCCGAGGCATTCGATTTCTTCCTGGGCAAGGTTCCTACCCAGGCCGCGCAGCCCTCGAAGCATCAGCAGAAGGTGGCGGGGCAATTCGACAAGCGCATGAAGCAAGTGGAGTCGGCGAGCGATCTGGAAAAGCACGCGCTCCTCGGCGAGATGCAGAAGGACGCCGCGAAACCGGATGACAGCGACGAGCGCAGAACCGCGCGGCGCGTGCTGATGGGCACCTTCGTCGCGATGGTGGAGCAGGGCCGCGCGCTGCTTGCGCAGAAGGACTACAGCGAGGCCGCGCATTTTTTCGAGGTGGCGCTGATGGCCCGTCCGAACGAGCCCGGACCCTGGTATTCTCTGGCGGTGGCGAAGGCGGCGTCGGGAAACAAGCGAGGCGCGCTGGAAGCGCTGGAACAGGCCGTTTCGAATGGCTTCCACGACCGCGAGCGCCTTGCGGGAGAGCCCCTGCTGGAGCGGCTTCGCGATGAGCCGCGCTATCGGGCCGTCGTCGGGAAACTGAAGTGAGGAAGGATCAGGTGGCCATGCGCCGGGCGGCCATTTTCTTTTCGAGCGCCGCCATCAGCCGGTCGTGAACGTCCTGGGGAATCACTTGCGGCTGCACTCCCTTGTACACCTGCACGGTCTTCTTCGTGGTATCCAGAATGACCCAGCAGTTAGGGCATTGCGTCACGTGCGCTTCGAGGTGCGCCTTCAGTTCGGCGTCCACCGTTTCATCCAGGTACTCACTCAGTTCCTGGAGAAAATCCTTACAAGTAAGCAAAGACATCGTCTCCCTTCCGCTTGAAGAAACGTGTCAGCTTCTCGCGAAGCTGTAACCGCGCTCGCAAAAGGCGGCTCTTCACCGCGGGGACGGATATACCTAAAGCCTCAGCGGTCTCTTCGGTACTCAGCTCTTCGATGTCCCTCAATACGAAAACGGTGCGAAAAGGTGGGCGCAGACTGTCCACGGATTCGCTGAGGATTTGTCCCAGCTCCTCGCGGGAGTAGCGCTGCTCCGGGTTCTCTTCCCACACCGCGATTTCGCGGATCACCGTGTCTTCACCCGTATCCACCGGTTCGTCGAGCGGCACGGTCCTGTCGCTCTTGCGCTTGCGAAGCTTCATCAGGGCTTCGTTCACGCCGATGCGTACGATCCAGGTGTAAAATTTCGACTGTCCCTGGAAACCAGGCAGGTGCTCGAAGGCCTTCAGGAAGGTCTCCTGGAGCACGTCCTCGGCATCTTCATCGCTTTGGGTGATGTTCTTGGCAAGACGGAAAATCCTGCGCTCGTAATGAGTTACCAGCTCGTTGAAAGCCGCTGCGTCACCTTCGCGGGCTCTTGCCACCAACGCGGATTCGTCGAAAACCCCCGTCTCCACCGGCATCTCCCACATGGTAGCGCATAGCCGAGCGGGGCTATCGGACATGCGGCGAAGCCGCGTTCCATGCCAGTCCCGAAGAAACGCAGCTATTGTCCTGTCCCAGCTAATAATTGACAACAACTTGTGGGGCGGCCAATCCTGGCCGCAGCCGCCTTTCAGGCGGCAAGACCCGCTGGAAAGCGGGTCTGCAGGCAGAATTGCCTGCCCCACTTCGGTCGGAGGTCTGGATTGTAAATTGTTAACTGGGACAGGACACTATCGCAGCGTATCCGTGCGCGCCACGGCCCGCACCACTTCCAGCGCCCGCTCGCAATCGGAGCGCGTGACGTCGCAGTGGGTGAGGGCCCGCATTTCGCGCGCGTTCAGGGAGTTCAGCAGAACGCCACCCGCCTTGAGCCGCGCGCTGAATTCCGGGCCGGTAAGACCGGTTGCACTGACGTCGAAGATGATGATGTTGGTCTGCACCATGCCGGGGTCCAGCGCGATTCCGGGAATGCCCGCCAGTTCCCGGGCCAGCAGCTGCGCGTTGGCGTGGTCCTCATGCAGGTGCGCGGGCATCTCTTCGAGCGCGATCAGACCGGCGGCCGCGAGGATTCCCGCCTGGCGCATCCCGCCGCCCAGCCGCTTGCGGTAGAGCCGGGCACGCGCGATGTCGTCGGCGCGGCCCACCACCATGGAACCGGCCGGGGCGCCCAGGCCTTTGGAGAGGCAGAACATCACCGTGTCGGCCTCGCCGGTGGCCTCGGCCACGGGCACATTGAGGTACACCGCCGCGTTGAAAATGCGTGCGCCGTCCATGTGGACCTTCAGGCCGAGCGCGTGCGCTTCACGGCAAATCTCGTCCACCACGTCGACGGGCATCACGCGGCCGCCGGCGATGTTGTGCGTGTTCTCGATCTCCACCAGCGCGGTGGGCGCGTTGTGCGGGCCGAAGGCGCGCAGGGCCTGGCGGATTTGGGGCCAGCGCAGGATGCCGTCCTCGGCATACACACTGCGCACCAGACAACCGGAGAACCAGGCCGTCATGGACAATTCGTAGTCGAGAATGTGGGCGCGCGATTCGCAGATGACCTCCTCGCCGTGGTGCGTGTGCAGCTTCACCGCGATGGTGTTGCCCATGGTGCCGGTGGGTACAAACAGGCCCGCCTCGCGGCCGAAGATCTCGGCGGCGCGCCGCTCCAGCTTGTTGACGGTGGGGTCCTCGCCGTAGACGTCGTCGCCTACTTCGGCCTCGAACATGGCTCGGCGCATCGCGGCGGACGGCCGGGTGACGGTATCGCTTCGCAGGTCAATCAACTCACGAACTCCTCGAACACTTCGTTAGACAGGAGCACGCCCCGGCTGGTCAACCGTAGGCGCGGGCCGTCGCGCTCGAGCAGGCCTTCGCGCAGGAAACGCGAGATGGCCGCATCATGCAGCGACCACTCCTCGGGCGCGGGCTGGATGCCTTCCAGCAGGCGCAGGCCGACGAAGAAACGCTCCTCGTCGGGATTCGCGGCGACGCGCGATTCCGCGGGCGACGTCCGTTCCACGTAAGCCTCCGCCGACTCCACGTTCTGCCAGCGCCAGACGCCATCGAACGAGTGCGCGTCGGCCCCGAAACCGAAGTATGGCTCCAGCCGCCAGTATTTCAGGTTGTGCGCCGATTCGCAGCCCGGGCGCGCGAAATTCGAGATCTCGTAGCGGGCCACGCCACACGCGGCCAGCCGCTCGACGGCTGTTTCGTACAGGGTGGCGATGGCGTCGTCATCGGGCACGTCGGGCGCGCCATAGCGGACGCCGTGGAACAGAACCTCGCGGCCCAGGCGGCTGTCCTCGTCCACTTCGAACATGTAGACGGAGGCGTGCGGGGCCTGCAACCGCTCCACCCAGTGGAGCGAGTCCTGCCAGCTCGCCGCAGTCTGGCCAGGGAGCCCGGCGATGAGGTCGATGTTGAAGTTCCGGATGCCTGCGCGGTGCAGCAGATCCACGTCGCGCGCCACCACCTCCGCCGTGTGCCGGCGGCCGGTGCGCGCCAGTTCCGCTGCGACGAACGATTGCACGCCCAGGCTGACCCGGTTCAGCCCAAGCTCGCGCCAGCCGGCCGCCTGCTCCGCGGTGATGGTTCCCGGTGCGACCTCGATGGTGGCCTCGCACCACGGGCGGCCGGGGATTGCGGCGAGTACACGCTCGAGATCCGCGATCTCCATGCGGCTGGGGGTGCCCCCGCCCAGGTACACCGTATCGGGCGGCTCGTCCCAGGCATGCGCTTCCATTTCCCGAACGAGTGCGTCTACATAGGCATGCTCCAGCTCGCGCGAGAACACGCCCGAGGCGAAGTTGCAGTACGTGCATTTCTGCGCGCAGAAAGGATACGAGATGTAAACGCCCGGGGACACTACAGCCTGACTTCTTCCCCGAGCTGCTGGCCGATGGCAGATGCGATCAACTCGGTGAGCGTCTGGCCCGTGTCGCGCAACACGAAGGCGTCGCGGGCGTCGTCCCAGTCGAGCTTGAAGCTGCGCGAGTGCGCGGAAACCCAGATCTGCTGCACCGGCCCGTTGGGGCTGATAACGAATCGCGCCGGCGGCGCGTCGAACTCAATGGAGAGAGCGCCGGCCTGGAACTCCGGCTCGAACTCGGCGTTGTCCGAGGCCTTCACCAGACGCGAGTAGAGTTGAGTGAGAGCGTCGTCCGCCCGCTTCTGGAATTCCCGATCGTCCATGACTTTCCTATTCTCACATCACAGGCTGAAGCCTGTGCCACCACTGATGGCAGACTCCCCGCAGTTTGGCGGATCGTGTTGCGCGCGCGGAACATCTGCTAATTTGGACTTTGCATGACCGAGAGCGCCTGTATAGCCCACGTCGAGCTGCCCGGGACCACCGCCCTATTCTCCGATTTCCAACATTGCTTTCAGCGGCTTGCCCGATTCTACGAGTATTCGCCCTGGAATCCCGGCTCCTACGACGCCGCCGCGCGTGAAATCCGTTACCCGGCCGAGCGCCGCGAGCGGCTGGTTGCCGCTCTGGCCCGGCATCGCCAGAACCCGGAATTGCTGGAGAAGCTGGCCCGTCCGGGCACGGTAGCGGTGGTGACCGGCCAGCAGGTGGGACTGTTTGGCGGTCCCGCTTACACCGTTTACAAAGCGCTGACGGCGGTGAAGCTGGCGGAGACGCTGTCGGCGCGCGGCATCGAGGCGGTGCCCGTGTTCTGGCTGGCTACCGAGGATCACGACTTCGCCGAGGTGAACCAGGCCTGGGTCTTCGACGCCGCGCGGACGCCGATTGAGCTAAAGGCGGCGAACGCCAACGGCTACCGGCCAGTGGGAACCATCCCGCTGGAGAACATTCCACTCGCCGGTCTGGAACAGGCGCTGGCGGGCTTCCCTCTGGCCGATGAGGTGCTGGCGCAGGTGCGCGAGGCGTATGTGGAGGGCCGGAGCTGGGGCGAGGCCTTCCGGCTGCTGATTGAGCGGGTGCTTGGCCGCCACGCGGTGCTGTTCCTGGATCCTCTGGACGAAGCGCTGCGCGAGGTGCGTGCTCCGCTGCTGGCCGACGCCGTGCGGGCTTCCGAGGGGCTGACCGGCGCCTTGCTGGAACGGAACCGCGAGCTGGAGCAGGCCGGCTATCACGCGCAGGTGCACGTGGAGGCGGAAACATCGCTGGTGTTTTTGCTCGACGGCGGGCGCCGCACAGCCCTGCGCCGGCACAACGGCGCGTTTGCCTCAAAGGACCGGAGCTACAGCACGGAAGAGCTGGTGGCCATGGCCGCGCAGCTCTCGCCGAACGCGCTGCTGCGGCCGGTGATGCAGGATTACCTGTTGCCCACGGTGGCTTACGTCGGCGGGCCCGCGGAGCTGGCCTATCTGGCGCAATCGCAGGTGCTCTATGATCGGTTGCTGGGACGCATGCCGGTGGCGCTGGCCCGCGCCACCTTCACTATTCTGGATGCGCACGCGAAGAAGACCATGGACCGGTTCGGGCTGACCGTGACGTGTCTGTCCCATGGCGAAGGGGTGGTTCGCGACTACATCGCCGCCCGGCTGATTCCGCGCGCTCTCCATGACGAGTTCGCGGCAACGCGCGGCAGTGTGCAACGGGCGCTGGCGGAACTACGGCGCGAGGTCGGCGCATTCGATTCGACGCTCGGCGACGCTCTGGACAGGAGCGCCGCGAAGATGATCTACCAGCTCGCGAAGATGGAGGGGAAGGTGCAGCGCGAGGCCCTGCAGCGCGACGAACGCGCGCGCGCGGAGGCGGCGTATCTGAGCGGCCTGGTGTTCCCGAACAAGCACCTGCAGGAGCGGCTGTACGGGATTCTGCCGTTCCTCGCGCAATTCGGCGAAGGGTTTGTGGATACGCTGTACGAGCGCGTGGACCTGGCCAACCCGGATCATCAGCTTGTGGTGGCGTAGTTCCAGCGTGTGGTACTCTGCATCCGTATGGCTACTCGAAAGGACCAGGCTCCACAAGTCAACGTTCCACAGCGTGACCACCTGAAGCGGACCAGGGATCGCGTAACGAGCTGTTTGGAGAGCGCAATCGCCAAAAGAAGCAGTCCGACTATCAGTACGTTAATCGACGGCCTGGCTCTCCAGAACACCTACCGAATCGCGACGCTCGACCTCCTGAAGGAGATCATGGAGGAGTACCGGCAAGCCGGGTGGACGGCGGACTACAAAGAGCTGAACGCGACATCGATACGAGTGACGCTCGCATAGGATTTCGCGCCATCGCGGGGAGCGCGAGGCCACGAGCGGGTTTGCTACGATCAGTTCAGCATCACCTCACCAGCCGGAGTGGCGGAACTGGCAGACGCACGGGACTCAAAATCCCGCATCCTTCACTGGGTATGTGGGTTCGACCCCCACCTCCGGCACCAAAATAGAATCAGCGACTTGCAGAGCCTGGCGGGTCGAAGCGTGCAATCATGATCTGATTGCAACGCGTGCATACGAGTGGCCGGCCAGGTGATGACTGCGCGCCGCGCGGACCACCTCAGGCCTGCGTCTTTGCGGCCAGCCACGCTCGGGCAGCGGACACAAGTTCCGGGGCACGAACCGGTGGGCCACCACCGGCGAGTGAAGCCATGGCCGCCGCTGGACCCAGGACGAGAACGCGTTTCTGCTCGGGCACGGCCAGCAGAACCAGCGCGTGGTCCGCATACTCCGGTCCTCGCAGCGCCGCCAGGTAGACGTATTCCACCAGCAGGCGCGCGTCCACAAACGACCCCTCGGGGTCAGGTTGATCCGGGACCGGGTTCGCCCGGTTCTGATCCTCGAACAGCACGACGCTGCTGAAAGGCTTCAACTTCGGACGTATTCCGAAGCGGCAGAACATGGCCTGCGGCGCCGCACGCCGGAACGCTTCCGAAGCTCCCCATTGGACGAAGGAATTGCCGAAAAGCAGGGCGCCATTGCCGCTGAGAAACAGACTGCGCACAAACTCGCGAACGCCCGCACTGTAGCGTTGCGCCAGCAGCCGGCTGAGATCCAGGCGTCTCAGGTCGTCATAGGTGCGATCCAGCGTCCGCAGGTCCCGGCTTATGATATTGAGACGCACCAGGAACTCGCGCCGCACGGGCCCCAACTCCTCGAACGAGAAGCCGGCGACGGGCCCATTGACGTGGATCGACGACAGTTGCGGATCGTACTCAAATACCCAGGTTCGCTCCACCGGCTCGATCCCCGGCGCTTCGTCGCGTTCGGCTACGCCACGGAACAGTACGGGGAGAACGTCGGCGAACGGCGATTCCACCGGGACCCATTTCCCCTGGGCTTCGAGCTGCTTCCAGAGTGGGCCGGACGGTGTGGGCACTCCCGCCGGCATCGCGCACACAATGAGTTTGTTGGCGCGCTTCCACCCGCCTTCGGCCTCCCGCGCGGCATCGATCTTCGTGAATACCTTTTCCACTTCGGCGCGCCACTGCTGATAGTACGGCGAGCGGACCAGAATGCCCGTATCGTTGACGGAGAGCCGGTCCGTGCTCGGCTTCCATGGCGGCAGATCCATGCGCTTTTCCAGTGCCGCGATGGGCTCGAACAGCGCTCGGAATTCGGCGTCCGGCAACCGCCCGAGCCAGTCCATCTGCGCACTGATGGCGCGTCTCTCGGCGGGGAATAGAAGATCCCAACTGCGGAGCTGCTCGTTGAGCGCCGGCGCAAACGTCCGCGGCAGTTTGGCGAGCAGAGCGGGACTGACCGGGTCCGCCATTTCAGCCCTCGAATTCCTTGAGAACCTGCCCGGTGGCGTGCGAGCAGTTCACGCCAAACAGGGCGCCCAGCGAGGGAGCGAAATCGATCTGGCGCACCTCCCGCTGAATAACGGCGGGCTTGCGGACGGCCGCGCCGAGGATCATCGCCCAGGCCATCCGGTTCGAGCTGGTGTTGCTGCGATGGTTGAAAAAGCCGTTTGTCGTGGCGCCGTCCGGATCGCGGCCGAATTCCGGCATGACGGCCATGGTCACATTATTGCGATAATCCGGCAGAGTTTGCAGGAAGTTCCACAGCCGGTAGAGCAGAGCGTCGTTGCGGCGGATGCCGGACAAATGCAGGGAATAAGTGCCGGAGTGCGCCACCTCGACATCGGAGAAGTTGATAACCAGAATGGCGGGCGATACGCGGCGCAGCACCTCGGTGGCAACGAACCAGGTCAGTTCATCGCCGCTGGTTGGACTATCCGGCCCGTTGATGAACTCCGCCAGTGCGGCGAGGAACAGCTTCTTCAACTCGGGGTCCATGATTGCCGACTGTGAGGGAATGCTCCATCCGATCCGTTCGTAATCGTCCTGCATGACGGCGGTGAGTTCCTGCAGGAGCATTTCGCGTTCCAGCCGGTGGTGCGAGCTGCTGCCCATGATGATCCGTTCCACCGACTCCACCAGCAACTGCTTGGACAGAATGACGTTCGCCCCCACGCCGACATTGGCGGTGAGCGCCTTGTTACTGGTCACCACCCAGGTTTGAGATGGTTCCACCTTTCGCTGCGCCTGCAGATACTGCAGCAGGGTCGGATCGGCGGGACGATCTCTCCCCCAGTCGTCCACATGCTGCCAGACACCGGTGAGGATGCTGGTGATGGTGTTGAAGTGCGAGGTGGCGCCTTCATTCCACGTATACGGGTAGAAGATCGACTGGCCGACCAGGTCTCCCGCCAGGTGCGGTATGTTGTGAACTCCCTCCTCGGAGAAGCTCTCCTGCCGGCGGATGCCACCGGTGGTGACCAGCACGAGTTTTGCATGAGGCCGGGAGGTGTCCCCACTACGGGCCAATGCGAGGCGCCGGGCGAGTCCAAGGCCGATCAGTTTGAGGAGAGTCCTGCGGAGCACGGCGATCTCCCTCCGTGCGAACAGCGTACAACGTTTCGGGTGGACAAACAACCTGCCGCGGGTGCTCCGCGCGAGGTTGGCGCGTCCGGTCTGAATCTGACTTTGGTGGGATATCAGTGGCGCCGCCGTTGTGATATGTTGTTGCCCGTATGAACACTATGGACTTCAACCGTCGTGCGTTTCTCATCGGAAGCGCGGCCGCCCTTTCCCAGGCGGGCGCCCGGACCAGCGCCCCAGTCAGCCATGATGCGGCGAGCCCGGTCTCGGAGCGAAGTCACGAGCTGAACCGCAACTGGCTCTTCCTTCCGCACGGCGGCAAGGATGCTCTCGAACCCGGTTTCGATGATTCGAAGTCGGAGCACATCACGCTTCCACACGCCAACGTGCGTCTGCCGTGGCACAGCTTCGATGATCGCGCGTACGAGTTTGTGTCGGTCTACCGCAGGCATTTTCGCGCGGCGCCCGCATGGCGCGGAAAGCGCGTGTTTGCCGATTTCGACGGCGTGATGACGGCTGCCACCGCGGTAATTAACGGCCACGCCTTTCCGGAATTCCAGGGCGGTTACACGCCTTTCTCCGTGGAGTTGACCGACCACCTGCAGTGGGATGCCGACAACGTGCTGGCGGTCAAGGTGGATTCCACCGAACGGGCGGATATTCCCCCGTTTGGCGGCCGAATCGACTACCTCACCTTCGGCGGAATCTATCGCGACGTGCGCCTGCGCGTGGTGCCGAAGACGTTCCTCGCGAATGTCTTCGCCCAACCCGTTCGAGTGCTCCAACCCGATCGCGGTTTGGTGGTGCGCTGCTGGATCGATGGGCCGGCCGCCTCCGGAGCGAAGCTGCGCGTGGAACTCCGGGATGGGAAGACTACTCTCGCGTCTCAGGAATCGGCGGTGGACGGTTCGCGTAAAGACTATCAGGAAGTGAACATCGACCACGCCGGCGACGTGCAACTCTGGGACCTGCAGCATCCGAAGTTGCATGAGGTCCACGTGAAGTTGACGAATGCGGACGGATCGCACGACGAGTACGCCACTCGCGTCGGCTTCCGCGAGGCGCGCTTCACGCCGGCCGGGTTCATGCTGAACGGGCAGCACGTGAAACTGCGCGGCCTGAATCGCCACCAGACCTTTCCTTTCGTTGGCGGGGCAATGCCCGCGCGCGTGCAGCGCCGCGACGCCGATATTCTGCGGCACGAGCTCAGGATCAATCTGGTCAGAACGTCGCATTATCCGCAGTCGCCGGCGTTTCTGGATCGCTGCGACGAAATCGGCCTGCTGGTTCTGGAAGAGATTCCCGGCTGGCAGCACATCGGCGACAAGAGCTGGCAGGATCTGGCGGTGCGCAACGTCGGCGACATGATCCGGCGAGACTGGAACCACCCGTCGATCATCCTGTGGGGGGTCCGCATCAACGAATCGCAGGACAATCACGATTTCTACACGCGCACGAACCAGGCCGCGCACTCATTGGACACCAGGCAGACTGGCGGGATTCGCTACCTGTACGATTCGGAACTGCTGGAAGACGTCTTCACCATGAACGACTTCGGCTTCCCGTTGCGCCCGCCAAATCACCCCTTGTACCTGAACACGGAATTCAACGGGCACATGTTCTCCACCAAGAGCTTCGACCAGGTGGAGCGGGTGGCCGAACACACGCTGCGTCATGCCCGCGTCCACAACCAGCTCGCTTCGGACGCGCGCTACGCCGGCGGCATCGCCTGGTGCGCCTTCGACTACAACACCCACGGCAACTTCGGTTCCGGCGATCGTATCTGCTATCACGGGGTCAGCGACATTTTCCGCATTCCCAAAGTGGCGGCCGGGTTCTACAAGTCGCAGTGCGATCCGGACGAGGAGATTGTGATCGAGCCGGGATTCTTCTGGTCGCAAGGAGACCGCTCGACCGCGGGCGGGTTAGGAGTTGTGCCCATCTGCTCCAACTGCGATCACCTGAAGGTGTACGTCGCGGACGCGCTGCAGGCGGAGGTGGACCCGGACAAGACCACCTACGGCCATCTGAAGCATCCGCCGTTTCTGGTGAAGATCACGGACGAGCCGGCATGGGGCGATCTTAAGATTGAGGGCTACCTGGCTGGCAAGCTGGTGAAGACGGTGACGCTCTCCGGCACGGGTATTGACGTGGCGCTGCATGTGGAGCCGGACGATCGGGAACTGCGCGGGGATGGCCGCGATGCCACCCGCGTGGTTCTGCGAGTGGCCGACGAGTTCGGCAACACCCGGCGCATGTCCAGCGGCGCCGTGCATCTGACCCTCACCGGGCCGGGCGAGATTATCGGCGACAACCCATTCGCACTGAGCGGCGGCGTGGGCGCCGTCTGGGTGAAAGCGAAGGAAGGCGCGGGAGTGATCCGCCTGAAAGCGGAACTCCCATGGCTGAAGGCCCAGCACGTGGAGATTATGGTGCGCGCCGCCGAGAAGGAGCTGGTGTAGCTTCTATTCGCTGATCGTCAAAACCCGATCGGCTGCGACATCCTTCAGAACGGTGCGCTGACCCGACGGCCAGCGCACTTCCACGCTGTCCGCGCGGGCCGCCTCGCCGAGGCCGAAGTGCAGACGCAGGTCGTTCTGCGACAGGTAGCTTCCACCGCTCCGCACCTCGTCGGTCTGCTTGTGGCCGGCGGCGGTAACCACCACCCGCGCGCCAATCGCGCTGCGATTCGATCTTGTTCCGGCCAGCTTCAGCAGCAGCCAGTGCCCCGCGGCGCGATGGCTCTGCTTCCATAACGAGGGAGGCTCGTTCTGGTTGTTCACGAGAACTTCCAGCGTGCCATCGTTATCGATGTCGCCGACGGCCAGGCCGCGCGCCGAGTGCCGCGCCAAAACGGCGGGCCCCGCCGCTTCCGAAATGTCGTCAAACGTGCCCTTACCCGTGTTGTGGTAAAGGATGGCGCGGTCGCGGGCGTGGATGTCGATGTGCAGCCGGTCGACTTCCGGATATACGTGGCCGTTCACGATCACCAGGTCCTTCCAGCCGTCGTTGTCGAAATCGAAAAAGGCGCAGCCCCAGCTCACGAACTGAGTGTTTTGCGCAAGCCCCGCGGCCATGGTAACGTCGTCAAACTGGCCTTTGCCGGCGTTGCGATAAAGGAGTTTGCGCTCGTCCGAAAAGTTCGAGCGGAAAATGCTTAGAAAGCCGTCCCCGTCATAGTCCGCCGAGGCGAGGCCCATGCCGGACAACTCGCGGCCGTTCTCGTCGAAAGCCACGCCGCGCAGAACGGCCTCCTCGGAAAACGTCCCGTCGCCCTGGTTGATGAAGAGCGACGCGGCCGTCTGGTCGCCGACGACGTAGATATCCGGCCGCCCGTCGTCGTCGACGTCCTGAGCGAGGACGGCGAGCGAGTAGTGGCCGGTCGCCTTCGCGATCCCGGAACGCTCCGAGACGTCTTCGAAGGTTCCATCACCCTTGTTGTGGTACAGCAGGTTCGCTTCGAAGGGGAGCCCACGGGGTCCGCAGTTGACGGCCATGCCGCGGTAGAAGCAATAGGGATTCGAGCCGGCCTTCGGCGTGGTGGCGAAGTCGAACTTCAGGTAGTTGGCGACGAACAGGTCGAGGTGGCCGTCGCCATCGTAGTCCAAAAACGCGCACCCGGTGTTGTAGCGCGTGCGGTCCTGCGTCAGGTGAGCCCTGGCCGTGACGTCTTCAAACCGCTTGCCGCCTACGTTGCGGTAGAGACGGTTCTGGCCCCAGTAGGTGACGAACAGGTCGGTGTAGCCGTCGTTGTCGTAGTCGCCCGCGCAGACTCCCTCGCCCCAGCCGGATGACGTCAGCCCGAGGGCGGCGGTGACGTCGGTGAAATGGCCATTGTGGTCGTTGTGGTACATGCGGTTGGTTCCGCCCTCGCCCGAAATCACGAAGATGTCCAGGTAGCCATCGTTGTCGTAGTCGATGAAGGCGACGCCGCTGCCGGTGGTCTCGATAATGTACTCTTTGGTCTTGTCGCCGCCGTTCGGGAACGAGTCGGTGAGCCCGGCTTCCTTCGCGATGTCGCGGAAATCTGGTCCAGGTCGAGTGGCCGCAAAAAGGGCCAGGGCCAGGGCGGCCGCGAGGAGCCTCACTTCCCGGGCGTCCCTTCACCAAGCCGCTTCAGGAAATTGGTGAACTCGCCTTCGGGCGGATGCTGAAGTTTCTGAAGCTCCTGCTGCTCACGCCGCGCTTTGTCCATCTGGCCGGAATTGCGATAGGCGAGCATGAGATTGTAGTGCGCAGCCTCGTTGCCTGGCTGCAGCGCCACCGCGTGCTCGAGCAGCGGGATGGCCGCGGCGTACTCCTTCGCCTGCACACGCATCTTGCCTACGGCCAGCGCCGCCTCGCAAAAACCGGGGCTGAGGGCGAGCGCTTTTTCGTATCTTTGCAGGGCTTCCTCGCGTTTGCGCTGGGCGTTCAGTATCTGGCCTAGCTGGAACTCGGCGGCCGCGTCTTCGGCGTTGAGGGCAAGTTCCGCCTCGAACTCTTTTTGCGCCTGCGCCAGCGCGTCGGGGTCGTGCGATTCGAGCAGCAGGGCACGGCCAAGGCGGAAGTGCAGATTGAGCGCCCGCGGGTTCTTCTCGATGGCCTTGCGATACTCCACCGCCGCTTCCGCGTACTTGCCCTGCGTTTCGAAGATCTCGCCAGACAACTGGTTCACGCGCCAGGAGGACGGCGTTTTCTGAAACATCCGGAAGGTAGCGTCGTTGAACGCCTTCATGTGGACGCGTGCGGCCTCATAGAGGACGTCGGCGTCATCCGGGTATTTCGCTTCGAGCTGAGTGACCACGGGGACGGCTTTGGCTACTTCGTTCCCGGTGACCAGGCACTGCGCGAGCGCGAGGCCGGCAAGCCGGCTCAGATTCGCGTCGGGAGATTGGTTGAAACGGCCGCTGAGATCCGGAATCGCTTCGGCGCAATGTCCGGTGGCTGCTCGGGTGAGGGCCAGGAACGTGCGTGCGTGCTCGTTGACCGGATCCTGCCTGAGCGCGTCCTGCAACTGGCGGCTGGCGTCGGCGTAGCGGCCCTGTTGGAATGCGGCGATCCCCTGAGCGATCGCTTGTTCCGCGGTCGGCGCCCCGCCAGACAACGGCAGCCCGAGAGCCAGCACAAGGAATGAGGCACTAGTGACCGGCATCATCCAGCATTAACTCCGTGTCATTAAACCGATGGTGCTGCTGGCCTTCGTAGTAGCGGAAAGACAGCAGCGGGGGCGCGCCCGGCGCAATCTGCCGCGGCGGGGCAACCCGCTCAGACGGCGGAATCGCGATCTCCACAACCTGCCCCGAGGCGGCCACTTCCTTGGTGAGACGTTCGATCTCGCCGCCGGACGCGGCCACCAGAACACACAGCAGCAGAATCATTGCGCTTCCAACTCCTTCAGCGCTTTTTGGGCGACAGGGTCGCCGGGCTTGCGCGCCAGCAACTCACGCATCAGGTCGCGCGCCTTGTCCTGCTCGCCCATGCGCACGCGGATTCTCGCGAGATTCAGGTACAGTATATCCTCATCGGGCGACACGTTGATTCCGTACTGAAACGCGGCGACGGCGTCATTCATCTGCCCCATGTTGAGATACAGCACGCCCAGGTTGTTGATGGCCGAGGAATCGTCGCGCCGGATGGAGATTGCCTGCTCGAAGAGTTTCCTGGCCTCGTCGCTGTGCCCCAGCTTCGCCAGCAACAGGCCCAATCCGTTGGCTGCCTCGCCGTTTTTCGAATCCACCGCCAGCGTGCGCCGGTACAGCCGCTCGGCTTCCGCCGTGTTACCCAGTTTGTCCTGGGTCTGCGCGGCGTTCTGCAGGGCCCAGGGAAGATCGGGACCCAGAGCCAGCGCTTTTTCGTAGCAGCGCAGCGCGTCCTGCAGATTGCCATCCGCCGTTTCCACGCCGCCCAGTTCGTTCCAGGCTTCCGGCAGGGCGGGGTCCAGAAGGAGCGCACGTCGCAGCGCCTCTCGTGCCTGCAGAAGCCGTTTGGCCTGCAGATGGATGCGTCCAACGGCCAGCAGCGCCTTCGCGTTATTGGGGGTGCGGCGCAGCATCTCCTCCAGATACGGAAGGGCCTGCTCGGGGTAGCCGGCCTGCAGCAGAGCGCCGCCGAACTTGTAGTAGTCGCGCGCGGGATGGCCGAGGTAGAGGCCTTCGAAAGGCAGGCCACGCGGGTCTGGCGTCGGTCCGTCGGCCGAGCGCACATCGTCCAGCGCGGTGGCTTCATCGGGGGCCTCCGCATAAACCTTGCGCACTCGCCCCGTGGTGTCCAGAAGAAGCCAGAGTGGAGTCGCGAGTTCGGCGCGGTAGTCAAACAGGTACCGCCGGAAGATGGCGTACGCGGCACCGAGGTCGGACGGCGCCTGCTTCAGATCCAGCGACTGCACCGGTACCGGTAGCCGTGGCAACGGTTCGCCAGCGTGCACAGCCAACAGAGCCGGTCCCCGCCGGGCCTCAGGGAGCGGCACGGGCTCGCGCAGCCAGACGGTGGAAAGCCGCGCTCTATTATCCACAGGAAATGGCAGATCGGACGGTATTTCTGTGCGCTGCCGCAGCGACATAGAACGATATTCTGCGTTTCCTTCGGTTATTTCATAGATATAGCCGCCAGCCAGGGAGGGTAATTCCTGCGTTTCACCCGACGGCCAGCGAATGGTTATCTTTTCCGCCCGGTCGCGGCTGCCCAAACCGAAATACAGGCGTTTGGTGTGTTGCGACAAGTACCCGGAGCCGGCTCCCAGCCACTTCACCTGGCCGTCTACTTCAACCCGCGCGCCAATCCCGTCCCGATTCGACTTCGTTCCCCGCAGAGAAAACACGATGACTTTCCGCGATACTCCGCAGTGATTCTGAAATACGCGAACCTGTGGACCCATCCGGCTTCTCAAAATCAGATCGAGATTTCCGTCGCCGTCGATATCGGTAAACGCGAACGCGCGGCTGTCTTCGGCCTTATCGATTCCGCTCACTCCGGAGAAATCGTAGAACCGGTCCCCTCGCCGGGCGTAAACCACGTTGGGCTCGCGGCCCGACCAACTGTAATCCTCGCGAATCAACTGATTGATGGCGTTCCACCCATTCTCGTAGGCAGGCGCGGGCTGGAATCGGACCGGCGACTTTGCCACCACCTGGCGATAGAAGTAACTCATCAGATCGATGGCGCTGTTATTCGTCAGCATGCCGCAGGCGATGCAGATTTCGGGTGTGCCGTCGTTATCGATATCGGAGCCGTCGCACGACCACGACCAGTGGCCCATCTCCACGCCCTGAGAATCGCCCGTGTAGGTGAACGTGCCATCCCCGTTGTTGTGGTACAGCGAATTCCCTTTGACGTGGCGGCGGTAAGCCTCCCGGAGCGAGGGATCCTTCGCCACCGGGCCGAACGCCGGATCGCTGGTCACCCGCTGTCCGCAGGGAGTCCACATGTTGGAAATCAGAAGATCGGGCCGCCCGTCGCCGTCGTAGTCCAGCCAGGCACCGCTCATACCGGGGCCGACGTCGTCCGCGCCGGCTTCTTCCGCCACATCCCGGAAGTGCCCGTTCGTATTCCGGTACAGGTTCTTGCGGCCGAAGTCGTTGACCACGTACAGATCCGGCCAGCCGTCGTTGTTGTAGTCGCACCAGGAGGCCGAGAAGCTGAACCGGTTATTGTTGTGATTCATCCCGCTGGCTTCGGTGACGTCTTCGAAGTTGCCGGGAGTCTGATCGAGGCGGTTCCGGAAGAGGAAGTTCGGCGGACCGTTCCGCGCGTCATGGTAGGGAACAGGGTAACGGTACTGCGCTTCGCTCTGAAAGTAGACATAGCAGCATAGATAGATGTCCAGCCGGCCGTCGCGGTCGTAGTCGGCCGCGGCGATGCTGGTGAACGAGCCCTGCGGGGCCGATGCGAAACGGAACGCATCCGGAACATGCGTGAACCGGCCCCGGCCGTCGTTGAGGAAGAGCATCGGCTGGGTGTCGCGCACGACGACAAGATCCTGATAACCGGAGTTGCGCAGGTCGGCAAAGAGCGCGCTCGTGGTGTTGTCGAGGATATCGAGCCCGGCCTCCCGGGAAATGTCGCGGAAGCGGCCGTTGCCGTCATTCTTATAAAGACGGTTCGGCAGACCGCCCGGCTGGCAAACGTAGATCTCGTCCTGGCCGTCGCCGTCGATGTCGCCAACCGCGATGCCATTCTCGCCGTACACATCGATGCCGCAAGCCGGATCGAGGCGCGACCGCCAGTACCCCGTGCCACGCGCGAGTTGCTCGTGGAAGGACGAGACCCCGGTGAACACGGCGCCGGTGACGTCCCGGAACCAGGGCTTCTCCGAGTGCGTGACGATTTCTTCCACCGGTTCAAAATGCGTGAGCCGGCCATTCGTCCACGACTGCTTCCACGAACCGACGCGATGCTCCAGCCGCCCCGGCTTCTCGCTGGCAATCTCATAGCGGATGAACCCGCCGGGCATCGAGTAAAACCGCGCTCTGCGGATGGCTCCGAGTGACCGTCGCCATTGGTGCCAGCCGGCTGCCAGATCGCTTTGGTCCTTCTCAAACACAGCCACGGCAACGTCGGGAGCGATATCGCGGTACTCGCGCGCTGCGGGAGAGATGCCTTGGCAATCGCCGGCGAGCGGCAGTTCCCCGTCCTGCACCGCTGCCAGCAGCCGTTCCTCGATTTCCATGGCCGTCTTTTCTCCGGGGAACTCGTCGAAACCAGGTTCGGCGAATGCCAGGACGGCTGCCCAGGGCGGCTGCTGGCGAAACTGCACGGGAAACGGCGAGGCGGCGTGGCCTCGGGGCGAGAGGAATCCAGTGGCGGCGCACGCAGCCAGGAAATCGCGGCGCCTCACGGAAGCGGAGACCCCGTCTCAGATACGCTGAGCTTCTGGAACGCAGCCAACTCGGCTTGTGCCTGCTCCGGCTTGCCCAGGTGCTTGTAGACTCGCGCCAGTTGAAAATGGGGCTTTGCCTTCTTTCCATCCAGCGCGATGGCGCGGGAGAATTCGGAAGCGGCCTCCGGCCATTGCTGACGCTGTATTAATACGATGCCAAGTTCCAGATGGGACTCCCAGAAGTTCGGGTTGAGCCCGATGGATCGGCGCAGTTCGGCTTCGCTCTGCGCGGGATCCCCGGACGATGCGTCCAGCGCCTTGGCATGGAGAAACCACGGCATGTAGTTACCGGGCTCGGCGGCCGCCCACGCCGAGAATCTGGAGAGGACCTGAGGCATGAGGTCGTCGACATTCTCGACGATTCTCCCAATACAGATGTAGGATTCATCGAGCGAAGGATCGAGTTGGGTGGCGTGCAGGAAGGCCTCAATCGCGTCGCGGAATTGGCGATGTCCGTACGCGGCGATACCATAGGCTACTTCGATTTGCGCGCTTTTCGAGAAACGCTGGCGCGCCGCCGCGAAGAAACTGAGCGCGCCCGCAAAGTCGCGGCGGCGAAGCAGTGCCTGGCCGAGGTCGAAGGTGAGGTCTTCGTCGTAGGGCGCCAGCTCGACAGCCCGGCGCAGTTCCCCGAGCGCGGCCTCGGGCTGGTTCGCGGCCTCCTCGGCTATTCCGAGAAGGTGATGCATGTCCGCGCTGTCGCGTTGGCCGAGAGCCGCTTTGGCCCAGGTGATCGCCTGCTGTGGCTCGCCGGCCTGCAGGGAGAGCGTCGCAGCCCGCTGGGCCGCCTGCGGATCGGCAGCTTTGCTGGAAGCGAATCGGCGCTCCAGATTCGCGGCCCGTGCGAAGTCCCCGGTCTCGGAGAAAAAGATCGCCAGCGCGTGTTGGACAACAGGATCGTCCGCGGCCAGAGCCTCCGCCCGTTTGGCGGCCGCTTTTGCCGGGTCCGTCTGCTTGCTCCGCAGGTAGGCCTGGGCCAGAGCGACCCACACCTTGGGGTTTTCCGGTTGCAGCCGGGAAGCTTGTTCCAGACTCTGTTTCGCCTCAGTCAGATTGTTGTTCTGGAGCGCGACCAGGCCGCGGCGAAGTTCGTCGTCGAAGGAAGCAGGCTGCGCAGCAGCCGTGACCGAGGCTACGAAGAGAATCGCGACCAACCAGCGCACGATTCGTATTCTATTGCTTCTCGGCATGAAATAAAAAGCCCCCGCCACTAGGACGGGGGCATGTCTCAAGTTACTACTCAGGGAGTCAAACTAGAACTGTACACGCAGGGCGAACTGAATGTGCCGTTCGCTGCCGTTCAGCGTGCTGGTGATACGGCCAAAGTTCGAGCCATCCGACAGATTGTTGTCGGGAGTACTGAACTGTGGCGTGTTAGTAAGGTTGAAGCTCTCGGCGCGGAACTGCACCCTGAACCGTTCGGTCAGGACGAAGTCCTTGAACACCGAGAAGTCGAGCGTCCGTACCGGAGGAGAGGTATTGCTTTGGAGGCCGAGGTTGCCCTCGGTGAGCGGTGCCGCCACCTTAACTGCGCTGGTGTCAAACCACTCGGTTGGCGTGCGGCCACCCGATGGTGCGTCCTGGGGGTTCTTGCCTGCCACCAGATCGGGCATGCACTTGCCCCACTGTCCCTGACAGTTGGTGCCGCTGATTGTAAACGGGTTGCCGGTGTGAAGCGTGAGAATGCCGTTCATCTGCCAGTTGCCCGCGATGGCATTGGTGGCGCGGTTCATGTTATTACCGTACTTCTTGCCTTTGCCGAATGGCACTTCGTAGGAAAAGCTGGTGGTCAGGTTGTGGCGGATGTCCCACGAAGCGCTGGCGTAGCTGGTTGCGTAGTTTCTGGGATCGAGGGTGCCCAACCCATTGGACCCGCTCAACGTGGTGCCGCTGTTAGCAAGAGCGTGCCCGTAGGTATAGGCAGCGAGGAACGTCAGGCCGTCGGAGAACCGTTTCTCCAGCTTGGCAGTCATGCCGGCATAGTTCCCGAAACCAAAGGACGCCGTTCCGCTCAAGCCGCCGATGTACGGGACGGGTCGTATCGCGTCGCAATTGACGCCGGTGGCAGACGGAGTGTTCGGACAGGCATTCGAATCCGGCTGGAGGAGCCCATGCGACTGGTGATTGCCGACATACGCGATTTCCATGGCCATTTGCCAGGGCAACTCACGCTGAATGGCAACATTCCACTTATGCACCAGCGAGTTCCGGAAGTCCGTTGCCAGACTGCGGAAGCTGATGGGCGCCGGGAGCGTGAAGATGTTCGCGGGGAACCCCGCCGACACACCGTTGAAGAACGTGTTGGGGGCCCAGACATCGGTGCTCGTATGTTTCAAATACGGGGACTCGTTGAACGGTACGGACTCTCCGCGGTTTGGATTGCCGCCCTGATTCTCCTCGCCACCGTAGAAGACGCCGTAGCCCAGCCGGAACACGGTCTTGTCACGCCAGGCGTAGGCGATACCGATACGCGGGGCGAAATCCATCTTGTCCCATGGGATCAGGTAGCTGGAGACCTCGCCGCGCGATACCTTGACGTTCGGGAACGCCTCGGCAAAATTCGGCGGCAGAGGGGCATCCGAGTTCGGCCCCTTGGGAATGACCAGGGTCAGCGTATCGTAATCGAAGTTCGACTGGTGGCCGAAGCCCTCGTCGATGGGCGAGAAGAGCTCGTATCGCAGGCCGATGCTCACGGTGAGTTTCGGAGTGACCTTCCAGTCATCCTGGCCATAGAACGAGTAACCCCACTTCTGAGACGAAATGAAGTTGTTCGTCGACATCTGGCCCCAGTCGATGTTTCCGAGCAGGAACGACGCCATCTGGTCGCCACTGCCTGTGTTGTTGAGCCCCAGGGCCGGGTTAGCCGTCTCATTCTGCGTGAAGTACATCTCACCGTGTGGGAAAGGTACCTGGAAGAACGGGAACCGGATCTGCCGGACCTCCGCGCCGAACTTCATGGCGTGGCTCCCTCTGGTAACCGCGAGGTTCTCGATGAAGTCCCAAACGTTGCTGTACTCCTTGGAGGGCAGCCAGTCGTTGGCTCCAATCTGGCTGTAGGTCTGTCCGGGATACTGCGCGTCCTGGGTCGTGGAGAACTCGATCTGGGGAAGGCCGCCGTTCAGGGCAGTCATCGGATTGTAGCCGCCAATCCCAAAGGCCTTGTACTCGTCCGTACTGGCGTTTGCGGTCTGAATGCGGGAAGTCACCAGCCGCGTAAAGCCGGCGCGCGTTTCAGAGATAATGGTCGGGCTCCAGACACGGGTCCAACTGAGCATCGCGTTACGGCTCAGATCTTCCTCCGGAACGCCATTGAATGTGGCACCGTCGAGCGCGCCCGGAAGCGGCGCCACATTGGTCTTTTCTGTGTTCGCCCAGCTCAGTGTGCCGAAGATGCTGTCCTTGTCAGTCAGCCGGTGGTCGACGCGGACGTCGCCCTGGTTAGTGGTCTGAGAGCCGGGAGTGGAAACGAAGAGGTCGTTTCGCGGATAGCCTCCGGTCACGATCGGCTGATTGGTGGCCGGGTACAGCGCCATGATCTTCTGGGCAACCGGGTCCATCATGTGCTGCGGAATGATATTGCCCGGGAACGGATTGCGCACAGTCTGTCCACCCACCGTACTGGTGGTGGTGGGGTCGTAGATTACCTCCGGCAACAGCGACGAGAAATCACCGGTCTTCATCGCCGCCGTGGCGATGGTGTAAAAGCCACCATTCCCGAGGTTCTGGATGATGCCGCCGGACGACGCGATGCGGGTACCCTGATAGTCGCCGAAGATGAAGGTGCGGTTCTTGATGATCGGTCCACCGGCGGCCGCGCCAAACTGGTTCTGTACGAAGGGACCGCGCGGGGTGCCGGACAGGTTGTTCTCCCAACGATTCGCGTCGAGGTCCTTGTTCTGCAGGATCTCAAAGAGGGCGCCGTGTATCTGGTTTGTGCCCGACTTGAGGCTGACGCTCACCACGCCACCCGCGCCGCGGCCGTACTCAGCGCTGTAACCGTTGGTTAACACGCGCATCTCGCCGATGGCCTCCACGGAGGGACCCACCACGAATGAAGTCTGGTTCAGGAAGTCGATCACGTTGACGTTGTTGTCCACGCCATTCAGGAGGAAGTTGTTCTGCCCGTTCGCGCGCACACCATTCGCGGAGAAACCTCCGCCAACGGCATCGCGCGCGCCAGGCTCGGCTTGCAGTACGCCGGGAGAGAGCCGGGCGAGATAAGTGAAGGTCCTCTGACCGCCGAGCGGCAGTTCGGAAACATCCCTCGTGTTCAGGTCCGCGCCGAGCGTTGTACTCTCGGTTTGCAGCAGCGGTGCCTCGGCCGTCACCTGAATCGATTCCGTGAGATCGCCGACGGCGAGGGTGATGTTGACACCCACCCGGTCTCCGCCGGTGATCACGATGTTCTGCTGAGCGGTGCGGCGGAACCCTTGTGCTTCCGCGCTGACCGTATAAATCCCGGGCTTCAGTGCAGGCCGGGTGTAGTCACCGCTATCGCCAGTCGTCACTTCGTACTTCAGACCGGTGGCGTCTTCGGTGATGGTGATTTTTACGTTTGGCACCGCCGCACCCTGCGGGTCGGTGACTGTGCCAGTAATCGTGCCCAGATCGCGCTGGGCAAGGGCAAGGCTGGCGAACAGCAGGACGAGCAACAACACCCTCAGACAGGAAGTCGGGTGCGGGCTACGCCGCTGCAACATGGTTCCAGCAGACATTGATACCCCCAAGCGCATTTTGTTGTCCATGAAAACGTTATCACCCCATGTGGAAACGTTTCCATAGACTGCGTTTCGGATAGTGTATATCTGTTATCTCAAACAATCAAGAGTGTTGAGCAGATGTAAGGTGTCTTACGGATTTTGGGGAAACTCGGGCAGTCGATTCTCGTATGACCAGGGACGTAGTCATGCGCAGTTCGCGGCCCATACGGCTGCCTCTCATGGAGGCCAGCAGAGCCTTGCAGGCAAGATCGGCAAGTTCCGTCCGCGCCAGCCGGACGGTGGTCAGGGGCGGTTCGGTAAACCCAGCCATGTCAATGTCATCGAAGCCGACCACCGAAATATCGTCAGGCACGTGCAGTCCGGCCTGGCGAATTCCACTCAATACACCGATGGCCGTCTGATCGTTGGAGGCGAGTACGGCGGTGGGCGGATCCCTGCGCCGCAACAATCGGGCAATGGCGCGCACGCCACCATCGATCTTGTGATTGCCTTCCTCCACCAACCGCTCCGAGATGCCGTGCTGCTTCAGGCAACTCAGGAAAGTCGTGCGTCGAACGCGGGCGGAGGTCAGAGCTGCAGGCCCGCTGACGAAGGCGATGTGTTTGTGGCCGAGAGAAAGCAGATGGTTCACCGCCTCGGTGATGCCGCAGGCGTAGTCCACTTTGACGTTGCTGACGCCCTTGCTGACTTTGCCGACGTCCAGAAACACGAGCGGCACGTTCCTGCTGGAGAGCTGGTCGGTGAGAGCTCGGTCGATCTCCGACGTCATGATGGCCACACCGTCGACCTTCCGCTCGATCATTCGCCCAACCGACATGGCCATTCGCGCGGTGTCGTAATTGGTGGAGGCTACCAGCACGTCGTACCCATTCTGCGAGGCGAGATCCTGGAACCCTTTCACGAGCTCGGGGAAGAAGGGATTGGTGATGTCGGACACCACCAGACCGAACATGCGGCTTCGGCCGGACACCAGCGATTGGGCGTTCGTGTTGGGACGATAGCCGAGCTCTTCCATCACCCGCCGAACGCGCGCTGCGGTCTCCGGACTCACGCGCGGATTGTCGTGCAGCGTGCGTGAGACGGTGGCAATGCCAACTCCCGCTCGCTTTGCGACTTCTCCAATGGTCGGCAAGGCTGCTCTCCATGGAAGAGTGTACATCACGTTTGTCACACGTCAACAACAAAGAACTTACGCGCTCTCCAAGTTACTGAGCGATAATTGAAATCCCGACTCTCATGGGAATCGAAGAACTAATCACAACATTGGCCGGCACCGGCGTCACAATCGCGAAGAGCAGGATCAGCAATTCGCAAATGCTCAACGAGGCGGATCAGTATCCTATACCGAGCTCCTTCTCGCGCGGCCTGCGTGTCGAGCTCGGCAACGTTGTCGTGCTCCTGATCTCCGGCACCGCCAGCATCGACGATCAGGGCCGCAGCGTGCACGCCGGCGATTTTCGCGCTCAGGCGAGGCGCACCTTCGACAACATCACCGGTTTGCTTTCGAGCGAAGGAGCTTCCCGGAAGGACATCGTCCGTACGACTTGCTATCTGCGCGATATCGAGCGGGATTACGAAGCCTTCAACGAGGAACGGACCCGCTTCTACAAAGAGCAGGGGCTCCATCCACTGCCCGCCTCCACCGGCATTCAGGCCATTCTGTACCGGCCGGAACTGCTGGTCGAAATTGAAGCGATCGCTCTGTTCCTCAAGGCGCCGGAAAAACAAGGGTGATCGTGCGGCGCGCGTTACTTACTCGTAACGGTACACGGCGCAACGCGAGATCGAAAGCTGCCTGTCCGTGAATCTCCAGTACTGGCCCTGATCGTTCTCGTCGCCGTTCAGCCGCCGTTCCGGAATCCACTTGCCGTTGATGAAGGTCCCTTCGTCGACCGACCCCACTCCGGTGATGCGCGGACCGGGAGTCTTTGCCGAGAACGCGACACGGAATCCGCTCCCTGCTCCCACGAACTCGTCCGGTCCGGTCGCGACGATCAGTCCATAGCCGATTTCGGCCTTGTTTCCGAACAGGAAATCCAGGCTGATCTCGAGGTCAAAGCCCGCCAGCTCCGCTTTCACGGACGGGTGTTCCTTGTCGAGCAGGAAACCGGTCAACTCGCCTTTCCCCTGGTGCTGCAGGATGAGCGGGGCGAGTTGAGCCAGGATGCTGTAACTCGCCGCGAGTGGTGAGCTCCCCGGGTTCGCCATGGAATCGACGGCAAACGGCGACACACCGATGGCATCGTGCTGTCCGATGGCATAGAACACGTTGCGTGCACCGTCGGCTTCGCGCCTCATCTCGGGAATAAACAGGGGATTGCCCGCGTGCACATACCGGCGGCACCACTCGGCGAAGTCCGGCGCGTAGATGTCCGGCGACAGCATATCCAGGTGCGGAGCCGCGGCACGCCAGATGTCCATGACGTGCGGCTCGGGGCATCCGCTGGGCCAGTTGCCGGGCTTTCCCTCCGGATTACTCAGCCACGTATTCGCGTACATGGGAATCGCGTATTCCGCCTTGCCCGCCTTCGCCACTTTCTCCACGTAGCTGCCGTAATTCCAGGCCATGAACGCTTCGTCGCTGCCGGGCCCGGCGCCGAACACCTGCTCCCACGTTCCGGAGGTCCGGAAGCCGGTGCTCTCCCACTTCTTGCGCAGATCGGGCTGCAGTTTGTCTTTGTCGCGCGTGAGAGCATCGAGCAGTTCTCGCGGCACCGGTTGTGAGAATACCTGATTGGCTGCCTCGGAGCGATCCCGCGAGTCGCCCAACACGCCGACTTCGTTTTCCACCTGCATCATGACGACGGTGTGGTCCCGGCCATCGACCTCGCGGATGTGCCGCATAAGCGCCGCGTAAGCTCTGGCATCCGCTTCCCAGTTGGCAGGGCACAGCGTGGAGAGGACTTCCACGGTCCTGCCATCCTGCAGCCGGACCCGCACAAAACGTTTGTAGTCCTTCTTCACCCAGAGCGGGACGTAGCTGGACATCCCGTTCTTCCAGCTTCCGAACCAGAGAAACACCAGCCGGAGATTGTGCTGGCGCGCGCCATCGATCAAGCCGTCCACGAGCCGGAAGTCGTACCTGCCCTCTTCCGGTTCGATGAGTTCCCAGGAGACCCCCGCCAGCACCGTGTTGAAATGAAGGTCCAACATGGCCTTCCAAATGGGCTCCATGTAGGCGAGGCTGGAAGAGCTGGAGTTGTGCAATTCGCCGCCGAGGATCAGGAACGGCTGACCGTCGACGACGAGCTGGGTGGCGGTTCCCTGCCGCTGAAGATGTGGGATTTGCGTTTGGGCGTGCAACGTGGCTACTGCCACGCCGAGTAGATACAGCGGAATCAGTGCACTCAGTTTCATCTTTGACATGTGGTAACTCCTGCTATCACAAGATACTCGAAACCGGACGATCC
This sequence comes from Bryobacteraceae bacterium, assembly GCA_049510065.1. Classification (GTDB taxonomy): domain Bacteria; phylum Acidobacteriota; class Terriglobia; order Bryobacterales; family Bryobacteraceae; genus CAWACP01. The sequence continues at coordinate 119,865 of JBEKZH010000008.1, forward strand.
TGTCACAGTTCTGATAGGATCGGCGTCTATGAGGACCAAATCTTCTCGCCACCTCGTACCGTGGCTGGTTCTGCCGATCGCCGCGTTGCTCGGCGCTACGGCGGCCCGCCCGCAGGGCCAGGCGCGCTTCGCTCCCGATCAAATGGACACGTTCCTCTACGGCGCCGCCTTCTATGAGGAATACATGCCGGAAGACCGCCTGGAGAAAGACGTCCAGCTCATGGAGCAGGCCGGCATCAATGTGGTTCGGGTGGGCGAATCCACCTGGAGCCTCTGGGAGCCGGAGGATGGGCGGTTCGAGTTCGCGTGGATGGACCGGATTATAGAACGTCTGGCGCGAGCGCATATCCGCGTCATCATGGGCACGCCCACTTACTCGATTCCGCCATGGATGTTCAAGAAGCACCCGGAGATCCTGGTAACTCGCCTGGATGGCCAGAAGGCCACTTACGGCATGCGCCAGAACATGGATATCACGAACCCGGACTTCCTGCGTTACGCCGAGCGCGTGACTCGCAAGATCGCCGAGCACTATCGCAACAACCGCGCCGTCATCGGTTACCAGATCGACAACGAAACCACTTCGAACGGCACGGCTGGTCCCAACGTGCAGGCCGGCTTCGTTCGCTACCTGCAGGAGAAGTTCTCGAGTGTCGAGCGGTTGAACAGCATCTGGGGGCTGGTCTACTGGGGACAAAGCCTGCACGACTGGTCTGAAGTTCCCCCGCGCGACGGCATCCGGAATCCCGGATGGAAACTGGAGTGGGATCGCTATCAGGACTCGCTCACCACCAACTATCTGGCGTGGCAGGCATCGCTTGTCCGCGAGTATCTCCGTCCGGATCAGTTCGTCATGCAGGATTTCGGCGGGGCCACTCGTTCGGACGTCGACGAGCACGCGATCTCGAAGAGCCTGGACATCGCGGCCATCAATCCCTACCATCCCACTCAGGATCAATACGACGGCGAAGGATCGAGCTATGGCGGCGACTTCGCGCGATCGCTGAAACGCACCAACTACCTGGTGACGGAGATCAACGCCCAGACAATCGGCTGGGATTCGCGCTCGCAGTTTCCGCCGTGGGACGGGCAACTGCGTCAGGACGTTTACCTCATGGCCGCCACCGGAGCCAACATGGTGGAGTACTGGCACTGGCATTCCCTGCACTACGGCCAGGAAACGTACTGGAAAGGCGTGCTGTCGCACGATCTCGAACCCGGACGCACCTATGCCGAGGTGGCGCGCACCGCGCACGAGTTGGCGCGTATCGGTCCGCATATCGTCGATCTGAAAGCGTCACACCCGGTGGCGCTGCTCTACAGCAACGATTCGCGCCGCGGAATCGACTATATGCCGTTTCTTGTTTCGCAGCCGGCCGGCGACATGCCCTGGCATCATCCGAACGGCTACGACGTGGAGATACGGCGCTTGTACCGCGCGCTGTACCGCCTGAACGTCGGTGTGGATTTCGTCTTCCCCGACACCGTGGACCTGAGCGCGTACAAGGTGGTGGTGGTTCCGCCGCTCTATGTCGCCAACGATGCGCTGCTCGGCCGCCTGGTCGATTACGTTCGCGGCGGCGGCCGTCTGGTGCTGACCTTGAAGAGTGGGTTCTGCAACGAGCATTCCACCGTGCGCGCCACCATGGCTCCCGGGCCGCTACGTGAGGCCGCCGGCTTCCACTATCAGGAGTTCTCCAATCTGAATAAGCCCCTGGCGCTCAGGGGCGATCCCTTCCGGGCCGGCGCCGAAAACCAGGTGAGCGAGTGGGCGGAAATGCTCCTGCTCGATACGGCGACGCCGCTGGCGTATTATGACCACCCGTTTTTCGGACAATACCCCGCTATTACTCGGAATACGTTTGGTAAAGGCGAGATTATTTACGAGGGCACCGTGCTGAGCGACAAACTCCAGGAGGCAGTGCTGGAACGCGTCCTCGACCAGACGCAACTGACGGGGCCTGACCAGAAGCTGCCCACCAGCGTCAAAGTGAAACACGGCATCAACCGGGCAGGAAAAGCGATCCATTATTACTTTAATTTCTCGACGGCGGCGCAGTCCATCACTTACCCTTATGCTGCCGGTACGGAATTATTGTTGAACCGCCCGATCACCGGTGGCGCGACGCTCTCGCTCGAACCATGGGGCGTGGCTATCGTGGAACAGGAAAAACCGTAGCGATCACGCGGCAGAACGCCGGCGCTGAATCCCGTATGTTCTGAAAACTCGAAGCCTGGCATATCACGCATGAAGCCGGGTGTGCAGCGGCTCGGAGTTCGGGAATGCCGGGGCAAACGGGCGGACAGGCTTTCGTTGCCGGCGGCGGAAGTTGGTTATCTGTGTGGGCGGCGGGCCGGACGCCGTGCCTTGCGCATCAGGAAACCCGCCAGTAGATCGAGTAGCGTTGATCGAAGACCTTGTTTAACGGCGCCAGCGTAACGTTCCGATTCTGGCCCGTCGTCTCAAACGCGAGCTGGTTCCCCTTTGCGGGTTGTACGCATCTGGTGAAATCGCCCGCTGGCGCGTGGAAGTCCGGAACATTCAAGGGGTGGTGTTCGAGGTCCGGTCCCAGCGGGCCAGTGATGTCCTCTTTGCTCAGGCCTTCGGTTCCAAGCTGGCCGGCCAGCACCAGCGGACCGTACAGCAGCGCCTGGAGCTGAGCGTCATCGGGCATGGACTCGACGTGCAACTGCATCGGCAGGTCCATCTCGATGCGGTCGCCGTTGTTCCACGTTCGCGCAATGGTCAGATAACTGCCGGGTCCGGCGAACGCTTCCAGCCGTTTCCCGTTGATGCGCACCGCTCCGCCGGATGTCAGCCAGTACGGGACGCGAAGGTGCACGGACATCTGCACGGGCTTTGCTGTCTTTACGGTGAGCGTGGTGGACGGTGCATTCGGGAACGCCGTTTCCTGGCGCAGGCTGAAGCCCTTCGCCGCCCAGTTCACTTCCGACGGTGTGAACAGGTTGACGTAAATCCCCTCGTTGTCGTGAAAGTAAATGCTGTCATTCAGCTTCGCGTATTCCTCCACGCCGGTCCCGGTGCAGCACCAGAACGAGTCGTACTCGGTGTTGAACGTCTTCCAGGCGCCGGGCACAATCGACAGGTAGTACATGGTGGCGCCGGTGTCGTGCCGGATGGTGCCGAGCCGATGGTTCAATAAGGTGCGCTCGAAGTAATCGAAGTAGCGCGGGTCGGCGGTCCACTCGTAGAGGTGGCGCGTCAGCTTCAGCATGTTGTAGGCGCAGCAACACTCGGTTGTGGCCGCGTCGAGCTTCAGCTCCGCGGCGAGACGGCGCGGCTCGGTCCGCCATCCTTCGCCGTTGCTGGTGCCGCCGGTCACGTAGGCCCTGGCGCTGGTGACCTCATACCAGAAGAAGTCGGCGACATCGTGGAAGCGCTCGTCGCCGCTCAGCTCGTAGCGTCTCGCGGCGCCGATGACCTGGGGAATGTGAGTGTTGACGTGCAATCCGCGCAGCTCATCGCGGCGCAGACCGAGCGGGTTGAAGAATCGCTTTTTCGTGAAGCGGTCCCCGACGGCCGCGTAGTGGTCGTCTCCGGTCGCCGCCGCGAGTTTGTATAAGATGTCGTTCATGCCGCCGTACTCGGTGTTCAGGATGTCCTGCATGTGTTCTTCGGGAATCGGGGCCGACCACTTGTCCACCCATTGCGCCATTCCTTCGAGCACCTCGAGAGCCTGCTTGTTGCCGCAGTGCTGGTGCATGTCGAGCATGCCCGCCATGATCTTGTGCATGGTGTAGTACGGAGCCCACACCTTCTTGCGGGCGTTGAGGCGATCGAAGTATTCGGTGGGAAACGCGCTGAGGTACCCGCCCGCGAGCTTCTGCTGGCATTTGGCGAGATCGGCCACCATCTCGTCGCCTTTCGCCTTCACATCGGTGTCGCCGGTGGAGGCATGCAGCAGGGCGCACGCGGAGAGGAAGTGGCCGGTGAAGTGGCCGCGCAACTCGCAATCGGGCGCCTCCCAGCCGCCCAGCGGCACGGCGGAGGACGGCAGGCCGGCGTTCACGCGGAAGTTGTGAATCAGACGGTCGGCGGGCAACCGGTCGAGTACACTACGATTTGCCTCCTGTGCGTCCCTGCAGGCTCCCGAGGTCAGCCGTACGTCGGTCATGGCGAACGGGTGGACCTTGCCGGCGGCCTCTTTGCGCGAGAACTCGATCTTCCCCTCGAAGGGCCCCACGCTGGGACGCGGCCCGTGCGGCGGCCCTGCGGGAGCAGTCGAGGTGTTCTGTGGGATGTCCTGGGCAATTGCCGCCCCAGCAGCGATTCCTGAAAACGCTACCGCCCCGAACATCCGCCGGCTCAGGGTTGCCGATTTCTCATGGTCCATGATTGATTCCTCCCCATTGCTTGACACGCGACCGAAACCAGATTATAAATTATCACCAGTGATTACGCCACGCCATATTCTGATTGTGCTGCTGGCCGGCCTGATTCCGGTGGCAGGCGCCCAGACTGCTGACGCCGCCACTTCGACGCGCCGGGCCATCGCGCTGGTGGAACAGGGGCGCTGCAAGGAAGCGCTTCCGGCCCTGGAGCGCGCCTTGCCCCGCCTGGCCGACAAGCAACTCCGGTATAACGGAGCCATGGCCGAAGCGCGCTGTGCGATGGCCGTGGACCACGAGAACACCGCCATCTCTGCGCTGCAGCAACTCAGGCGCGAATTCCCCGACGATCCCGAGGTCCTCTACGTCACCGTGCACTACTTTTCTCAGCTTGCCATGAGGACCTCGCAGGAGCTGGCCGCCAAAGCTCCGGCCTCGCCCCAGGCGCGCAGGCTGGAAGCGGAGGCCTTCGAATCGCAGGGCAAGTGGGACGAGGCCGCGGGCATCTACAAAGGCATTCTCGACCGCAACCCCGGTCTGCCCGGCATTCACTATCGCCTCGGTCAGGTGCTGCTTTCCAAAGCGGGCGAGTCCGGCCCGGTGGACGAGGCCCGCGCCGAGTTCGAGAAGGAACTGCAACTGGATTCGCGCAACGCCGCGGCCGAGTTTGTACTCGGCGAGCTCGCCCGGCGCACCGGCCACTGGGAGGAAGCGGCGCAGCATTTCTCGCGCGCTTCGAGTCTCGACGCAGGGTTCTCGGAAGCGTATCTCGCGCATGGGATGTCGCTGGCTTCGGCGGGGAGGTTTGCCGAAGCGGTCGCGCCGCTGGAGGCCTACGTCAAGATGGAGCCGGCCGATCCCTCCGGCCACTATCAGCTCGCCATCGCCTACCGCCGCACCGGCAACACCGAGGGCGCGGCGCGCGAGATGGCTCTGCAAAAGGCCGCCAGATAGCGATGGTTGCGTTATCGCGACGCCGCCTTCTGCAGTTGTTGTGCGGCTCGGCGTTCGCCGGCCCGGTAACTGCGGCTCCCCCGTTGTTCGAAGAGATCCCGCCCGCCGTCAGCGGCATCGGCTGGACGCACGTCGCCGGGCTCTCTTCCGACATGTACGTCCCCGAAACCATCGGCCCGGGTTGTGCGTTCCTCGACTACGACAACGATGGCTGGATGGACATCTACCTGGTCAACAGCGGTCCCTGCGATTTCTACTCGCCTGCCGCGCCTCTGCGCAACGCTCTCTACCGCAACAACCGCGACGGCACCTTCACCGACGTCACCGAGGGAGCCGGGGTGCGCGGAAACGCCTACGGCATGGGCGTCGCGGTGGGCGACTACGACGGCGACGGACTGCCCGACCTGTATGTGACGCAGTACCCGCGCAGCATCCTGTATCGCAACAACGGCGACGGCACCTTCACCGACGTGACCGCGAGAGCTGGCGTGGCCGCGCCCGGCTGGAGCAGCAGCGCCGTCTGGTTCGACTACGACAACGACGGCCGGCTCGATCTGTTCGTCTGCCGCTTCGGCGACTTCGACAAGTCGAAGCAGATCTACTGCGGCAACCGGGACACCGGCGCTCACTACTACTGCGCGCCGAGCGTGGTCAAACCGCTCCCCTGCTGGCTGTTCCATAACAACGGGGATGGCACGTTCACCGATGTCAGTAAGGCATCCGGAATCGCGGACCCGCTGGCCAGGGCGTGGGGCGTGGTGGCCGCCGACATCAACAACGACGGCTGGATGGATCTGTTCGTCACCAACGACAAGATTCCCAACTTCCTTTTTGCGAATCGAGGCAGGGGCCGGTTCGAAGAGGTGGGCGCGTTCGCCGGCGTGGCCTACAGCTCGTTTGGCGTGGCCCGCTCCGGGATGGGCGTGGATGCGGCCGACTACAACGAGGACGGCCTGGTGGATCTCTTCGTGGGCAACATCGACCACGAGATGTACTCGCTGTATCGCAACAGCGGGAACGAGGCCTTCGACGACATTGCGATTCCATCGGGCATCGCGACGGCCACGCAATTCCTGAGCGGCTGGGGGCTGAAGTTCTTCGACTTCGACAACGACGGCAACCTCGACCTGATCCTGTGCAACGGCCATCCCGACACCATGGTGGGCGCGTATCAGAAGCAGGTCAGCTACCGCGAGCCCATGGTGCTGTTGCAGAACACCGGCGCCGCGTGGAAGAACGTCAGCGCGCAGGCCGGTCCCGTGTTTGGCCGGGCCATCGCGGGCCGTGGGCTCGCCGTGGGCGACTTCGACAACGACGGCGCGGTGGACGTCCTGGTGGCGGTGAACGACGGCGTGCCTATCCTGCTGCGCAACACTCTTGGTAAGACTGCGGCGCGGCAGAATCATTGGCTGGGCGTGCGCCTGGTTGGGCGAAAAGCCAACGTGGATGCGATCGGGGCCGTGGTCACCTGGCAGGCGGGCGACCGGAAGCGCCGCCGCGTGAAGACCGGCGGGGGCAGCTTCCTTTCCTCGCACGACCCGCGCCTGGTTCTGGGACTCGGGAAGGCGGCCAAGGCCGACTGGTTGGAGGTACGATGGCCACAGCCGGGCGGTGGCGTGGAGAGGTTCCGCGATCTCCCCACCGACCGCTACATCACCATCGTGGAGGGCGCGGGAAAGTGGTCGTGAGAATCGGTCTGGCGCTGTTCGCGGCGGGCGCATTGTTCGCGCAGGAGTCGGCGGAGAGCGAGCTGCAGACCGGCATCGCGCTCACGCGGCAAGGCCAGTTCCAGCAGGCCCTCCCTCACTTCCTTGCCGCGCGCGGCCGCGTCGCCGAGAACTTCGCGCTCGAGTTCAACCTGGCGCTCTGCTATGTGGGGACGCGCCAGTTCCCGCAGGCCATCGAGATCCTGAAGCACATCGGCGGCGGGCGGCATGCGGCCGATGTGGACAACCTGCTGGCCCAGGCCTTCGTCGGCGATCACCAGCAGGAGGCGGCCATGCAGGCGCTGCAGCACGCTGCGGACGCCTCGCCGTCGAATGAAAAGCTATATCTGCTGGTCTCCGAGGCATGCTTTGATGAGGGCCTGTACGAACTCGGTATTCGTGTGCTCGAAGTGGGCCTGCACAACCTGCCGGATTCCCCGCGGCTTCTTTTCGAGCGCGGCCTTCTTCGCTCGCAACTGGAACAGCGGGATCTCGCTGATCGGGATTTCCAGCTCGTGCGGAAACTCGCGCCCGATTCCGACATCGCGTACATCGCGACGGCCCAGCAGGCGCTGTTGTCCGGCAACGTGCAGGAGGCCATCCGCGCGGCGCGCGAGGGCATCCGCAAAGGCCATCCGCACTACCTTCTTCTGACCATGCTCGGCGAGGCCCTGCTGCGCGCCGGGGCGACGCCCGCTACCCCGGCTGAATTCGGCGAAGCGCAGATGGCGCTGGAACGGGCCGTCGCGGAACGGCCAGGCTATTCCAGTGCGCACATCGCGCTGGGCAGGGTTTATCTCGCGCAGCAGAAGGTGGCGGAGGCCATCACGCAGCTTGAGACCGGCAGGCAGCTCGATCCGCGCAATCGCGCCGTGTACGCGGCTCTGGCCACGGCGTGGCGGCGGGCGGGGAAACCGGACAAAGCTCGGGAGGCGCTGGCCGCGCTTGCCGAGTTGAACCGGCAGGAGGCGGCAAGAATCGGCTCGGCTGATGGCGGACATTCGGGATACGTGGGGGGACGGTCAGGGGACGAGGACGCGGCACCGCATTGATCTGGCGCCGCTATTGTTCACTTCAGGTCGGGAGTGAACCCGTGACCGCGCAGCCTTTTTGCTACGCGGATCGGCGATGGCCCGACGGATCCATCGTAGGCGATCATTCGTCAACTCGTATTTCCAAACGCTTGCCGTTCAGTTTATTGATGACGTCCGCCAGCACGCTTAGGCAGGCGTCTTCGGTTATCCCGGGTGCCGGCAACAAGACAGCGTAATAGTGCCTCTGGCTGGTCTTTATTCGAATCATGACGAGATAGGCGACGATAACATGGCCGTTGGCGACTGGGGAGAAGACAATAGGCGATTTGACTCGTATATCGTCCACGTTGCCCAACTGGCGAATGAGCAGCCTGAGTGTATCGATATTACCCTCAGTTATCAGCTTGCGAACCCACGCGCCCGCACCGCTTAGGACATATTTATATCCGAGCCGACTGAAAAGAGCAAGATATGTCACTCGTACGAGGGCCTGCCTTGCTTGAAGTTCTGCATAATCGAAACTGAAACTGAGATTGACCCTATCACCATCACTCATTCCCGTCGCAATAGCTCTGAACTCCTCGAGAGTTTTTGGCTTTCCGCCGAGAATGCTGATGCATTGCACAGCAATCTTAGCGTCGTCCCCCTCACCGTCCGCCCACCCGCGGAAACACCCTCGGTACGATCCCCACTCCCTCCTTCACCGCGATGATCCGATCCCCCACCACCCCCGTCAACCGCGTCACCATCCCGCTCGGCCACCGCACCTCGAGGACGTCCACCATCGCGCGGCTCCCCAAGCCGAAATGCAGTCGCGGGTCCTGGGCGGACTGGTAGCTCATTCCGCCTTTCCGCTGATCGTAGAGCGTCAGATCGCCCGCGGTGAGTTTCACGCGCGCGCCCACCCCGTCGCGGTTCGACCGCGTGCCGATCAGCAGCACCTGCAGCCAGTGATTGGCGTTGCCGCCGTCGTTGCGCAGGAGCTGGGGCGGGCCGCCGTTGTTGCTCACCAGAATGTCCAGGTCGCCATCGTTATCAAAATCGCCCACCGCCGCGCCCCGGCCGACGGAAGGCGTCTGGAAATCCGGCCCCAGTTGATCGCTGACGTTCACGAAAACGCCGTTCCCAGCGTTGCGAAACATCAGTTTCGATTCGGCATAACGAATCCCCGGGTGGTAGCGCTCGATGTTGTCCAGCACGTGGCCGGCGGCCATGAAGATATCGCGCCGGCCGTCGTTGTCGTAGTCCAGAAACTTCGCGCCGAACTCGCTCGCGTGGAACGTCTCATAGCCCAGCTTCGAGCTGAACGTGGCGTCCTCGAACGAGCCGCGGCCCAGGTTGCGGTAGAAGCGGGCCAATTGCTGATCGAGGTGCATGACCATCACGTCCAGGCATCCGTTGCCGGTGGCGTCGGCGGCGTCCGTGCCCATGCCCGATTCGGTGACCCCGTCCTCGCTCACGGCCACGCCGGCTTCGTAGCCCACCTCCGTGAACGTGCCGTCGCGGTTGTTGTGGAAAAGGGAATTCGGCTGGGCGTCGTTGGCGATGAAGATGTCCTGCCAGCCGTCGTCGTCGTAGTCGAAGGTGACGATGCCGAGGCCGTTGGACGGTTTCGCGGCGAGGCCGGCCGGCTTGCTGACGTCGGTGAAGGTGCCGTCGCCGTTGTTGTGATAGAGCGTGGGCGCCTGGCCGTGGTAGTCGTTGGGGTGGCAGTAGCTGCGCATGCCCATACCGCGGCTGCCGCAATAGTAGTTGGTTTCCGGCGTCCAATCCAGATAGTTGGCCACCACCAGGTCGAGCCGACCGTCGTTGTCGTAGTCGAACCAAGCGGCGCTGGAGGCCCACCGGCCCAGGTTGGCCATGCCGGCGCGAACGGTGACGTCGGTGAAGGTGCCGTCCCCGTTGTTGTGATACAGAATGCACCTTCCGAATCCCAGGACGAACAGATCGGGGAAGCCATCGTTGTCGTAGTCCCCGACGGCCACTCCCATGCCGAACAGGCCCTCCGCGCCGACGCCCGCCTTTTCCGTGACGTCGGTGAACGTGCCGTCGCCGTTGTTCCGGTAGAGCGCGCTCCGCGACGGGTGACCCGGCTTGCAGCCATTTACCAGGTAGAGGTCGAGCAGACCGTTCTGGTCAAAATCGATCCAGCCGCAGCCCGAGCCCATGGTTTCAATCAGGTACTTCTGGTCGCTGGAAGCGTTCTCATGGAGGAAGCCGATTCCGGCGGATCGGGTAACATCCGTAAACCGAACCGGATAGCGCGGCGGTACCGCGCACAGGCCCCTGGCCGCAGCGGCCAGAACGGCCGCCGGGGCGGCTGCCAGCAGGCTCCGACGCGTTATCCCTGAGGGTGTCTTCATCAACGCCAGCCTCCCGCCAGCCCGCTTCCAGCGGGTGAGGAAACGCTATCAAAAAAAGGCTTGACCCCTAGTACAAAACAAGTATACAATCGCCCCACGAGCTTGGTGGTAATCTATGATCTATAATCAGTCACGCGGCCAACACAGTGTCGCCCGTCCCTGTCCCCGGATTGCGATCCGGCTGACCGTCATTTGTCTTGCCTTGTTACTGGCAAGTGTTTCGCAGGTCTGGGCGCAGTCCTCCCAGGGAGCGGTGAGCGTTACGGTCATCGATCCCGCGGGCGCCGTGATTCCGGACGCCAAACTGGAACTGCGCGATCTCGGCAGCAATGACCTGCGGACCGCGACCACTCAGGAAAGCGGCACCTACCGCTTCGTCAACCTGAACAACGGGAGCTACGCGCTGTCCGTGGCGAAAGAGGGTTTCGCGAACGAAGTGCTCAGCCCCGTCACCGTACAGGTGGCACGTGTCACCGACATATCCGTAACGCTGAAGATCGGCGCGACCACCGAAACGGTGGAAGTGAGCGGCGAAGGCGCGACGGTTCTGGAAACCTCGTCAAACATGGTGGGCACCACCATCGACATCAAGCAGATCGAGAATCTGCCGCTGGTTGGGCGCGACCTGAGTCAGTTGTCGCAGTTGACTCCCGGTTTCCAATCCTACAATGGCCAGGGCACGTGGAATGGACTCCCGACGATCGCCCAGGGCAACAATATCGACGGCGTGATCGGCAGCGCCAGCCGCATGAAGTTCAGCGGGACCTCGGCGCCGTTCGTGTCCCCTCGTTTGGAAGACATCGCGGAGATGACGGTCCAGACCGACCAGCTCGATCTGGACCAGGGTTTCGGGCAGGCCGCGATGCAGATCAACTTCATCACGCGGCGCGGCACCAACGCCTATCATGGGCGCGCCTACGAAGACTTCCGAAACTCCGCGCTGAACGCCAACTCGTGGTCCAACAACGGCGCAGGCATCCCCCGGCCGCCGCTCATTCTCAACGACTTTGGCGCGAGCGTCGGCGGGCCAATCAAGAGGGACAAGCTGTTCTTTTTCGGGAGCTTCAGCATGTCCAAACAACCGGGGGCCTTCGGCGCCTCCAACATGGTGCTGACGCCGGCCGCGCAGTCGGGTGTGTTCACCTACACCGGAACGGACGGCGTTACCCGCACCGTGAATGTTCTGAACGTGGCGCATAACTTCAACTCCGCGCTGCCGGGTACGATCAATTCGACGATCGGTGCCGAGCTGACGGCGATCAATTCCTCGCTGGGGGCCGGCCATCTCTCGGCGTACCCCGATCCCAACTTCGAGACTCTGGGATGGTTGCAGCCCTCCCCGACGACCTTCTACTATCCGACGTTTCGCATCGACTACAACGCGACCGAGAAACTGCGGCTCCATGTCGCCTACAACGAAACCAAGGAAGTGCAACCCGCCGTTGCCCAGGCGTTCTTCCCCGGGTCGGGTTTTGCCAATGGAATTGCCGGCAACAAGAACAACAACTACACTGCTTCGCTGGGAGTCGACTGGACCCTATCTCCTACGCTGGTGAACGAATTCAAGGGCGGCTTCCTTTACAACGCGACCTGGTACGCATACAACGCCGCGCCGTTGTACGCTACCTCGGCTGGGGCGGTCTCCTGGAACTTCAACGTGCCCTGGCCCTACGGTGGGAACATGTCGGGCCAGCAGTTCAATTTGCCGATCAACACTTACTATCCCGTGTTCAATGCCTCCGACTCGATGACCTGGCAGCACGACAAACACACGGTGAAGTTCGGCTTCTCCTGGTATCGCGAGCAGGATCACTACTATAACGCGCCGGCCGGCTGGCCCACCTTCAATCTGGGGCTGGCCAATGGCGATCCGGCTTTGGATGCTTTCTCGAATTCCGGATCGTCGGCCACCATCCCCGACGCCACTTCCGCCCAGCTTGCCGAAGCCGAGCAGTTGTACGCCGTGCTCACCGGGCGCGTAACGGGTGTAGCAGGCCAGTACGGCGTGGACGCGGCAACGAAGGCCTACGTGCAGAAGCCAGGCAGCCAGTACAACCTGGACGAGCTGATGGGGGCATGGGGATTGTTCGCGCAGGACTCCTACCGCTTCCGTCCGAACTTGACCATTAACTACGGCCTGCGCTGGGATTTCACCGGGGACAACCACGATCTGACCGGCAACTACCATGGCGCGCTGCCGTCGGCGGTCTACGGTCCGACGCCGGTTGGCCAGCTCTTCGCGCCAGGCGTTCTGGGCGGCGACATGAATCCGCAACTCGCGGCGCACTCGCATCTATACAATCCCTGGCGCATCACCCCGCAACCTTCCATCGGCATCGCCTGGACGCCCGGTTCCAAGGAGGGCATCGCCGGAAAGCTCACTGGTGGCGGCAAGACCGTCATTCGCGCCGGTTATTCGCTCCGCCGCTTCACCGAACCGCAGCAGTACTTCTGGAACCAGGGCACCGACTATGGCGCGTTCTATTACCAGAACTTCAACCTGTACGCCAACAACACCGGCACAACCGGAACGTTCGCTCCAGGTTCTCTTTCGCTGGGCCAGCAGGTGCCGCCGTACGTCTACTCTCCTGCCGCCTATTCGGCCAGCGCGTCGGAATCGGACTTCACGTTCGGCGGCATAACCTACCTCGGGAACATCGTGAATGGCCTGAATCCCAACATTAAGCAGCCCTATACGCAATCCTGGAATCTGGGCATTCAGCGCGAGCTGCCCGGGGCGGGAGTGCTGGAGGTTCGCTACAACGGCAGCCACACCATCCATCAGTGGCTGTCGGTGAACACGAATGAGGTCAACGTGTTCGAGAACGGATTCCTCACTCAGTTCAAGGCGGCGCAGCAGAACCTGAAGATCAACCAGCAGCACAACATCGATTCCTTCGCGAACAACGGATACCCGGGCCAGCAGGCGACACCGGTTTTTGATGCCGCCTTTGCCGGGCAGGGCTCCGGAGGCGCCGGCGTGCCGCTGGCCGATTACGGCAACACCAGCTTCATCAACGACCTGAACACCGGTCAGGTGGGCGCCCTGGCGAACACCCTGGCAGGCACTAACTATAACCCCACCTATTTCTGCAATCTGGTCGGGTCCGCCTTCGCGCCGTGCGCCAATAACGCCGGGTTTACCGGGCCGGGCGCCGGTTATCCCATTAACTACTTCCAGGCGAATCCCTACTCGGAGGGCTTGCCGGTCTATTACATGGACTCGCTGGGATACTCGAATTACAACGCGCTGCAAGTGGACTACCGGCAGAGGGCCTGGCACGGCGTTCAGTTTGACGCCAACTACACCTGGAGTCACACGCTCGGTCTGGCTACGCCGAACCAGTGGACCAGTCAGTCGCCGCAATACACTTTGCGGGACCTGCGTCTGAGCTACGGGCCGACGTTGTTCGACCTTCGTCACGTGGTTCACGTCAACGGGACCTTCGATCTGCCGTTTGGAAAAGGCCGCCAGTGGCTCAACCATGGCGGTGTGGTGAATCAGATCCTGGGCGGCTGGACGGTGGGAGATATCTTCACCTTCCAGACCGGCGCGCCGCAGGCGATCAACGGCGGGAATCTCACCCTTAACGACTACGGCGACGGCGGCGTGATTCTCAGCGGAGTCACGCAGTCGCAACTGCAGAGCGCGGTGGGTGTGTACCATGTGGGTTCGGCGAACGGAGGGTATGTGGATATCATCAACCCGAAGTACCTGGTCAGTCCCACGGGGGGCGGCGCCAACTCCGCCTATATCACGCCCAACACGAACGCGGGCACACTCGGCCAGGTTTTCTATCTGTACGCTCCGCACCAGACCTTCAACGACATGTCGCTGTCCAAGCAGTTCCCGATCACCGAGAGGATACGCTTGTCCTTGCAGGGTGAGTTCCTCAACGCCTTCAACCATCCGACGTTCACCTGGGTTGGCAACAACTACATTCAGGGGGGTGGCTTTGGGACGGGTGGCCTGAATACTCAGAGCTACTCGTTCGCCGGGTCGTTTGGGCGAAGCATCGAATTGCGAGCGAACCTGGAGTTTTGAGCTGTCTGCTGACCTGGACGTCATCGTGGACAGGCGCACCGTGCTTCGCTTCACCGCGGAGCACGGTGCGTGTAGGAGAATCGTTTTAGATTCTCAGTACCTTACAGGAGCGTATCGTGGCCCGTACGGAAGTCGCGCCGCGCCACGGGGAAGAGTCCGCCGGGCTTTCGGGAGTCATCTTCAACGTCATGCGCTTCTCGGTTCATGACGGGCCTGGCATCCGCACTACCGTTTTCCTGAAGGGTTGCCCGTTGCATTGCGCCTGGTGCCACAACCCGGAGGGCCAGCGCTTCGAGCCGGGTCTGATGTTGTTCGCGGAACGCTGCCGGCAGTGTGGGGACTGTGTCCCGGTTTGTCCGAACCACGGTATCGGCGATCCCGCCGGCGGGTTGCATGTCCCGGACGAGTGCGATGCCTGCGGCACGTGCGTGGAGGTCTGCGTGGCGGGAGCGCGCGAGGTGGTGGGGCGGCGTGTGACCGTCTCCGAACTGGTGGAGGAAATCGAGAAGGATGTCGTGTTCTTTGAGGAGTCCGGCGGCGGCGTGACGTTGTCCGGCGGCGAACCGGCCGCGCAACCGCGGTTTGCCGAAGCGCTTCTGGCTGCCTGCCGGGCGCGCGGCATCCATACGATCCTTGACACCTGCGGTCTGGCATCCCCGGAGGTCTTCGCCCGCGTGGCCGCGCAGGCGGATGTGGTTCTTTACGATCTGAAGCTGATGGGCGGCGAAGCGCACCGGCGGTTTACCGGCGCCGGCAACGACGCCATTCTCCGGAATCTGGAGGCGTTGGCGGCAACGGCGAAACCGATCGTCGTGCGTTTCCCCATGGTCCCCGGCGTCAACGACGGTGAGGAGGAGCTTGCCGCGATGACCGGCTTTCTGCGCCGCATCGGACTGCGGAACGTGGACCTGTTGCCCTGGCACAGCATTGGCAGCGAGAAATACAAACGGCTGGGACTCGACTGCCCTGCCGGCGAATTCGCCGAACCACCGGCGGAACGTGTCGAGGAGGTCGCCAGCGCGCTCCGGCGCGAGGGATTGCGTGTAACTATCAGAGGAGTGTCGTGACCGAGCGAGTCGCAAAGCTGCGCCAGTTGAGCCTGGATACCAGGCCCTGGCTTTCCCTGGAACGAGCCGAACTGCTCACGGAGTTCTACCGCCATGCCCCGGCGGCATCAACCCCCGTGCTGCGAGCCCAGGCGCTGCGGTATCTGCTGGAACGGCGGACCATCTACATCGGGCCGGACGAACTGATAGTGGGCGAACGCGGGCCGGCGCCCAAGGGCACGCCCACGTATCCCGAGCTGTGCTGCCACACGGTGGAGGATTTCGAGATTCTGCGCACGCGCCCGAAGATCCCTTACGATGTCGGCGACGAAGCGGTGCGCATCCAGCGCGAAGAGATCATTCCGTTCTGGGCCAGCCGCAGCATGCGCGAACGGATCTTCCTTGCAATGGAGCCCGCGTGGAAGGACGCTTACCAGGCCGGGGTTTTCACCGAGTTCATGGAGCAGCGCGCGCCCGGCCACACCGTGCTTGGCGATGTCATTTATCGCCAGGGTTTGCTGGACCTCAAGGCGGAGGTGGAGCGCTCCACCGCCGGGCTGGATTTCGTCAACGATCCCCGCGCCTGTGACAAGCAGCAGGAACTCAAGGCGATGGCCATCGCCCTTGACGCGGTGATTCGCTTCGCCGAACGCCATGCGGAAAAGGCCGAAGAGTTGGCCGCCACCGAGACGAACCCGCTGCGGCGGGCGGAACTCCAACAGATCGCCACGGTCTGCCGCCACGTTCCGGCCCATGCTCCGCGCAATTTCCGGGAAGCGCTGCAGTCCTATTGGTTCGTGCACCTGTCGGTGATTCTGGAGTTGAACGGCTGGGACTCTTTCTGCCCCGGCCGGTTCGACCAGCACCTCTATCCGTTCTACGCGGCGGAGGTTGCCGGGGGCTCGCTGACCAGGGAGGCGGCCCAGGAACTTCTCCAGTGCTTGTGGGTGAAGTTCAACAACCAGCCCGCCCCGCCCAAGGTGGGCGTCACCGCGGCCGAAAGCGCCACCTACACCGATTTCGCCAACATCAACAGCGGCGGACTTACGGCGGAAGGGGAGTCGGCAGTCAACGACGTCACCTGGCTGATTCTTGACGTCATCGACGAGATGCGCCTGCTACAGCCTTCGTCGAATTTGCAGGTTAGCAGGAAGAACCCCGACTGTTTCCTGAAGCGCGGTCTGGAGATCGTACGCAAGGGATGGGGACAGCCCTCCATTTTCAACGCGGACCTGGTGGTGGAGGAACTGCTGCGGCAGGGCAAGTCCATCGAGGATGCGCGCAATGGAGGCACTTCGGGTTGCGTGGAAACGGGTGCGTTCGGCAAGGAAGCCTGGATTCTGACCGGCTACTTCAACCTGCCGAAGGTCCTTGAAATCGCTCTGCACAACGGGGTGGACCCGCGCACCGGGAAGAAGATCGGCGCCGAGACCGGAGACCCGCGGCTCTTCGGCAGCTACGACGAGTTCTTCAGCGCCTTCCGCGAGCAGTTGCACCATTTCATCGAGATCAAGGTGCGGGGCAACGACGTGATCGAGCGTCTCTACGCACGGCACATGCCTGCGCCGTTCCTGTCGGTGCTGGTAGACGGCTGCATCGAGAAGGGCAGAGATTACAACGACGCGGGCCCGCGATATAACACCACCTACATTCAGGGCGTGGCGCCGGGCACCTGCACGGACAGCCTGTCCGCCATCCGGCATCACGTATTCGAGAACAAGACTCTGTCGATGAGCGAGCTGCTGGATGCCCTCGCCGCCGACTTCGAGGGGCACGAGCGAACCCGCCTGCTCTTGTGGAACCGGACGCCGAAGTATGGCAACGACGACGACCGGGCTGACGACATCCTGAGGCAGGTGACCGGGGCTTTCCACGACGAGATCGACGGGCGGCCGAACACCAGGGGCGGAACCTGCCGCGCGAACTGGCTCTCCACCACTTGTCATGTCTACTTCGGTTCGGTCACTGGCGCTACGCCAGACGGACGCAAAGCCGGCGAGGCCCTGTCGGACGGGATCTCGCCGGTGCAGGGGGCGGACCGCCTCGGCCCCACCGCTGTCCTGAAGTCCGCCTCCAAAATGGAGCACGTGCGCACCGGAGGTACGCTGCTCAATCAGAAATTCACGCCGCAGATTCTGGAGGGCGAGCAGGGTCTCGACAATCTGCTGCACCTGGTGCGGTCCTGGTTCCGCATGAAAGGCCATCACATTCAATTCAACGTGGTGACGGGGGCAACGTTGCGCGCGGCCAAAGCGAACCCCGAGAAGTACCGCGATCTGATCGTCCGAGTGGCCGGCTACAGCGACTATTTCTGCGATTTAACGGATGCACTGCAGGATGAAATCATCGCCCGAACGGAGCAGACCGCTTGCTGAAACTGTGCGCGCGAGGTTCAACCACCGAAGTTGTCCATGACGTTCAGGTGCTGCTCGGAGAACATGCCGAACGCGGCCTGGGCGACGAGGCGGGCGTTGGCCTTATCCCGGCTCAGTATGCTTTCCGCGATGCCGACGTGGGCCTTCGCGGACTGCACGAGGTCGATCTGGCCGGAATCGCGGACGTTCCGAATGAAGAGAAATGCCAGCAAAGGCATCATCACCTGTTCCAGTACCCGCGGGAGAAAGCTGTTGCCCGTAGAGATCCAGAGAGCTTCGTGGAATGCCTGATCGCGGCTGTGGAACAACTTCGCATTTCCGGATTGTGCGATCTCCACCATCTCGTGGGCGACGTCCAGCAGCCCGTGAACCGCTTCGTCCGACGCGTTCTCGATGGCGAGTTCGACGGCCAGCGTTTCCAGTTCGCCTCGAATCCGCAGGATATCGGCGATCTCCGCTCGCGTGAATGCGGTAACGAAGCAACCCTGGTTCGCTTTTCGCGACACCAGCCCCTGGTGCTCGAGTTCCACAAGCGCCTCGCGGACCGTGGGCTGACCGACCCCGAGTTGTCGCGCCACCCGCGATTCGACGATCCTGTCGCCAGGCTTCAACTCGCCACCGAGAATCAGGTTGCGAATGGTGCTGGCGATTTCGCTCGAGAGCCCCGTTTTGGCGCCGAGTTTGCGCGAGAGCGCCTCCATCGTAGAGTGGATCCGCGTGTCCGCGGACGAGCCACTCATGGAGCCTCCCAATTCGGGTTTCCGGCCGGTGGAGCTTGACAGTGGTGGCAAACCAAATTATAAATCATCTATTCCGGGTTCCGCGCATCATGATCCGTACACACGCACTCCTGCTGATGTTGGCCGCGCCAGTGCTGCTGCACGCTGCGCCCGGCCCGGTTTTCCATTATGACGCACGAGCCGAAGGCTGGCTGAGACCGGATGGCGGTTTTGACATGACCGCGGCACTGATGCGCTATGGCGCCGACCGCGCCACCCTCGATCGCTATTACGACATCCGGCTATCGAACGAACGCATGGAAGCCCTGGACCAGTTCGACAACGCGTGGCTGCACCTTCTGGAGCAGGTTCCTTTCGATGCGCTGGATGTCGAAGGACGCGTGGACTATCTGCTGTTTCGCAACGCGCTCGAACAGGATCTGCATCGCCAGGCGGCGACGAAGAAGCGCCTGGCGGAAGTGGCCGTTATGATGCCGTTCGCCGGCTCCATTCTGGACCTTGACGACAACCTGCGCCGGTTGGTTTTCATCGACGGCGCCGAAGCGGCGTCGAAAGTCACGCAGATCGCGGACCAGATCGCGAAGCTCACGGCGGATGTGAACGCCGGCCGGCTGAAAGCTCCCGCCACCACGGCCATGCGCGCTTCGCGCACTACCGAATCCCTGCGGCAGACCCTGAAGCGCTGGTTCGAGTTCTATAACGGTTACGACCCGGAGTTCAGTTGGTGGGTGGGCGAGCCGTGGAAGCGCGCCGACGCGGCCCTCGCCGCGTACGCCACGCTGCTGCGCGAGAAGATAGCAGGCATCGGTGCGTCCGACAAAGACACGATTGTCGGCGACCCCGTAGGCCGGGAAGTCCTCCAGGATGCACTGGCTGCCGAACTGATTCCTTATTCGCCCGAGGAGCTGATCGCCATCGCCCGCAAGGAATTCGCTTGGTGCCGGGCGGAGATGATCGCCGCCGCGAGGGATATGGGCTACGGCGACGACTGGCGGAAAGCGCTGGAACACGTGAAGAACGATTACGTGAAGCCCGGCCGGCAACCGGCGCTGATCCGCGATCTGGCGTATGAGGCCGTCGGCTTCGTGCGTCAGCATGACCTGATCACCGTGCCGGACGCGGCCACCAACACCTGGCGCATGGAGATGATGACGCCGGAGCGTCAGCGCATCAATCCCTTCTTCACGGGGGGAGACACCATGAGCGTGTCGTTTCCCACCGGATCCATGACCGAAGAGCAGAAGCTCATGAGCATGCGCGGGAACAATATCCACTTTGCGCGCGCCACCGTCTTCCACGAGCTGATTCCCGGGCACTACCTTCAGGAATACATGAGCGAACGCTATCGCCCATGGCGGCGGCCCTTCGACACGCCCTTCTGGATCGAGGGGTGGGCATTCTACTGGGAAACCCTGCTGTGGGATCTGGACTTTGCGCGATCGCCCGAAGACCGCATGGGCATGCTCTTCTGGCGCATCCACCGGGCCGCGCGCGTCATCTTCTCACTGAGTTTTCATCTGGGACAGATGACCGCGCCGCAGGCCGTGGAGTTCCTGGTGAACGAGGTGGGACACGAGCGGGAGAACGCGGCCGCCGAGGTGCGGAGGTCCTTTGAAAGCTCGGATTATGGTCCGCTGTATCAGTGCGCGTATGAGATTGGCGCGCTGCAATTCCGCGCTCTGCACGCGGAATTGGTCGACTCCGGCAAAATGACCAACCGGCAATTTCACGACGCTGTGTTGCAGTTAAATTCAATGCCAGTTGAGATGATTCGCGCTTCGCTGTTAAACCGGAAATTGCCGAAGGATTTCGTACCACAATGGAAGTTTTACGATGAGGCGCCGGCGGGCAAGCACGCTGCGGGCGGAGCCGGAAAATGAACAGGAGATTCATGCAAACAGATTGGAGTGGAGTCATCCCTGCCGCGACCACGGAATTCGAATCGGACGGGTCGCTCGCTCTGGAGGCGACAGGTTGCCATCTCGACGCGCTGATCGAAGCCGGCATTCACGGCGTCGTGATGCTGGGCACGGTGGGCGAGAACACCTCGCTGGGTTATGAAGAGAAGCTCGATGTGGTTCGCGTCGCGCTGAAGGCGAGCAGGGGCCGCATCCCGGTTCTGGCCGGCGTGGCGGAGTACACTACGGCGCTGGCGTGCCGATTCGCGCGGGATGCCGAGCGCGCGGGAGCCGACGGGCTGATGGTGCTGCCCGCCATGGTGTACAAATCCGATCCGCGCGAGACGGAGGCGCATTTCCGGGCCGTCGCGCGCTCCACGGGCCTGCCGGTGATGTGCTACAACAACCCGGCGGTATACGGCGTCGACGTGACGCCCCAGATGTTCGCGGCGATGATGGACGAGCCGAATCTGGCCGCCATCAAGGAGTCCTCGGAGGATGTCCGCCGCCTGACCGACCTGAAGAATCTCACAGGAGACCGCTATATTCTTCTGCAAGGCGTCGACGACCTGGTTCTGGAGGCGGTTTTGCTCGGCGCGCGAGGCTGGGTGTCCGGTCTGGCCAATGCGTTTCCGCGCGAGAGCGTACATCTGTGGGAGCTGGCCGCCGCGGGCCGTTTCGAGCAGGCCCTTCCCTTGTATCGTTGGTTCATGCCCCTGCTGCATCTGGACACCAGCCCTAGACTGGTGCAATACATCAAGCTCGCGAATGCGGCCGCGGGGACGGGGAAGGAGTACGTGCGGGCGCCGCGTCTGACCATCGAAGGTGCGGAGCGCGAGAAAGTGCTCGGGGTTATCGAGGCGGCGATGGCCACTCGGCCGGTGCTGGTGAACGGCACGCCAGTAGTGCAGGGGGCGGATTGACGGTTGGCGCGAACGCGATCGCCAGAGTACGTGTTGTCGATTCGCACACTGGTGGCGAGCCCACCAGAGTGGTGGTGGAAGGCGCGCCGGACCTGGGACATGGTTCCATGGCCGAGCGGTTGGAACGCTTGCGGCGGGACCACGACGAGTTCCGCTCGGCCGTAATCAACGAGCCGCGCGGCTCCGACGTCATGGTGGGCGCGCTGCTTTGCGAACCGCAGGATGCCTCCTGCGCCGCGGGCGCGATCTTCTTCAACAACGTCGGATACCTGGGCATGTGCGGCCACGGCAGCATGGGGCTGGTGGTCACGCTGGCGCATCTTGGCAGAATCGGCCCAGGCGTGCACCGCATCGAGACGCCAGTCGGCATTATCGACGCGGAACTCAATGACGACGGATCCGTGACCATCGAGAACGTGCCGAGCTTTCGGACCATCCGGCAACTCGAAATCGAGGTGGAAGCACGGGGAAACCTTTGCGGCGACGTGGCGTGGGGAGGGAACTGGTTCTTTCTCACCTGCGGCCATGGACAGGACCTTACGCTCGCCAACGCGCCCAACCTCACGGACCTTGCCTGGCGCATTCGGCGCGCTCTGCGGAAGAGCGGCATCGCGGGCGCGGACGGGCACGAGATCGACCATGTGGAGCTGCTCGGCCCGCCGCAACGGCCCGACGCGCACAGCAGGAACTTCGTGCTGTGCCCGGGCGGCGCGTACGATCGTTCCCCGTGCGGAACGGGAACCAGCGCGAAACTGGCCTGTCTGGCGGCCGACGGCCTGCTGAAGGAAGGCGAAACCTGGCGTCAGGAGGGCATCCTGGGCAGCGTCTTCGAAGGGCGCTACCGGATGGTGGGCGACTGCATCCGGCCGTCGATCACCGGACACGCCTGGGTGAACGCCGAGGCGACCCTGGTGTTCGATCCCCGCGACCCGTTCCGCACGGGGATTCGGGGATGAGCAGCCCGGCGGCTGACGTCGTTGTTATAGGGGCGGGCATCGTGGGCGCGGCCTGCGCGTGTGCGCTGGCGCGCGATGGCATGCGCGTGACGGTGCTGGAGAGCGGCGTTCCAGGTGGCGGCGCCACCGCCGCGGGCATGGGTCACCTGGTGGTGATGGACGGTTCCGAGCCCGAGTTCACCCTGACTCGGTACTCGCGCGATTTGTGGCTGAGACTGGCTCCCGAGATTCCGCCAGAGGGCGAGTTCCGCCAGTGCGGCACCATCTGGGTGGCGGCGGGCGAAGAGGAATTCGCAGCGGCGCAAAGTAAACATGCCTGGTACGGGGAGCGCGGTGTGCGTTCGGAGATTCTGGACGCGCGGGCTCTGGCCGAAGCGGAGCCGAATCTTCGGTCAGGACTCGCGGGCGGGTTGCTGGTGCCCGACGATGCCGTGGTTTATGCACCGTGGATCGCCGGCTGGCTTCTGCAACGCTCCACCGCGGCGCTTCGGGTCTGTGCGCCCGTGGCCAGCGTGGATCCGAGCGGTGTTGTGCTGGCCAGCGGCGAGAGGATCGCGTGCGGCGCCATCGTGTGCGCGGCGGGTTGTTCCACCGTGCAGATTCTCCCGGACCTGCCGATACGCCCTCGCAAAGGGCATCTGGCGATCACGGACCGTCATCCAGGGTTCGTCCATCATCAGCTCGCCGAACTCGGATACGTGAAGAGCGCGCACGGGACCTCCGCCGAATCGGTTGCCTTCAACGTGCAACCGAGGGCGACCGGCCAGGTGCTGCTTGGGTCGTCGAGACAGTTTGGCGACGAGAATCCCGACGTATGCTGGCGCGTTCTGGCGCGCATGATCCGGCATGCCACCGAGTTCATGCCCGCTCTCGCCAGGCTGCCGGCGATCCGCGTCTGGACGGGTTTTCGCGCCGCGACCCCGGACCAGCTTCCGCTGATCGGACCGCTCGAAGCGTTGGACAATGTGACGCTGGCGACCGGGCATGAGGGACTGGGAATCACTACCGCGCTGGCCACAGGCGAGCTGGTGGCCGCTCACATACTGGGGCATGAGCCGGCGATTCCGGCCGCGCCCTACCTGCCGTCGCGCCTCGGGGTGCGCGCGCATGCCTGATGGCATCGAGGTCAGGGTGAATGGCAGGCCGGTGCGGGTGGCCGCGGGTACATCCGTCACGGCCGCCATCGCTCTGGCCGGTTTCACGGCATGCCGCACGTCGGTCTCGGGTGAGCCACGCGCGCCGCTCTGCGGAATGGGAATCTGCTTCGAGTGCCGCGCCTCGGTGGATGGCGAGGCGCATGTCCGCACCTGCCAGGTGGTCTGCAAACCGGGAATGGCGATCGCCACCGATGCCGATTGAAGAACGCTGTCGCATCCTGATTGTCGGGGCCGGGCCTGCCGGCATCGCCGCGGCGTGGGCCGCGGCGGAGACTGCTTCGTCTGTTGTTGTCCTTGAAGATAACCCTGTGCCGGGCGGCCAGATCTGGCGCGGCGCAGAGAACCGGTGGACACGTCGCCTCGCGGGTTCCGGCGTTCACATTGTGAGCGGGACGCGCGCCATCGCACTGCCCGATGCCGGCGTGCTGCTGGCGGAACAGAACGGTGTGCCGCTTCTCTTCCGTTACGAGAAGCTGATTCTGGCCACCGGCGCACGCGAACTGTTTCTTCCGTTTCCAGGATGGACACTGCCCGGAGTCACCGGGGCCGGCGGGCTTCAGGCACTCGCGCAGGGTGGCCTGCCGGTGCGGGGCAAACGAGTGGTGGTGGCCGGTTTGGGTCCTCTGTTGCTGGAGGTGGCCGCTCATCTGCGCGCGCGCGGCGCCGTGGTGGAGGCCATCGCCGAGCAGGCGCCGTTCTCCCGGCTGGCCCGCTTTGCCGCGAAGCTGTATCGGACGCCGGCAAAAATCGGCCAGGCCATCGAGCTGCAATGGCGTCTGCGCGGAGTTCCCTTTCTGACGGAGGCCTGGCCCATTGCCGCGGAGGGCGGCACATGCCTGGAGGCGGTGCTGGTGAGGACCCGCGCGGGCGTCCGGCGTTTCGCCTGCGACTACCTGGCGTGCGGCTTCGGCCTGACGCCGAACATCGAGCTTGCCGCGCTGGCGGGCTGCGACCTGCGGCGTGGTTTCGTGGCTGTCGACGAATGGCAACAGACCTCCGCCGGCGGGATCTTCTGCTCGGGCGAAACAACCGGAATTGGCGGCGTGGATCGCAGTCTGGTGGAGGGGCGAATCGCCGGCTATGCGGCCGCGGGCGATCGGGAACGTGCCGCCAGACTGTTCCCCGCGCGCAAGAGGATGCATCGTTTCTCCACGGACCTGGCCCGCTGCTTCGCCCTTCGCGAGGAGCTGAAACATCTGGCTTCCCCGGAGACCATCGCGTGCCGCTGTGAAGATGTGCGCTTCGAGAGCGCGGCCGGCCATCGCGATCCGCGCGCCGCCAAACTCCACGCGCGCTGCGGCATGGGGCCGTGTCAGGGACGCGTGTGCGGTCCCGCCCTCCACTTCGTTCTGGGGTGGCCCTGGCCCACGGGTCATGCACGCCCTCCACTGTTTCCCGCACGCATGGCCACTCTGGCCGCCACCCACGATGGGGAGACCCCTGATGCCTGAAGCAAACGAGAAGCGCGGTCTGAGACTGCTGGACGCGACGGCGATTGTCGCCGGAACCATGATCGGCAGCGGAATCTTCCTCGCACCGGCGTTGATCGCGGACATCGTGGTGCGGGCGCGCCTGGGCGCGGGCTCCTTTCTGCTCATCTGGGTAGTGGGCGGGCTGCTCACCGTGTGTGGAGCGCTCTCGTTCGGCGAACTGGCCGCGGCGATGCCGGAAACCGGAGGCCAGTACGTCTATCTGCGAAAGGCCTTCTCGCCGCTGTGGGGATTCCTCTATGGCTGGACGCTGTTCACCATCATCCAGTGCGGCTTCATTGCCGCGGTCTCGTTCGCGTTCGCGAACTATCTGGGCGTCTTCCTGCCGTTCGTGAGCCAGCAGCGGATCGTGTTGCACGCCGGCGCCTGGTCGCTGTCCAGCGCTCAACTGGCGGCCATTATGCTCATCGTCTTCCTCACCTGGATCAACGAGCGCGGATTGCGTTCGGCCTCGCTCACGCAGAATCTGCTCACCGCCGGGAAGGTGCTGGCGCTGGGGATCCTGCTGGTGGTCGCGCTGAGCAGCACGAAGGGCAGTTGGACCCACTTTCAGCCGGTGGCGCCGGAGGTGATCTCCACAGCCACGCTGGCCGCGTTTTCCGTGGCCATGTCCAAAGCGCTGTTCGGCTACGATTCGTGGAACATTGTGACGTTCCTGGCCGGAGAGACGCGCGATCCGGTGCGCACGCTGCCGCGGGCGCTGGCGCTGGGCACCCTTGCGGTAACGCTCATTTACACGCTGGCCAACCTGGCGTACCTGTATATCCTGCCGCTGCCGGTGGCGGCCGCCGCGCCCGGCCAGCGGATCGCGGCCACCATCGCGCAAATCACCATCGGTCCGGCGGGGCTGATGTTCATCGCGCTGGCCATTATCGTCTCCACATCCGGCTGCGTGAACGGGCTCATTCTGACGGGACCGTGGCTGTATCTTTCCATGGCTCGCGACGGCCTGTTCTTTCGCGGGATGGACCGCCTGAGCGGGACCGCGGGCATACCGGTGCGGTCGCTGCGCTATCAGGCGGCATGGGCCATGATCCTGGTGCTGAGCGGAAGTTTCGGGACTCGCGGCGCGCGGCTGTACAGCGACCTGCTGACGTTCACGTCGTTTGCGTCTCTGCTGTTCAACACGCTGACCATCGCCGGGCTGTTTGTGCTGCGCTACCGGCAACCGCATCTGGCGCGGCCCTACAAAGCGTTCGGGTACCCGTTTGTGCCGTTGCTCTATATCGCGATCGCGGCGTTCCTGCTGATCTTCATCGCCGTGGGCGACCCGGGGAACGCGGGTCTCGGGGTGCTGCTGATCGCCGCGGGCGTCCCGTTCTATCTGTATTGGTCAGCGACGGCGAAACGGGGCGTGCGGACATAGCGGCGGGATGTCAGGGCTGGCAGCTTCGTGAGGCGATGAACCCTATCGGCCGCTTCGGCGGTCCCGGCGGCGGCTCCATGAGTTGCTTCAGGATGTCGAACACGACTTTGAACCTCTGGTCGTATTTGTCCTCCATAGCCGCAAGCCGCTCGGCGAGTTTCTGGTGGGTCGCGAGGATCTGCCGGAGCCGCACGAAGGTGCGCATGATGGCGATGTTCACCACCGCCGCGCGATCGCTCCGCAGAACACTCGAAAGCATCGCAACGCCTTGTTCGGTGAAAGCGTATGGCAGGAACCCGCCAAGGCTCCTGCGCGTTGGTATCACAGTTTGTGATAGCAACGCTTCGGCTTCTTCTTTGGTGAGCTGGAAAACGAAATCGACTGGGAAACGGTTGCTGTTTCGCTTGACCGCCTGGCGTAGCGCGATGGACTTCACCTGGTAGAGCGCCGCAAGATCCCGAATCCAGCATTACCGACAGTTGCTGCATGAATCTGTGTTCATCCGCGTTCATCTGTGGCCAATACCTTCTGAGAAGCAGCAGTTGGTTCTGTGCGGCGCAAAGACACTGGCCACAGATGAACACGGATGAACACAGATCGGCCGCTCGCTTCAAACCTGGGCGATCACCTCGAACCGTCTCTGGTCGCCAGTCTGAATGACGATAGTGTCCCCGTGAGCGCCGCCGAGGGTGGCGGGCTGGCCATTCACGGTGACCGCGCGCACATTCATCGCCGCGGGCAACCGCAGCTTGAGATACAGTTCCGCGGGCGCGCCCGGCCGTTCCAACTCCACGGTTGCCTGCACGCGCTGCCCCCTGGTGACCACCCGGAATCCAACTCTTCCCCAGCGCGTCGGCGCGCCCTCGATGCGAATCTCCTTGCCGGACGCCAGCCAGTCGCGCGGCAGCGCCCGGCCCAGATACAAGCGGTCCGCGTCGGAATCTTCCAGCACCAGCATCCAGCGAACCAGCAGCGGGATGGTCTGCTGGGCAGGGATACAGAAGGTGGCGGTATCGCCGGTGATGCCCGCCACTTCGCCCGCGGTCCAGCTCCCGCGGGTGTGATCGTGATAGCGATGCGAGTACAGAAACAGCAGGTACTCCTCGATGCGATCGAGCCGCAGCAGCATCTGCGCATAGCCATAGGAGATGAAGCCGAGGATATCGCGGCCGTCCTCGTGAGCGGGCTCCACGTTGGCGACGACGCCCAGCGTGGTGGCGCCATAGGCGCGCATGCAGTCGATCACCACGTGCGCGAGCTCGGGTGGCAGCACGTCCGCTTGCAGCAGTTCGCAATAAGGGCGATGCGCCCACTGCTGGGTGCTTCCACGCTTCTCCTTTGCCATGGCTTCGCGGAACGGCATCTGAACGCCCGGCAGCGGCGCGATATACGGCGGAGAAATGTCTTTGCGGATGTTCTGGCGCACGCTCCGGACCACCGCCTGGCGCAGAACTTCGCTCCGCTCCAGCCACGCCCGCGCTTCCTTCTCGCCGCCGGCGGCGATGGCCGGCCACACGCGCGCCAGATCGCGGAATCCCCGCGCGGCCATGGCGCTGTTGGCGAAATATGGCTGCCACCAGGTCATCGGCCGAGGCATCAGGCAGGAATCCGATTCGCTCCAGCCGTGGATCAATCCGAAGCCGGGGTTGTCTGCAGCCAGACGCAGACTGTCTTCGTGCAACGCCGCCAGCAGACCAGCGGTGGCCCGGATCTTCGCCTCGTGCCTGTGCAGCAGGGCGGAGTCGCGCGTGTAGTTGTAGTAGCGCGCCAGCAGCGACAACGTCAGGCCGAACTGCGCCGTTTCCGGGCCGCGCATGTTTACCATGCCACTGGGTTCCACAAAGTCGCTGAAGTAGTTGTCGATCACCGTGCGGGCCATCTCGAAGCGGCCCCACTCGAGGTTGGTATAGACGGCGCTGGTGAAGATATCCTGGAAACCGTCGTACTCCGAACCGTAATAATCGCGGTCGACGGCGCCGTACTTCGGATACACGCCGCCGGGCCGAACCATCAGCTCTCTCGCGAAGGCGTGCCGGGACATGTCAATCCACGACGCCTCGGGCAGCGACGCCGGGGCGAGATCGTGCAGTTGCCGGTCCCAGTAGTCCGCGAAAACCAGCAGCGCGCGGTAGAAGGCTTCTGGCGCAGGATCCTTGCGCGCGGGCGGAAACGCCGGGTAGGTGTGCCCGTAGAACACCTTCACGATAGCGCCGTCTTTGATGAGCGCCGTGCGGTGCCACGTTTGCACGATGAACTTGTCGCGGGCCTCGACATCGCCGAACACGATCGCCTCGCACCAGGCGCCGTCGGGCATGGCCGTCACTTTCCGAACCGCCGGCATCCAGCCGCCCAGAAGGCCTTCAAACAGGCGCCTCTTCTGCGTCGCCTCGTGAAGTTCCGGCAGATTCTGCATGGGATGGTACGTTCTGGTGTCGCCCCCATAAAACACCGGCGCGGTGTCGAAGGCTTCCTTCGTTCCCACGAAGCTGGTCCAGCGCTGGAAGGCTTCGTCGCCGGTGGATGCGAGCGGCGGGGCGGCGGACTTCACCAGCTCGGGATCGGGATCGCCGTTGGCCAGCAGACGGTCGGCCAGGAGGTCGGCCGCGCTGAGTCCGATGTCTTTCAGGCTGAGTCCCAGCCAGGGCGGATTCGCCTCCGCAAAGGTGGCTTCGGCGCTTTTCGCGAACACGCGCCGCTCGCCCTGGGACGAGACAAACGTCAGCGCGCCATCGCGCTCGTGCAGATCCTCGTAGACCTTCCAGGTAACCCCGTCGAGTTGGAACTCGCAGATTGGCGCGGGTGTGGTGTTGGGTAGCGCGGCGGCGAGCGGGCGAGCCATGGCCGCCGTCGCCGCCACGCTCTGCAGGAATTGTCGTCGATCCATGCCTGGCTCCTTGACATGCCTCGGGATTCGTTTTAAAGATTATAGATTACATGAAACGGCCATTTGCCTTCGGGACGGCTGCGCTGTGCTGCGGCCTTTTGTGGGCGTCGCTCGCCGCTCGCGCGCAGGGCACGCTGGACGACTACAAGCGCGCCACCGGCCTGCGCAAGAGTGTCGAGGGCCTGGCCATCAACCTTCCGGACCACGCCACCTGGATCGAGGGTGCGGACCAGTTCTGCTACCGGAGGTCGGTGAAGGAGGGACATGAGTTCGTGATGGTGGACGCCATCACGCTGGCGAAGAAGCCGGCCTTCGACCACGAGCGCCTGGCCGCCTCGCTCTCGAAGGCCACCGGGCAGAGCTACACGGCCTGGAAGCTCCCGTTTCCCGTAGTTGAATTCCGCGACAAAGGGCAGGCTATCGAGGTGCCCGCCGCGGACTCGTCGTGGAAGTGCAGCCTCGCCGACTACACCTGCCAGAAAGTGGGTCCCGCGCCCTGGCCGTTCCAGCGCCACACCGTCGCCGCTCCCGAGACGCCCCAGCCCCCGCCGCCGCCCGCAGCTTCGCCGGATGGAAAGTGGGAGGCGGTCATCGTCAACTACAACGTGTACGTGCGGCCGAAAGGCAAGCGCGAAGGGTTTCCTCTGAGCTACGACGGTTCGGAGAACAACTACTACGCGCGGGAGTCGATCGTTTGGTCGCCGGATTCGAAAAAGCTGGCGGCGTATCGCATCCGTCCCGGATATCATCGCCGGATACAGTACATTGAATCTTCGCCCGCGGACCAGCTCCAGCCGAAGACCTTCAGTATCGAATACGCGAAGCCGGGCGACACGCTTGATCTGCCTCAGCCGGTGCTGTTCGACGTCGACGCCCGCCGCCAGATCCAGATCGACAACGCGTTGTTCCCGAATCCCTACGAGATGTCACCGCCGGTCTGGCGAAAGGACAGCCACGCGTTGACCTTCGAGTACAACCAGCGCGGCCACCAGGCGTATCGGGTGCTAGAAGTCGACGCGGCCACCGGCAGCATTCGCGCGCTCATCGACGAACAGAGCAGGACCTTCTTCTGCTACTCGGGCAAGATGTATCGCCACGATATCGACGAGGGCAAAGAGATCATCTGGATGTCGGAACGCGACGGATGGAATCACCTCTACCTTTACGACGGCGCCACCGGCCGGGTGAAGAACCAGATCACGAAAGGCGATTGGGTGGTTCGCGGCGTGGACCAGGTGGACGACCAGCGCCGCCAGATCTTCTTCCACGCGAGCGGCATGCATCCGGGTGAAGACCCGTACTTCGAGCACTACTTCCGCGTGAACTTCGATGGCAGCGGGCTGACGCCGTTGACCGAGGCGGGCGCGAGCCACGCCGTCAGCTTCTCGTCCGATCTGAAATACTACGTGGACACCTGGTCGCGGGTGGATCTTCCTCCGGTATCGGCATTGCGCCGAACCGAGGACGGCAAGGTGGTCGCCGAACTGGAGCACACCGACATCAGCGCACTCGCACAAAGTGGATGGCGCGCGCCGGAAGCGTTCGTCGCCAAAGGCCGCGATGGCAGGACGGATATCTGGGGCATCCTCATCCGGCCTTCGAACTTCGACCCGTCAAAGAAGTACCCGGTGGTGGAATTGATCTACGCGGGCCCGCAGGATTCGTTCGTGCCCAAGTCGTTCAGCCCGTATAATCCCATGCAATCGCTGGCGGAGCTGGGATTCATCGTGGTGCAGATCGACGGCATGGGGACATCGAACCGTTCCAAGGCATTTCATGACGTCTGCTGGAAGAATCTCGCCGACGCCGGTTTCCTCGACCGCATTCTGTGGCACAAGGCTGTGGCCGCGAAGTATCCCTGGTATGACATCCGCCGGGTGGGCATTTACGGGCATTCCGCCGGCGGGCAGGAGGCGATGGGGGCGCTGCTGTTTCATCCGGAGTTCTACAAAGTGGCGGTCTCCACGTCGGGCTGCCACGACAACCGTATGGACAAGATCTGGTGGAACGAACAATGGATGGGCTGGCCGCTGGGGCCCCAGTACATTGCGTCCTCCAATATGGAGAACGCTTCAAAGCTCCAGGGCAGGTTGTTGCTTTCGGTGGGTGAGCTGGACGAGAACGTGGACCCCGCGTCCACCATGCAGGTGGTCAACGCTCTGATCAAGGCCGGCAAGACGTTCGACTTCGTGTTCCTGTCCGGTCAGGGGCACACCTGGGGCGGCCCTTGGGGCGATCGGAAGCGTTACGACTTTTTCGTCCACTGGTTGCTCGGGGTGGAACCGCCGAACTGGAACGAGTCGGATCTGAAACTGGAAGCCCCGGAACCCTGGTGACCCACTCGCAGGAGAATCACCCCGTGCGACGGTACTTCGGCGGAAAAGCCGCTGGCCATTCTGCCCAGGTCCCGGCGGGTCCAGAGATCGCGGACGTGCGGATTGGCGGTGAGCCCGAGGTCGGTCCAGCGGACGGACATGCGCTTCTTCTCCGCGCCGCGGTTGAACAAGGCGACAGCGTACTGGCCACCCGATAGTTCTTTCAGCCAGATCTCGGCGTCCTTCCCGGCAGCTCGGCCCTGGCGCCCCAGAGCGTCCTGATCGACGGCAATCACTTCCGGGTTCGTCAGGATGTCGCGAATGGCGGGAGACATGGTGCGGACGTCGTTGCCAGCGATGAGCGGCGCCGCCAGCATGCACCACAGGCTCATGTGCGTGCGATATTCGGTCTCGCTCATCCCGCCGTTGCCGATCTCCAGCATGTCCGGATCGTTCCAGTGCCCGGGGCTGGCGTACTTCTCGCGGCCGGACTGCAGCTCGAACCCGATGCGGGACATCGAAGCCCACGTATCGCTGATGTCCCCCGTAGTGCGCCACAGGTTGCCCCCGGCTTCGGCGCCCCACTCACCCACGTTCTGGAGCCCGTACTGGCAGAGGCTGAAGACGATAGCCCGGCCCGTTTCGCGCAACGCCCGGCCCATGATCGCGTAGGCGGGACGCATGGACTCCGGCTCGTAGACCTTGTCCGCCGAGCACCAGTCGTACTTCAGGTAGTCGATGCCCCAGGAGGCAAAGGTGCGCGCGTCCTGTTCCTCGTGGCCGAAGCTGCCCTCATAACCCGCACACGTCTTCCGCGCCGGCGACGAATAGATGCCCAGCTTCATCCCCTTCGAGTGAACGTACGCGGCGAGCCCTCTCATGTCGGGGAACTTCTGATTGGGATGAATGGTCCCGCTCGCGTCCCGGCTGCCTTCCCACGTGTCGTCGATGTTCACGTACACGTAGCCGGCTTTGGCCATTCCGGAGGAAACCAGCGCGTCGGCGATCTCGCGCACGGTGCGGTCGTCAATCTTGTCGGCGAAGAGGTTCCAACTGTTCCAGCCCATCGGCGGCGTCCGCGCAAGGCCATTGCCGGCGAGTGGTGGAACGGAAGCGAGGCGTAGCCTTTCCGGCAGCTTCGGTATCGGCCCGGGAGCCGACGCCGACACGCGCACCGCCGTGGCCTCGTACACGTTCGCGTCGTTGAGTTTCTGGAAACTGAGCCGCAGCCGGCCTTCTTCCACCGTGCCTCGCAGAGTAATGGGGCGGTCGTCTCCGGCCAGCTTGCGGGCGATGACGAAGGACACGTTCTGCCCGGAAACGCTCCCATCGACGATGGGCCACGGCATGCCGTCGTAGATGGCGTAGCCTGCGACCTCGCTGGCGGTGATGCGAAGATAGCAGGGAAACTCCATGGCTCCATCCGGATACTGCACCCGTACCTTCCATTCGCCTGTAAGCGTGGCATCGGCAAGGCAGAGCGAAGCAGCCAGGAAGATGGTGGCGAGCCGGCCGACGTGGCCGTGGTCAGAACTCGCTCGAAGTGGTGGCATGACGATCTGGAGTCTATTATTGCCGAGCCGGAAGCAGCGCAGCATGGAAAGCCTTCCATGCGAGGTCCGCCCGCGGGACCGTTACGACCAGGAGACGATTCCTCTCTATGTCCGCGCAGGCGCGATCATCCCCATGGGACCAGTGCAACAGTACACGGAGGAGAAAGTGGAGGGTCCGCTTACTGTATGGGTGCACCCTGGCGAGACGGGAAGACCTTCAACTACCGCAAAGGCGAATTCATGCGAGTCCAAATGGCGTAGAACGACGGGAACCACCGGCTGCAACTCGGATGATGGGGGCGACGAAGAGGAACATCGTGGCAAAGGTGGCGGGAGGATCGGCAAGCCACGACCTGGTCTTCGACCCCCACCTCCGGCACCATAGAATAAGCTGTTCATTCTGCGTCCGACAATGGCAAGCCTGGCTTGCGGAGGACGGAGGCATCGTTCATACTCCGAGCATGACACTCAGGAATGCGGCATTGCTGGCTCTGATCGGAACGATTCTCACAACGGCGCTGCTGGCCTTTGATTTGATTCTCAACGTACTGAACGTCCTGCGAGGGCTGGTGCCTGCGGTGGCGCTGTTCTCCTCGCTTATCTATGCGTTTGGCGCCTTTAGCGTGGCTGTGTTCTTTTTCGTCTTCTACAAAGCGCAACGTTGAGTCGCAATCCAGAGCAGCGCCTTGCTGCGCGGGTTCGGGCTCGCTCCCGCGGTTCCAGGAAAGCCGCACGGACAGGCAGGGGAACGTCTACATTGCCGCCGGTCAAATCTACTTGTACACCGCCGCGGGCAAGCTGATCGATACGATCGAAGTTCCGGAGCGGCCGCTCCAGGTGGTGTTCGGCGGCAAAGACGGGCAGACCCTGTTCATTCCGGCGCGCACTTCCTTGCATGCTGTCCGCACCCGGTTCAAGGGGCGGTGAACCGGGACCGGACTCAGGGGCGGAGAATTCCCGCCCCCATATCGTGCCGGGTGCGTTACGATCCCGCTGTGGCCGCGGCTGGCCCGATGTACTTATACTTCCCAAATCCGAGGACCAGGTAACCGATGCCGCTCAGCAGGAACAGCAGCACCACGCCAAACACCGCGCTCTGGCCGAAGGACTTTGCGACATCGATGGCCACCAGGAGCATGATCACGATGTTGACAAAGGGAATCAGAAAGAGCAGAACCCACCAGCCAGGCCTGCCAGCCACCTTGAGCAGGATGTAAATATTGTAGATCGGGATCAGGATGGCCCATCCGGGCTGTCCGGCCTTCACGAAAACCTTCCAGTAACCGATGATGAACACAACCGCGACTGCCATCATCACCAGAAACATCCCTATCCCGAGTCCGGCCAGGGCCCCGGTTGCGGCCGGGCTCAAGGGCGTAGTCGCGTCTTCCTGCAGCAGAAACGCTGGGATCGTTGTCATCAGAGTAGCCTCCTTTTGAGGTTGGAACAGCTCCCAAGTATACACGAGATTCTGCGCCCCGGGTGGCCGGATTGTCAATTCTGTCCGGATGAAGGCGCCGGGCGTCTGGGCCATGTTCCGGGACGAGGATCTTCCCGCGCGCCCCAGCCGGAGCGACGCGCGCGGGCGCAGCGTCTTCGCGGCCCGCGTAGCGGAGACCGCGCCAGGATAGACTGCAAGGGGTGTCATCCTGATGATACGTAAGAGGTGCGCAATGAGAACACCGGTTACTGTTGCTCTGATGACTGTCGCAATCCTGAGTAGCTCGACAGCCACCGGGCAGACCGCGAATGACAGGAAGATCCACGAATGGTGGAACGACCGTCCTGTCGGAAGACCAGCCAACAACCCCAACGCCAAAAAACTGCCGTTGATCGCGGTCCGCGGGAACAAGTTCGTCGACCCGCAAGGGAATCCCGTGCTGTTTCGCGGCGTGGCCATCGCCGATCCCGACAAGATTTCCAGCCAGGGACACTGGAACAAGGATCTGTTCGTGAAGGTCAGCCAGATGGGCGCTCATCTGGTGCGCATTCCCGTGCATCCGGTCGCCTGGCGGGAGAGGTCGCCGCGCGAGTATCTCGTGCTGCTCGATCAGGCCGTGGAATGGTGCACGGACCTGGGCCTGTACGTGGACATCGATTGGCACTCGATCGGCAACCTGCAGACGGGGCTGTTTCAGGACCCGATGTACGACACCTCGATGCAGGAAACGTTCAATTTCTGGCGCACCATCGCCATGCACTTTGCCGGCAACCGCACCGTGGTGTTTTACGAGCTGTTCAACGAACCGACGACATTCTCGAACAAGCTGGGCCGAGCGTCGTGGGAGGAATGGAAACGGACGAACGAGGATCTGATCAGCGTGATTCGCGCGCATGACGCGGAGAAGATTCCCCTCGTGGCGGGATTCGACTGGGCCTACGATCTTACGCCGCTCCGCACCAGCCCCATCGAAGCCGCGGGCATTGGCTATGCCACTCACCCTTACCAGCACAAGCGGCCAAAACCGTGGGAACCGAAATGGGAGGAGGACTTCGGTTTCGCGGCCGAGCGCTTTCCCGTGCTGGCCACGGAATTCGGTTTCGAGGGGAAGGCCGGCACGATGGAAAATGGCTACGGTCCTGCGATCATCAAGTATCTGGAGGGCAGAGGGATTGGATGGATCGCCTGGGCATTCGATCCCGAATGGACTCCCTGCCTGCTCCGCTCGTGGGACACGTTCGCGCTCACCGAGAGCGGGGAATTCTTCCACCAGGCCATGACCGGGAACGTTAAGTGAGCACCTATCAGGAGCATTTGCGCGAGGCGATCCAGCTCTTCGAGACGCTGGGCGAACTGGAAACGCCGCTGCGGACCGCGGCCGGCTGGTGTGTGGAAGCCCTGGCGGCGGGCCGCAAGCTGCTGCTCTGCGGGAATGGCGGCAGCTCGGCACAGGCGCAGCATCTGGCCGCCGAGCTGATGGGCCGCTACAAGGACTACCGCCGTCCTCTTGCCGTGGTGGCGCTCACTGCCGATACGGCGGTCCTCACCTGCGTGGGAAACGACTACAGCTTCGAGGAGGTCTTCGCGCGGCAGGTGCGGGCGCTGGGCCGGCCAGGCGATGTCCTGGTGGTCTTCTCCACCAGTGGCAATTCGCCGAACATACTGGCGGCCCTGGTCGTGGCGAAGGAAGCGGGGCTGAAGAGCGTGGCGATTCTTGGATGCGCAGGAGGCAGGGCCGGGGAGATGGCGGACTGTCCGCTGATTGTGCGGCACGCCGATACGGCGCGCGCGCAGGAAGGCCATCAGTTTCTGATACACGCTCTGATGGATGAGATCGAAGCGGGGCTCAATCATTGACCGCTCCGTCACCGTTGCGGCTCGGAAACGGAGCCTGCGTTTCTGAGCCGCGCGCGTGAGCAAGCGGTAGCCTCAGCGGTCGCGCTCGGTGACCAGTTCCGCCACCGCCGCCAGGGCGCGCCGGTATGGCGAATCGGGGAACTCGGCGATGATGGCCTTCGCCTTTTCGATGAAACTGCCGGCGCGCTCGCGGGCGCGCGTCACTCCATGGCGTTCTTCGATGAGCCGCAGGATCTGCGAGAAGGGGACGCTCTCGTAGCCTTCCTCCTGCAACACGGTCTCCACCAGTTGCTTGTCGCCCTGGGGGGCGTCGGCGAGCGCGTAGATCAGCGGCAGGGTCACCTTGCCCTCGCGCAGGTCGTTGCCCACGGGTTTGCCCAGCACGGACTCGCGCGAGGTGAAGTCGAGCACATCGTCCACAAGCTGGAAGGCCATGCCCAGGTTCCAGGCGAACTCGCCCAGGCGCGTCTCGGTAGCCTCGTCGGCGCCGGTGGTCAGCGCGCCCAGCCGCGCGCAGGCGGAGAACAGGCTGGCCGTTTTGCGGTCCACCAGCTCCATGTAGTCGGCCTCGGAGATGTCGATGCGCCGCAGCCGCTCGAGCTGCAGCAGTTCGCCCTCCACCATCGTCTGGGTGAGGCTGATGAGCAGGTCGAGGACGTGGAAGTTGCGCTCGCGCAGCGCAATCTGGAATGCCTGCATGTACAGCCAGTCGCCGGACAGCACGCAGGTGTGATTGCCCCAGATGGCGTTAGTGGAGGGCCGGCCGCGGCGGATACGCGCCGTGTCGATCACGTCGTCGTGCACCAGCGTGGAGGTGTGGATCATCTCCACCACGGCGGCCATGCGAACGGCCGCGTCGTTGATTTCGCCCACCAGGCGCGCCGAGAGGAGCACCAGGATGGGGCGCAGCCTCTTGCCACCGCTGGCCTGCAGATAGCGCCCGATGGTGGTGACGGCATCGACACTGGCAACCGACTCGAGACCGATGACGCGCTCCACCTTCTCCAGATCGGCCTGGACCAGATCCAGAATCTCACGCGCGGTCCACGACTCCCCGAGCTTGCTGAAGGCCATGCGAATCACTCAGTGTAGCAGCACGGCGCGCTGGAAGTTCTCCGTGGTGGCGCTGGCGATCTCCTCCACAGGGACGCCCCGTAACTCGGCCAGCTTGCGCGCGGTGTGCACCAGGAAGGCCGGCTCGTTCCTCTTGCCGCGTTGCGGCACGGGTGCGAGGTAGGGCGCATCGGTCTCGATCAGGATGCGGTCGAGCGGAACCGCGAGCGCGGCTTCGTGCAGATCGGTAGCCCTCGGGAAAGTGACCACGCCGCCGAAGCTGATGTAGAAACCGAGCGCGAGCGAACGTTCGGCCTGCTCGGTGTTGCCGGTAAAACAGTGCATGATGCCGGGGAGGCCGTGCGGGGCCCAGTGTTGCTCCAGCAGTGTCAGGGTGTCTTCCCAGGCCTCGCGCGTGTGGATGATGATGGGCTTCCGGTGTCCGGCGGCGATGCGCAATTGCCGGGCGAAGACGTCACGCTGCACGTTGCGCGGAGAGAAGTCGTAGTGATAGTCGAGGCCGATCTCTCCCACGGCCACCACTTTGGGGTGCGCCAGCAGGCCTTCGAGACGCTGCCAGGTATCCGGCGCGGCCTTCGCGGCGTCGTGCGGGTGAACGCCCACCGTGGCTACAAATTGCGGATGCGCGTCGGCCAGGCGCACGCCCGCTTCGAGGTCAGGCGGTCCCTTGCCGGTGCCGATGGCAACCATCAGCTCCACGCCGGCGTCCAGTGCGCGCTGGATCACCGCTTCGCGGTCGGCATCGAAACGGGCGTCGTCGAGATGGCAATGGGAATCGATCACGACCGGGTGTCCAGTCCGAAGGCGGGTCGGGGGACCCGCTGCGGGCGAGGGCGCCCGCCCCACCACGCGTGTTCGATCATTTCAAGCGCGCGCCCACCGGCACGTCTTCCAGAAAGCCGGCCAGCACGGGCTTGCCGCCTTCGAGCGACGCGGCCACGATCATTCCGTTCGACTCGATGCCGCGCAGTTTTCGCGGCTGCAGATTCGCCACGATCACCACCTTGCGGCCCACCAGTTCTTCGGGCTTGTAGGCCGCGGCGATGCCGGCCACGATGGTCCGTGGCTGCCCCTCGCCGGCGTCCACCTTCAAGTGCAGCAGCTTGTCGGCGCCCTTGACGGGCTCGGCCGAGAGCACCTGAGCAACGCGCAAGTCCACCTTCGCGAAATCGTCAATACTGATGACGCCTTCCGTCGGCTTCCGGCCCATCACCTCGTCCTGTCGCGCCTTCTCGCGAATCTCCAGCTCGCGGATCTTCTCGATGGTGGGCTGCTCGTCGAGGCGCGGGTAGACCGCCGCAATCGGGCCGATCTTCTGCCCCGCCTGCAGGCGGCCCCAGTGCAGATCCGCCGTGCGCAAATCGCCGAGGGGCGCGGGCATGCCGAGCTGGCTCCAGATCTTCGCCGTCGTCTCCGGCATCACCGGATAGAGCAGCCCGCAGATGATGCGGAGCGATTCCGCGGCCGTGTAGAGCGTCTCGTCCAGCAGCGCCTGCGAACCGGGATCTTTCGCCAGCTTCCACGGCACGCGTTCCACGATGAATTTGTCGAGCACCGACAGGAACGCCCACGTAAGTTCCAGCCCGCGGGAGAACTCGAACTGGTCGAAGAACTCGATCACCCTGCTCGCGGTGGCGCGCGCGTAGTCGGCGGTATATTCGGCGCCGGCGGAATCGGGGATCGCGCCCTCGCGATACTGCCGGATCATGGTCAGCGTGCGGCTGGCCAGATTACCCAGACCGTTGGCCAGATCGGCGTTATAGCGCTGGATCAGCGCGTCGTAACTGAAGCTGCCGTCCTGCCCGAAGGTGATCTCGCGCAGCAGGAAATAGCGCAACGCGTCGGCGCCCATCACTTCGGCGATGGGCCCGGGACGCACCACGTTGCCGCGCGACTTGCTCATCTTGTTCTCTTCGAACAGCAGCCAGCCGTGCGCGAACACCTGCTTCGGCAACGGCAGATCGCCGGCCATCAGGAAAGCCGGCCAGTAAATGGCGTGGAACCGCAGAATATCCTTGGCGATGAGATGCAGATCGGCCGGCCACATCCCCGCCTGGTTCTTCACCGCGGACATGTAGGAGATGAGCGCGTCGAACCAGACGTAGAAAACATGATGGCCTTCCACCGGCACCGGAATACCCCATTTAATGCTGGTGCGGGTGATGGAAAGGTCGTTCAGTCCGCCCTTCACAAAGGCGATCAGCTCATTGCGGCGATAATCGGGCCGGATGAAATCCGGGTGCTTGTCGTAGAGATCGAGCAAACGGTCCTGAAACGCGGAGAGGCGGAAAAAGTAATTCTCCTCGGTCACGGTTTCGGTGGGCCGCCCGCAATCGGGACACGGATCGCCGGGCTTGGCGTCGTTCACGTACAGCTCGTCGTGAAAGCAGTACTGGCCGGTGTAGGAGCCCTTGTAGATGTGGCCGTTCTTCAGGCAGCGCGCGAATAAGTCGCGCACCACCTCGAAATGTTCCGGGCTCGAAGTGCGGATGAAATGGTCGACGTCGATGCCAAGCTGTTTCCACTGCCGCACGAACTCGTTGGCCACCCGCGTGGCGTATTCTTCCGGCGTCATCCCGGCCGCCCTGGCGGCGCGTTCCACGTTCTGCCCATGCTCGTCGGACCCGGTAGTGAGCACCACCGGGTCGTAACCCTGCATTCGCTTGAACCTCTTGATGAGGTCGGCGGTGAAGGTGGTGTAGGCAGTGCCCAGGTGCGGGGCGGCGTTGACGTAGTAGATAGGCGTCGTCAGGTAGTATTTCATTTTGTCGTTTTCAGGTATGCGAAGCTTGCGGCTTCCATTACTCGCCGGAGCGGAATCCGGTTCTCTTCGGCCGCTCTCCGGCAGTCCTCGTATTCCGGCGCGAAAGAACCATCTTCCGATATTTTGACGCGCACGCGCCCGTACCCGGTCTCCACCTCGGCGATGCGGCGCGCTTTCACGCGGCGCTCGGCCGGGTAGATGCGCAGGCCCAACGTAGATGTCTCGGCGAACACCAGAGCTGCCAGCGTCTCCTGCAGCGCTGGCGTGGAGAGCACGCGCAGCAGATGGCCGGCGCGGTTCTTCTTCATGAGCACTGGTTCGACGGTCACGTCGAGCGCGCCGGAGGCCAGCAGCCGTTCCATGGCGTAGCCGAGCACCTGGGGCGTGGTGTCGTCAATGTTCGCCTCGATCACCGAAACCGTGGTGGATTCGGCGGCCTGCGTGGTTTCCCCGATGATGGCGCGGAGCACGTTGGCGTGCTCGGTGAAGTCTTTGTCGCCCGCGCCGTAGCCGGCACTCAGAATGGTCATGGGCGGCATGGGACCAAAGGCCGCCGCGAGCGTGGTAGCGATGGCGGCGCCGGTTGGCGTGGTGAGTTCCATGGCGGGGCCGCGCGAATAGACGGGCCGGCCGATGAGCAGTTCGGCGGTTGCCGGCGTGGGAACGGGCATGACGCCGTGCTCGGTGTTCACGGTGCCGCTGCCGACGTTGACCGCGGAACAGTAAACAGCCTCCACGCCGAGCAGTTCCAGAGCGACGCAGGCGCCCACAATATCGCAGATGGAATCCACCGCACCGACCTCGTGAAAGTGCACCTTCTCCATGGGCACGCCGTGCACTTTCGCCTCGGCCGCGCCCAGCCGCTCGAACACCTGCTTCGCCCGCGCGGCGGCGCGCGCGGGCAGCGGCGCGGCGTCAATCATCTTCACGATGTGCGAAAGATGCCGGTGCGTTTTGCTGTCGCCGCCGGTGACCCGGAACTTCGAGGCCTCAATGCCGCGGCGTTTGGTCTTTTCGACGCTGAATTCCGCGCCGGTTCCGAGCGTGCCGAGCGCTT
This sequence comes from Bryobacteraceae bacterium, assembly GCA_049510065.1. GTDB lineage: Bacteria > Acidobacteriota > Terriglobia > Bryobacterales > Bryobacteraceae > CAWACP01. The sequence goes on from JBEKZH010000008.1 coordinate 161,213, forward strand.
CGAACAGAGCTTTGGCGTCCGCGCCGGCATCCGTCAGCGCGCCAACAGTCATGTCGCCGCTCAGCCCCGAAAAGGCATCCAGATAACAGATTTTCATGCGATCAGTTTGGGAAGCAGCTCTCCGCAGGGACCGGGCAGAAACGCGTCGATCTGGCTGGTAATGACGGTCTCGGCAAGATTGATTTCAACCACCTTCGCTCCGGCGCATTTGGCCACGCGCACCAGACTCGCGGCCGGATAAACCACCGCGGACGTGCCAATCACCAGGAACAGATCGGCCTTGCGGGCCGCCTCCTCAGCGCGCGCCCAGACACCCGGCGGTAATTCCTCGCCGAACCAGATCACGCCGGGCCGCAGCAATCCGCCGCATCCGCACCGTGGAGGCAGTTCGGCAATCGTGGGGCGCGTGTCAATCCACTCCCGCGCGCAGGAGAGACAACGAACCTGCCAGATGTCTCCATGCAGCTTCACCACGTTTTTGCTGCCGGCCTGCTCGTGCAGGTCGTCCACATTCTGGGTGATCAGCGTGAATTCTATGGCCAGTCGTTCCAGATCGGCCAGCGCGTAATGACCGCGGTTGGGCTGCGCGTGCGCCACCAGACCGCGCCGCCAGTTGTACCACTGCCAGACCAGCCTCGGGTCACGGGAGAAAGCGTCGGGCGTGGCCAGATCTTCAGGCCGGTAGTGCTTCCAGAGCCCGTCTTTGCCACGGAAGGTGGGGACACCGCTCTCGGCGGAAACGCCCGCACCCGTGAGGACGGCTACGCGACGAGCCTTCCTCAGCCACTCGCGGGTTTGCTCCACAACTGTTTATTATCTCACTGTGGCGGAAACGGCGGCTGCCAGCGAGTTGGCGTGGCCGACCCGGGCGTACTTCCATGGTAGTTTGAGTGGAGTCCGGCAAATCACATGACTACAGGCCAGATGGTCCTGATGACGGGCTTATATCTGGCCGCCTTCGTCGCGGTGGCCTGCTTCACCCGTGCGAAGCCGCTCCGGATTGCGGGCGCCGCGGCTGGCGGTGCCGTTTTCGGGCTGGTCGCGCTGCTCGCCGTGGCACTCGGCGAAGCGCAGAACTGGTGGCGAGTGCCGAAGGCTGGCTCTCCGTACTTCCACTTCCTGTTCTGGCTTGGTTTCGCCGTTTCGTGCGCGCCCGTGTACCTGATTACCTGGAGGGTGGCCCGCCGCTTCGGCGGGCGCGGGCTGGCTGTGTGCGTCGTTGCCGCGGCGCTTATCGGCCCGCCGCGCGACTATGCATTCGCCGCAGTGTTCCCGAGTTGGATCGCCTTCTCCCCAGGCACCGCGCCCGTCATCGCCGTCGCTGGAGTTTATGCCTTGCTGGTGGTTGTCGGACACGCAGTGATGCGCATGGTCGCCGGACCGGCTCGAGGCGATTCATTGGCGCGGCGGCTCTGAGACGCACCAACAGCAGGCCCGGTTCGGCTCACTGCTTTTCGTAGCGCATGGGATGATCGGCGCCGTAGTGGGTCATCACCAGCGCGGCGCCGTCGATCGCCAGCCGCTCGTCCTTGAAAGGAACCCGGGTAATGGCGTCTCCATTGATCTCGAAGTAGAAGTCATTGTGCGCGGGATTGAGCGCAAAGGGGCCGGCCTGCACCTGATAGACCGCAATACGCAGAAATGCCGAGCGAGCGCCGGTCTTGTCCGGAAACTCCGCTACGCCCTCGTCGGACGTTTTGGCTGCGGACTTGCCCCCGGCCGTGTCGATCACCACATCAATATGCGCCGCAGGCTGGCCATCGGGAGCCAGCACCCAGACGCGGGTGCCGGGCGATTTCGTCGCGGCACTTCGCGTCAGGCGGAAAGGCGGCTCTTCCTTATCGGTGCTGTTCAGGATGACCGAGCCGCCCTCGGTGCGCCATTTGCCTTTCGCATAGTAGTCCGCCGCACCATACGCGAGCCCGAACTCGAAAGTGCCATCAGGCTTCAGGAGTAACTCGGAACCCACTTCCATAACGTGCTGCAGGTAGTAGTGACCGGCCATATCTGCCGCCTGTGCCGTCACGGCCAACATCATCAGTAAGAGCAATACCGAGCGGCGGGGCATCTTACTCCAGCACTTCCTTCTGTACCTTCGCGGCCATGTCCTCGCGATAGCGCCGCAGCTTGTCGTGCAACGCCGCATCGTGCAGCGCCAGCATGGCGATCACCAGCAGTGCCGCGTTGGTGGCGCCCGCTTTGCCGATGGCGAGCGTGCCCACCGGGATGCCGCCGGGCATCTGCACCGTGGCGAGCAGCGAGTCCATGCCTTTGAGCGCGCCGGACTCCATGGGGACGCCGAGCACCGGCAGCAGCGTGTGCGCGGCGATGACGCCGGCCAGGTGCGCCGCCCCGCCCGCGCCGGCAATAATCGCCTGCAGGCCGCGCGCCTCCGCCGTGCTGGCGTATTCGGCGGCCAGTTGCGGAGTGCGATGCGCGGAAATGACGCGCCATTCGTGCGCCACGCCGAACTTTTCCAGCGTCTCGTGGGCAAGTCGCATCGTCTCCCAGTCGGACTTGCTGCCCATGAGGATGCCAACCAGCGGGTGGTTCGTGGATTCCGACATATCTACTGACCCTGTGCCAGCGAGTAGCCCGGCTGGCCGTCGTAGCTGCGCAGGCCCTCGGTTTTCACGATCTCGATGCCCAGCGCGTCCACGCGGGCAAGCAGCGTGATGGTCTTCGCCACCGTCGTCCCCTCGGCGGCGGTAAATCGGCAACGGAAGCTGTCGGTGCAGAAGGTCTCCGCAAAGCCCTCCGGCCATACCTTAACACCGCGATTGGAGATCATGGTCAGCTTCAGGCCGTCGCCGCTGGCGGCATCAATCTTCGCAGCCAAAGCATTCGGATCGGCGGACGGCCAGCCGACGTACACGTCGATGCCGTCGAGACGCGTCTCCACGCTTCGCTGAGTGGACGTGATCGCGGCGCGCGGCTGTTCCGGCGGAGCCTCGGCGTAGTGCACCGTCTTCAGCGTCTCGGGCTGCTGCCCCAGCCGCGCCACCACCGCGTCCGCGAATTCCTTCGTGCCCACCTTCTCCCGGCTCACGCCTTCCGTGAAGATGTCGTAGGTGTGAATGCCATCCTCGATGGTGCGCAGCCAGGCATTGTGCACGCGCCCGGCAATGTCCGGCTGGCCGATGTGCACCAGCATCAGCACGCCTCCCAGCAGGAGCCCGGAGGGATTGGCGAGGTTCTGGCCCGCGCGCCGCGGCGCAGAACCGTGAATCGCCTCGAACATGGCCGCGCCCGTTCCGATGTTGGCCGAGCCCGCCAGACCCACCGATCCGGCAATCTGCGCCGCGACGTCGGACAGAATGTCGCCGTACAAATTCGGCATGACGATGACGTCGAAGACGTCGGGCGTGTCGGCCAGCTTGGCCGCGCCGATGTCCACGATCCAGTGTTCCTTCTCGATGTCCGGATACCCGGCGGCGATCTCGTCGAAGACCTTGTGGAACAGGCCGTCGGTCATCTTCATGATGTTGTCTTTGGTGAAGCAGGTGACCTTCTTCCGGCCGTGCCGCCGCGCGTATTCGAAGGCGTAGCGGACTATTTTCTCCGAACCCGGGCGCGAGATCAGCTTCAGGGTCTGCATCACGTCCGGGCTGAGGCGGTACTCGATGCCCGCGTAGAGATCCTCTTCGTTCTCGCGGACGATCACCACGTCCATCTTCGGGTGCTTCGTCTGCACGTAAGGATGGTAGGAGACGCACGGGCGCACGTTGGCGTACAGGCCCAGCGTCTTACGGGTGGTAACGTTGAGGCTCTTGAATCCGCCGCCCTGCGGGGTGGTGATGGGCGCTTTCAGGAATACTTTGGTGCGCCGCAGGGATTCCCAGGCGGAGGGATCGATGCCCGCGCTGTTGCCGCGCAGGTACACCTTCTCGCCGATCTCGATGACTTCCGTGTCGATGCGCGCGCCCGCCTCCCGCAGGATGTGCAGGGTGGCGGCCATGATCTCGGGTCCGATGCCGTCGCCGTAAGCGACTGTGATGGGAGTGTTCGGCATGTCGAAATAACCAGCGTAGCGGCTTTTGAGGGATTCGCGCAAAAACTTTCCTATTGACCTGGGCGCCGCACATACGCTACAATCTGTAGCGTTACAATGCGTAGCGTAATTCGTATCGGCCGCAAAGCGCTCAGCGAGCTCGAACAGCGCGTCATGGATCACGTCTGGCAGGCCGCGCCCTGTACGGCCGACGCCTGCCGGGAGGCGCTGGCCCCCGACCACCCGCTCAAGGATTCCACCGTGCGCACCGTGCTCAGCCGGCTGGAAGCCAAGGGCTACGTGACGCATTCCGTGGAGGGCCGTACTAACTTGTACAAGCCCTGCGATCCGCCGCGGAAGGTGGCGGCGCACGCGGTCCGGCAGATCATCGATCGCTTCTGCAGCGGCTCGGTGGAGGAGCTGCTGGTGGGCATGGTGGACGACAAGGTCCTCGACAAAGCAGAACTGCAGCGGCTGGCCGCGAAGATCGCGGCTGCCAGGAAAGGGAAGAAGTCATGAACGCGCATTCCGCCGTTTCTCAAATCGCATCATTCCTGCTGGACTGGGCCGTCCGCGCGGCATTCCTCGCGGCCGTGGCCGGACTGGTGGTGGCTGTCTTCCGCATCCGCGACGTCCGCACGCGTTTGGCGTTGTGGAGCGCGGTTCTGTTCGGTTCGCTGGTGTTGCCGGCGGTCCGCCCGTTCACGCCGCCGCTGTTGCCTCCGTTGCAGGCGCCCGTCAGCGCAGCGCGTACGCATGCTCGCGTTCACATCGTCCCGCGCCATCTGGTGCGGGCAGCGGCGGCGCCGTCGACGACCACGGCCCCCCGGCGCAGCTACCTTCCGGAGGTGGCGCTGGGGGCCTGGGCTGCCGGCACGCTTCTGTTGCTGGCGCGCTTGTTGACCGGCCTGATCCTTGCGCGGCGGGCGATTCGCACAGCCGTGCCCGTTGCCGACGGGACTCGTCACATGCGTGGCCTGCGCGTGCTCGAATCGGCTCGGGTGAGCGTGCCGCTTACGGCCGGGGTGCTCCGTCCCGCCGTGCTGCTGCCGCAGGACTGGCGCGGGTGGGACAGCGAGCGGTTGCGCGCTGTTCTGGCCCACGAGCGTTCGCACGTCGAACGGCGCGATGGACTCGTGCGGGTGGCGGCGCAACTGCATCGGGCGGTGTTGTGGTTCAGCCCGGTGTCATGGTGGCTCGATGGCCACCTGGCCGATCTGGCGGAGTGCGCCAGCGACGATTCCGCGATGGCCGAGACGATGGACCGCTCCGCGTATGCCGCCGTGGTGCTGGATTTCTTTCGCGCCGGGAAGAAGCGGCTCGCCATTGAGGGCCTGGCCATGGCCCAGGGGGGGTCCGCGGAACGCCGCATCGACCGCATTCTCGCGGGTGGTCCGCTCTGCGGACGCTTGCGGCGCAGCACGCTGATCGCGGTGCTGGCGCTGACCGCCGGGTCGGTTGTTCTGGTGGCGGCGCTACAGAACGCGCCAGTCGCACCGGTTCCGCCGTCCGCTGCCGCAGTTCCGCACGTCGCAGCGGCGCCGCCTGCGCCAGCCGCTCCATCCTCACCGGACGCGCCAGTCGCGCCGGCAGCTCCAGCCGCGCCCGAACCGGCCGCCGCCCCCGAGCCAGAGGGAAATGGCGACGGCTGGGTTCTGTTCCACGGCAACTCCTCAACCATGAGCGGAGACACCGATGACTTGCGAGAAGCCCAGTCCATGCACGATCGCGCAAAGCAGGACATGATCTGGATCCGCCGCGATGGCAAAGCCTGGGTGATCAAGGATGCCGGCTTGTTGCGGCATGCCAGCGAACTGTTTCGGCCGGTTGAGGATCTGTCGGGCAAGCAAGAGGCGCTCAATCAAGAAATGGAAGCCTTCAATCAACAGCAGGAAGCCATGGAGAAAGCCATGGAGAAAGTGCGTGGCAAAATGCCCCGGCTCGACGAGGACCTGAAGAAACTCGAAGAGCAGCTCCGGGTGCACGAGCCGACCGCGGAGCAGCTCTCCGAACTGCAGGAGAAGCTGGCAGCGATGCAGAGCCGCCTCGAGGAAGCCCAGGAGGGCATGGGCGCCCGGCAGGAAGAGATCAACCGGAAAATGGAGGAGTTCGCGAGCAAGCAGGAGGATCTCGCGCGCATCCAGGAGCAGTTCGGCAAGGACCAGGAGAAGGCCGCCGCACAAGCCGAGCGCACGCTGGAACGGCTTCTGAACGATGCCATCCGAAACGGTCTGGCCCAGCCCTGCGATCCGGCGCACTGAGAAGCCGGCAGGGCACGACCCTGCGCCACAGACTGAAGAGAATGTTGAAAAAGGCCTCCACAGGCTGAAGCCTTTACTACCACGGGATTCGAGGTAGCACAGGCTTCAGCCTGTGGTGTTCGGGCGCGACAGAATGGCCTTCTTCATCACCCTCTTCAGCCTGTGGAACTCGCTATTTCGCCTTCTGGTCCTGCACGAAGCTGAGGATGTCGAAATGCTGGATCTCGCGCTCCGGGAAGAAGCTGTTGATGGCGCTCTGCTCGTCGTTGAACAGCTCGAACACCGTGGACAGCTTGGTCAGCAGAAGCAGTTCGATGTTGCGGCGGTTCAGGTTGAGCAACCTCAGCGAGCCGCCAGCCCTTTGTAGCGTGGTGTAGCAGACGACCAGCGTTCCGAGACCCGTGCTATCGATGTAGTCCACGCCGGCAAGGTTGGCCACGATCTTCAACCGGTGCTCGCGCAGCAGTTGATTGACCGTCTCGCGCAGGACGTTCAGGCTCTCGCTGACCACCAGGCGTCCGTCGAGATCGAGGATGGTGATGCCTTCTTTTTCCCGGGTACTTATATCGACGTGTGCGCCCACAAAACCAGTGTAGGGCACGCGGCGCGGATTATGCCTCGCCGGCGGGAAGCGTCACCGTGAAGCGCGCGCCTTCGTTCACCCGGCTCTGCACGTCGATCGCGCCGCCGTGCGCCTTGACGATCCACGCCACGAAGCTGAGCCCGAGGCCAAGGCCCTTCTCCGGGTCGGCCGAAGGAACCTTGTAGAAGCGGTCGAAAACATGTTGCAGGTGCTCGGCAGGGATCCCGACGCCGGTGTCTTCCACCGTCAGCCGCACGGTGGCGGGCTCGGTCCCGGCGATTCCCGACTCGCGGCCCAGCCGCACATGCACGCTGCCGCCCTCGGGCGTGTACTTCACCGCGTTCGACAGCAGGTTCGAAATCAGGCGCTCGAGCTGGATGCGATCCCCGGTCATCGGGCATGTCCCGGGCAGATCGGCGGTGAGCCGGACGTGCTTCTCCTCGGCGGAGACCTGGAACTCTTCTAAAAAGTCGTGCGTCATGGCCGCCAGATCCAGCTTCGTCTTATGTAACACGAGCTGTCCGGTCTCGGACTGAGACAGCAGCAGCAGCGAGCGCACGATCCGCGAGAGACGTTCCACATCCTCGAGCGCCGCCAACATGGCCTCGCGATACTGTTCTTCGCTCTTTGCGCTGAGCAGCGCCACTTCCAGCTGTCCGCGGATCACCGTCAGCGGCGTGCGCAACTCATGCGAGACGTCGGTGGAGAATTGACGGATCTTCTCGAACGAAACGCCAATACGGTCCATCATCCCATTGAAGGTTGCGATCAGATGGTCGAGCTCGTCGCCGGCGCCGCGCGAGGGGATGCGGATGCTCAGGTTCGAGCCGGAGATCCGCTCGGCCGCCTGTGCCACCGAGTTCACGGGCCGCAGGGCCCGGCCCGCCATAAACCAGCCCCAGATGCTGCTCAGGCCGATCAGGAGCGGCAACATACGGAGGTATCGCGTGGTGATACCCTGCAATGTCCGTTCTTCTTCGTCGACGCGACGGCAGATCGCCATGTAGTATGGGTGCTGCAATCTGTCGGTGAGCACACCGGTGCGAATCCGATATGGAATCCCATCCTGGTTGTAGCGGGTCTCAAACTCCTGTTTGGACCGGAGCAGGCGTTGCAGCCTGCCGCGAATTTCCGCAGGGGGGTCTATGCCAATGGACCGGTAGATGTCGGCCACCTCAATCTGGTCGGTGCTAGTCGGTTTTCCGTCGCTGCCGGCCAGCATGAACACGTTCTTGAGCCGAAGGACAATAAGTTGTTCCTCCGAGTCGTAAGGATCGAAGAACCAACCCCAGCCGTTGTCGAAGTAGTGCAGATAACCCTTGGCGGCGCCCCACTCCTCATCCAGCGTTTCGTCCACCTGATCGTACATGATGCTGCGGAGCAGAGGGTGGAACAGCACGCCGACGATGGTGAGCAACAGCGTGAAGAACAGCACGTAGGTGAGCGTCAGGCGGAACCGGAGGCTGCGGGTGATCTGAGGCGCCCGCGCCGCCCAATCCCGCACTCTGGCCCAGCTTGCCATTCCCGCCTGCGCGATCAGGTGTTCCGCGCCGCCTGGGCTGGCGTTTGCTCGGCGCCCTTCTCCGCAATGTCCAGCATGTAGCCGATGCCGCGCACGGTGTGGATCATCTTCTCCGGATAGAGGTCGTCGATCTTGCTGCGCAGGTGGCGGATGTATACGTCGACGATATTGGTCAGCCCGTCGTAGTCCATGTCCCAGACATGTTCGACGATCATGGTGCGGCTGAGCGGGCGGCCGCGGTTGCGCATCAGGTACTCGAGGATGCTGAATTCCTTGGGAGCCAGCTCGATGGAGTCCGCGCCGCGAGTGACTTTGCGGCGGATGCAGTCGAGCGCGAGATCGCCCACCTGGAGGCGCTCGGGCGTGGGCTGGCCGCGGCGGAGAAGCGCCCGCACGCGCGCCAGCAGCTCGACGAAAGCGAACGGCTTCACCAGATAATCGTCGGCGCCGAGCTCGAGGCCCTTCACGCGATCATCCACGGCGTCGCGCGCGCTGAGGATGCACACCGGCGGGCTGGCCTTGCGATTGCGGATCTTCTGGAGCACGGTGAGGCCGTCGGTGTCCGGCAGCATGAGGTCGAGGATGACGAGGTCGTACTCGGTGCTATGCACCAGGTTGACCGCGCTGGCGCCGTCACCGGCCACGTCCACCGCGTACCCGGCGCTTTCCAAACCCCGCGAGAGGAAATCCTGAATGCGCTTCTCGTCCTCTACGATGAGAATCCTCATACGCTTACGTTCGCCAGTGTAGCACCGCGTCCGCAGGCTGAAAGTCTGCCCCACCTTTGATACAATCGGACCGCTGTTGTGATTCTCCGCAGTTGCGCTACCATCACGATCCTCCTGATAGCCGTGCTGGCCCTCCCTGCTCCGGCGGCCCAGCGTAATAAGAAGGACATTCCGTTTGCGGATCTGCCCGTCCGACAACCCAGGGAAGACAACAAGAAGGATCTGCCGCCGCCGGCGCCGCCGTCACGGGAGCCCCGGCCGGCTGTAAGCGCGGATACTTCCCGGCTGGTATTCCGCACGTCAACGCTGTCGGCGAAGGGCCTGCTGTCGCAACAAACCCGCGATGCCCTGCGCGGTCTGGTGCGTGCACACGGCGCCGAGGAAGTGCTGAAGTTGCGAGCGTTCGTCGCCGGTTCCGGGGACATGCGCCGCGTCCAGGAAATCGCCGCCGAAGTGTTCGCCGACAAGCGCGACCTGCCAGCGCTGACCGTGGTCCAGGTGGGGGCGCTGCCGCTCGACCGGGCGCAGGTGATTGTCGAAAGCACCGCGGAAGCGAGAAAGCCGGTGAATCCGAACGGCGTGGCATTCGTGTCCGCTCAGCCCGCGCCTTCGCTGGCCGGCGCCGTGTCCAAAGTGAAAGCCCTTCTGGAGGGCGGCGGCATGCGCATGGGCAGCCTGCTGCGGATGACGTGCTTCGTGAGCAATCTGGACGGCGTGCCCGCTCAGCCGGTTGGCGTGCCGATTCCTGTGACGATGGTGCAGATGCAGCGCGAGCCGGTGCGGCCGATAGCGGCGTGCGAGGCGATCGCCCGCGTGGAACAGCCGCGGACGGAACCGGTACAGTTCGTGGACGGAACGTCCGGCGGCCCGGAGATGGCCGTGGTCAGCGCGCCGAGGGTGGTGATGACGGGATCGCAACTCGGCTTTGGCGCGCAGGAGCCCGACGTGAAGCTGGCCTTCGAGCGATTGCAGAAGGACATCCACGACGCTAAAGGGGATCTGCGGCGGACGGTGATGGCCCACTACTACGTGCTCTCCGGCGGCGTCTGGGAGCAGGTGCGCAAACTGCGCGTCGAGTTCGAGGGCACGGCGCTGCCGGCCTCCACCATGCTGAGCTTCGAGGGACTCCCGTCCATGGACGCCGCGTTCGCCATGGACGTGGTGGCGCTGCCGGCGGGGCAGTAGGGCGCCGCTGGCTCGCTATAATCCCAATGTGACGGTTCGACATTCGGTCTGCGCGCTGGATTGTCCCGACACCTGTTCCCTGCTGATTAACGTGGAGGACGGGGTGGGCTCGCGGTTGCGCGGCAACCCGGACCATCCCATCACTCGCGGGTTCTTGTGCGGCAAGGTGGCGCGGTATCTGGAGCGTGAGTATTCGCCCGACCGCCTGCTCTACCCGCAGCGGCGCGTGGGCGCCAAAGGCGAGGGCCGCTTCGAACGCATCTGCTGGGACGAAGCTCTGGATACCATCGCGGGGCGGCTGCGGGACGTGGCCGCGGAGTTCGGCCCGGAAGCGATTCTCCCTTACAGCTACGCCGGTACGATGGGGCTTCTCAACGGCTCCGGCATGGACCGGCGGTTCTTTCACCGGCTGGGGGCATCGCAACTGGATCGGACCATCTGCTCTTCGGCCGGTGGGGCGGGCCTCAACGCGTCCACCGGGTTCCGCTACGGAAGCGAGGCCGAGCAGATTGTCCACGCGAAGCTGATTGTCGCGTGGGGCGCGAACATCCTGGGCACCAACGTCCACTACTGGCCGTTTATTGTGGAGGCGCGACGGCGCGGCGCGAAGTTCTACGTGATCGATCCGGTGACCAACCGCACCGGACGCGGTGCCGACAAGCTGTTCCACATTTACCCGGGGAGCGATCTGGCGCTGGCGCTCGGGCTGATACACGTGATCATCGGCGACGGCTTGTACGACGCGGACTACGTGGCAGCACACACCAGCGGCATCGAGGACTTGCGCGAGCACGCGAAGGAATACCCGCCCGAGCACGTGGAAGCGCTGACGGGGATCGCGCGCGAGGAGATTGTGCTGCTGGCGCGGGAGTACGCCACCACGCGGCCCGCGTACATCCGCCTGAACTACGGCGTGCAGCGCAGCGAGCGGGGCGGACGGGCGGTGCAGGCTATCGCGTACCTTCCCGCGCTGACCGGCTCCTGGAAAGACATCGGCGGCGGGCTGACGCTCTCGACGTCGCAGGCGTTCCGGCTGAACAAGGCGGCGCTGGAGATGCCCGAGCTGCAGTTGCGATCGGCACTCGGGCGCGAGGCGCGGGTGGTCAACATGTCGGAGCTGGGCCGGTCGCTCACGGCGCTGGACAATCCACTGGTGAAGGCGCTGGTGGTCTACAATTCCAACCCGGCGGCGATTGCGCCCAATCAGAATCTGGTGTGGAGCGGGTTGCGCCGTGACGACCTGTTTACCGTGGTGCTGGAGCAATTCCAGACCGACACCGCCGATCACGCGGACGTCCTGCTGCCGGCCACGACGTTTCTGGAGCACACGGACCTGTACCTCGCCTACGGGCACTACTATCTGCAGTTGGCGCGCCCGGCACTGCCCGCACCCGGGGAAGCGAAGTCGAACGTGGAGGTGTTCCGCCTGCTCGCCGCGCGGCTCGGCTTTGACGACCCCTGCTTCGAGGACAGCGAAGACGACATGATTCGCACGCTGCTCGCATCGGACCATCCGTTCGTCCGCGGCATCACCCTGGAACAATTGGAGCGCGAGCATTCGGTGCGCCTGAACGTCTCAGAACCAGGGGAACCGTTCCTGCCTTTCGCCCACGGCGGGTTCGGCACAGCCTCGGGCAAGTGCGAGTTTCGCCCGGCGGAGCTGGTCTACGCGCCACCCATGGAATCGCGTCTCGGGGCGGCGGAGTTGCGCGCGAAATATCCACTGGAGTTGGTTTCATCGAAGAACGACGACAGCATGAACTCCACGTTTGGATACCGGGCGGACACGGACCGGCAGACCTCCGTGCTGTGGATGCACCGGGAGGACGCCGACCCTCGCGGCATTCGCTCCGGCGATCCCGTGCGCGCGTTCAACGATCGCGGCGAGGTCCTGCTGCGCGCCGAAGTGGATGGCAACGTCCGCGGCGGCGTGGTGAGGGCGCCTTCGGTGCGCTGGGGGCGCGGCGTCAACGCGCTGACCTCGGACAGGCTCACCGACATCGGAGGCGGCGCGGTGTTCTATAGTTGTCTCGTACAAGTCGAAAAATGCGAAGACTAAACCGGTACTTCTTCCCAACCCTTCTGATCGCTGCTCTCGCTCTCTTTCCTGCCGCGTGCAGACGCCGGCCCAAACCGGCCGCGGAGGTCGAGGATGCCAGCCGACCCGCCATGTTGCTGGCGATGTCGGACGCGCGCACGTCGATGCAGCTCATTCACGGTTTCTACCAGTTGGAGAGCGGCGCGTGGCGGTGGACCGAGAAAACCTTCGGGGTGAGCCTGCGCGTGCCGCCGAATGCGGCGCGGAACGGCGCGCGTTTGATGATGAAGGTGACGGTTCCGCGAACGCAACTGGACAAGCTGAAGTCGCTGACTCTCAGCGCGCGCGTCAATGGAGTGGACGTGGCCCCGGAAACATACAGCCGCGCGGGAGAGTTCCTGTATCAACGGGACATCCCCGCCGCGGCGCTGGCACAGGACATGGCCACTGTGGAGTTCTCGCTGGACAAGGTGGCTCCGCCAGTGCCGCCGGACATCCGCGAGCTGGGGATTGTGGTAACGAACGTCGGGTTTATGGGGAAGTAGGGAGACCGCTTGCTCACGCGCGCGGCTCGGCACGGAGTTACTGAGCCGCGACGGTGACGGAGCGGGGACAGGGAGATTCTATGACCTATTACGAACAGCATCGCGCGGAATATCTGGAAGATTTGAAGGCATTCCTGCGGATTCCGAGCATCAGTACCGATCCGGACCACAAAGACGATATCCGGCGGGCCGCCGAATTCGCTCTTGCGCTGCTACGGAAGGCGGGCATGGGCAATACGCACCTGATCGAGGGCGAAGGGAACCCGCTGGTCTATGGCGAGTGGCTGGGCGCCGCCGGCAAGCCGACGCTGCTGCTGTACGGCCACTACGACGTGCAGCCGGCCGACCCGATCGAGGAGTGGAAGTCGCCGCCGTTCGAGCCGGACATCCGCAACGACAATATCTACGCGCGCGGCGCGGTGGACGACAAGGGCCAGGTGCTGATTCTGATCAAGGCCGTGGAGGCGCTTATGAAGCAGAACGGGCGCCTGCCGATCAACGTGAAGTTCCTGCTCGAAGGCGAGGAAGAGGTGGGCGGCGAGCACATCGAAGCGTTCGTGAAGAGCAAGCCGCCGCTGCTGGCCAGCGACGCCGCGGTGATCTGCGACACGGAGATGTTCGCGCCGGAGCTGCCCACCCTCTGCGTGGGACTGCGCGGTATGGTGTATGGCGAGATCCACGTGCAGGCGGCGCGGCAGGATCTGCATTCGGGCATCTACGGCGGCGCGGCGCCGAATCCGCTGCAGGCGCTGGCCGAGATCATCACCACGCTCAAGGACAAGGACGGGCGCATACACATCCCCGGTTTCTATGACCGCGTGGAGGCCCCCAGCGCGAAGGAGAAGGAGGCCTGGGCGCGGTTGCCGTTCAACGAGGCCGAGTATCTGGAGAAGGAGATCGGGTCGAAATCGCTAACCGGCGAGCCTGGCTACGATGTCTTCGAGCGCACCTGGGCGCGGCCCACGTTCGAAGTGCATGGCATCAAGGGCGGCTTCATAGGCGAGGGCGCGAAGACGGTGATTCCGGCGCGAGCCGTGGCCAAGATCAGCACGCGGCTGGTAGCGTATCAGAAGCCGGAAGAGGCCATCGAGCAGATTCGCGCGGCCGTGAACGCGGCTTGTCCGAAGGGGGTGACGGTGGAGTTCAAGGTGATCCACCAGGCGGAGCCGTCGCTGGTGAATCCCGACAACCACTTCATCCACGTTTCGGCGGAGGCCATGAAGCAGAGCTTCGGCAAGGACACGGTGTACATCCGGTCGGGCGGGTCCATTCCGATTGTCGGCGTGTTCCTGGACGCGCTGGGCATTCCCAGCGTGATGATGGGTTTCGGATTGCCGGACGACAACCTGCACGCGCCGAACGAGAAGTTCCATCTGCCGAATTTCTATCGGGGGATTGAGGCGGTAGCGAAGTATCTGGAGATGCTGGGGGCTTGAGGCAGCCCCGCTTTTTCTGAAGGGGGGCGACACCCGGTTCCAGTGCGGCTGCAATCCGCGACAGCGCCGAAAGGAGAGAGCCAATGAACGCTTGCGAGCATCTGGGACAGGCGAAGGATCTGCAGCCCTCGGCACACGTTTGCGAGGATTGTATCAAGACCGGCGACCGCTGGCTGCACCTGCGCATCTGCCTGACCTGCGGCCATGTCGGCTGCTGCGATTCGTCGAAGAACAAGCACGCGACGAAGCACTATCACGCGACCACGCACCCCATCATGCGCTCCATCGAGCCGGGCGAGGACTGGGGCTGGTGCTATGCGGACGAAATCACGCTGGATCTCTCGCGCGGCGTGAAGCATGCGCGGGTAGCGGAATGAGCGACGTCCATGTTTGAGAGCGTTCTGTGCCAGTTGCCGCCGTTCGATCCGGCCATCCTCGAGCCGCTGATCGAGCTGGCGGTGGAGATCGCGCGCGAGGGCCGCGAAGGCCGGCGCATCGGGACCATCTTCACGGTGGGCGACGAAGGGGCGGTGTTGGCGAAGTCGCGACCGTTGATACTGGATCCGCTGGCCGGACACGCGCCCGCGGACCGCTCCATTCACAATCCCAATCTGCGCGGCACCATCAAGGAGCTGGCGCAACTGGACGGGGCCTTCGTGGTGAGCGACAACGGGGTGTTCGAGGCGGCGTGCCGTTATCTGGATGCGGCCGCCGAAGGCATTGACGTGCCGCTGGGGCTGGGCAGCCGCCACGTGGCCGGGGCCAGCATCACGCGCACCACCCGGGCGGTGGCTATCGTGGTCTCGCAAAGCGCGGTGGTCCGGCTGTTCTGCCATGGCGATCTGGTGGCTGAGATCCTGCCGGAATTGTGGATGCTGAACCACCACCAGGCGAACGTCAAGGGAGCGGTGAAGGAAGAGCGCTTCGACGACGTGGCGGTGGTGACTCCGCGGTTTCCGCGCGCGGCGGGCTGATCTGCCTGCTACAGTGAACGTGATGGCAGCCATGGCAGGGCCGCCGGCGGCGGATGCGCGCGCCACGGCCAGTCGCGAGCGATTCCGCCGCTTCGCATGGGTGGTGCTGGCGTGGAACCTCATCGTGGTGCTGTGGGGCGCCTACGTGCGCGCGTCCGGATCGGGCGCAGGCTGCGGCAGCCACTGGCCGCTCTGCAATGGCGAGGTGGTGCCGCGCGCGCCGCAACTGTCTACCATCATCGAGTTCACTCACCGGATCAGCAGCGGCGTGGCGCTGGCGCTGGTGGCCATCCTGTGCGTGTGGGCCTTCGTACGTTTCCCGCGGGGCGACGTGGTGCGGCGCACGGCCGCTGTGTCCGTTTTCTTTATCGTCACCGAAGCGCTGCTGGGAGCCGGACTGGTGCTGTTCCGATACGTCGCGCAGAACGAATCGGGCGGGCGCGCCATCTACTTATCCGCGCACCTGGTGAACACGCAGCTCCTGCTGGCGGTGTTGGCGATGACCGCTTTCCTCGCCGCGCCGCGAGCGCCGCGGTTGACCGAGCCATGGTCGGGAACGCTGCTGGCCATGCTGCTGGTGTCGCTGGCGGTCAGCATTACCGGCGCGGTGGCGGCGCTCGGGGACACCCTGTATCCGGCTCCGTCTCTTGCCGCCGGAATGCTCCAGGATTTCTCGCCGGCGTCCCATCTGCTGTTGCGTCTGCGGCTGCTGCACCCGGCGCTGGCCATTGTGGGCGGAGCGTACATCGCCATCGCGGCATTCACCAGGACCCACCAGGCGCACACCCGCGGGCCGGCCTTCGCGGCTACTTTGCTGGCCATGGCGCAATTGTGCGCCGGCGGGTTGAATCTGGTGCTGCAGGCTCCCATCGGGATGCAAATCGCCCACCTGCTGCTGGCAGACCTGCTGTGGGTCGCACTGGTTCTGCTGTTCCTGCGCGCTCGCGAAACGGGACCGAAAGCCGGTTCGCTCGTCTGATCGTGTTAGCATGATATTTCTCTAACTTGTTCTCCCTGTAAGGACCTTCTGAAATGAAAATGACCCTGATGTTTCCTCTGTTCGCCGCCGGCCTGCTGGCGCAGGTAGTCACCGCACCACAGAACCCGCCCGCTTCGCCGCTCACCGGCCGCCCGGAGGCCAGCCGCGTGCAGCCCGGCACTGCCGTGGTCCCGCCCAGCCCCGACAAGGTGGTGGCGAAATTGAATGGCAAGCCGCTCACCGTCGCCGACGTGGACAAGCTTCTTTCCGATCTCCCGATGCAACTGCAGGGAGCCATCACCAGAGAGCCGGAGCGGTTCCTGCAACAACTGATGGTGTTCGAAGAACTGGAGAGGCAGGCGGAGCAGGAAGGCCTCGACAAAAAGGACCCCTACCGGCAGGAGCTGGCGTATCGCCGGCTGATGACGCTGGCACAGGCGGAGATCGACAAAGCCCGCAACAGCGTCAGAATCTCCCCCGACCAGGAACACCAATACTACGAGACGAACAAGGCGACCATGTACCGTGTCGTGAAAACGAAGGTGATCTTCGTCGGGTTCAGTGCGGCCACGCCGGCTCCGGCTCCCGGCGCCCCGCAACCAGCCGCGAGTCCGGCCGCCAACGGCATCACCCGGACCGAAGCGGATGCAAAGGCGAAGATTGACGACCTGCGGAAACAGGTGCTGGCCGGGGGGGACTTCGGGAAGCTCGCGAAAGAGAACTCCGACGACAAGATCTCCGCCGCAAAGGACGGCGACTACGGCGACATCATCCGGACGAGCCCTTATCCGGAGCCGATCAAGAAGGCCATCTTCGCGTTGAAACCGGGAGAAGTGAGCGAGCCCATCCGCCAGCCGAGCGGTTTCTATCTGATCAAAGCGGCGGATTCCTCGTTCCAGCCGCTGGATCAGGTGCGGCTCGAGATTCACAATCTGCTGGTGGGACAGGAGTTCCAGAAGCACATGGACGCAATCTCGGCGCAGTTCAACGTGACCGTGGAGGATCGCACGTATTTCACAACTCGGCCGGCAAAGTGAGTTGCTGCCCAGGCGCGTGCCGGCCTTCGACGGGCGAAGTATCCGGGTAACCTTCCGCGGCGGCTTGCGGACCGCCGGAAGGCGCTTGTACAGCGGCGCCCGTGCCCGGTGTATGCGCGGCGGGCGGGAAGTTCACGCGGCCACGTTCATCCGCCAGCGGCGCATTGTGCTGGACCGCGCGCTACTCGCCAGCCGTACCGAGTTGGGGCGCATCCTAGTCCACGAGCTGTTCCATTTTGTGTGGGTGCGCCTGAACAACGCCCAGCGCCGGGGGTATGAGGCCGCGCTGGAGGGCGAGATGGGAGCGCGGGCACGCGGGGAGTTGGGCTGGTCGGCGGAGATGCGCAAGCGGACGCTCGGGTCGCGCGCCGGCCGCGCGTGGCGTGAGTATGTGTGCGAGAGTTTCTGCGACACCGCCGCCTGGCTGTACTCCGGAGTGCGGCGTCACGAGGAATTCACGCTCGCGCTGCGGTTCCGGGAGCGACGCGCCGCCTGGTTCGCGGCTGCTTTCGCGGGGCGCGCGATTCGGTTGTAGCGATAATTGAGAGAAGGAGCAGGCTTGCGGCATATCGGCATACGGTCCCTGGCGATGGTTATTCTGGCCGCCGCCACGCTGACCATTGCGTGTTCGTCGTCCACCGAGGTGGAAGCGGCGCCTCGCCTCAAGCCGGAGAAAGATCGCAAGCTCGCGCCGGATTTCACTCTCAAGGACTCCAACGGCGCCACCGTGCGCCTCTCCGATTACCGGGGTAAGGTGGTGCTGCTGGACTTCTGGGCCACCTGGTGCACTCCCTGCCAGGTGGAGATCCCGTGGTTCATGGAGTTCGAGCAGAGCCTGAAGGGAAAGGGCTTCGCGGTGGTGGGCGTCTCCATGGACGAAGATGGCTGGGACGTGGTGAAGCCGTACATCCAGAGGCGCCGGATCAACTACCGCATCCTGCTGGGCGACGACCACACCGGCCAGCTATACGGCGGGGTGGAGTCGCTGCCCATGACTTTCCTGCTCGATCGCCAGGGCCGGGTTGCCGCGGTTCACATCGGGCTGGCCAACGACAAAGATGGATTTCTGCATGAGATTACAGAATTGCTGGGTGCGCGTCGCGCTGGGACTGGCACTGCTGATGGCGGCGTCACCGCTCTCGCGGGCGCAAAGTAGCGCTGGGGCGCTGTCGCTGGGCGAAGTGCAGACGCTGGCGGCCACGCGCGGCCAGACGGCGCGGCTGACGCTGACGTTGTATGTGCGCGCCGGCTTCCACGTGAACAGCAACAAGCCCAACGACGACTACCTGATCCCGCTGCGGCTGACGTGGGACAAAGGGCCGGTGGAGGCCGGGGCGGTGGAGTATCCCGAGCCACAGCTCGCGAAATCCGGGTTTTCGGACAAGCCGCTGTCCGTGTACAGCGGGACGTTTCATGTCGTGACCCCGTTCCGCGCGCCCACGGAGGCCGCGCCGGGGCCGGCTGCGATCACCGGCAAGCTGCGCTATCAGGCGTGCAACGACCACGAGTGCCTGCAGCCGCGCACGATGGAGATCCGAGTGCCGGTGGAGATCCGGTAAGGCGGGCCACTGCAGTCGTCATGCATTGCATATACAATTGAAGAGTCGTGTTCGATTGGGATCAGGGCAACCTGAGGAAGATCAGGGCGCACCGTATCAAGCCGGCAGAAGTGGAACGGGCGCTATCCCGCGACCCGATCCTGATCTACGAGCAAGCCGCGGATGACGAGGCCCGGTACGTGTACTACGGCGAAACGGAACGGAATCGTCTGCTTGCGATGGTCCTGACGGAACGCGATAACAAGATCCGGGTGATCACGGCCTATGATCTGGATGCCGGTCAGAAGCGCGACTACATGGAACGCCGCGCGCGAGGAGAGTGACGCGATGAATAAGCCGAAGAAGCAGATACCGATGGCTTCGAAAGTGCCCAGATTCAGGAGCGAGGACGAAGAAGCAAAATGGTGGGCGAGTGCGGAGGGGCGGGAGTTCCTCAAGCAGCAATCTGCCGCGGGCACTGCGAAGAAGCTGAAGGGTTCACCTCTGGTGTCCGGCCTGAGCCGCGCGCCCAGCATACAGATCGCGCTGCGGCTGCCCGCGCCGGATCTCGCCAAAGCCCGCGAGATCGCCGATCGCAAAGGGGTCGGCTACCAGACCCTGCTGAAGATGCTCCTGCACGAGGGGCTGCGGCGCGAGGCGAGACGGCAATAGCGTGTCGCGACCAGCTTCCACGCGCCCGCAGGGCTGCAGCCGTGCGTGATGGAAATCGATGCCGATGATATTGAAGCCGATTGAATTCTACAAGGTGCGCGTTGGGTTCCTCACCACCGAAGAAGGAGGCAGGCGCGGGCCTGTCCGTTGGACATTCGCCAGTTACCGCCCAGACTTCAAGATGGGTGAAGGAAACTTCCACGGCGCCGTCTTCATGGATGCTCCGAGCGAGATTGCGCCGGGAGATCAAGCCGAAGTCGAGATCGCGTTTTGGTGTTGCGGCTCGCGTCACGGATTTAACCTCGGACAGACTTTCTACTTGCATGCAGGCCGGCGCGTGGCGGAAGGCACAATACTGGAGAAGGGTGTAAAGCAGTACGTCCGACCCGATACATAGCCGATCCACGCGGCTGTCGCCGCGTGTCCAGCGCTCACGCCCCGTGCGCAGCTTTCCACGCCGCGTAGTACCGTTCCGCGCCATCCACAAACCCGCCATGCCTTGGTTGCCAGCCCAGCAATCGCACCGCATGCGAGGAATCCACGTGCTGGTCGAGCGTGAGGCACTCGGCGTAGGCGCCCATCTGCTGTGAGGCCTCTTCGAAGGGCACCAGTTGCACCTTGCCTCCGGCGCCCGCCGCGAAGCTGGCAGCCATGGCGCACTCCAGCACGCTGAAACGGCTGCGATCGGTGGCGTTGAAGATCTCGCCACGCCAGGGCGATTCCACGGCGCGGCGGTAGAGGTCGGCCAGGTCGTCGATGTGCACCATGGACCAGCGGAAGCGGCCGTCGCCCACCACGCGCGCGGCCCCGCTGCTGGCAGCCGAGTCGAACCACGCGCCAGTCAGGCCGCCACTGCCGCCATACACGCACCCTGGCCGGACGATCAGCGTGCGCAACGTTCCCCGGTTCTCCCGGAGCACCAGTTCCTCGTTCTTCAAACGCGGCGCCGCGAAGGCGGGCGGGTTCGGCGCGTTGGCTTCGGTGACCATGCGGCCCGCGGTGTTGCCGTAGATCCAGACCCCGCTGGTGTACACGAACAAGCGCGGGCGTCTGGTGTCGTACGCCGCCGCGAGCAGCGCCTCCGCCGTGCTGCAATCGAGATCCCAGACCTGCGGCGAATACTCGGCGGCGCAGTGGATGAGCACCTCGCACGTGCGCGCCTCGTCGATCCAGCCGCCGGGTTCCTGCATGGACCCGATCACCGGCCGCACTTCCGCACGGGCCGCGCGGTTCGCCTTCGATTCGGATCGAACCAGCCCCAGAACTTCGTGGTCGGCGCGAGCCAGGGCGGCCGAGACGGCGGAGCCGATGTACCCGCTCGCGCCCGTGATGAATATGCGCATACCATTTAATTGTATTCTTGTGTTCGAGTGTTCAGCCGCCACTACAGGAAGGTGAAGGCCCTCTTCGGGCTCTCCGACGTTCTGCTGACCGGCCTGGCGTTCGAAGCCGCCTACCAGACGCGCTCGTTTCTTCCCTTTGAACGCCCGTTCTTTCTCGATCGCCCGGTGAAGGCGCTGCTGCTGGGCGCGGCCGTGCTGATCTGGCTGGCCATCGGATACTGGTTCAACGTCTACGACAAGCTGGAGTCGGCGCATCCGCGCGTGGTTCTGCGAGACGCGTTCCGGCAGTGCGCGCTGGGCGCCGCCGCCCTGGTTCTGTTCGAATACGTGCTGCGGCCCACCAACTACGAACTCAGCCGGCCCTTCCTGCTGTTGTTCGCCGTGTATAGCTGGGTTCTCCTGTGCCTTCTCCGGCTGAATGCGGGCCGCATCGCCGGCGTCATTCGCAAGGAATTCGGGGCACTCCACTACGTGATGGTGGTGGGCGAGGGCGAGCGTGCCCGGCACATTGGCGAATTGCTGGAAGCGTCCAAAGAGTACGGCGTGCGGCTCAGCGGCTTCTTCACGCCGGACAACGCGGACTCTCCGGCTCCGATGACTCTCGAACGCACCTACGACACATACCCGCTGAGCGAACTCCCGAATGTTCTGCGCAATCGCGTCATTGACGAGGTGATTTTCGCAGTGGACAGCGAGCGCCTCGCGCAGATGGAGGAAATGATGCTGCTTTGCGACGAAGAGGGAGTGCGCACTCGCGTCGCCGTCGACTTCTTCCCGCACGTCAACAGCCGGGTGTATCTGGACCGTCTGGGCACCGCTCCGCTACTGACCTTCGCCGCCGCGCCGCATGACGAGATCCGGCTGCTGGTGAAGCGCCTCACCGATATTGTGCTGGCCGCTGCCGCGCTGGTGCTGCTGGCGCCCGTCATGCTGTTCATCGCGCTTTTGATTCGCATGACCTCGCCCGGCCCGGCCATCTTCCGCCAGCAGCGTTGCGGCCTGAACGGGCGGCGCTTCACGTTCTACAAATTCCGCTCGATGGTACGCGACGCCGAAGGCATGAAGGCCGCGCTGGAACACCTCAACCGGAAATCCACCGCTTTCAAGATCCCCGACGATCCGCGCCTGACGCCCGTGGGCCGGCAGTTGCGCAAGTTCTCCATCGACGAATGGCCGCAGCTCTGGAACGTCCTCAAGGGCGACATGTCGCTGGTGGGTCCGCGGCCCGCAGTCCCCGATGAGGTGGAACGCTACGAGCGCTGGCAGCGGCGCCGCCTGCGCATGCGGCCCGGACTCACCTGCATCTGGGCAACCAGGGGACGGGACGCCCTCGACTTCGACACCTGGATGAAAATGGATATGCAGTATATCGATAACTGGTCTCTGGCATTGGACTGGAAGATCATCTTTCGCACCATACCCCGCGTACTGACGGGCAAAGGAGCACACTGATCATGCACCTGGTACCTACCCAGGAAGAAGTGGTTGCGCTGTTGCGGCGAACCGGCGCTCTGCGCAACGGCCATTTCGAATACCCCAACGGCATGCATTCCAACGAGTACCTGCAGGTACCCCTGGCCATGCGCTACTACCAGCACGCCCGCGTGCTGAGCGTGGGACTGAGCCGTCTTCTGCGCGCCAATTCGGAAATCCGCGCCATTATTCCGGAATTGTCCATTGTGGCGCCGGGTACCGGCGGTCTTCCCGTAGCCTACGGCGTGTGCGAAGCGCTGCGCGCGCACCAGGTCTACTGGGCCGAGCGCGAGGACGACCACATGCCCATGCGCTTCCGCCAATACATGGAAGTGACGCCCGGCGAGAAGGTGCTGCTGGTGGACGACATTCTGCGGTCGGGCCGGAATCTCTCGGAAATGAAGACGCTGGTGGAATCGCGTGGCGGGCAGGTGGTGGGTCTGGCGGTGATTGTGTACCAGCCGACGCCGCGCACCGTCAGCTTCGAACCGCTGCCGCTCTACTACCTGGCGAGACTCGAGGGCCTGTACTACACCGACGCCGCCTCGTGCGACCTCTGCGCGAAGAAGGCGCCTGTCGAGAAGGTGTGGATCTGACGCCCCAACCGCTGCTCGCGTGGGCGAAAGCGCACCTGGAGGAGACCATCGCGCTGGTGCGCGAGCTCGTCGAGTGCGAATCGCCCAGCGACGATCCCGCGGCGATCCACCGCTTCAACGAGCTGTTCATCGCTCGCATCGCCGGGATGGGAGAAGTCAGCGCCTATGCCGGCGGCCATCTGCGCTGCCGGTTTCATTTGCCCGGCGCGGGAAA
Organism: Bryobacteraceae bacterium; assembly: GCA_049510065.1. Classification (GTDB taxonomy): domain Bacteria; phylum Acidobacteriota; class Terriglobia; order Bryobacterales; family Bryobacteraceae; genus CAWACP01. The sequence goes on from JBEKZH010000008.1 coordinate 184,328, forward strand.
AGACGCGCAGTTCCTGACGCTGGGCCACTCCGATACCGTGTGGCCGCTGGGGACGCTGTCTCGCATGCCGTTCCGAAAGGAGCAGGGGCGCCTGTGGGGACCGGGCGTGCTCGACATGAAGGGCGGCATCGCTTTCCTGCTGATGGCCGTGCGCGCGCTGCGGGATCTGGACGTTCCGGTGCGGCGGCACGTGCTGCTGCAGCTCAATGCCGACGAGGAAGTGGGCAGTGCGGGGTCGCGTCCGCTCACCGAAGCGGCGGCGAAAGAGAGCGTGGCCGTGCTGGTGCTGGAACCGGGCACCGGCCTTGCGGGAAAACTCAAAACGGCGCGCAAGGGCGTGGGAGATTACACCGTCACCGTGCGCGGACGCGCCTCTCACGCGGGCATCGACTTCGAAACCGGGGCCAGCGCCATCGTGGAGCTCGCCCAGCAGATTGGCCGCATCGCCGCATTCACCAACACGGCGCGCGGCGTCACAGTGAACCCGGGCGTCGTCAGCGGCGGCACGCGCACCAATGTGGTAGCGGTGGAGGCGCGCGTGGAGGTGGACGTTCGCGTTTCCCGGTTGCGCGATGCCGGTCCGCTGGACCGCAAGTTCCGCGGGCTCCGTCCGGTGGACAGGCGTTGTTCCATCACTGTCGAGGGTGGCCTGAACCGTCCACCCCTGGAGCGCACCCGCGGCAATCGGCGCTTGTTCGAAAAAGCCCGAAGCATCGCCGCGGCCGAACTGGGCATGGAACTGCAGGAATCGGCAACGGGCGGCGGTTCCGATGGCAACTTCACCTCGGCTCTCGGCGTACCCACGCTGGACGGGCTGGGCACCGTGGGCGAGGGCGCGCACGCCGCCAATGAAAGCATCCTGGTCGACCGCATTGCCGACCGCGTCGCTCTGCTCGCGCTGCTACTGGCGCGGCTGTAGCGGCGGGGCATCCTCTGTTTGCAGGACGTCCGGAGGAAGGCCGGAGCACCAGGCTGGGACAAACGCTGGCGCCCGGGTGGCGCGGCTTTCAGGCGCGCGTGAACATCTCCACCAGCACCGAGGAAACAGCTCGTGCCGTTCTTGCCGAAACCGTGCCAAGTTTGCGAACCAGCCGCTCCTGGTCCACGGCGCGAAGCTGATCCACCGCTACCTGCCCGCGCCGGCCCTGAAAGGCGACGCCGACACGCGTCGGCCATGCGCGTTCCACCGTGGTCATTGGCGCGACAATGACGGTTCGCAGATTTCGATTGATCTCGTCCGGCGACACCACAAGGCAGGGGCGCGTCTTGCGGATTTCCGCACCCTGAACGGGATCGAGCGACACCAGCCAGATCTCGTCCAACCCGGGATGGCTCACCACTTCCACTCCTCGACATCGAATCGGTTCGGCGGCATGGAGTCGAGTACCAACCGGTCTTTCACCGCCGTCCCCGCCGCCTGGAAGGTCTCTTCCCAGCCCTGCCGCGGCGCGCGGTCGGGAGAAACGATCAGGCGATCGTGATCGACACTCAGTTGGACGGTGCTGCCCAAACCGCACTGTTCGATGATGGGCTTCGGAATACGAATCCCCCGCGAATTGCCGATGCGCACCAGTTCCACCCTCACAGAGGCCTCCTCGTAATTACATTGTAATCACAAATGGGAGCGGGCGCAAGAGCCTCGACCGCCGTTCCGCTGTTACTCGCGCGGCTGTAACGGCCCGGGAATCGCGGTCGGATGTTTCGGCTGGTAGAGACCCATCTCGCCACCGCCGGGGATGCGCAGCCGTGTGAGCAGGCCCCAGCCCTGATCGGTGACGGGCCGCGTGAATTCGACACCCTTGCTCTTGAGTTCGGCGACAGCGGCGTACACGTCGTTGCACATGAGGTATAACTCGTGGTGGTTGTCCTCTTCGATTGGGTGGACCCCCAGCTCGGCTGGCGGCAATCCGAAAATGAGCCAGCCCCGCCCGGCGTCGACGGACGGAAACCCGAGCACATGGCGAAAGAAAGCGCGCGCCCGCTCCGCGTCCCTGCTGTATACGATTGCGTGAATGCCGCTGATCATGGCGTGTCCTTTCGAGTAACTGATTCAAGCCGCATCGCGCGCTTCGACGTGCAGGCGTTTACCAAGCGCCGCCAGCGCCGCTTCAATCTGATCCAGGCGCGAGTGGTGCCGCAGAGAGAACAGGCGTTCAATGTGCGTTTTGGGGATTCCGATGCGGCGGGCAAACTCCGCCTTCTTCAGACCCGACTCCAGGAACCCCGTGTAGAGATCGACCTTGACCGCCTGCAAAGCCGGCAGCGGCACGGGGCGGAACCTGGGCCCGCGGCGGCGCACCGGCTCAGGCAACGGTCTGCCTTCGCGGATGTAGTCGCCAATGGTCAGCGTCAGCAGATCCCGCGCCATGTCCATGGCTTCCTCATCGGTTTCGCCTTGCGTGACACCGTAACCGAAATCCGGAAACGTAACGGTGTAGCCGCCAGCCTTCCGATCGGGTTCGAACAGCGCCAGGTAGTGTTCCATCTCGGCCCTCACATCTTCAAATCGAGATCTCTCAGAATGACTTGCAATGTCCCCGTCTTGATTTCCTTCGCGGGATGGCGCGGCATGCGCGACACCTTCGATCCCAGAACAATCCGCGTGTGGCGGGTTTCTTCCACGAACGCGCACCCCTGTTTCCTCAGCCAGCGTTTGAGCTCGCTCGCCTTCACGACTCAATAGTAACCATTTATGGTTACTCCGTCAAGACTGGAATCAGGCGCGAGAACTCGCTGCGGGAGCTGAAAGCCATAATCCATCGTCAGCCCGCGCACGGCCATCGCGCGCACGTGAGAAAATGAACACGAACGACATGGTCAGGGACGGGATCTATTACGCCGGCGGGCTGGTGGTGGCCGGGCTGGGGCTGACGTACTTCGCCTCGTGGCTGCTCGGCCTGCCCTTGTTCCTGCTGGCCCTGTTCTGCCTGTACTTTTTCCGCGACCCCGAACGCACGGTTCCCGAAGGCGCGGTGGCCGTGTCGCCCGCCGACGGACGCGTGGTGTCCGTGAAGGCCGACCAACCAGGGCGCACGCGCGTGAGCATCTTCCTGAACATCTTCGACGTGCATGTGAATCGCACGCCCATCGCCGGCAGAATCGCGGACGTCCAGTACCAGCCCGGGCGATTCCTGGTGGCCAGCCGCGAGAGCGCCAGCACGGACAACGAACAGAACATTGTCACGGTAGAGGGCGATGGCACGCGCGTCGTGTTTAAGCAGATCGCCGGGCTGATCGCGCGGCGCATCGTGTTCTGGAAGAAGACCGGCGACGTGGTCCGTGCCGGCGAGCGCATCGGCCTCATCAAGTTCGGCTCGCGCGTGGACGTGTTCTTCGGCCCGGAGTGGGACGTCACGGTAAACGTGCGGGAGCGCGTGTCCGCCGGAAGCAGCGTGATCGCACGCAGAAAGAGGGAGCCCTGATGGCCTCATTCGGGTTGCGCAGGAAAAGGAGGGATGGCGAGAAGCCGCGCCGCCGCCGGGCCGCCTATGTTCTGCCCAGTCTGTTCACCTCCGGCAACATTTTCCTCGGCTTTATCGCGATAATGCACGCGTTTCAGGGTGCTCTTCAAGCGCACGCCGGCAACTTCGGTGCGAATGCCGATTTCGCGACCGCGGCGAAAGCCATTGGCGTTGCGTTCGTGCTGGATGGACTCGATGGCCGCATCGCGCGCATGACCAATACCGTGAGCGAATTCGGCCGCGAACTGGATTCCCTCGCCGACGTGATCACGTTCGGGATTGCCCCGGCGGTGCTGGCCTTCGCCTGGGGCGTCGATCTTGCCGTGCCGGGCGGTTTCCTGATGGATCACCGCGCCGGCTATTTCATCTGCTTCCTGTTCCTGGTGTGCGGCGCCGCGCGGCTGGCGCGTTTCAACATCACCACAAATCCGGTGCCGCGCAATCCCGGCCGGCCCGACCGTAAATATTTCGTCGGCTTGCCCATCCCCGCCGGCGCTACGCTCGTCTGCGCCGTGGTGTATGCCGCCGACGGAGCGCCCATTCGCTGGTGGCTGTTGTCGTTCTCCTGGCTGGTCCTGCTGGCGCTCCTCGCCTTTCTCATGGTGAGCACGTGGCGATATCCCAGCTTCAAGGAGATCAACCTGCTGCGGCCGCGGTCGCCGCTTACCGTGATTCTCATCTGCGCCGTTATCTATCTGACCTGGAACTTCGGGCAGCCGTTCCTGCTGGCTCTCGCCACCAGCTACGTGGCCAGCGGCATTCTGATTCGCCTGGCCGGGATTATCCGGCGCATTTTCCGGCGCACTCCACCGCAGCACCCGCTGGCCGCCCAGCATCCCTCGGAGCAACAGGTTGGATAAAGAGACCATCGCCATTGTCGGCAGCGAGACGCTGGCCGGGCGCGAGGTCCGCGAGGTGTTGCGCGAGGCCGGCATCGACGCTCGCATCGAGTTGGTGTCGGGCGCGGCCGAGCCGGGCAGCGTGATCGCCGAAGAAGGCGGCGAAGCCGTGGTGATCTCCGAACTCCGGAGCGCCGTGGTGGTGGACGCGCGCATCATGGTTCTGTGTGGCTCGGCGGAATCCAGCCGCAGGGCGCTCGCCCAGGCCGCCGTGCGCAAAACATCGCCAGCTCTCGTGGATGTCAGCGGCGCCCTGGAGGACGAACCCTCCGCCCGTCTTCGTGCGCCCATGGTGGAGCCGGCGGGTCCGCTGAGCGCGGCGGGCATTCAGGTGATCGCGCATCCGGCGGCCATCGCTCTCGCTTTGTTCCTGAAGAAGCTCGCGGACGTGCGCGAGGTCCGGCAGGTGGTTGCGGTGATCTTCGAACCGGCGAGCGAGCGCGGCGCGAGCGGCATTGACGAGTTGCAGAAGCAGACAGCGAGTCTGTTCTCGTTTAAGCCACTGCCGAAGGACGTGTATGACGCCCAGGTGAGTTTCAATATGCTCCCGGCCTGGGGCGCCGAAGCGCCGCAATCGCTCGCCGACGTGGAATTACGCATCGAGCGGCATCTGGCCACGTTGCTGGGTCTGGATTCGCCCGTGCCCATGCCCTCGCTTCGTCTGGTCCAGGCGCCAGTGTTTCATGGTTACAGCTTTTCCGTCTGGGTCCGGTTCGCGGGGCCGCCGAATGTGGAAGCCATCGCCTCCGAACTCTCGTCCACGCATATCGACGTTCGCACCGGCGATCAGGAACCGCCCAGCAACGCCGGAGTGGCGGGCCAGGGTGGCATCACCGTGGGCTCCATCGCGGCGGACCGCAACGAGCCGCAGGCGTGCTGGTTCTGGATGGTGGCCGACAATCTGCGCATCGTCGCGGAGAACTGTGTCGAGGTGATTCGTGAACTGGTCGATTAGAGCGGCCCTGATGAAGGCCGCAACACAACTGGCCACAGATGAACGCCGATTAACGCCGATTGAACAAGATCGGTTTATCCGTGTTCATCGGCGTTCATCTGTGGCTCAGAATCGTTTTGTCGGGAGTTTTCGGCATTCCGTGGGAGCGGTCCTGGCCGCCGCCGTTTTCCTGCTGTTCCCCGCCTGTGGCTACCACGTCTCCGGCAAGGCGAACCTGCTGCCGAAAAACATTCACACCATCTATGTTCCGGCCTTCGAGAATCTCACCACCCACTACCGGCTCACCGACGCGATCCCGGAGGCGATCTCCCGCGAGTTCATCGCGCGCACGCGATACGAGGTAGTGCGCCATCAGGAAGACGCCGACGCCGTGTTGAAGGGCAGTGTGACCAGTCTTCTCTCGTACGCGATTCTGACCGACCAGTCCACGGGACGCGCCACCGCGCTGCAGGTGGTCGCCAGACTCCAGGTCAACCTCTACGATCGCTCCGGCAAGGTGCTTTACTCGCGCCCTTCCTGGGAATTCCACCAGCGGTACGAACTCAGCACCAACGCGCAGACGTACTTCGACGAGAGCGGCGCCGCCGAACTCCGCATGAGCCAGGACGTGGCCCGCGAGGTGGTCAGCGGGATTCTGGAGAACTTTTGAGCCCGGACATCTTTCTTAGCCGCATTGCGAAGCAGGCGCCCGCGCCGGTCTATCTGTTCCTGGGCCCGGAGGTCTGGTATCGCGATCGCTGCCGGCGTGCGTTGATCGCGCGCGCGCTTGGCGAGGCGGACCGCGAGCAGGGTCTCACGCGCCACGATCTCGATTCCGTATCGCTGACCGAGGTGCTGGATGACGCGCGGTCGTTCTCCCTGTTCGCCCCCCGCCGCGTGATCTGGGTGGCTTCGGCGGAATCGGCTCTGCCCCGCGGACGCACCGCCGGGGAGGAAGCCACCACCGCCGGCGACCTCGCCGGCTACCTGAAGAACCCCGTTCCAGGAACGGTGGTGGTGTTCGACGCGGCGCGCTACGAATTCGATGGCGAAGACAAAGCGAAGCTGGAGCGTGTGGCGAAGTTCTATGGCGCCATCCCGGATCAGGTGGAGTTCCGTCCATTCGCGCCCGAGTCGGCGCGGCGAGTGGCCCAGGACCTCGCCCGCGAGCGCGGTCTGCGCATGGGCGTGTCGGAGATCGGTCTGCTGGTGGAGGCGCTCGGCGCCGATGCCGGCCGCATTGCCGGGGAAATCGAGAAGCTGGCCCTGTACGCGGGAACCGAGCGCCCGGTCACCGCGGACGATATCGCGGCGCTGGTGCCCAACGCGCAGGCAACCACCATCTTCGCGCTGGTGAATGCACTGGGCCGCGGCGACCGCAAACGATCCCTGGACACGCTGGACACGCTGCTGCGCGACGGCGAATATCTTCCGCTGGCTCTCAGCTTTCTTGCGACGCAGTTTCGTCTGGCGCTGGTGGCGCACGAAGCGGGCCTGCGCAACTCGCAGCAGATTCTGTCGTGGTTCACGGGACAGGGCGTGCGCATGTGGCGCGACCGCGCCGAGCAGGTGGCCGCCACCGTCAGCGCGTTCTCGAAGCCCCGGCTGGAGCGCTCCATTGCCAGGCTGTTCGAGGCGGACCGGGCTCTGCGCGACGCCCGCCCCGACGACCGCGTGGTGATGGAAGAGCTGGTCCTGAGCCTGACCTCCGGCAGGTGAAACGGTGGAAGACGCACCGGTTGTTCTCACTGTTCCCGCGGAAAGCGCCGGCGTGCGCCTCGATCAGTTCCTTCACAGCGCGCTGCCCACCTACAGCCGCGCGCGCCTGCAGGATTGGATTCGCGCCGGGCTGGTGCTGTTGGATGGAGGCCGTGGGAAACCGTCGCACCTGCTCCGTGGTGGCGAGCGCATTGAGGTGACGCCCGCGCCGCTGGCGCCGCTGAATGCCACCGCGGAAGATATCCCGCTGGACATTCTGTACGAAGACGCCGACGTGGTGGCCGTGAACAAACCCGCCGGAATGGTGGTGCATGCCGGAGCCGGCGCGCATTCCGGAACGCTCACCAACGCGCTGGTGCATCGGTTCGGCGCGCTGTCTTCAGTGGGCGGCGGGCTGCGGCCGGGAATCGTGCACCGCATCGACCGCTATACCAGCGGCGTCCTGCTGGTGGCCCGCACCGACACCGCGCATCTGCGCCTGTCCCGCCAGTTCGCATCACGAACGGTGGAGAAAGTCTACATCGCGCTGGTGCACGGCACGCTGGCGTCGGATACCGGCCGCATCGCCAAACCCATCACGCGCGATCCGGTTCGGCGCACGCGCATGACGGCACGGCTGGGCTCCGGCCGCGCCGCGCTCACCGAGTACAAGGTGCTGCGCCGCTTCGAGAAGTTCACGCTGCTGGAGGTGCGCATTGGCACCGGGCGCACGCATCAGATTCGCGTGCATCTGGCCAGCGTCGGCCACGTCGTGGCGGGCGACCGGCTCTACGGCGCGCCGCCCGGTCCGGCCGTCCGTTTCTTTCTGCATGCCGCGCGCATCGGCTTCCAGAGCCCATCCACGGGCGAGCGGATCACTGTCGAGGTGCCGCTGCCCTCGGAACTGGAGGAGTGGCTGGCCAGTCTCGCGCGCGGCAAGGATACGCGGCGATAGCGTCCACGAAATGACTGGACCGCCTGTGGGGCAGCCAATCCTGGCTGCGCCGGCTTTCAGGCGGCTCTTCCCCTTTGCGCAACTGTCCACCTGTTTCGTAGACGCTGCAGGTCTCAGGGTTGCGGCTTTTCACGGAGACGGAAGCACCCGCGGAATTCGCTTGGCACGCCGCAGTGAATAACGTCGGCCGTGCTCTCCTGGGTGATGATGCGAAACCCGGCGGTAAGGGTGGAGCCATGTTCGCGAAGAAACCTGACGGCACTTGGTTCGTAGTTAATGATTTCGGTATCTCTCTGGTGGCGCGTCAGTCTCTCCGCATGGGAGAGTGTGATAGCTGTCCTAACCCTCCGCGCCACTGGCTACTGGATGTTCGAATGCAGATGCTGCCGGGCTTTAAGCTTGAGGTCGAGATGAAGTCCGCAGCGTTGATCAGCGCCTCATATTCGGCGCTTTCGTCGTCACTCAGCGTTCCCTCGTTGGCCGCCTCCGCGAGCCCGTCGATTCGCTCCTGAATTGCAGGGGCGACCCGCAACTCGACTACCCGGCGCGCGGATTCCGCGTCGAGACAACGGCTCAGGGACTCGATGAGGTCGTTGAGGCAAGCGGCGGCGCTCACATCCTCACGGTCGCACGAGACCCGGCTGCCAATCGAGCCAACCGCGCAAGAGGGGGAAGTACAGGCCGAGGCGAATCGGCCTCGTCTCCGTCAACGCCAGCAGGCGGGCGTAGCGTTCGAGCTGGTCGCGATAACGCAGCTTCTCGTTGTCGAGGAAGGCGGCGAGCCCGGCGCCCTCGTGCGCGCTGGTCTTGTAGTCGATGATCCAGCGGACGCCCTCGGAATCGACGAAGGTGCGGTCGATAGTGCCCGCGACGAAGCGTCCATCGAGCCAGCCGGTGATGGCGTACTCGCAGCGATGCTCGGCGTGCGGCGACAGCATCCAGCGGGCGCGCGGATCTTCCACGCAGTTCAGCAGGGCCGTGGCGACGCGCGATACAGCGGCATCGAGTTCATGCGGCGTCACGCCAACGTTGGCCAGCAGGGTGCGCAATCGCGGGCGGGACGCACGAATCCGCTCTGGCGGCCAGTGCTCCAGGCCCTCGCGGGCGATCTGCTGCACGCAGCCATGCAGGACGGTTCCGGCGTGCCGCAGTGTGTCACCCACCCACTCGAAGGTGATCTCGGGGGCCCGGTCGGGCGGCGGCGCGGCGCGATCCCACCGCACGGCTGGGGGCGGCGAGGGCGCAGGGAAATCCAGGGGCAGCCGTTGGATGGTGCGAGGCTGGCGCAGCCGCGGCGGTTCGGGTGCGTCATCTGCGAAAGCGTTGGCGAATTCACGCTGGACGTCATAGAGGGGCCACAGCAGCTTCAGGAAGGAACCAGCCGGTGGCGTCGCGTCCGCGCGCGGCAGACAACCCAGGAGATGCAACGCCTTCCGTGCTCGCGTTGCCGCCACATACAGTAAACGCGCGGTCTCGTTGGCGGCTCTGGCGCTCTCGAGATGAGACAGGTATTTGTACACCGGGTCGCCATCGCTGCCGGTCTGCGGGATGGGCGCAACCACCAGCGCACCGTCCGCCAGTTCCTGCCAGAGCAGCAGGGGTGAGTCATCCGCCTTCGGCTTCATGCTCAGCCCAGGAAGAATCACCGTGTCGAACTCGAGGCCTTTGGCCTTATGAATGGTCATCACCTGTACGGCGTCGGTGGCGCGCGTGTCGGGCTTCGCGAAGAGGTCGGCCACGCGCTGGCGGAGCTCGCCGAACGAGCTGAGGTCGCCTCCTTCGTCGAGCTCTTCCAGCAGGTCGAAGTACGCCGCAGCATCGTCCAGGTCGCTGTCGTGCTGGACGCAGGACGGGCCGGCCAGTGCGATCCATGCGCCCTCCACGAGTTCGCGCAAGCGTCGGCGGCCGCGCTCCTGGATGGCGCGATCGAGAATCGGTTTTATGCGAGCGAGCCGGGCGGCACCATCGGCACTCACTTGCGGGGTGCCGAGAGCGAGCAGATCGGCGAGAGTGAGGCCGCACCATGGCGCGCGCCGAACCGCGAGGTGGGACACACGATCGGCGGGGTGCAACAGCGCGAAGGTGAGCGCCATCAGATCCTGGACCAGCGGGCGCTCGGCGAGCTGGTCGATCTCGATGGCCTGAAAGGGAACGCCTTCGCGCTTCAATGCAGCGATGATTCCAGTGAGGTGCCTGCGCGCGCGCACCAGTATGGCGGTGGTGCCGGTGGCGTCGCGGAGCAGATGGAGGACGCGCTCGGCCTCGCTATCCGCCGCTTCGCCGATGAAGGCGTGCACGACGGGAGCGGGCGAGGCCAGATCCGAGAACTTCCCCGCCGTCGATTCGCTGTAAGGAACAGCGCCGCTGACGATGTCCTCCACGCGCGGCATGATGTCCGTGAAGGCGCGGTTCACCCAGTCGACGATGGCTGGCGTTGAGCGGAAGTTGACCGAGAGCGTGAGCGGTTCCAGCGGGATATCGCCGAGGCCGTCACGGCGCGCTTTCAGGAACAGTCCCACCTCGGCCTCGCGGAAGCGGTAAATGGACTGCATTGGGTCGCCCACCAGGAACAGCGAGCGGACATCGCCGGCGTCCCACTCGGCGGTAAGTTTCAAAAGCAGGTCGCGTTGCGAGAACGAGGTGTCCTGGAATTCGTCGACCAGAATGTGCCGGATGCGGTAGCCGAGCGCGAGCGCGAGATCCGTGGGCTGACCATCCACTTCGAGAGCGCGGTTCGCGGAGATGGTGAGCTCGGCGAAGTCCACCTGCTCGCGTTCGCCGAAGACTTCGCGCAACTCGGCCACCGAGCGCGGCAACAACGGGATGATGGCTTCGAGTGCGTGCCACTGGTCGTCGCTGAAGTTCGGGGAGGGCAGATGGCGGAGTTCGCAGAGCGCCTCCGAGAGTTCCTGGTTGGCGCCGAGTTCCTTGAATAACTGCTCGCACTCGCGTTTTCGGCAGTCGTTGGGGCCGAAGCCGATGTTCTTATCGACACGCTTCCGCACGTGCCTGCCGTCGGCGGTGAGAAGGAACTTCGCCAGAATTTGCCAGTGCTCCAGTTCGTCTGCCGCGGGTCCGGGCATCTGGTCGATAAGTGCACCGGAATGCTGCGCCAGATCTACCGCCCGCTCCAGCAGCGGCCGTGAAAAGCGCGCACACAAGAGCCGCAGATGGGTCTCCACGATGCGCGTGAGCGATGCTTCCAGCGTCTTCCGCACCGCGGCCATGTCCAGATCGGCACTGCCGGTGAGACGCAGCCATTGATCGCGCCGCTCCAGCATCTGCGCGATCAACTGCTCCGCGCGGCAGGTGTCGTTGTCGAGATGCAGCAGAAGAGTTTGGACGGCCTGGCCGGAGCTGTTGTCCCGCTCAACCGAGCGCAGCGTGCGGCGGGCAGCCTCTCGATACAACGTCTGCGCTTTCTCTTCGATGCGGGGGAACGCTCCGAAGCGCGACGTCCAGGGCATGCGCCGGGTGAGGCTGGCGCAGAGTGAATCGATGGTGCCGATGCCAATGCGCGCGGGGTTTTCGAGCAAGCCCCAGTGCGCCTCGCGATCGCGCGTGAGGGCGGCGGTCGCAAGATCGTGCGTGATGCGCTGGTGCGGTTCGAGCGGCGCGTCGGCCGCAGCCACAGAACCAGCAAACAGCGAGGCCTGTCCGGTGGCGGCCATGGTTGTGCGCGTCACCGCCCTCTGCAGCGCTTTCACAACGCGCGCGCGCATCTCCGCTCCAGCCTTCTTTGTGAAGGTGATGGCGACAATCTCTTCCGGCTCATCCACTATCGAGAGCAGCTTCAGGTAGCGCTGAATGAGCAGCTCGGTCTTGCCGGACCCGGCGGGCGCCTGCACGATGAACGACGTCGTGGCATCCAGCGCACGGGCGCGGGCGGCGGCGTCACTCGTCGGCATCGGATTCCTCCGGCGTGGAGTGATCGTAGATGCGGCACAGTGCCTTCAATTCGCAGAAGTCGCAGGCGCGATCCGCCGGCTGCACGCGCGCGACGCCATCGCGAAACTCGCCCACCAGACATTCGAGCGCGGTCTTCCAGTGCGCGCGTTGTTCGTCGATGGTGGCGCAGTCCTTTGTCATCGCGGCGGCCTGGCCAAGCACGTCGTCTTCCTGAATGCCCGTGAATCCGATAGCGCCCGTGCGGATGGTGGCGAGCGTCACGGCAGCGAGGGGACCCGGGAACACAGTCGCGTACAGCGGAAGCTGAGGTTCGCGGGGGCGATCGCCGGCCCAGGCGCCGCGGTTGATCTTGCCGGTCTTGTAGTCGACCAAAACGTGCCGGCCATCCGCGACCTCGTCGAGACGGTCCACGCGGATGTTCAGCAACAGGCCGCCCACCGGTACGGTTTGTGTGTCTTCGCGGCGCTTCACTGTGAACGGCCGGCGCTCCCGTTCCAGTTGCAGAAACTCGCCGATCAGGCGTTCGAGGCGGGTCTGCTCGAGATCGCGAAACGTCGTGGCGCAGTCGAGTGCCGCCTCCACGTGCCGGCGGACCAGGGCGCGCGTCTCATCCTCGGACAGCTTCAGCAACTCGGCTTGCGACCCCAGTTCCTTCCAGATGTGTTCGAGGGCTCTGTGGACGGTTATCCCTTTCTCCAAAGCGGAGACGCCGAACTCCGCATCCTCCAGCGGTCGAGCATCGAGCCGGAAAAGCGCGAAGGCTTTGAACGGGCACTCGGCCACCGCTTTCAGCAGATTCGCACCACCGCTTTGCACGCCATCCGCTGCGAGCGGGGGCGCCATTTCGTCCTGCAACGATTCGAGCATTGCCAGCGGATGCCAGCGGCGCAGCATGGGGTCGGCGAGATTGGGAGGGATGACCTCGGCTCCCAGTTTTTCGAGAAGCGGCGAAGGCTGCAGAGTTCTCTCGCCATCGGTGGCGGGCCAGCTCAGCCTCACCTCGTTCGCGCTGGCCATCAGACGCCGCAGGATCGCGCGGGCATAGTCCGCTTCGCGCTGGGGCGTCGCGTGCGGCATGTTGAGTTCGCGCTGCAGCGCCAGCGGAAGGAACGGGTTCGGCCGCGGCTCCCGGGGGAATTGCTCGTCGTGCAATCCGGTGACCCACAGAGAATCAACCTCAAGCCCCGCCGCCTCCTCGATGCCCATGATCTGCACGGGCGCGCCCTCGTCCTCGGGTTGGAAGGCGGTCTCATCGGCCAGCCGCCGCAACTCCCGCAGCGCCTGCTCATAGCGAAGTTCCGGAAGCGTAAGGTCAAGCGTGGCGAAGGACGAGAGCGCTTTGTGCCACGCTTCGATAGCCTGGTGTTCGTCGCTTGCGAGCGGGCGGTCGCCGGGCCATCCGAGCGCGGCCAGCGTCCGCGAAAATGTTCGTGCCCATTCGCTGGGCCGCTGCAATTCCCGGGGGCTCTCCGGCCGCAAGTTGAGCGCGCCCAATTGTTCGGGCGTCAACTCGAACCGACGGGTGCGTCGAAGCTTGACGTCGGCGGTGGCGCGCGGTGCGCCGAGGAACGGCGAGCGGAGAAGCATGCCCGCGCGATCGGCGCGCATCCGCGGCAAACCGGTTTCGAGAGCAACCAGCGCCGCCGCGACGACGGGATAATCCGCGAGCGGCAGGCCCAGCGACACGTGGTACGCGCGTGCGCCACTGGGGAACGGACCCGGGTGCAGCACCTCGCGAAAGAGGCGATCCACCTGCGCGCGGCAGTCCGCAAGATCAGGCACGATGACGCCGATGCGCGCCTGCGGATTGCCCGCCAGCAGATTGCGCGCCCAGCCGGCGGCCTGCTCGAACTCTTCGGCCGCATCGCGCAACTCGACGCGCGCGGGCGCCGGGTCATGTGCGGGTGGCTGCGCCTGCTCCACCCGTGGGAGCGCGGCGAGGAAGGCCTTTTGCTGCGGCGTGAGTTCGTCGAAGCCGGCCAGCACGATGCGGGCGGGCGCTTTGAGGGAACCGTCGTGGAGGCGGTCCGCCAGGAAACCGGGAAGCCGCGCGGAATCGAGCCAGTTCTCGCGGCGGCAGCGCTCGTCGAAAGTGCGGGCCCAGCGCGCGAACGCCTCGCTGTCTTCGCTGGCCACGAATCGGGAATCGGAAAGCGGCACGTGCCACGCGTGCGCGAGTTGCCAGGCCTTGAGAGCCGCGTCGGCCGTTGCGGCAATCTGCAGAGGCTTGTCGCTCTCGCATTCGGCAATCGCCTGTTCGAAGACAGTACGCTCCTGGAGTGGGTTCAGCAGCACCGGCGCGGCGGAGCTGGAGGCCGTGAACAGCCACTCGCGCCACAGGCGCCCCAGAAACGCGTCGAAGCGAAAAACGTCGGGTGTCGGCCAGGCGGCGTTGCCACGTCTTTGCTGGGCCTCGCCGAACTGGCGCGTGAGCTCCCGGGACAACCGCTCGGTGGGCGTGAGGACCGTGGCGCCCCGAATTGCTGCTTCAACTGCCTTCAATAAGGAGATTGTACTGCTCGCGAGATACCATGAAGGTTGGCGAAGCGCATTATTGTGGCGATCGACGGGCCCGCGGGCGCCGGCAAGAGCACGCTGGCGCGCAGAATCGCCGATAAACTCGGCTTTATCTACGTGGACACCGGCGCCATGTATCGAAGCGTGGCGCTCTGGGCGCTGCGGAATGGGACGGCGCTTTCCGACATGCATCGGCTGGAGCAGCTCGCTCGCGAGGCCCACATCGAATTCGCGGCCGGGGCGCGCACCGTGCTGTTGAACGGCGAGGACGTCAGCGAGGCGATTCGCGCGCCGGAGGTTGGCGATGCGGCATCCAGGGTGTCGGCCATTGCCGCCGTGCGCCGCGCCCTGGTGGCGAAGCAGCGCGAGATGGCGGAGGACGCCTCGGTGGTGATGGAAGGCCGGGACATCGGGACCGTAGTGTTCCCGGACGCCACGGTCAAGTTCTTTCTCGACGCGGATGCGAACGTTCGCGCCGGGCGCCGCGTGGAAGAGCTGGTGGCGGCCGGAGAAGCCGTCTCCGAAGAGGCCGTGGCCGAGGGCCTGCGCGAGCGCGACGAGCGGGACCGGAAGCGCGCGGCATCGCCTCTGATGCAGGCGCCCGACGCCGCCTATCTGGACACCAGTTCGCTGAGCGTTGACGAAGTGGAGGCGGCCATGTTGCGGACAATTCGCGAACGAACGTCGAATGGTAAGGAGCTGGCGCGTTGAAAGATCTGCTGGTGATGAAATTCGGCGGCACGAGCATGGGCTCGGCCGAACGCATCAAGGTTGCCGCCCGGATCTGCATCGAACAAAGGCGCGAGCGGCCGGTGGTGGCGGTGGTTTCGGCCATGTCGAAGATCACCGACCTGCTGCTCGATTCGCTGCGCAAGGCCGAGGCGGGCGACGAATCGGGTCTCGACTTCAACCTGCACAAGCTGCGCGAACGGCACCACGAGACGTGTGTGGAACTGCTGGATGCCGAGCGGCGCGCCATCGCGCTGGCGGGCGTCGACGCTTTGCTGGCGGATTTCCGCCGGATCTGTCACGGCGTGCGCATTCTCGGCGAGCGCCCGCCGAAGTCGGTGGACGAGGCCATTGCGATTGGCGAGAGGCTGTCGTCGTTGCTGATGGCCGAGTACCTGGAATCGGTGGGCGTGCGCGCGCAGGCGGTCAGCGGGTCGGAGGTGATCGTCACCGATGCCGTGTTCGGCGGCGCCAGCCCGATCATGGAAGAGACGCGCAAGCGCGCGCCCGCGAAACTGGGGCCGATGATCGAGGCCGGTGAAGTGCCGGTGGTCACCGGGTTCAACGGGGCCACGCTGGATGGCCGCCCGACCACGCTGGGGCGCGGTGGCTCGGACTTCTCCGCTTCCATTCTGGCCGCCGCTCTGGACGCCTCCGAGTTATGGATCTGGACCGATGTGGATGGGATCATGAGCGCCGATCCGCGGCTGGTGCCCGACGCGCTGGTGCTGGATGAGGTGACCTACGCGGAAGCCGCGGAGCTGGCCTACAACGGCGCGAAGGTGCTGCACCCGCGCACGCTGGCGCCGCTGGTGGAACGGCGCATCCCGGTGTGGAGCAAGAACAGCTTCAACGTGGGGCACGCGGGCACGCGCATTGTGTCCTTGCTGCGGACGTCCTACCCGGGCCCGCGGGCGGTCACTTCGATGCGCGGCGTGGCGCTCATTTCGCTGGAGCCGGCCAGCGCCGCCGTCAGCGGCACGCGCATGATGGCCCGCGCTCTCGATTCGCTGGCCGCGGCCAACGCCGAGGTGCTGACGTTCTCCAGTTCCAGCTACCGCCAGAACTTCTGTTTTCTGATCCGGCATGAGGAGCTGGATTCGGTGATGGAGACGCTGGAGGCCAGCTTTGCGCTGGAGCTGGCGCACGGCTACCTGAAGCCCATCGAGGTGGATGAGAACGTGGGTCTGCTGGCGGTGGTAGGCGAGGGCATGCGCGGCACGCCCGGACTGGCCGGCCGCATTTTCAGCGCGATTTCGCAGCAGAAGGTGAACATCATCGCCATCGCCCAGGGGTCGAGCGAGATCACCATCAGCATCGTGGTGCACAAGGACGGGCTGGAGAGCGCGGTCCGGGCGGTGCACGCCGAGTGCAACATGGGCGCGCGGGCGGGCGGCGGAGACGATTGAGATCATTCCACGGCACAGCAGCTCCGGCCGCTGGTATCATCGGACAGTGAGCGGCCGCATCACCGTCGAGCCGGACAAACGCTCGGGCCAGCCATGCATTCGCGGGCTTCGCATCACTGTCCGGGACGTCCTGAACTGGCTTGCCGCCGGCATGACGGAGAGCCAGATTCTGGACGACTACCCGGAACTGGAACGTGACGACTTCCGCGCCGTTTACGAGTATGCTGCCCGTTTGGGCAAACGCGTTGCCTTGTGAAGCTTCTTTTTGACGAGAATCTCTCGCGCAAGCTTGTTACCCGTTTGGCTGATCTCTATCCAGGCTCTGTTCATGTCGTGGAACTGGGGCTCGCGCAGAGTCCGGATACCGCAGTTTGGGAACACGCCAAACAGGTCGGCCACATGATTGTGAGTACGGATACGGACTTTTTCGATCTAAACACAGCGTCATAAGTACTTGCGCATCCGCTCCATTACTGTCGCGGCTCGGAAACGCATGGCACCGAGCCGCGACGGTGACGGAGTGGTTCTATCCGCAATCACTAATGACGCTGTGTGGTAGCGACTTTCTGGCGCAAAAGTCATTTTTGCGAAAAACGTGCCCAGAGCGGACTGATGGCGCTGGTCAGACGAACGCGAAAAGGCCCACCGGCATAACCGGTGGGCGGTGAGGAAGGAGTTGGTGG